>VSNM01000005.1:114218-131518 GCA_009774245.1 Lachnospiraceae bacterium | reverse complement strand
TACTGGCGATTACAGTAACTTTAAATACAGGCGTTGTCGGAACACTTCCTCAGGTTGATAATAGCGGGATTGCTCCTATGAGTGATATGCCATCACCAACTGATTTTCAATATTAGTTTCATAAGAGTCTCATAAGTTGCTCTTTTACCATTGTTTCACGTACATTGTCCTTATTTATTTGACATAGTGTAATGCATTTCTTTAAATACACATCTACTTGATATCCCTGCTTTACAGGGATATTTTTCTTTTGCCGTTCAGCATTATTCCATATGTGAATATACAGGTGCATATCGAGCAGATTCATTCTATAACAATGTATACTCTCTTTCATTGTCTTCATACTAACAGCATCCGATTTGTCATACTCTTCTCTATCTCCATATATATTGGCTACATGTGTCATAATTGTCTCCCATGCCGAAATATGCTCAAGAATACCTTCATCCATTTCCAGTTGTCCACACATTTTTAATAAAGTATCAAAGGCGATATTACCTTTTGATTCTCCTACACATATCGCAATATTAAGCAAACACTGCATTTCCACGTTCGTCAAATACTTCTCACCATTCTTGAGTACTGCCTCATACGGTATGGTATCCTCCAATATTTTTCTGAAGCACGTTGCCGATTCTTCTTTTGACAGTTTTCCACTGCCAGACTTAATCCTGGTTTCAATGCGTTCCTTATACTGCTTATTAATAGGATTTTCCAATGATATATACGGTTCAAGTTCAGCCAACAACAGCTCCACTTTTTTAAAATCACATTTGTTGGAGTAAACACCTATCTCCCCTACAATAACACCCGCTTTCACGTCCTTCGAAACGATCTGTGCCCTCTGATACTCCCCAGACAAATTCAGCTTCTCAAACAGCAGCCGCACGGTCTCAATATTTGGCTTTGTTTTCTTCGCCTCCAGTCTCCCGATCGTCTTTTCGGAGCAGATGCCTTCGCACAGCGCTTTCTTCGTCATGCCCAGCATTTCCCGCCTTCTCCGGATGACATCGCTGATGCAGTACGCTTCCTTCTGCTGGTACAGATAGCAGGAGGTCTCCATCTTCCTGTGCGTTCCGCACAGCTCATGCACGAAGTCAAGCGCGTCGAGCCAGTCCGTCATCGTGTCAATCACTTTCTGCAGCGACTCCCGTTTCCTGCCCTCCTCGTCATTTGTGATTCCATCCCGCACCCGTGTCAGGCCCTCTCTTCTGATCTCGATCAACTCCCAGAGATAATACATTCTCCCTGTCGTCCGCAACTGCTCAGTCCCCTGATTGCTGAGACACAGCAGACGATTCCAGTCCCGCTCCGAATCTGCGGTACTCAGATACAGATAATAGATCACCTTCGGATAGATCTTCACATAGCTGTATGTATCAAACATCTCACTGCTGATATACGCCAGAATTTCCTCGCACCTGGAAGCCAGACGCTCCGAATGACAGCACCGCTCATACTCCAGTATCATATCGAGCTCCTGCACGGCCAGACAGAGCTCCCCGATCGACACATGGTCAATATCGGAGACCGTCAGCTTCACCGCCTTCTCGTAGAGCCTTGCGATCGCGGCCGGATCTTCATGACGTTTCTGCATGATCTGCGCCCGCATCACCATGCAAAACTGCTTCTTCAGATTATATTCGCCGCTTTTCTTCTCGTAGACAGCCAGCTCCTTCTCCGCCGTGGCGAAGTCCGATTTCTCGATCGCGTTCACGATGCGCTGTTTCCTCTTCCACACGAGATAATCCTCATAAAAGAGAAAGTTTTCATATCCGTCGCTGCACACGCCAAGCCTTGCCAGGATGCGGTCGCGCAGCTCTTTTCCCGCAAGACGTTCACCCCTCTCGATCTTTCCTATCATGCTGAAGGAACAGACATCCCTGCACAGGGCTTCCAGTGTAATCCCCTGTATCTCCCTCGCCTTTCTGATCAGTGTCGGAAAATCCCACAGATCAAGCGCCTGCAGCTCATAATATTTCTTACTTTTCTCCATAGTCCCAACTCCCTACTACCACAACTATTTTATCTTCTGTATAACCCTGTCCCGGGGCGCACAAAAACCCCGGTATGATAAAATAAAGCTTCCCTCTTTATTTTATCATACCGGGGCATCTATTGAGTTCATTTTTTGAGACTATTAACTTTTATATATTAACCCAATAAATATACACACTCTCACTCTATAAGGAACTGTTAAGAAATAACTGTTAAATAGCGCTTAGGATTTTTCTTCGAGAGTGCCACTCAAAAATCAGGCGCATAGCGGGCTATGTAACTGATTTTTGAGTGGTGATATCGGAGAAAAAGACAAGCGATATTAAAAGTTATTGCTGAACAGTTCCTAAATATTTCTTTAATACTTCGACCTTGTCCAGCTTCTCCCATGGCAGGTCCAGATCGTTGCGCCCAAAATGGCCGTAAGCTGCTGTCTGCTTGTAAATCGGCCTTCTGAGGTCAAGCATCTTGATAATGCCCGCCGGACGAAGATCAAAATTCTCGCGCACGATCTCCACCAGCTTCCCGCTGTCAAGTCTGCCTGTTCCAAAGGTATCGACATTGATGGACGTGGGCTGCGCCACACCGATCGCGTAGGAAAGCTGAATCTCGCACTTGTCAGCAAGCCCTGCCGCCACCAGATTCTTCGCCACATACCGCGCCGCATATGCACCGCTTCTGTCCACCTTGGTGCAGTCCTTTCCGGAGAACGCACCGCCGCCATGACGCGCATATCCGCCATAGGTATCCACGATGATCTTGCGCCCTGTCAGTCCTGCATCGCCGTGTGGGCCGCCGATCACGAAACGGCCTGTCGGATTGATGAAGAATTTCGTGTCTGCGTCAATCAGCTCCTTTGGCAGAATGGCATCAAATACATGCTCCTTGATATCCTTGTGAATCTGCTCCTGTGTCACATCATCGTCATGCTGTGTCGAGAGCACCACCGCCTCAAGTCTCTTCGGCCTGCCGTTCTCGTCGTACTCCACAGACACCTGTGTCTTTCCGTCCGGTCTCAGATAGCGCAGCGTTCCATCCTTGCGGACCTTGGTAAGCTGCAGCGCCAGCTTGTGCGCCAGCGAGATCGGGTAGGGCATATACTCCTCTGTCTCGTTGGTCGCATAGCCAAACATCATCCCCTGGTCGCCTGCTCCGATCGCTTCGATCTCGGCGTCGCTCATCTTGTTCTCTTTTGCTTCCAGAGCCTTGTCCACACCCATCGCGATATCGCCGGACTGCTCGTCGATCGCCGTGAATACAGCACAGGTATTTCCATCAAATCCGTACTCCGACTTGTCATAGCCGATCTCCTTGACTGTGTCGCGCACAATCTTAGGAATGTCCACATATGCCTTGGTCGTGATCTCACCTGTCACCAGCACAAAACCGGTACAGGTCGCCGTCTCACAGGCAACACGGCTCATCGGGTCCTGCTCCATCAGCGCATCGAGGATCGCGTCAGAGATGGCATCACACACCTTGTCGGGATGCCCTTCTGTCACTGATTCTGAAGTAAATAAAAGTTTCTCCATTGGTAATCTCCTCCTAAAAAAATCCGCTTATTTGATAAAATAAGCGGAAGTGATTGGTTATCTGATAATCAAATCCTCTTATTGTTCGAACTATTTTCATACTATGCATTCCTATACAAATAGCAACTGCAAATAGTAACTCGCTCAGGTTGGCACCTTCCGCCCAATATAACGGGGTTGCCGTAGCTTCACAGGTCCTTTGTACCTCCACCACTCTGAATAAGAGTATCTCACATACATGTGACTCACAATATTGAATTGTCATATCGGATATATCATATACTAATTTGTATGGGATGTCAATAGGCTCAACCGACTTTTAATTTGAATTTCTGTAATTCCTTGTCTGATTCCACTTTTTCGATCTGTGCGCCGATATTCTGCAGCTTTACCTCGAAATCCTCATAACCACGCTCGATATATTTGATATCGTCAACTGTGCTGAAGCCCTCCGCCGTGAGACAGGCAAGCACCAGCGCTGCCCCCGCCCTGAGATCAGGCGCAGTCAGGTTTGCGCTGGTAAATTTGTCTACCCCCTCTATGATGGCGGTATTTCCCTCTACCTTAATATTGGAGCCCATCTTCGCCAGCTCATCCACATACTTAAAACGATTGTCAAAAACGCTCTCCGTCACAATGCTTGTCCCCTTCGCCAGCGCCAGCGTCACCGCGATCTGCGGCTGCATATCGGTCGGAAACCCGGGATATGGCAGTGTCTTTACATGCGTATTTTCGAGACGCTTTGACGCGACTACGCGCACCGCATCGTCCGACTCCTCCACCTGACACCCCATCTCCAAAAGCTTTGCCGTCACGGACTCCAGATGCTTTGGAATCACATTCTTAACCGTGACGTCCCCTTTTGTGATCGCCGCCGCAAACATGAATGTCCCAGCCTCGACCTGATCCGGGATAATCGGATACTCTGAACCGTGAAGCTTCCTGACACCCGATACCCTGATCACATCTGTGCCAGCGCCCTTGATATTGGCGCCCATAGAGTTGAGAAAGTTTGCCACATCCACCACATGCGGCTCCTTCGCGGCATTTTCGATCACCGTCTTGCCCTCCGCCAGAGCGGCGGCCAGCATGATATTGATCGTAGCTCCCACGGACACCGTATCCAGATAGATATGCGCACCCCGGAGCTGCTGTGCATCTGCGATAATCAGTCCATGCTCGATCTTGACGCTTGCTCCGAGCGCCTTGAAGCCTTTGATGTGCAGGTCAATCTTGCGGGTGCCAATATTGCAGCCGCCCGGGAGTGCCACCTCCGCGTGCTTGTATTTTCCCAGAAGCGCCCCCAGCAGATAGTAGGACGCTCTGATTTTCTTGATATAATCATCCTCAACCACGAGTCCTGATATCATGGAGGCATTGATTCGCACGGAATGTCTGTCGCTGCGGTATACTATGACGCCAATGCTCTCCATTGCCTGAAGCAGGACATTGATATCTCTTACATCTGGTATATTGTCAATAACTGTCATTTCATCTGTCATAATTGCTGCGGCGAGCACGCCCAGTGCTGCATTTTTTGCGCCGCCGATTTCAACTTCACCAACCAGGGGACTGCCCCCCTTAATTGCGTACTGTTCCATCGTCCACCTCATTATTTTCTTGTAACTGCCGGATTTCCCCGCAAGGCCTGACTGCTATCCATTTCTGGCCTGTCTATCTCTCATTATTCTATATTCCGTTATCTGTTATTCAATTTCTTTTATTCAATTTACTTTATTGTATTTAGCCTGTTCGATTTTCTACAGTTCCTATGTATCAAAAATTACTTTTGAACAGTTCTTTACGATTATATACCTTTTTCATACATTTGTAAACTACCAGACTGCTATGTATATTTTGACGAACTATTATTTTTTTGTACATATTAACGAAACACCCATCTCAAGCACGGGTGTTTCGTCGATATATTTCAGCTCATTTGCACAAAAAATTGATATCAGTTTAGATATTTTAGCGGATTAACCGCGCTTCCGTTAATGCGGATCTCAAAATGAAGGTGCGGTCCGGTGCTCCGGCCTGTATTTCCACTCAGGGCGATTCGCTCTCCCTGTGATACCGTCTGGCCGGCCTTGACCAGAACCTTGCTCAAATGCCCGTATCTGGTCTGCCTGCCGTCTGCATGATTGATGTAAACCGCGTATCCGTAACCGCTTGCCCAGCCTGCGTGCACGACAGTACCCGCGTTGGATGCGACCACGGAGGTTCCGATCGGCGTTGCCCAGTCCACTCCCTTGTGGTTGGTCGAGGCGCCCTTTGTCGGCGCACTTCTGGCGCCAAAGCCGGAGCTCAGCCTTCCGCCGGATATCGGCTTGATGTACGTCGGAGGAATCTTGGTCCCGCGCTCAACGATCTTGGGAACCGCCTCGGCGTAGATCTGTTCCTTGAGGATTTCCCTGCCGACCTCCTGACCATTTTTGTACTCGATCACCGCCGCCACCTTGCGCCTGCCGGCGGACGGCTCCTGCAGCGTCACCCGCTGTGTCGTGTACCAGTCATCATTTGGTATATACTGCACTTCCGCCTCATAGTCCTCCGTATATACCTGCTCCTCCTTCCACATGATCGAGAGCTCGGGCTCCGGCACCGTGATCACAAGCTCCTGATCTACCCGTATCATGGTATTTTCATCCTCGAGGGCATCATTGATCGCAACCAGCTCATCCATCGGAATATTGTTCGTCAGGCAGATCTGCGAGAGGGTGTCTCCGGATACGACCTTATAGATAATCTGTGTCTCCTGCTCCTTTGTCACGAGATTGACTGCTTCCTCCACAGTGTTGAGCTCCTCCTCCAATAGATAGGCCTCCACAACCTCGATCTTCTCTGCGTAATTGATGTCGGTCAACCCCGCAGTGTAATCCTCAAAGCCCTTTTCCACCTCCGGCTCCACCGACGCAAACATTTCCTCCAGATCTGCTGCCACTCCTGCGGATGCGCTAAATTCCTCTTCCTCCGCCGCAGCCTTTTCCAGCGGTGAGATCACGGCCTCCAGCACATTGATCTCACGGTCGTCGTCCAGCTCAAGCGCAACCTGGTACTGATTCTGCGTATCATATGGCGCTAACGCCTGCTCGAGCAGCTCATGCACATCGTCGTAAGAACCCAGATTTACCGCTGTCTCATTGACCTTGACTGTATAGGAGCGGTGAAGCGTCTCCCGCGCGCTGCGCTTCATGACATCCGCCATCTTTTCCACGACATCATCCTCGTCGTTCACTGCCGCCCAGAGCCTCTCGCTCCCTTCCGTCTCAAGCTCTGTATCCATAAAAACCAGTTCATCGCTCCCGATTTCCCCGACCGCCTGGCGTCTGGCGCGCACCAGAAGCGCGTCGAGATTGTCCGTCGATGGGAGTCTTCCCACCTCGACTCCATTTAATCTGATGATAAAATAATTGTCTCCTGTATGTCTCAAAAGCTGCATCGATGGGAACAGCAGCGCGCAGACCGCCAGCGCGATCGCAGCCGCTTCTATGTAACACAGCCTGATTCTTCTATTATATAAATGCATACTGTATTCCTTATATCTGTTGTATTTGTAGGACAGATATCATTTTAACAGCCTTTTAAGATAATGTAAAGGAAAAAAACAGCTTTTATACACCCGCGCCATCATACGCCGCAAAAAGATTCAGGATCAGTTGTCTGCTGCCGCTGTTGTGATAGCTGTGCTCCTTTGCGGCGTCAAGCTTTATGGCATGGTTTGCGGAGACCTCATACATTCCCTCCGTCGTCTCCAGTGTCAGCACCCCCTGGACGACCAGGATGTATTCGCTGCCCCCCTCTCCTTTCCAAAAACACTCGCAGCCTTCGCCCGGCTCGATCTTCATCTCATACACCTCAAAGCTTCTGCGCCTGTCATACGGAAATATCGAGCGCACCTGATACGCCCCCTCCTCGGACCGCAGCACCGGAAGCTTATCATTGTCTATGATGAGCACGGACTCCTGTTTCGGATAGAGCAGCTCCTCAAAGGAAATTCTGATGCCGTCCACAATCTTTGCGATCGTTGACACTGTGGGATTGGACTCCCCGCGCTCGATCTGCCCCAGCATACTCTTGCTCACGCCTGTCTTCTCCGCGAGCGCATCGAGACTCATATTTTTTGACTTTCTGATTCTCTTCAAATTGGTTGCTATATTTTTATCTAACTGATTCATAGGACACCCCCATCAAAATCGAGCAGGGAAGAGTCCTTTTCCCCTACTCGCGCGCCGGTCACCCGTCAGCCAACCGATTTATCGGTTTGATGACATATTTCCTCTGGGTGCCCGTGTGCATGAAAAAGCACCAGATCTTCTCTTTGCATAAAAGAATATCTGATGCTACATCTTCGTGGCACTTTTACCTGATTCAATTGTCGTGCATTCTCAACATAACTCTATGATACTGATTTTTGCCTCGTTCGTCAAGGTTTTTTTTGTACTGAATTTTTTTGTATACTGTATCCAAATCTGCCCAGCTTCTCCCCGAGGCAATAATATTCCCCATGGCTGTACACGATCGGTCTGGCGTCCTCCAGATGAAAGCCTCCCCGGGCGTCCATATACCGGTCATCAACATGCACTGCGACCACCTCCGCGACAAACAAATCATGTGAGCCAAGCTGATCCCTTCTCTCCACCCTGCACTCAATGTTCACCGGACTCTCCGCAATGCATGGCGCTTTCACGATATCCGACGGCACCTGCGTCAGCCGCGCCGCTTTCCATTTGTCGACGTCCCGCCCGCTGCGCACCCCACAGTAATCTGTGGCACGGACAAGCTCCCTGGTCGTGAGATTGATGACAAACCCGCCCGTCTCCATGATCATGTGATGCGAATACCTTGAAGGACGGATAGATATGCTCACCATCGGCGGGTTCGTGCAGATTGTCCCCGCCCACGCAACTGTGATAATGTTGGTCCTGCCTTCCCTGTCCGCCACGCTCACCATCACTGCCGGCAGCGGATAGAGCATATTTCCAGGTTTAAATGAAATCTTTGCCATTCTAAAGCGCCCCCATTACCATTACCAGCAGCGCCCACAGTGCCACACTGACAGCCGACAGCGCCACGGAGATCGCGCTAAAGATCATCACCCTGTTCAGCTTTTTGCCCAGCTCCTTTTTGATCTCGTCCGCCAGCTCGTTTTTCAGCGCAGCCCGCTCGCTCTGCGCACTCTCCACACAGCGCTTGAGCTCATCGACCACCACTGCCTGTACATTTCTGTACACCTTGACATTCTCCTTGTGCACGAAATCATCCGATTTCTGAAATTTATTCTCAAGCAGGTCCGTGATCGCCGCCAGATCTGTCTGTTTCTGGCTCTCCTCCGCGCGCTCCTGCTCGATGCGCTCTTCCGCCTTCCGCTCAAGCTCTGCCTCGCGGTTTCTCGTCTGCTCGTCTGTCAGGTCCCGCAGCGCTGCGATCAGCCGCTGCTCATCCTCCTTCATGCCCTGGATTTTGTCCGCGTTGTCGCCAATCATCAGATCGAGCTTTTCTGTGAGCTCCGTGTTGCGGTAATTGAGTTTTCTCATCTCCTGCAGAATCTTCTCGTATTCTGACACCTGCAGCTGGAGCCGCTTCATCTCCTCCGCCTCTGCCTGTGAATTTGCCTTGATCATCTCCTGCGCGCTGAATTTCTGCGCAAGCTTATCCATGAAATTATCCATCGTCTCAACCGTACCTTTCCAGCGATATCCTTCTCGTACCTTTTATGATATCATCTTATCATCAAACGGGATGTCTTACAATCAGAAGTTGCAAAAAATCGCACCCTGGATTTTTCAAACACGTTCCAGGGCGCTGTTTGTATGTTTTGCATATAAAAAATATCTATTTTTTCTTGTCAGTATACATATTAACAATAAACTAACATTTTGTTCATAGTTTATTCATAATCCAGTGGTAATATTAAATCATAGCAAGCGACAACAACGTAGTGTTTTCATTACACATAGATAAATTTTTTCATAATAGCCCCGGTTCATTTCAGAGAATGATTTCTTCGAGATGATCGGGGCACTCCTCATTTTCCAGGACTGTCAAAAAGTTTGACCACTTTGGTGACTCCTTATTGTCTCGCTTCCTCGTTCAGTGACAACTGCTGCACTTCCTCATTCAAAGACAGCATCTTGGCATCAAGCTCCGACACCATCCCGGCACACGCAAAGAGCTCCGCCTTGATGTGCTCCGGAACATTCGCATCAAATTTGTAATTGATCTTGTGCTCCAGGCTGGCCCAGAAATCCATCGCCACAGTCCTGATCTGTATCTCAACCTTCGCGTCCACCTTCTTCTCTGACAGATAGATGGGAATGGACACGATCATATGATAACTCTTATAGCCGCTCGCCTTGGGATTTTGGATATAATCCTTCACCGACAGAATCCTGATGTCATTCTGCCGCTCCAGCATTTCCGCAATCCTGTAGATATCAGTCGTAAAGGAGCATATGATCCGGATTCCTGCGATATCGTTGACATACCGGATCATGTTGTCGATCGTCGACTCATACCCATGTTTTTTGAGCTTCTTTACGATGCTCTCCGAAGTCTTGATACGCGACTTGATATGTTCGATGGGATTGTACTGATGTACATGCTGGAACTCGTCGTTGAGGATCTCAAGCTTCGTCCCGATCTCCTTGAGGGCAGAGCTGTATACCAGGATCACTTCTTTCCAGCTATCCACATCAGAATTCCTATTTCCACTATATTCCATAACCACTCCGCCTCTCTTTCCATGTGCTGTGCCTGCTTGACGGCACAACGCCTATTATTGTACCACACTTTTTCGTGTTGTGGTCATCAGAAATCTTAAAATTTATATAAATTTGTATAAAATTTTATCCGATGGTCATATGTGCTTTTTCTTTTCGCTCATTCATGATATAATTCTGTATAATTCTAATGTTTCATAATTGCGTTGCGGGAAGCCTTTCCCCTACTCGCCGCGCTGGGCACCTGTCAGCCAACCGATTTATCGGTTTGATGACATATTTCCTTTGGGTGCCCGTGTGCATATAAAAAAAGGAGGTCAGGACATTGAGTCAGCAAACGAAAAAGAACGGCCAGCCGGCCTGGGTAAAACGCATCTTAAAACTGCTGGGGCAGGCGAAGGCAAAAGACGAGGACTGCGACCGCTTTGGGGCGGACTCCCATCAATACAAGTTAGCGGCGCCTGCCAGCGAGGAAGTGGTACAGAAATTCGAGGCGCAGCACGGCATCCGTCTGCCGGAGGAATACCGGGATTTTCTGACGCTGGCTGGAAACGGCGGCGCAGGTCCCTTCTACGGACTCTTTGGCGTGAAAACGCCGGAAAGCAAACGGCGTGAAACAGAGCTTTTGGAGCAATGGCTCCCGGACGAGGAAAACGTCCTCCAGGAAGAGCCGCTGATCTATCCGAAAATGAGCGACGCCGACTGGGACAAGGTCGCGCAGTCACCCTATCCTTACACCGGCGTCCTGCCCATCGGGACGCAGGGCTGCACGCTCATGACCGGGCTGATGCTGACCGGCCCATACAGGGGACAGGTGGTGTGGCGCAAGCCTTCCGGAGGGACAGATTGTGTATGTCCTGATGCGCCAGTTTGACTGGTTTGGTCTGGAAAGACGGGAGGCATGGCGGCTGCTCATGAACGGCGGGCGCTGGCAGGACTGGAAAAAGCAGAATGGATTTTCATGATATCGTATCATGATATATGGGGGATATAAGAAATGTTTAGACTGTGGGCAAGGACTTTCAAGGACAACCATATGCTACGGGATACCGTCATCTGTGACGAGCGTCCCGAGACACGCACACACAAGGTATTTGATGCACTCGAGGCGGTGTGTTACCAGTTTGATCTCGGGAAACCGATCTGGCTCGACGCAAATATCAAGGATTTCAAAAAGCACGACAAAACGCGTTTTACTTCGGACAACTTTATAGAGTCGATCGATTTTGACTATCTGGAAATACATGTGATCGAGGAGGACTGAAACCTCCTCGATTTTTTGATAATTAAGATTGACATTGAACACAATAAGTAGTAGTATTATTTTAATCAATATGTAGTTTTCAATACTACATTCCATTTCATTGTACTCTACGAAGTGCCATATGCTGTATTGAGAGAAAACGCAAAGGCTAGATTGCCGGAAATATATTTGGAACTGTAGACGGAAATTGATCGAAAACACATTGTATCCAAGGAGGAGTTATTATGCAGTTGACAATCAGGGAACCCGGAAGCGCGATCACACATTTTATCGCATGTCTCATGGCGGCGATCGCCGCATCGCCGCTCATCATGAAGGCTCACGGCGGCATGACGGCCGTGGCGCTCGCCATCTTTGCGGCGAGCATGATTCTTTTGTACGGGGCGAGCGCGCTCTATCACAGCGTCAATGTCTCTGGAAAAGTATTGCGCGTTTTTCGCAAGATAGACCACATGATGATCTTTGTGCTGATCGCGGGTTCTTACACGCCGGTGTGCCTGATCGTCCTCGGCGGCCGTATGGGGTATACGCTGCTGGCGCTTGTCTGGGGTGTGGCCATCGTCGGTATGCTCGTCAAAGCGCTGTGGATCACCTGTCCGAAATGGTTTTCATCGGTAATCTATATCGCCATGGGCTGGCTGTGCCTGCTCGTGTTCGGAACGCTCTGGAACACGCTTCCCCACGCGGCGTTTGGATGGCTGCTGGCCGGCGGCATCATCTACACGATCGGTGGTGTAATCTATGCGCTAAAGCTTCCTGTGTTCAACTCGCTGCACAAATATTTTGGCTCACATGAGATCTTTCATCTGTTCGTGATGGGCGGGAGCATCTGCCACTTTATCTTTATGTACTGTTATGTGGCATAAAATCGAGTAGGGGAATGCCCTTCTCCACTACTCGCCGCGCCGGGCGCATGTTGCGGCAGCAACTAATTTCCTTATGCGCCCGTTTGCATAACTAACTCTGCAGCACCTTCATGCGGTAGAACTCGCCCTTTAACTCCATCAGCTCCTCGAATGTTCCGTATTCCACGCATTTTCCATCGGCGATCACCGCGATCTTATCCGCGTCGCGGATTGTGGACAGGCGGTGCGCCACGATAAAGGTCGTCCTGCCTTTCACCAGATTATTGATCGCTTCCTGAATCATCTTTTCCGAGATGCTGTCGAGTGCCGATGTCGCCTCGTCCAGAACGATTATTTGGGGATTGCGTATGAGCGCCCGCGCGATGGCAATCCGCTGACGCTGCCCGCCGGACAGCTTTCCGCCATGCTCGCCCACCGCCGTGTCGAGCCCTTTTGGCAGGCTCTCCACCAGATCAGTCAGGTTCGCCGCGCGCACCACCTCCGCAAGCTCCTCGTCCGTCACATGCTCACATCCGTATGTAATGTTTTCCCGTATCGTCCCCGAAAATAGAATTGAGGTCTGCGGCACGACGGCAAGATGCTTTCTGTAGGTGCGCAGGTCAATCTCGTTCATATCATGCCCGTCCAGCAATACTTTCCCCTCGCTTGCCATGTGAAAGCCGATGACCATATTTAGGATCGTGGACTTTCCGGCGCCGGATTCCCCGACAAAGGCGATCGTCTGCCCCTTTTCGACATGCAGGTTCAAATGATTTAACACCTGATTTTCACTGCTATTGTAGTGGAAACAGACTTCCTGAAAGTCAAAGACGCCCTCCACATCGTCCAGAGCCTCCTTGCCCTCATTGCGCTCCACGTCCTCTGACAGCAGCACCTCCCCGATCGAGTTCACCGACTCGACGCCTTTTGTAATGATCGGGAGCAGCGTCACAATCGCGGACACCTGATTGACCACGGTTGAAAAATAACTCTGATAAAGCGTGATGTCCCCCACCTGAATACTTCCCTTCACGGCGAGATAACCCGTAAACGCCAGACAGATCACCTGAAAGATCTGGAAGATCGCCCATCCCACGGAGCCAAAGAGCGCCTGTACTACATCAAGCTGATACCCCTTTTCTGCCACCGCGAAGAGCTGGCTGCTGATCTTGCGCACCTCCTCGTCCTCGAGCGCATGAGCCCTCGTCACGGGCACGAGCTCCACCATCTCCATGACGCGCGCGGAAGTCTCCTCCATCTCCTTTCGAAACTCCCTGTTTCTATTTTTCATCACATTGCGAAAGGACACCATCGTGATTGCTGCGATCGGCGCCGCAAACACAAAGAACACAAGAACCGTCTTGCTCTTGGAGCCTGTGACAATCAGCGCCACGCCGATATTGAGGACAATGTTTAATATGTTTAAAAACATCTGCGTCGACAGCGTTTCCACCGCCTCGACATCGCGCATGATCTTCGACTGGAGCCGGCCGGACTGCGTCTCCACATGGTACGATATGGAAAGTTGCTGGAGCTTGCGCACCAGCGCCTTGCGAAGTCCCGTCTCCACATAGCGCGTCGCTAAGCTCTTGCAGGCTGTGTACAGATAATTCATGGGGACATTGATCACGATAAGAACGCCCTCAAACACCGTATAAAAAATAATATTCCGCACGGTATTGGGATTGCCCGATGTCACGTCATTGATGATATTCGCCGTCAGGATCGGCAGCACCCACACGCAGGCATGCTTGATAAAAAAGCTGATCACTGCCAGTACAAACTTGTGATAATTTCCCCGATACAGGGCAATCAATATCTTCATCGGATGTCCCTGATACCTCCGATAGCACTCAATAAACCAGCTCTCTGTGTCAATATTTTTTCTCGGTGACATCTTTCTCTCAAAATCCTTCATTCCAGTCTCCCCTTCTCAGTGCGTGTTTGAAAAACCATTCCCACTATATTATTATACAGCATCAATCTGTGATTTTCTTTCAAAATATTGTGTTATTTTTAATTTTTTTTACATTTTTATGCGATTTTCAAAGTCCAAAAAAGGGAAGCCTTTTCGGGTTCCCTTTTCCACTCATTTTTTTATTCCCTGAAACAGTGCGTACTGGCGCTTTACATCAGGATATCTCGCCTTGGGGACGGATAATTCCTTCCCGCTGACTAACGTCACAATATAACTGTTAATCCGGTCGATATACCGCATGTTGACAAGAAAACTTCGGTGCGTCCGCACAAATCCCATACCATGCAAGTCCGCTTCCAGCTCGTCCATTTTTCTGTAAATGTTATAGGTTCCGCCTGTGGTGTAAAACACATTCTTGTGCCTGCTTGTCTCAATGTAGACGATATCCTCCACCCGCAGACGCACGTCGCCCTCCACGAAGCTGAATCGGACTGTCTGGTCTCCCTGCTGCCTCCCCTTCAAAATGTCCTCCTTACCGAACCGAAAACAACTTGCGCATCGTGTTGGAAAAGCTCCTGTCCTCATCGAGGGCATTGAGTGCCATCCTTGCCGCGTTCGCAGGATTTCCCTTTTGTCTCTGCTGCGCATAGGCGGAGGCCGCGCGTTTCAGGGTGTCGGCAAGCCTCTGGCCAGATCCGCCCGGCAATGGGGCTGTCAGCTTTTGTCCGCTGAAATATTCTTTCGATTGCCGCAGGTTCTCCTGGGAGCTTGTCGCCAGTACCATATCATCCGCAATCCGCCCAAAAGCCTCATCCAGATATTTCAAGTCCTCCTCCAATGTCACTTTATGATACTGCTCTTTTCCGTTTTCATCCCTTCCGTCTGATACATAGACATCTCTCGTTCCATCTGCATGTCCCCTCTGCAGGGCTTCGTACTGTCTCGCATACGCATTCATCTGTTTTGTGATCCGATCATCAAGCGACTCATATCCCTTTGATTTTATGGTCTCTTCCGAGGTTTTTCGCATATCCGTCTGCATGTCCCGCATCATTTCATAGGACAAATCCATGCTTAGTTTTGGCCAAATATCCCTCATCTGCAGGATCCCGTCCAGGTCAATCTGCCAGAACGTCCCCTGTCCCTGTCCGCGCAGCGCCGCCTGTCCTTCCCGCGATAAAGCTACAGAATCCACCCTGATCTGAATGTCCCTAAGCTCCGGCATCGCTTCCTTTATCGTTCTGGAATGGCTGCTTTTCTCATAAACAGCTGCCTTATTCTCTTCTACTCGCATCATGAAACCCTTTATCCTTTCCGCAAATCATGCATAGTGATCCCAGATACGGTTCAGTTCACTTCTCGAAAACGCGGCGCTGCCTGAACCGGACTGAAAACTACCCTTACCGATGGCGGACATAAATGCCTGATACGCCTGATCCCGGATCTCGCCCTTTTTCTTTTTCGCACCGTCTGCGGAACCTGACTGCGGCTGGTAATCCGACTGTTCCCTCACATGGCTGCCGGAACGGTGGTATATGATCTGCGGCTTAAAATCCTGCAGGTCATTCAGTGATTCCGTGAAAGAAGCCATCGCCATACTGTGCTGCTCGTAGGCTTTGTCCAACAGCTCCAGTTCCGTCTCCTGGGTTAGCGGCTGTACGCTCTTGTCATCGGTGATGAAATAGGACTGCTCCTGGCTCCTGTTCGCATATTTCTCTTCGATCGCGCGCTTCATCTGCCTGTAGGCGGATACCATCTTGTCTACATGGCGGTCAAAATTGCCACTTGCCGTATGCGCTCTCTGCTCCGCCGACACTGCCCGCTCAAACTCCTCAAAGACGCTCTGCGAGCTGACGCTAGTAAGCCTTCCTTCAACTCTGATACCCTGTCTCGCCCGGATCGTTTCCACCATCTCCTGCTCTAAGGCACTGCGGCCATCTGGTGTGATCTCCACGGTGTCATAACTGAAATGCCTGACACTGTTCTTCTTCTTTTCATTATCCTTATCCTGGAATCTTTGTCTGAGTCTGTCCTGATCGATGGCGTAGTTTTCGTATTGTTTCGGCAACTGCCTTTCTGCTATATTGATTGACATTTTCTCCTCCGATATTTCGCTTTACCACTCCCTTGTGATGATTCAAATCCATTTATATGTTAAATATCGACAGACAGTCTTGCTTTGACAACCTCCATTGCACCAAACGACCATAAGGCCGCCCTGAAAAATATTATTAACAAATTTTAGAAGTTTTGCTTACATAAATTATTTTTTTGTGCTAGAATAAATGTATAGAGATTTCTGGTAATTATGTGTATCCACAAACTGCTTCACATTTGATTTCCGAATGTGACAGCGGTTTTTTTATACACAATTTTGAGCAGTATACAGGAAACAGAAAGGAGTTTTTGCATGTTTCAGATTGGAAGTATCGTCATACACCCGTCAGCCGGCGTCTGTAATATCGAGGATATCCGGGAAGAAAAACTGACCGAGAGAAAACGCACCTATTATATCATGCATCCCCTGTCGGACAATAAAGCAACCACCATCTATGTCCCTGTGGACACTGACAAGGTTCATCTCAGAAAACTGATGGGCAAGGACGAAATCATCAGCATTATCAGACATTCTGCAACGGAAAAAATCGAATGGATTGACAATACCAACCTCAGAAAGGCTGCCTACTCCGCGATTCTCCGCGGCGACGACACCAGCAGGATTATCGCGCTGATCACCGTTCTTCACACCAGAAAAGCGCGCGCAACCGAGGCAGGTAGAAAGTTTTCTGCATTCGACGAAAAGATTCTGCACGACGCCGAAAAGAAAATCCATCAGGAATTTTCCCACGCCCTGTCCATGCAGGAGGAGGAAATACCCAAATTTATCATCACGCAGCTACAAAAAATCGAGTAGGGGGAAAAGCTTTCCCCTACTCGTTTCTTTTTTGTCCAAAATGCAGTTCACGCAGCCCCTCTACCTCATCGCATACCGACTTTAAATTACAGGTATTGCAATCCATG
>VSNM01000005.1:0-114118 GCA_009774245.1 Lachnospiraceae bacterium | reverse complement strand
TTTGTCCAAAATGCAGTTCACGCAGCCCCTCTACCTCATCGCATACCGACTTTAAATTACAGGTATTGCAATCCATGTTGAGGCTCGTGAAAATATGGTTGAGTGACTGCGTGACCTGCTCCGCCCTGCCGAGCGTTTTCTCCAGTTCACGATAGTCAAAATTCTCCTGCGTGACAAAAATCACATTGACATTTTTTACACCGGAAATCCTCTGATACCGTTCCAGATACATCTGACCGATATTGGCAAAACTCATCTTCTTGTCCGCCAATAACTTTTTGCTGATGCGCACCGGCTCCCGCTGGCTCACCGGCGAGATGCGTGCCATATAGCCTTCCGGGTGAATATGGTAGCGCACATAGTCGATCTCGCGGAATTTCCGGTACAGCGCTTCCTCGTCGGTATTTTCCTCCAATTGTGCAAATACGATCCGTGCGTAGGACTGGCGCTTTGCAATCTGCACCAAATCTTTTCCATACAGATATGCGCCCTGCTGAAACAGCAGCGGTTTCGTCGTGAAGAGACAGCCGCTTAAACCAAGCGTGTCCCGCCCGCCAAGCTCATACGCCATCTCTTTGCCGAGTATCATATGATGTTCCCCCACATCTTTCCACTCTCTTGATGGTCTTTCGAGTCTTGCCTGTTCCGCCGTGGCAATCTGGTTTAATTGTCCCTGAATATTTGTTATCATTTCGTCAAACAGATTCATTCTCTCATCTCAATCCAATCACTCTGTTTTGTTATCAGCTTTTTTCTTTTTTAATCTTATCATACTGTTTCGAGATCACTGGCATAATTTTTGCTGCCGCCTTCATGTCCAGATTAAAAAAATAGATGATAAAGGTCAGGACGAAAAATACTGCCGTCACGATCACCACACCCGATAAAATCTTTCCTATCCTCATAACAATCTCCATCTCAATGAAATTTATTAGTTGCGTCAAACGTGCACTTTACGTTTTGCGTACTCCGCCGCCCCGAGCGCACCCATCAGCTGCGGATCGATCGGCAGATCTACCACCTTGATCTTGAGCACTTTCTCGATCGCCTGCTTTAATCCCTCGTTCTTGGCGCATCCGCCCGTCAGGGCTACACTGTCCGTCGCCCCCGCCTTCTTTGCCATGACAAAACACCGCTTGGCGACAGAGAGCTGTATGCCCGCCGCGATCTCCTCCATCGGCTTGCCCTCACCGACCAGGGACACGACCTCGCTCTCGGCAAACACAGTGCACTGCGCAGTGATTGGTATCACATTTTTCGCCTTCAATGACAGCTTGGAGAATTCCTCCAGCGACATCTCAAAAGCATTTGCCATACTCTCAAAAAAGCGCCCCGTTCCGGCTGCGCACTTGTCATTCATCGCAAAGTTGAGCACGGTTCCGTCCGTGTCGATGGCGATGCCCTTGACATCCTGTCCGCCGATGTCAATGACCGCGTGCACATTGGGATTTGCCATATGCACGCCCATCGCGTGACAGCTGATCTCGGATATATTTTCATCGGCAAAGGGCACTTTGTTGCGCCCGTATCCTGTACCGACCAGATACGCCAGATCTTTCACCGAATGCAGTCCTTTCACCTGCGCGACCGCCTCATTGAGCGCCGCCTCCGCACTCAATACCGGATTGATGCGGCTCCTGTTGGTGACACTCGCCACGATCTTACTGTTCTCATCTATAATAACGCACTTTGTATATGTACTACCCGCGTCACAACCACCGAAGTATCTCATTATTCTAACCTCCTCCATAACCATTCTACCAGGCCACCTTTTTACCAATTATTGCCATCATCAAAGTCCTCAAGGCTCGCGTCGAGCGGCTCCTCCCGAAATACAGTGCGCATATACCGGTTGACTTCCATGCGCATGTCCCTCCTCGAGGCATCCTCCGGCTTCATCAGATTGTGATTCACCCAGATCAGATGAATGCCGTGCTTTCTCGCCTCCTCCTCAAAAAGTCCGTGATATCCCGACATCGCCTTGCAACCCATGTGGCAGTACATGATGACCACATCCACGTCAAAGCTCTCGCAGAAACGCCACAAATCCTCGACGCCGACCTCGTATCCGCCGTTGGAGCGGCTGCGCATAATCATCTTTCCATATAAATAAGCCAGGTCTTTTAACGCCTGCTCCCTGTCCTGCGTATCTACCATGCGCGTTGAACATAAGCTTAGCATATCCACGAGCGACGCCACGCCCCAACAGTTCTGCAGCCAGACCGTGAAAGCGGTATAATACGCCGACTGCACGCCCCATGTGATCGCGCGGTGCCTGATTTCTTTGCAGACAAGCTCTTTTCGCTCATACCCTCTCTGCACATATCGGTTTATTTTCTGCTCGACTTTCCGAAAGACCTCATACCTGCCGCCGGTAGCCTGGTAAACGCAATAGCGGTATAGTGCGAGGTTCGTCCCGATCATCTGGGGATACTTCGTGCGGCTGATCTCAAACCAGTCGAGCATGTTCTGCGTCTCTGTATTAAAGAGCTCCATACTCTTGAAAAACGCGTTCCAGTCAAACGTCTCCCCGGTATGTTTCTCGATAAAGGCGATACAGTTCTGTATCTCCTCCACCGCGTATGGCTCCACGCTCTCGTATGTATGGCGGATTGGCACTGCAAGCTCAAATGTCGGAATGCCAAAATACTGTCCCTCGATGCTGTTTCCCATCAGGCTGCCGTCGCATGTCGTGTTGCAGTGCACCGCGCACGCCCCGATTCTCGGATAGTCGTCCTCGAGGGCAACGCCGAGCTCCGCAAGCGGCATCGGGCAGACGTCTGACGGAATCCCGTATGTCTGTGCCGCGTCCGTGTAATGCACCACGCCGTCCTGAACCATCATGGCACAGGTGTACACCGCGGGCACTTCCACCGATGTCCAGATCAGGTTCGGAAATCCGTTCATGATCTCGCTCATCATATTTTCATCAAATAATACCATCTTCTTCCGAAGTTTCTCGTCGTTTCCGACATCAGGGTCTGCCCGGAACATCCGCGTCATGGCTTTGCACATGTCGATGACGACAATACTGAGCGCCGTGTGCGTGATGCGAAGCTGACAGCCGCGCATTCCTTCCGTGTGCCTGTCAAAAAAGTCGGGCACCACCAGATAATTGACCATCCAGCGATAGCGGAAAAATGCCTTCACATTATTCGGCTTTGCGGCAAAACCGATCAGCACGCCCCAGATACGGAGCCACTGTAAATAATCGTAAAATGTGTCCCTGACGCCGCGCCACTCGCGCCGCTTTCTCGCTTTTTTGCCTGTATAAAATGAACCGAGCTTCTCGCTCCCCATCCGTTTTCCCATATGCCTGTACCTGTGCCTTTCCCTGCGATTCTAATTATGTAGTCTCTTGATCTCCAGGCTCTCCACAAACGCCTGAAACCGAGTCCTGAGCTGCCCGGAGTTTCCCGTCACATACGGTCTGTCTATGGAGAGCGTGGGCACGCCGTATTTTTCCCTCATATTTTTTGACGCGTAAGCACGCTCGTAACCCCAGTAATCACAGAATTTCATCTGTTGATAGATCACGCCGTCCGCATGATACTCCTGCACCAGCCGGTGTACATAGTCCTGACGCTCCAATACTTTCTCCGCGTTCATATAGCGCGGGCATTTTCCCATTTGCAGATAATGCCTGCAGATCTGTGTCAGCGCGTCCTCCGTATCATTGAGCGCGATCGGAATACGCTCCGGCAGCGAGCCAAAACAAAAGCGGTCTGCGACAACCCTCGCCCCTGCCTCCTCCATCATTCGAATCAGCCCCGGATCATCAATCTCAGAACCCGCGACAACGACTTTCACGCGAAAATCCGGCTTCGCATCGGCTTCCCTTGTCTTTAACTCCTCCGCAACCGACGCGAGCCTGTCTATCAAAAGTTCTTTGGGACAACAGTAGGAGGCTGTGCACAAAACGGCAAACTCGTAGCCTGTAATGCGGGGATTCTCCTCCTTTCGATACGCTGATATCTCCTGCAGGAGGCTGCAGACCTGGTTGTGCTGCTCCACCGCCCTGCGAATACTCTCATCGGAAACGTCGATACCGAGCTTTTCCCGCAGCGGATTTAGAACATGTGTTTTCATCTGTCTCACATAATGGCGGAGCGCAGCATCGTCTGATTTCATAGGCGCATCGCAGTAGGAGACAAAAAACCCCTCTTTTTCAATGCAGTTTAAGTGCTCTATGTTCTCCACGCACCGGTTCATCTGCGAGCAGGCGTCCGGCGCGATGATACAGTCAAGAAACTGATAACCACCCTCCACCGCGCGCTCGAGAATCGCGCGGCAGCACTCACACAACAGGCTTGACATATAATAGGTACCAATATCGATCGAACCTGTGCGCGGCGCCCGAAGCCGCACCGAAAAGCACCCCGGCAGGTTCAGAAGCGGCTCCGGTATCAGCGAACAGACACTGCCAACCGGGTGCAGCCCCTTTGCCACACCCTCGCGCACCAGGTCATTATTTGCCTCCTGCAACAACTTTTCAAAATAATATAACTGCGATAAATCTCTCATTTTATCTCCTCACAATATCCCCATTCTGACAAGAGCTCGCTCTGTTCCCCGCAGGAGTTCCGTATCAGCAGGCAGTGTCAGGATGCTCTCCCCCTTCAAGTCCGCCTCGGCAAGCTTTTCATCGGAATAGATATAGCTCATGACAGGTATATCCCCCGTGTCGATCAGCTTGATAGACTCCGTGGACGAAATGCGGTTGATCACAGCGCCCACCCACTCATACATTACAAGAGAGTCCGCCACTTTCCTAATCGTCTGGATCACCTGTGTTCCCTTACGGCTTGAATCTGTCACCAGCAGCAGATGTGTCACCTTCTCCATCACGCGGCGGTTGACCTGCTCGATACCCGCCTCGCCGTCGATCACCACATAGTCAAAATTGTCGGAGAGTAACTGTATCACCGCTTTCAGGTAATTGTTAATCTTGCAGTAGCAGCCCGCGCTCTCAGGGCGTCCCACAGCGATGAATGAAAAGCCATCGCACTCTGTCATCGCATCATAAATGCGGTACTCCGACTCTGCCAGGAGCTCCAGGGCTGTGCGGGTATCGCCCTCCTCCACAGTCGCCACGACCGCCTTCCGGATATCGTCGATCGTCTCATGTACCTCCACGCCAAGCGCAGTCGACAACCCGACTGCCGGATCTGCGTCGATGGCGAGAATCCGCTTGTCCGGATATCGCTCCACCAGCACCTTTACCATAGCGGCTGCCAGCGATGTTTTCCCCACGCCGCCCTTTCCTGCCACCGCGATTATTTTTGTATTGTTTTGCATTTCTTCCTCCAATTGTTATCCTATGAGACATTCCCTGCCCCGGAATGCAAATCCGTATTTACGTATTTTCTCCGGCGCAAAGCCGCGTGATACCAGCTCTGTCTCATATTTCTTCTCCGCGATCTGGCGGTGCGCTGCCGCGAGCGTGTCCTCAAGCGTCTCCTCGTCCTCATCCGGATCAAGTACCTTGAACTCAAATATGAACGCCTTTCCATTTTTATCCACAGGCTCCAGCATGACATCGTAGCGGCCATAGCCGCTTTCACGGTTTGATCTCACGCTGTACGTATCTGCCATGTTCACAACCATGCCGAGCACAAAGCCATGATAAAAACGCTCCGGTTCTGTCTGGTCTGACGGCTTGTTTCCGCTGTCAAATGAGCTGAAAGTGTTCAGAGCTACCTTATTCATGAAAGTGTTCATCTTGCGGACATTATCATGCAAAAGCGCATTGATAAATTCATTGTAGTACGTTTCCGTGCTGCCGCCAAACCACCCTTTTACCATATTCTCAAAGATACTCTCTGCCTCCATGTTTGTGAGCGTCAGGGTGTACACTTTTCTTTTGCGCTCCCCCACATATTTCAGGTCCAGTACTTTGAGGTATCCGGTCGCCAAGAGCAGACTCCACACCGCACCGACACTGCCGTCAAGCTGGTCAAATACAATCTTTTCATCAAGCTCCGCCTCAAAACTCTTCCCCTGCAGGAGCGCTTCCATCGTCTGCTTGATGCCTGGAACTCCCGTCTGCATCAGGGAGTTTACAAGCCCGTTTGAGCTTGTATCCGCCCAGTAATTTTCGTACTTTCCATTTTTTCTTATAAATGATGATATCGACCATGGATTATAAATATCCGTATGGCTTCCAAACGTAAAACCGTCATACCATTTTTTTACCTCCTCTTTTTCACTGCCAAGTTCCATATCATCAAGCGCGTCAAAAACTTCTTGTTCAGTAAATCCAAACGCGGTTGCATACTCATCGGATGTGGTTGTTATCACATCGAGATTATTCATTCCTGTGAACAAGGCATCTCTCAAAAGAGATGCCTGAGAAAAACGCTCATAGCGTTTTTCCGATGTCTCGGCATAAGCCGAGACATTACTCTCTTTGGCAATACGCGTTATTCCTGTAATCATACCGCGCTCAAGATAGGGATTGGTCTTAAATGTGGCGTTGAAAAAATTGCTGAAAAAAACGATAGCCTTATCCCAATACCCAAAAAGCCATGCTTCCTGCATCGGCGTATCGTACTCGTCAAGGAGGATAATCACGTTTTCATTATAATAACGCTGCATGAAACACGCCATCTGGTGAACCGCTCCCTCGGCAATGTCGCTGGGCATTCCTATTTTTACTTTTTGGTAGTATTCTTTCTCGTTCTCGCTCAGACAGCCTGTTTCCAATAAATACCTGTTACTTTCATATAAACTGGCAATGACTTCCGATATCTTATTTTCCATCTCTGCGTATCTGTCCGCCTTGATATTTGCAAAAGTAAGAAATATCACCGGAAATCTGCCCTGCAGGTTTCTGTACTTTTCCTGATCTGAATCGTGTCCGAAAATTGACAGTCCCTCAAACAGGTCTGCCCTGCCCTCATATTTCCTGGAAAAAAAACATTCAAGCATACTCATGTTCAGTGTCTTGCCAAAACGGCGCGGACGCATGATCAGCGTCACCTCCGAACCGGTCTCCCACCATTCCCTGATAAAATCAGTCTTGTCAACATAAAACGAACCTTGTTTCCTAAGCTTGTCAAACCGCTGTATGCCTATATTTACCACAGGTTTTTTGTTCATATCCTGCCCTCCCGCAATGTATGGGTTCATCCGTTGGTATCAGTATACACGATATTATCATTTTAGGCAAATAAAACCACGAAGAAAACCGATACTTTCGCTGCTTTTTCAGCGAATAATATCGGTTTCCATATCTTTCTAACCTATTGAGAAATCAAATCCCCTACCGCCTGATATCCACATACCCGACATCCAGCGCCTCCGCGCCAAACTCACCAGCGCTGCCGAATGTGCTCAGGTCAAGATAGAGATAGTCAAGATCTTCCTCCGGCACCAGCCATGCCATATGGACGGTCGCTGTGCTGCCAGCCGCCAGGTGCGTGATATAGTTGTTGTGGCGCTCTCCGCCGTGCACGTCATAGTACCACATCTCCTCATAATGCGCCGCACCCTGTGGCACTGCCTCGTCCCATACCGCATTCTTGTCAGACGCCTTTCCCTTGTATATTTCCATCTGTCCGTCTCTCTCGGCAATCTTCATCAGGGTTCCATAGAACAGGACTTCGTCCAGCTCCTCACTCCCTGTGTTCGTGTACTCGATCGTGGCATAGACAAGCTTTTGCGGCACTGTGCGGCTGTCCACCACCTCATTGATGGTATTGACGCCATCGCCATATTTGATATAGTTGATCGTGACCGGAAGCAATTGTCCCGACGCATCAATCTCCTTCTGCAGCTCAGTGCGCTCGTCGCTGTCCATCAACGACTGGTCGAGCAGGCTCACATTGTCGCTGAACTGCACATCTGTCACTTTGATCTCCACATTGCCCAGTCCCAGCCAGTCATCCTCAGGCGACGCCACATGCGCTGCTGCAAAGGACTCACCGATGGCGTGCGTATTTGTCATCGCAGATTCTGGTACGGAGAGTGTCGCACTCCACTCCTCGCCCTCCTTGATCTCCTCGGTTTCCGACTGCACAAATTCACTCCAATCATAGGCGTGTACGATATTCTGCGCGTTTTCGCCGGAGACGGGCTGCAGGTGAACGCCCTCCGCGATCTTCAACGCCTCCTCCTTCGTCACATCTGACGCGGCATACATCTCCATCACATAATGCACATCTGTGTACGCCACATAGATGCGCTGATTAAAAGAAATCCCTTCGCCGTCCCCGTCAATCAATTCACAATAGATACCGTCATAGCCGCCAACTTTGATCTCCTCGGTTGACTTGACATTTGTGGTCAGCACGTCAAACTGCGCGTCTCCTGTATCCATTTTATAAAAGACAATCGACACGCCCCCCTTGTTCAGGGCATCTACGTAACTGTATTTTCCCTCATCTGTCTCCACCATGCCCTCTGGCAGATAGGATATTTCCATGGATACATCCTTGATTTCAGGGATTGTCTGTGTCTGCCCCTCCGCGGAATGACTTTCCCCGTTTTCCCCCTGGTTCGTCTCCTCTATTTTTGTCCGTACTGCGTATTCTCCTACCGGTTCGCTGTGCATTTTATAAAGAGCCCCTGCAAGCACGGTCGTCCCGAGCAGCATCGTCGCTGCGACCGCTGCGATCACAACCTTTTTTGCCATATGCTTTCTTCTCCTTCCCGATGACACTGTCCCGATTTGCCGCTGTACCTCGCTCTCGACCATCCTTCTGAGCTCCGCCGGCATTTCCGGAAAATTATGTCCTAAATCCTCTAATCTCATTTCTCGCCGTTTCATCTTAATCTCCATTTCCGCCCGTGGTATCCGGGCACAATACGCGACTATTTCCAGTCACTATAATCCTCAAAGCGAAATCAAATCCGCTGCGGCGCCGGATACTCACTGCGCCTCCGCCAGCTCCTTTTTCATCTTGTCCCTGGCACGCGCAAGGCGGCTCTTCACCGCACTCTCTGACGTGTTCATCAGGGCTGCGATCTCTTTGACGCTGTACCCTTCCATGTAATAGAGGGTGACGGTGAGCCGTGTCTCCTCCGCAAGATGGCTGAGCGCCTCATACAGGTCAGAGTAATCCGCCCTCTCCGCCGCCTCTTCCGCCATAGTATAGTCCTCCAGAGGCACAAGTTTTCTCTCCCGCCGCATGATGGCATAGCACTCATTGATCACAATGCGGACCAGCCACGTCTTCGCATAGGCGTCCCTGCGCAGTGTCTGAAACGACGCGAACGCCTTCACGATCGCCTCCTGTATGGCGTCCGCGCAGTCCGCGTCACTGCGGAGCAGCGTTTTTGCCACATGGTACATCGTATCCTCCGATGCGATGATCAAATTTCCTAACTGTTCTTTTGTCATACTTTCCTTTCCGCCGGCTTTGCTATATAAAAAACTATAACGATAATATAATTCAATGCGCATTCAGGGGAAACTGTGATTTACTCCCTTACACTTATTAGATGAACCACCCCCCTGATCGGTCGCACTGAAAATTATTTTTTAGAGTATCACAAAACACATGTAATTACAACCAGATAGGAAATGATGGCTGTTCCCACAAATATGTTTGAGCTTTCCCATAAAATGTGTTATGATGTGTTACAAAGAAAACATTTGATGAAAACTTTTTATCAGCCACCCATAAAGGAGAACATTATGGACAGAAAAGCAATTGCAAGAGAAACCCTGCGGATCATGGAGCAGGGATATTATGAGTATGAGGGCAAAAAGATTGACATTCAGTCAGACATGGACGCGTCCGTGCACGCCAGTTCCCTGATCACTCCAGAGCAGGGCGCAGCGCTTCTGGAAAAATACGCCCCGGATGGCAGCGCAGGAAGCCCCGCCCAACGCGTCGAAAACCTCTCCACAGTAGATGCCATCCGAAAGCTTGCAGGGGAAGGCAGGGAACATATCGGTGTACTGAACTTTGCCAGCGCCAAAAATCCCGGAGGCGGTTTCATCAACGGCGCGATGGCCCAGGAGGAGAGTCTGGCAGCGTCGAGCACCCTGTACAGGACGCTGACCGCACACGAGGAATACTATCAGACAAACCGGTCTCAGACCTCCATGATGTACACAGACCACGCGATCTACTCACCGGATGTGGTATTTTTCAGGGACGGCCGCTTCCAGCTAGTGGATACACCTGTCAGGGCGTCCGTGCTGACGCTGCCCGCGGTCAACATGGGGCAGGTGATACAAAAGGGCGAGGATACCGCTGAGGCCGAGCGCGTCATGCATCGGCGCATGGCGCTGGCGCTGGCAATTTTCGCGGAACAGGGCGCCAGAAATCTGGTGCTGGGCGCTTACGGATGCGGCGTATTCCGCAATGATCCGTATCTGATTGCCGCATGGTGGAAAGAACTGCTGGCTGAGCGCGTGGGCGGCTGTTTTGATTTCGTATTTCATGCGGTGCTGGACCGTTCCAGGAGCGGAGACTGCATCAAAGCCTTTGAGAACATCGAGAAACCTGTGGTCAGAAAGGACAGGAAATAATAATGGAAGAAGTGAAAAACACATCTGATTTACAATATCAGGAGATAATCGACTCGCTCAAGAGCGAGAACGCAGAGCTTTCCGACGCACTGCGCGCAGCGGAGGAGGAAAACCGTGCCAAGAGCAGCTTTTTGTCCAATATGTCCCACGATATCCGCACGCCGATGAACGCTATCATGGGCATGACCTCGATCGCGCTCTCACACATTGACGAAAAACCGCGCGTACTCGACTGTCTCCAGAAGATCCAGACCGCTTCGGCGCATCTGATGAATCTGGTCAACGATGTGCTCGACATGTCGCGCATCGCGAGCGGGCGCATGACGCTGAGCGAGGAGACCTTCTCCCTTGCCGACATGGTGCATGACATCACCATTATCCTGCGCCCGCAGGCCGCACAGAAGCATCAGGAATTTCATCTGGAAATCGGACAGATCTACGAGGAAAACCTGATCGGCGATCCGCTTCACCTGCGGCAGATCATGGTGAATATCATCGGCAACGCAGTGAAATACACACCCGAGGACGGTGTGATCCATGTCAATATCTCCCAACATTTTGACCAGCACACCGGTCAGGAATCACCATGCAGGATATGGCTCGACTTTCTGTGCGAGGATAACGGCATCGGCATGAGTCAGGAATTTCTCAAAAAAATATTTGAGCCTTTTGAGCGCGTAAACAACCACGCCATTGACAAGATCGAGGGGACCGGTCTTGGCATGTCGATCGTCAAAAACCTGCTCGACCGCATGGGCGGTGAGATCACTGTCGAGAGTGAGGAGGGAAAAGGCAGCCGTTTCCATGTATCCCTTCCTTTTGTGACCGCCCCTCCGTCCAAGGATGCGCTGACCTTACCGGCAGGACAGACCGTGCTGATTGCTGAGAACATGGATGCCAGGGCACAGCAGATTGCTGATTTTCTGAAAGACGGCGGCATGGAGCCAGTCCATCTGCAAAACGGTATGGACGCGGTGACATGGCTGACCGAGGCGCAATACGAAAACCGTATGCCATGTGCCCTGCTTCTGGGACAGGAGCTAAGCGATATGTCTGCCCTCGATGTGGCAGCCCATGTGCGCGAGCTTGCCGGCGCTGATTTCCCGATTATCATGGTCGCGGAGACAGACTGGGCTCAGATTGAATACCGCGCGACAAGAGCCGGCGTCAACGCCTTTGTCCCCTGTCCGCTGTTTAAGAGCCGGCTCTTTGCGTCATTGTCAGAACTGACCTACAAGGCTCAGCGCAGCCGCTCTGACCGCGCTGACAACTATGCCGCTTATGGACAGTACCGCATTCTGCTCGTCGAGGACAATGAGCTCAACCGGGAGATCGCCATAGAACTGTTGTCACAGACCGGCGTACAGATCGAGACAGCCGAGAACGGACTTTGCGCCGTGGAGGCTTTTGAAAAGTCACCAGAGGGCTATTATGATTTGATTTTCATGGATATTCAGATGCCTGTGATGAATGGATATGACGCGGCGCGAAAAATACGACAGCTCCCCAGAAAGGACGCGGAGAGCATCTGGATCATAGCCATGACAGCGAACGCTTTCGTGGAAGACGTCCGCCTGTCAAAGGAAGCCGGCATGAATGAACACTGTTCCAAGCCGGTCGACGCGGCGCGCCTGCACGAGATCCTGCGCAAACGCTTATCATGTGATAATAATTGAGGGAGGAATACATATGCAGCCATATCAGGAAGAATACCTTGCAAATTTAAGGGATATCGCTGTACTGTCAACGCGCCAAAGGCCGGACTGCCATTCCTTTGAGACATACCGCAAAAAACTTCTGCAAAGCCGAAGCCTCCTTGAGACCAAAATCAACCGCAATATAGCGCTGCTGCGCGACGAGCTGTTTCCACAGTTTGACAGACTGTTTGAGGCTCAGGCAGAGGAACTGGCTGAATTAGAAGAATTTGCCCAGAAATTGCTGGACGGAAAAAATGAGCTGGACGGCGGACTGTTCTGCCAGATCTATCAGGCGCTGCTGAGCCGCGCGCGGCACACCAAAGACCGCAACGCTATTATCCGCTGCCTGTACTGGCTTGGAATCGGATATCACAATATGTGCAGCAAAATGGTGGGACTGGACTGGTCCGACATCGAGTATTATATGGCGCAGATGCGGCTGTGTTTCGTGGAAGCATCGGCATATCTGAAATACTTCGACGACATAGACGATATCGAGACCAAAGGATATATCCTGCGCTCCCGCGCCAACACAGCACTGGGGCAGTTCAAGTCCGCCAGCTCCAAAATCCGCCTGACCAAACAAACGCTTGAACTTTTGCAGGATGAGGAGCTCCAGCAGAAGGTGCCGGAGCTTCCATGGGACAGATACATCTACCTGACGCATCAGCAGATGATTTCCAGCATTTCTTACAGCAGGGAGAATGACATGACGCCCCAGGATGTGACAGCCATCATGGAATCGGCGCATATTGTCCACAAGAGACGGATACAGGAGGCGATCAGCAGCCATGAGGCGCCCCCGATGCGCTCCGCATTCTCCTGCTACGCCATTGAATATTATTGTGGTCTGCTCACCCTTGAGGAGCTGCTCGGCAGAATGGAGGAGCTGATGGATCTGGCGGATACCTCAAGCTTTTCGGCCGATGCGATGTACACAGTGATCTCCATGCCTGCAATCTACTGTCAATATCTGCGAGAGTACCCCGAACAGCTGCCAGGACGTGAAAAATATCTGGAGAGCCTGTACCGGAAAATTATCTCCTACACGGAAGCATTTCCCGAGGACGCAGCAAATGAACAGATCTTTTACTTTCTCAGACAGCTCGCAACGACCTTTATCGAGACGGCAAACAGTATCTCCTACGGGGAATTTCAGCAGATCATGCTGATTCATTTCGCACCTGACATCTATGTCCACTCCCAGGTAGTCGGCAGGACAGCCGCAGCTTTCTGCGGCATCATCATGGATGAGGAACCCGACTTCTTTGACGATATCGAATATATCCGGAAAATATCCAATCCCGGCGCAAAACGTCAGGCCGTGCTGGAGTTTGCGATGAACAGCGGCATCTTCCATGATGTGGGCAAGATCAATTTTATCAGCTTGTTTACCCGTACCGCGAGACAGTGGTTTGCCGCGGAATATGAGATCACACAGCTGCACACCGTCGTCGGCAGCGCACGTCTGAAAGCCTGCGCGTCAACGCGTCTCTTTGCTGCAGCAGCGCTCGGCCACCACAGCTGGTATGACGGCTCACGCGGTTATCCGGAATCGTACAAACGTCTGGAATGTCCTGAACGCCAGATGGTAGACGTGATCGGTCTGATCGACTGGATGGACAACTCCATGAACCGTGCATGGCTATACGGACACGCCAAAAAGAATTTTGACGAGACTGTCCAGGAGGCACTCACCCTGGAAGGAAAACGCTTTTCACCACTCCTGACAGCACGGCTCCGCGACAATGCTGCAGTCGAAACGCTCAGACAGGCATTCGAGACAACGCGCTATGAAGCGTATCGCCAGCTGTATCTTCAAACCGGAGCGCACGGCAAATCACCGCAGGATATCATCAAATTGTGAGTCAAAGAGTTTTCGACCATTGCTTATCTTTCTAACTTATATTATAATAGTATCATGTGATAAACAGAACCATATTTTATTAACTTTGGAGGTGTCAAATGGCAAGAAGGAAAGTAAATACGCAGGGAAATAACCCTGACACAGCAAAAAAAACAAAGAAAACAGAAAAAAACGCGGCAGAAGCTAACGCGAAGGCTTCAGAGGCAGACAAAGCCCAGACCGCAAAGACAACTGGCGCAAAAAACACGAAAAATACGAGAAATGTGAAAAAAAGTAAACCGGAGGAAACTGACAAAAAAGCAGTTGAAGAAGTCAAAAAAGAACCCGCAAAAGCGATAGCGGAAGAAGCAGAGACAACGGTCTGCACGACACCCCGGAAAAGTGTTGCGTTTATCGGCTCAGAATGTTATCCCTTTGTGAAAACCGGCGGCCTGGGCGATGTCATGTACGCTCTGCCCAAGGCGTTGGCAAAGCAGAACTGCGATATAAAAGTTATTCTCCCACGCTACAAATGTATTCCTCAGGAATATCAGGAGAAAATGGTATACAAGGGTTCTTTCCAGATGGATTTGTGCTCCGACGGCAAGTCCTTTTATGTGGGTATCATGGAATATGTCTGGGATGGTGTCGTATATGACTTCATTGACAACGAAGATTTTTTCACGAACGGAAATCCGTATACAAATCTGGTCGATGATATTCCTAAATACTGTTACTTCGCCAAGGCGGCTCTGGCTGCATTGAACTATATGGACTGGATACCTGATATCATTCATTGCCATGACTGGCAGGCGGCTCTGGTTCCCGTGTTTCTGCGCATCAATTTCGTCGATACAAAGCTCACATCCGCCAAAACGATATTGACCATCCACAATCTGCGGTTTCAGGGCATTTACAATATTCCCACAATCCGGTACTGGACAGGACTGCCAGATTATGTGTTTAACAAAGATGCACTGAAAACAGGCTATGAAGACGCCAATATGCTAAAGGGCGGACTGACCTATGCCAATATCATTACGACAGTCAGCAATACTTATGCCGGTGAAATCCAGAACACATACTATGGAGAAAATCTGGACGCCCATCTGAGATACCATTCCAACAAACTGAGAGGTATCGTCAATGGCATTGACTATGATATCTGGAATCCGTTTACTGATGACAGATTGTACGCAAACTACGATCTCACCAATGTATTGAAGCAGAAAAAGGAGAACAAACGCAGACTGCAGGAGGAGTTGGGACTGGTTCAGGACGACCACAAATTTGTAGTAGGGCTGATTTCCCGCCTGACAGACCAAAAAGGATTGGATTTAATCAATTCCATTATGAGACAGATTATGGATGAACATACCCAGGTCGTGGTACTTGGCTCTGGAGATCAGAAATATGAGGATTCTTTCCGATATTATGAGAATGCTTATAAAGGAAATGTATGTTCCAACATCATGTATGATGAGACGAGGGCTCACAGAATATACGCAGGAGCAGATGCCCTGCTGGTGCCTTCCCACTTTGAGCCTTGCGGACTAACCCAACTCATTGCCATGCATTACGGCACAATCCCGATCGTCCGCGAGACCGGCGGATTGAAGGATACCGTAGAACCATACAATATGTACTCCAACACCGGAAATGGTTTTACATTTGACCGCTACGACGCCGGACTGTTGCTGGATGCCATTAACAGGGCAAAAAGCCTGTATTTCCTAAACCGCTGGTGCTGGGACGAGATGGTCCAGAGAGATATGGATAAGAACCTGTCCTGGGAAAATTCTGCAAAACAGTACAAGGATTTGTATATAAGCTTAGCCTGACATATTTCCGCAGGGTGACGCGCGCAAAAAAGTAGGGGAGATTCCTTCTCCCCTACTTTTCTAATGCACCACTTTTTTTCCTCCGCCATCGTATTTCCAGCGTGTCACCTCCGCCTTGCCTGTATCGACTGATTGATCGCCACCCCGAGCATCACAAAGGATGCAACCAGAAAAGCGAAATAAGCATAAAACAGCGGTGTTGAGGACTCTACGCCCTCTATGTTCGCATACAGGCTGCCGCGCGACAGGTATGCCGTAATCTCCCTTCCGCTGCGATACTCATAGGCATTGTGTGCATTCTTGAGCTCGTATTCCTCTCCCTCGTACTCCACCTTGATATCGTAGGAAGTGTACGAGGTGTTGGTCTTCCGGTTCTCAAGCTCGCGTTCCTCTGCGCTTATGACCGTTGCTGTGACCTCCTCATACTCCACCTCTTCCCTGTCTGAAAGATATCGCAGCCCCACCGTGCCAATGACACATACCACAAAGAGAATCCACATCAGTACTGCTTTCTTTTTTTTGTCCATTTCAAATTTCCTCCTTCACTGTTATTCCAAAATTTTTTTACTGTATCTGTTCCAGGATTTTCGGATCTTTTATCTTTGTATCCTCCGCAAACAGCAGAATCTTCGACACGATTTCAGCCGTCTTGGGATCATCATCCACAAATGGCAGGAAGATGCGTCCGCGCTGCTGCGCGTGAACAGGCACGACAAACAGCATGGCATTTCCGAGCTGGTGCACGACACCGCTTCCAAGGTGCACCGTATACTGGCCAAGCTTTCCATCGATGATCGCGTGACTGCCCTCAAAACGAACATTTTTCGTCTGAAACAGGGCAAGGCTGCATTCAACGATCGCGCGGCGCATCTCGACCGTCGAGTGACTTGTCTCCGGATCAACGCCGCCTGCGTGTGCAACGCTGACAGCCAGATCAACGTCACGCATCACCTCGCTGTAAATAATGTCGGGGATTTCCCTGATTGTCAGGGATTTACCCGTCTTGCGGTCCGAAAATACCACATACTCCAGCGTCGGTGCCTCTGTATCACTCGGGGAAAACCAGTCTGCCATGGCGTAAATGCTCGCAACAATGTTTTCCTTATAATAAACCTTCTGCAGGCCGTCCTCGTAGTCTGCCACCCAGCGCCTGCCCCGCAGGACGCCGACCGTCTTCTGCGGCTGTATCTGGTTGCCGGAAAACAGCATCGAATGGTGCTTGTCAAGCTCCTCGTCCAGCTTCACATAAAGCTCACGGAATACCTGTTTAAAAGGCTGCTTTATCTGTCTTTCAAACAAAAGCTTCTGGTACTCGTGCCAGTGCCCGCTGCTGTACAGATCAAACGGATGCGCGATATAAATCTGCTCCTCCGGCTTCACCGGAAAAACGGCGCCAGTATAGTCCGCGATTCCGTCTTTTGTGAGAAATCCAAGACGCACCTCCTGCCCATCCACAGTCCGCACCACAAGCGGCTCTGTGATAGGGCGCGCTATCGGATTCTGATACAGCTCCAGAAACTCCCATACCTCGAACGCGGTTCTGTCCTCCATCGCCTGTTCCATCATCTGCCTTGTCCGGCTGTACTGCTCCTTTAGCTTTTTGACGACTGCCTGATATTGCAGCACTGTCTCATCCTTCTTGTATTTCGTTGGAACAGATTTCAGCAGCTTGCCGTCCTTTTGGCACTGCAGGGCGCTCTTTCCGTTCTCATCCACATGCACCATGATTTCGATATCGCCCACAGTCTGCCAGTCGAAGCATTCCGCGGACTGCTCTGCCAGCTTCCCCTCCATGCGCAGTGTCAGGCGCGTCACATCCGTAAATCCGGCATTTACACTTAAGTTGCGCAGGGCAATCTCGACCGCGCGCCCCTCGCTTGCCCGCCGCTGTGCGCCGAACTGCCGGCTTTCCTTTTTGTACTTCTGGATAAACTGGTAACGGTCCAGCAGCTCCTTCTCCCGCTTCTTTGACGGTTTTGGCAGAGGAAGCAGTCCGATGCCCATCAGCAGGTCCTTGTTCCGCTTTGCGTCGATTTCTGCCTCCAGAGCCTTTCTGTCCACCTTTCCAAGCGCGGCATCTGCATATTTCCGCGCCCGCCCATGCGCCGTTCCGGTTGACGAATACTTGGCGGCATCATACAGCATCATGAAATTTTTCTCGCCAAGCTTCCCATACGCCTCGAAGAACCACTGGACATCAAATGCACCATCGTGCAGCTCCTCCGGCGAGAGTGGTGTGTACTTTGCAATCACGGACTTCACCTTGTCGTCAAATCCCTCGCTGGTATGCGCGATAAAATAATAGCAGGCGCTTGAAAAGCCAGGCATTTCAAGATACTCCTCAACCATGGGAAGCCACTGCTGCGCGTACATGGCAAGCTCCACAAGACGTTTTTTTGTGATGTCCGTCCCTTTTAGCGCCCGCTTCAAATCCTGTGCCGTCTCCTCGGGCTTTGGCATGGAAACCTTCAGCAGATGGCTGAGCACATGGCGCCTGTCGTCATCACAGGAATAATAATAGCTGCTGCGCTGCAGCGGATCTTTTCCGAGCGCCGTCAGAATCCGTATCATATAATCAATGCCATAAATGACATGAATCCGGTGAATGTCCTTTGAAAAAGGCGTCGTCTGTTCGCCGCGCTTTAGCTCCACCTCCAGAACGACCGGAATCAGTTCGCTGTACAGCGTGTGTGCAAACGTCATCTCGGGCATCTCGCCCCCAATCGCATCAAAATGGTACTTTCCATCCACAAGCGGAATCGCCTGATAGCCAAAGAAGTCCTGTACCCCGCGGCTTGCCGCCTGTGAGGAAACCGCTCCTCTCTGCTCCACTGTACTGACCGGCTCCAGCAGGCTTCCCAGATCGCAGTATGTAAACACTGCCTTATAAAACAAATCCTTGTCCCAGATGCCGCGTACATAACACTGCACATAATCCGAAAGCGCCAGATAATTCTGCTGCCAGCAATGATATCCGTACTGTGCCGCCACTTCCCGCGCATGCTGTTCATGATAGTACTGCTGCAGCCGGAAACGCAACGCGAAGGCATTTCCCCAGTCCTCTCCCTTTGCAGCGCCAAGACACTGGCACATATCACTGAAAACCGGCAAGTCCAGAGCACGCTTGGTATAAACATACTTCGTACCCCAGCGCTCTTCCTCGACGGTATACAAATCGTTGGAGCTGTTCAGCAGAGAATACAGCTTTGCCGTCACACACAGACCGAAATGCACCCGCAGAGACTGCGTTACATAATGCTCATACAGCGCAGGAATAATATCGACCACCTGTCCGGAATAGGTAAGCCCTACGGCAAGATTGGAAAATGCATACCCAAAGACCTTTTGGTACAGCCCGGCATTGCGCTTGTAGTCGTTTCTCAGACCGATACATTTGCAATACAGCTGCACCTCGAGCAGCCGCTGCGGCGACTGGATTTCCGTCTCATAAAAGTTTTCCCAGAGCGCCCGGAACGGATATCTGTCCAGGGACTCGCCGCCCTGCCAGTTCATGACTTTCAGACCATTTCCAAGCATCTGGTCCTCACCCCACGCGGTCTTATATTCGCGCTCGCGGTTCTCGTCAATCAGACTGTCCAGCTTTTTCAGGACACGGATATACACATCCTCCCCGTCCGCAAAAAGCTTTTCGGCGCCGCTTTCATCCACGTTGATTTCCGGGATAATCCATTCCTTTTTCACATCATACAGCCCATATCCCGGCAGATTTAAAATGTCCTGTGCCCCGCTTCCTTCGCCCAGCAGCTCATCCAAAAGCACCTGTTCCTTTCCAGTCGGATTTTTCAGCGCCCGAAGCGCGGGAATGACTGCCGCAAAAGCCGCCTTGTCCTTCTTTTGCAGCCCCAGGGCAAGGTCAAACGCCCCCATATGGCACTCCTCGGACTTCTGCGCGAGAAGCCGCTGGATGCACTCCGCCAGACTCTTTTCGTCCTGCCTGCGCAACAGCTTCAATGTTCCTGCGCGCCCCTTTTTGTAGTTCAGATTCTGTTCAATCTGCCTGTAGTCCTCCGCGGTAAGCTCCATGTCCGCCACCAGCCTGTACGCCGCCTTGTTCGTGTATTCCTCCGCGTTGTGCAGCAGTTCAAACAGGACTTTTCTGCGCGCCGCTGATTTGGGATGGTAGAGCAGCACCCGCGCGGCAGCGGCTCTTGACGCATTGTAGCTTTTTCCCTGACCGACAAGCGAAATCCATCCGGCAGCCTCGTCCAGATAGTCATCCTTTTGCAGCATCCACGCAATCACACACAGGCGCTCCGCGATGTCCGACGGACTCATCTCGACCTCGTGCCATGGGAAAATACAGGGCGAATGCTTCAGACCTTTTTTCGGAATCCGCCCTAAAATCCCCTTTAAAATCCCATAGACGGCCTCTGCCTCGGCACTGTCCTGAAACAGGGGCTCCGGCGTCAGAGGCTTTGGTTTGCGCACTTCGCCGTCACCAAAGCTGTAATTATACTCATCCTCTCCCCGAATCAGGGCATAGAGCTGCGTTTTCCCTGACGACATAAAACAGGGCAGGAAACACGCGACAAGCTCCAAATCCTCCGGACAGGAGAGCAGAACCTCCTTCGCCACGCGCATCTGCAAATCCTCATCCTGTAAGGAATGGCAGAAATAAGACGCCGTCATTTTCTGATGCCTTGTGCCTTTTCTGATAAGCGCGACAACCGTCTCCACCGCATCCTCCGCATTGTAGAATCCCTTCGCCCAGAGTGCACAACTGATGGCAACGGCATCGTCCGACGCAAGCTGCTCCTTCAGAAAATCCGCGTCCCGCAGGCACTGCCCCATCATCCGCAGCAGCTTGCCGCTGATGCGATCCACACTCTTTTCATTAAAAATGCCAATCCATGTGCTGACTGCCCGCTTGACGGACGAATAGCGGATCAGGTCATTCTCCTCGATCACGGAAAACAGATGCAGAAACGCCTCCGGCCTGCCCTCGTCCATCGTCTCACAGACGACCTGACGCGCACCCTCCTGCAGCCGCGCCGCCAGCAGGAATTTCCCGAGATCCTGGTACAGCGCCTGACTCCTTGACATCACGATACCCTGAACCAGCTCGCGGCTCATCATCAGCGTGTTGCCTTCGCCAAAGAGAATGTCCCGAACTGCCTGGATGGTCTGTTCCTCTCCCCGGTCAATCTGCGCCGCCAATATCCACGAGTACGTAAACTCATTGCGCGCATGGTCGTACAGCTCCTCCGATATAGCTCCGGTCAGGACTGCCGCAAGGTTCCCGCCATAAAATTCCAGATGCGCGTATGCCCGCAGCAGCTGGATGCTGTCCGCCACGAACGGAAGATAACTGTGTGAGCGCATGCTCCTGCGATACCATCCCGCCGTCATCTGGTAACAGTTCATCGCGTCGAGCGCGTCATAAAATTCCTCCTGATGCGCCTGCGCCACGCAGACATCCACCACGTTTTTGTATGTACTGCGGTACAGGTCGCTCAGCTTCCCAGTCTTGCTCTGCCGCAAAAGCTGGCGCATCTCCACGCACACATCCTGCGGCATGTTATAATAATATCTGTCTGGAAGCATTTTTAATTCCTGTTCGGAAAGGTGCGCCCCCTTTTCCTCAAGCGCGTCCCGCATTGATTCCGTCAGCTTTCTTCTGGACTCATAAGTAAATCCTGCCATCTGTATTCCCTCCTGGTTCCTTACCACCCTGACAGCATTGTCAGCCGGATAAATGTGAACACAATCCCGTCCTTCCACGGAATCTCATCGGAAAGAGCTGTCAGCTCCTCCTCATCTGCAAACACGCGATAGATGCCGTCCTCAAAGCATTGCAGCGTATTTTCGACAGCGGCATCCTCCACCGCGTCCGCGCCGCCGCGCAGACCAGAAGAAATCTTTCCGCGCGACGCCTGCGACGCAATCTCCTCCTGCGTCAGATACGCCAGAATCTGTCCCTCGTCCCTGCGCTCATTGTACTGCCTGACGCCGAGCCTTGTCAGGCTGACGAGAAGCTCCCGGACAGTCTGCGGTTTCCCGTCGAGTTCAAACGTGACAGGCGTGATATCCGCACGGTTTTGTTTCCCGAGCCTTTTCATTTTTACCTGAATTGTGAATGACATATGCTTTCCCACCCTTTTGTACCTGCTATCATCTCATAGCACTTTCTCGTATATTCTATGAACGAAGAAATATCGCTCAACATCCCCTGCTGCAATCTGCGGCTTGTATCGATTTCTCCCCATAATCCATAATCACACTATGTCTCTCTACCAGAATACCACAATTGCACACATTTTTCTACCAGAACGTCATCAAATTTTTCGGGCTCATAGCAAAAAGAAAAGCTTTGATTTATTCCCACAAAAATGATATGATGAAAAAGGCTTTATGAAAAAACGTTAGGAACTGTTAAGGAATTGCTTGTGACAAGTACGCCGTATAAATGTTCAGCTGCAAAGAAGATAATCGCAGGCGTAGCGGGCTACGTCAAGATTATCTGATGCCGCAGATGGACATTTAGACAAGTAATTGTCATGAGTAATTTATTAACAGTTCCTTAGAAAGGGGATTATATTTGTATATGAGACGATATGTTATGTTTGCATAGCACTGGCTATTGCAATCGTGAATCATTGTTATAGCCACTGCTATTCCTAAAAATATACTCACATACCAGCAAGATTTTTAGGGAGGAAAACATGGGCTATAGGAAAGCGGAAGAAATTCTGCCAATTGAGATAATAGAACTGATACAGCAGTATGTCGACGGAGAAAGTATTTATATTCCACGCAAGCCATCACATAGACAGGCCTGGGGAACAGGCACGCAGATTAAACAGGAGCTTATAAGGCGCGACAAGCAGATTTATGATGAACATCTTGCAGGAAGCAGTACAGCGGAGCTGGCCTGCAAATACTATCTGTCAGAGAAAAGCATACAGCGTATCCTAAGAAACTGTAAAAAAGTACAAAAGTATTCTTCAATCGAGTAGGGGAATGACCTTCTCTCCTACTCGCCGCGCGCCCCGTGCGCCGCCTTAGCGGCATATTTCCTCTGCACGGGGCTGTGCATAAAAATGTGAGCTGATGCCAGAGAGCTATCACAAAATATTGCAGTTGCCCGGCAGCGGCTCACATACAAAAAACAATCCACCATACAGGGAGGCAGCGTAAAATGAAAAAAATACCGGATACCATTTTAGATGCTGTGCGTCTTGACGCAATCATTAAATTAAAGAATTCTGACCTAAAGACAAAAGAACAGCAAAACAAGGTCATCAGTGCCGCAAAAGACATCATGAAGCTCGCTGACCTTGCTCGGAAAGAGGGCCTGCTCGCCCTGGAAGATATGGCAAAAACACTCCCGTCGGATTTTCTAAGACAGCTGATCCTGCTCGTCGTGGACGGCAATTTCCCGGATACGATCGCAGAGATCGGGACAAATACCTACTGGACAAAAGCACCCGACGGTGCCGATGCCATGGTTGACTATATGTACCTGAGGGGAATGCTCGGAATCCAGAACGGGGACAATCCCAGAGTACTTGAAAGCATTCTGATCAGCCTGATGCCGACAGAACTGCATCTGGAATACCGCGCACAGATGGAAGTCCTTCATGACGAAGAGGCTGTGGAGAAACTGTTTACCATTCATCCAACCTTTCAGGAACCCGGCATCTGGGAGCCCATTCACAATCTGGAAGAAATCGTCGACAGTATGCATAACCGGTGCATACAGCGGGTACTGCGGGAATTGGACAACAGGGATCTTGCCATTTGTATCTATGTGCTCCAGCAGGAGACACGCAAAAAGATACTGGCCAATCTCAGCACCGGACTGGCTCATGCCATTATGGAAGATGTGGCAATGTGCGCTTCTGTCAGCGAAAAAGATGTGGCCGCAAGTGTGGCGAAAATACTCGATACAATTAACGCGCTTCTGAACTCAGGGGAGATTGTATATTAGACATTGCTCCCTCATCAGAATACTCTGCTCCACGATATAAGCTGTGCCTTCTTTGAGTTCCTCGTCCGGCAGCACCATGCCGGGCTCAAACTCATCGTATTCGGCACTGTCAAGCATCGCCCGGACAAACGGCGCCATCCTGCCGCTGATCATGCGAAGCGTATCCATGGAGGACAGACCGGCATACGTGTTGACGCCGGTCTCCGGAAAACATTTTTCAAATCCTGCTATAATGGAATCCATGCTGATGTGCTGATAACCATAACGCACCGCGAGCTGGTGGGACATAGTGCTTTTCCCAGCCCGGGGCACTCCTGCGATAATAATATTGTTTTTCATTTTCAGCCTCCTTGCGGTAGTTCCTTACTTTTCATGCTCCATACCTATTTTATTTGCAATGAATCCATATTCATCTCTACTGATTCGAATCACAAACGGAAATCGATTGCATTTTATGCACATCCAAAAATCTTCCTCCGGAAAAACATCCTGCCTGCTCTTGTCAAAGAAATGTCGTCCCCCGTTGTTCCGGAGGTCTTCCACCCTGCCTTGAAAATCAATCATTTCCGCACCTTCCAGGATGCTTTTTATATACTCGGCGCACAGCTCGTCCTCAAGTGCCGGACGGACACCACCGTTTCCCATGCACACAAGCGATACTGTTTCCGGCTGCCTTTTCAGTATATAATCCGCTACTGCCTTTGCATTAACAAGACTTCCAGTAATAATCTCGTCCGCATTTGACGCGTGAATGATTCCCTGCGTACCTGCACTGGTTGTATGAATAATATATTTTCCCCTGACATTTTCTGCTGTTATGGCAGATGGCGAATTTCCATAATCAAACCCTTCACATTTTTTGCCATGGCGCTCGCCTACAAGGATACGATTCCCGAGCTCGTTTTTTAATTCAAATGCCTCCTCAATCGTCCCGACAGGCCGAATCTCTTTGACACCCATATCATACAAATAACACTCCAGTGAAAATGCCCTGAACACATCAATAATAACTGTCAGCCCTTCCGCCTGTCTCGCCCCTTCTATCAAATGAAATATCTTTATCTGCATTTCTTTCACTGCGCTCCTCCTTAAGATCTGTTTACAGTTCCTTACTACGAATCCTACCTATCTTACCACAAAATCAATCCAGTGTCATCGCATTCCCCATATTTGTGAAAAGAACAATTTTCCAGAGGCAGGGCGCTGGACAGTGCATAAGAGTTTGAAAAATCATTCCTGCCATCTGCATTATGACGCGTATGCGTCGTATTCACCACTTTGCGTGATATTTATGCCAAATTCAGGTTACATAAGGCATTGCCCTTTATGCCTTTGCCTCCTATGCGCCCTTCATTTTGCCAATCATCTGTAAGATGATTTAATCTCCCACAAATTGTGACGCACATCTGACGGAAAGCATTTTTCAAACACACTCTAACATCCTGCTGCTGTGCTCCACCGTTCCTTGGTGCATTTGTACATGCAGCAAAAATCATCACCCCCATTGCCAGGCTGTAAAACAAAAATTTTTTTGTCATATTCTGAAACCTGCCCCTTACAATTCATATACTTTTCCATACAGCTAAGGAACTGTAAAGAAATAACTTAACAGTCTTGCTTGTCTATATCTCCGATTATGCAGGTCAAAAAGCCTCAACATAGCCCGCTATGTCTACGTTTTTTGACCTACATTCTCAAAGACATATCCTGCGCAATACTGTCATGTTATTTCCTTACAGTTCCTAACGCCTCCTGCCGTACCCCGCAAGCACTGCAGCCGCCAGAAGCACCAGCATACAAATCGAATAATAGTTCACAAAGGGAACCGCCGCAGGCGCCACCGCAAAGCCCTCCCCGAACTGGGCGGACTGCTGGGCCGGAATCACACAGTGCACCGTCCAAGGCATCAGAAAGCAGAACACGCAGCCCGTACAGTCCATCAGATTCGCGCGGCGATAGCGGTCTATACCGGCTTTCTCCCCAAGTTCATTTACCAGATCGCCAAGCGCCACAATCGCCACGGAAATAACCCCCGTCACCATGCTCAATATCCCGACAGAAAGCACGATCGCCGCCTCGGTGCTGCGCTCACTCCCTGCAAAGCGGGACAAAAATACCCCGATATCCTCAAAGAACCCGCTGCGCTCCACGACACCGAGAAGCGCAAACACGGCAATCAGCATGGCCACCGTGCCCGCCGTCCCCGTAATCGCTTCTATAAGCACCCCGGACACGGAAAATCCGCCGGGAAAAGAGATCAGTCCATCTAACGTATAGATGCCAGAAAGCAGTCCGACGATAATCCCTGTTAAAATGCCCCAAGACAATGCCGTAATCAGGTGCTTTCTCATCAGGCACAAAACGATGATCACCGCCGGCACAGCCAGCATCACCAGGCTGACAGGCTTTGCCGTACCAGACTCCGCCAAAATCGCCGCACTGCTGTCCGTCGTCCTGGAAAACAGCAGAAACAGCACCAGCGCGCCCGCCGCTGCCGGCAGGCTGTAACGCATTCTGGTCTTTACCACCGTTCCAAGATCGGCATGCTGTGTCGCGGAGGAGGCAATTGTCGTATCCGAGATCGGCCCCAGATTATCGCCAAACGCCGCCCCTGACACGATGGCGCCAATCATAAATTCCGGCGCCGCTCCCGCCATCACGCCCACGGGAAACAATATCGGTATCACGACAAAATAAGTCCCCACCGAAGTTCCCGTTGCAAACGCCAGCAGACAGGTGATCAGAAAGGACGCCGCCACGAAAAGCCTTCCCGTAAAGCCTGCTGCCACCACATAAACCGCAATGGTCTGCACCACGCCGCTGGCCGAAATCAGCTTCCCCGAGACAGCGGCCAGCATCACCGCCATCACAATCGTGCCGAACATAGGTTTACTTAGCCCATAAACCAGCGCCTCCCCATATGCCTTCTCATCCTTTACAAACAAAACCCCTGTCACCAGCGCCGCGAAAAAAGCCAGCACATACCCGTTTACATTCGACTGGCTAAACGCCGCCCACAAAATCATAGCTGCTGCAACCATGAGCGGCGCCAGCTTTCCCAATTTACCGAATCGAAATTCAATTTTATTTCCCTTTTGCTCCATCTCTATACCTCTTCTTCCTGCCCTGAATTCATGTTACAGAGTCTTTCTCACGTTGTTATCAATATATTTTTTTAAAAAATCCAGTACTTCAATCGTGCAGTCAACCACGCGATTGTGTCTGTAGTTTCTGTTACAGGAAAAATATTCAAAATACCCCCAGGGATCCTTGGTCTGGGTTCCCCAGTCCCACACACCGTCTTTGCGCACATTGTCCATAAGCCATTCCACCGCGTTTTCCAAGTATAATCTGGAACCCCTGAACTGATTGATATAATTGAATGTCTTAAACCATCTTCTCGTTTTGTTATACACAAAATTTTCGGGAAGTTTGTCCGGTGTCTTATCCCAGAAATAACCATTCGTACAGGCATCGCCTCCCAGATGCCGCAGCATGGCATCTTCAAGGGATGGGGCAATCTCCTCCCGCCTTCTCAGCAACAATTCGCTCTGCATGGGCACGAGCCTGTCCTCCCTTGTGAGAAACACCTCATGCTGTGCAGCTTTGTCCTTCTCATAGCAGTACACACCGTCCTCATAAGCCCTGCCTGCTATAAACAGCCATTGACGCCACGTCTCATCACATAACGGTGAACGCGGCGCAATTGCTTCCAGGAGATTGCACACCTTTGCCCTCTGCCACGGAACAGCCCGCTCGTTTTTCTCCCGGACTTTTTCATGGCTTGTACCTGACAGCAGTTCCTCCAGGTACTCTCCCGCCAAAAACAAAATATCCCGATCCGCTGCTGTCAGCCCGATATACAGGCAGCGCTCAATTCCTACACTGGAAGTAGGAATTTTTGCTTTCACAGAATAATCTTTTGACTGAAAATTCCCCCATCCGCCATAGTCGTCCTGTGTCTGCGCCATTTCCTCCACGATATCACTTTTCAAAAAAGCTTCCCGCAACAGAGACAACTCTTTATCCTCATAAGGCGTATCCAAAATAGAAAATTTTACTTTGTATTGGACAGCCGGATACGCGCAGAATTTCAGAAGGGCTTTCGCATGTCTGTTAAGATCTTCATATGTAATCATTCCTTATTTCCTTCCTTTTTCTAAAGCCCCATTTACAGTTCTCATATTTATATGCCTCCACTCCTGATACGATCTTTCCGTTTTCCCCTTCCCATACCGTCTGATACTCCTGAAAATGTTCCACCATCAGCGCATAGATCGTGATATCATCCCCTGCCACGAATATACCGTTGGCGGCACGGTTTTCTCCCAGCCCACACCAGAACCGTGATCGGCTCTCCACACCCAGAAGTTATCGCCGTAATGTGAGCCTGATACAGTTTCGCGCAGCACGCCACGTCCGTAGGATATTCCTTTGCACCGCCCACCCGGAAAAACAGATCCGCCAGGAGCGTTTTAGGCTGTGCTGATTCCGAAGCGCTTTCATCCGCTTTCCCGGTTCCCACTGCCAGCAGAATCGCTGTCTCTTCCGGTCCCGCGTCATAGAGAATTCCCGCAAGTGTCACCCTTACGTCCTGCGCTACCTTCATACAGGCATTCCCCTCCATGGACCGCAGTGTCAGAAGTTACATGTGGCGTTGTGATTCCTGTCATCCCCAAGCCATCTGGCATCCCCGAACTGGTTCGTCTCCTGCCTTTCCCAAAGTTTCATCAGCTGCTGAACTGCGAACGGATCGTCCTCAGATGAAAAAAAACATACATTTTCCCCGAAGCTGTCAAGATGATACGCTTCCCTTCCTTGCAGAATTCCGTCACCGGATATCAGACTTTGATCCGAAACACACGTTTTATTCTCTTCCATTTTCACATTTCCTTCCACCTGTCCGCTGACCTGGACGGTTCCCGATTCAGATTACCCGTTTGTACAAAAACGTTTTTATGAATCTCATTATGCCCTGTCCTGTATCGCTTGTCAACAATACTTTTTCAAACACACTCCAGTACAATCCACCTTCCCTGCTTCAACCCGTTTTTCTGCCTGGATTTCGCATAATGCACATTTTGTCTGCCCTTTCTGCCCGATTTGTTAAGAAAAACAGCAAGCCCTCTGGCATGGCAGAACGTGTGATGTACACAGGGAGGCTCCCCGGCGGCTGCGAATATATACCCGCCGTACAGCAGACCGTCCTGCGTACACCGTTCCAGAAGCTGTGTGTTTCTCCGGAATGCTTCCTGCAGCACGGGATCGTCAGCCAGTCCGTATCCGGCCGCACATCCGTCGGAAGTCCTGCTCCCCCGGTAGCTCCACTTATAATTCCTGGTTCCAAAGCTGTTGTCCCACGCGCCATCCGGCAGTTTGTCCTTTTCTTGCAGGATACCCTTAATCTTGTCAAACAGTTCTTCCGTTGTCATTGGTTTTTTCAACATTGACATTCTCCTTTCAGGTGAAATTTTCCACGCAAAAAAGGGAAGTATCTCCATCTTTTACGGAAATACTTCCCTCTGCTTCAAAATTGATTGATAATCCACTGTCTGCCCATCTGGAAAGGTAAAGGTAATCGTCGTTGTTTTCGGCGTCCTGTCCGTCCTCTTGACATAGATACACGGTCTGCCCCTGCGCGCGGAACAGGAATATCAATCGTATATGCACGGAATGATAATTGATTTAAAATATGGAACTGATTCTCCCTACTCCTCTGTCACGAAATAATTCAGGTTCTCCTCCACCGCAACTGACAGCTTCTTGAGTTCCTCCGCCGTCCGTGCCAGCGATGCCGTGGCGTCATTCAAATCATTCATCGAAGCGTTGGTCTGCTCTGTTGTCGCGGCGTTCTCCTCCGCTATGGCGGACAGATTCGTCATGAGGCTGACCACATGCTCTCCCGACCTGCCGCATACGTCAGCCTGTTCCTGCACTGTCTTCATCCCGGTGGCAGCCGCACATATTCCTTCCTCGACAACACCGAACTTCATCCTGGTCTCGTCAAGCTTAGTCTTCTGGTTCATGATCATATCCGTGACCTCGTTGATCGACAGTACAGTCTCCTGCGACTCTTTCGACAGGGTCAGTATAATGTCATCAATCACTTTCGCTGATGAGTTGGTCTGCTCCGCAAGTTTCTGGATCTCACTTGCCACCACCGCAAACCCCCTGCCGGCTTCCCCGGCTCTCGCGGCCTCTATGCTGGCATTCAGGGACAGCAGATTCGTCTGGCTCGCAACCTCCGCGATCAGGTTGACCACCTCCTGAATCTTTACGACGGACGCATTTGTCTTATGGATCTGTTCCGATATTTTTATAAATGCATCGGTTGTCTGGTCGCTCGTGCTGCTCAGTTCCTGGACGATCATTGCCGCCTCGGCGCCCTTCTCACTCATCTCCCTGGAAGTGTCTGTCAGACTGCCCACACTCGCCGTGATCTGATACATATTCTCCTGCATCCTGGATACCTGCTGGGAGGAATCCGAAATGTCACCCGCCTGTGTCGCTGCCCCCTGTGCAATCTCTTCCAGGGCCGTGCTCACCACTTCCGATGCTCCCTTTGTCCTGTTTGCCTTGCTTTCAAGCTCGCTGCCCGTCTCCGCGAGATTTGTAGAAATTCCCTGCAGCTGCCTGATACTGCCCTCCAGTTTATCCAGAAACCCATTCAGATTTCTTCCAAACTGCGAAAACTCGTCATTTTTATCTGCCCTGATCCTGACAAAGATGCTTCCCTGCGCAATCTTATCCAGCGCGTTCTTGAAGCTCGTCACGCTCCTGTCGATGCCCGTGCCGATCAGGACCGTCATCCCGACAAGTATCATTGACGCCGCGACGAGAACGATCACACTCAGTCTCTCCACCATCGATTTCACCTGTGCCATATCTGTCAGGGCCATATCCTTGATCGTCTCGCACAAGTTCGTGAGCTCCGCATTCAGCGCTGCATTCTCTGCCTTTAGTGCGAGGATCTGATCGTCCAGCGCCTTCATCTGTGCGAGAATCTCCTTCTTGGCGCCAAGCTTTGCCATCGAATCCCCAGCAAGTCCGCTGTCTGTCGTATATAAGGGAATGTTTGTCTCCATCTCCGCGATCAGCTGCTCAATCCCTGTATAAACCTCCGCCACATCTTTTCCCTCGACCACCAGCCTGCTGTATGTATCCACATCCTTGTCGAGCTGTTCCAGACTCCCGCTATAGCCGTAAGCGCCCGAATAGGCACCGCCGTATTTGTACTCATATGCCATGTCGTTGGGTTCCAGATACATCGTGTACTCTATCGTGGAGTAATTCTGAGGGTCATACTCACTGACCGGTATCTCCACTGCAAACTCCTCCCATGCCTCATTGGCGGCGGTAAAGCTGCAGCCTACGCGGATCGCCGGCCTGGCATCGAACGTAGTGACCTCGCTGTCCACATAGGCGACATTGGAGCCCTTGACAGATTCGACTGCGTTCAGGTCGATCTCTGCCTGATCCGCGCCCTTGGTGAATCGGATATCCGTGATATAGCAGTCGCCCTGGTAGGTGAGTGTCCCTCCAATTCGGAATATCAGTGAATTTCTCCTCACACCGTTTGGCACCGGTCCTGTATAGGCAAGCTTCACATACTCCCTGCCGTTGACCTCCACACGCTCACCGCTCGACCACATCCGGGCATCAATCCACTTGATCTCCAGCCATTCAGGCTTATCCACCAGCACGGAAAAACTCTCCGACAGCGCGCTGTTCGCCTCGAAATACTGCCCGTACAATCCGCTTATGCCGTCAAATCCCCTTGTGCCGCTCCACTCCCTGATGTCGCTGTAATTTGACTGAATCTGCATCAGCCCGGCCAGCATCTTCTCGGTATCTTCACTGTACGAAGCACCCGTCATATCGCGCAGCCGCTCCACATTGGATACCATCTGTTCCAGATTACCCAGTATATTGTCCAGATACTTCTGATCAATATAATACTGGTATTGTGCCTCGAGTGCAAGGTTTTTTGCCTGCAGCACATCGATCTCATTGACGAGCGAACCGATCTCACTGTTGCTGCTGTTCCTGTTCAATGAATTGATTCCCAGCACACCGATGCAGACCGCTGCCAGGATCGAAAAAATCCCCATCAGCAGTATTTTGCTCTTGATCGTTTGAAACAATCCTGTACCTCCCATTGCATTTTGTCCTCCCTTCTCTTATCCCGCCATATAAAAGGCGCGGCCTTCCTATCTTCCCAGCGCAAAGGACAACAGCGACGCATTCCCGTCCCCCCGATAGGTAAGATAGATCGCATGGACACCGTCTTCAAGCGCAATCGGCGCGCTGTACTCCTCCCAGACATTGGCGTTGTGCACCGGAATCTCCGCAAGCACATCCCCGTCCCACTTCGTCCGCACTTCAAAACAACCCTCCGCGTACCCGCGCGTCCTGACCGAAAATGACGTCACATGCTTACAGTCAAAATACTTGAATCCCGCTGTTGCAGAATCCTTCATATTGCCAATGTAGCCCGGATTCTCATCGCCATCGCGCCCGTCCTGCATAATTCTCGGAAAACGGTCATCCCCCACATAGACGGACGGCGTGTTGGTGAACAGATTGCAGGCAAGGTACGCGCCATACTCTCCCTCACCCGCAAGCGGTCCTCCGTTCAACCCACAGGAAGTCATTTCGGCCTGTTTGATCGTACCGTCCTCAAGCAGTTCGATCCTCTCTGCGCATCCCTGACGGCTGTACCATGTACCGTTCGTGTGCCGGTGATAGAAAATATACCACTCCCCTTCAATCTCGACGATGCTTCCATGATTGTTCGCCCCGTATGCCATCGGGCGGTCAGCCGGCTTGTAGCTGTCTATATGCAGGTCGCAGTTGCTGACGATGACGCCTCCATAGACAAATCCCCTGTCGGGCCTGTCGCTGACCGCATAGCACAGCTCGTGCATCGCGATGGACGAATAGATAAAGTAATACTTCTCTCCCACCATGCGGATCGAGGCTGCCTCAAAATACTCATGATTCTCAAATCCCGTATTCCCGCCATACTCGCAGCCCGGCACGATGATGCGCGGCGGCTCCGTGACCGTGAGCATGTCAGCGCCCAGCACTGTCACCATGGCACCGCTCCTCGTGTGGTCTCCCCTCGGACAGAACCCGGTATAGAGATAAGTCCTGTCCCCTATCGTCAGCACACCCGGGTCAAACTGCGGTTCATCGCCCTCCCGCTCGCCAAGGCGGGTGTTGTCACCGTAGTGCACATACCCGTAAAATTCATATTTCCCCGCCGGTGTATCACAGACCGCAACTGACACAACGCACACTTTGTCCAGCACATAATACAGGTAATACCTGCCGTCCGGCCCCACCGTGACATCGGGTGCGTACAGACACATTTTCCCGTCTTTATTCAACGGGTCGGCATCCCTGGGATAGATGACGCCCTCATAGCGCCAGTCGCCTAGATTGTCCACCGGCGCCGACCAGCACACATAGTCCCCCATGCAGAACACATAACCGTTATAATAGTCGTGCGAACCGTAAATATACACCCTGTCCCCGAACACATACGGCTCGCCGTCCGGTATATACTCCCACGGGGGAAGATAGGGATTGAGCGCCTGTTTCTTTGTCCTGTTCATAAACACACCATTCCTTTCCTGATTCCTTTTTATCAATCTCCCTTGCTGGCATTGATGACCGCATCCACATATCCCTGGTCAAACCATGTCACATTCTGTCTGTCGAGATAGCCGAAGGTGTCCCCCTTCGTCACGTCCGCGATGCTGCCATTGTCCCACAGAATGCACGGAACCCGCACCGTCCCGCCCGCCGAATCCCTGCACGCCGTCACCGCCTGTCTCACATAGTACGATGCGTGTTCCCTGCGCGATTCCTCATTGTCCTCCCTCAGGATCGTGCCCCACTCGCTGATGACGACCGGTATATCCCTGGATGTCCACTGCCGGTTGATCACGCGGAACACCTCATCCACGTCCTTCTGAACCGTGGTATCGTACACGCTCTTGCCGTTCTCCGACACATCCATACAGAATGTGTAGGGCGAATAGGGATGGATGGATACAATGATGCGGCTGGCGTACCCTCCCTTGTCCACAGGGAGCACCTGCTCCTTGTATGCGTACATATTCCCCGCATATCCGGTACACATGATAAACCTTGACGCGTTGTAACCGGTATCCACGGAACGGATCGCATCGACACCTGCCTGCGCATACTCGTTGATGATGCGCTGCGCCGCTTTCGCATTGGGCGTGTCCGGCGTCCACTCGTCCTCAGTCCCGGCTAGGCGCACCTCGTTGAACACCTCATAGATCACATGATGATCGTACTCTGCGAACACTGTGGCGACCTGCGTCCAGATCTGCGTGATGTAACTGACCGACTGCTCCCTGCACTCCTCCGTCGGATAGATAAAATTCCTGTCCTTATCGTCGTGATGGATATTGATGATGACGTAGAGTCCTTCCCCGTAACAGTAATCCACGACCTCCTTCACCCTGTTCATCCACGCTTCCCTGATCGTGTAGACCTTGTTCCCATTTTCATCCGTCGTGATGTCGACATGATTGTGCCATGACACCGGGATCCGGACTGTCTGGAAGCCCTGTTCCTTCACAAGGCTTATCATCTCCTTTGTAGTCCTGGTCTTTCCGGGCAGCCATGCCCCCTCGTAGTCGAGCTCATCTGCCAGTCCGCTGCAGTCGATCGCGTCGAAAGTATTGCCCAGATTCCAGCCCATACCCATGTTCGCCACAAAGTCCTGCCACCGCACACCGTCATCTTTCTGCCCTGCCGCCGGCTCCTGTGTCCGCACCTCTGTCTCCGTCTCCTTTTCTGCTTCCCCATCCACCGCCATGCTGCCTGTTGTCTCTGTCTTCATGTCCGATATCGTTTTCAATGCACTATCCACTTCTACTCCCTTCGTTTCCACCGTCTGAACAGGCACATTTTCCGCCATCTGTCCGCAGCCCTGCAGGAGCATCCCTGCCAGCAGCGCTGACAGTAAAACTGTCTTTATCCTCACTTCACTTCTCTCCTTTATTTTTTGCCATTCTTCAGGAACTGGCCGATCCTCTCCCTGACCAGCGCCCGCTTCTCCTCCTTCACCAGGAAATATAGATACGCATCCAGCACATACTGCATCGGCATCCCCCGCCCTGCGATCTTAAAGTTCATAAATCCCCTCTCGATATAGCTTCCGATCTCCTCGTTGGATATGAATGCCGGACGCTTTTTACACTCCTCGAAGGTCTTGTTCGGATTGGCATTGGGACAGGGGAAGAGATCTTTCACGTCAAACTCGAGCTGTGCCCTGGACTGCTGTGCGTAATGCTCCGCCCGTCTCGGGCAGCCCGGCGTGCACACTTCGTTCACCAGCAGCTCGATGCGCCCCGCGTGGGGTTCCAGCGCCTTCAGGGCATCCGCATCGTGGTTCAGGTCATAGTCCAGTACTACAAGAAAATAATCCCTCTCCAGCTCTGCGAGCACGCCCCCTGTCTGCACGATCCTCTTTGTGGTGGACGAGATCAGCGGAAAGCGCGGCCACTCCCGACGGATATAATCCTCCAGCACGCGGGTGTTCACCAGCGCCTGATTGATACCGTTGTCCGCCAGCCTCATGATAAGGTTGCAGTATGTGTCCTGCAGATGCTTTTCCTCCAGGACTGAGTTCGTCCATGTAAACCGCACCGGCACGCCCCTGCTATTGTAGAGCTTCAACGTCGCCTCGATATCTCTCTTCCCGGCAATTCCCATAACCACACGCCCGCCATTCCAAACAGCGCCCGGAAAAGTCCCGTAGACCGAACCAATCCTGTAACCCTCGCGGAAACAGTCCGGATACTTCTCCATCAACGTGATCACTGCATAATTTAACTGCCGGAAATAGCAAAATCCCGGCAAATGCCAAAAAACGTCTCTCTCAGCCATACCTGACCTCCTTCCTGCCGTTACGGCCATTTGGAGGGCTTCGGCTTTCCCACTGTGATCAGCCTGTTTGCCGCCAGGCTGTTGAGCAGCGTCGTCGCGGCATCCACGCGGTACTCCGGCCGTATCAGATAGTGACAGTACACCTCCATGATGTAAAAGAGGTTCGCCGTCCTTCCCTCCAGCTTAAAATTGGTAAATCCCATCGGCACATATCTCTCCCAGATATCCTCGGGCGACACGTAGGTACAATAATTCTGTATCACGGCAAACTCATTATGCTCCCCATAGTCGCAGTGCCATGGCTCCAGGGGAATCTGCCTGTCAGGGGTGCGCGTGCGGTTTTTGAGCATGATGCGCTGGTTCTTCGCCTCATTTTCGTAATGCTTCCCCCTCCTCGGGCAGTCAGGCCGGCACACTGCGTTCACAAGGATCTCGCACCGTCCCTTGTCCCCGATCTTTGCCAGCTCCTCAAAGCGGTTGTTGAAATTGTAGTCCAGCACCACAAGGTGGTAATCCTTTTTCAGTTCCTCGTTCACAGCGTCGATGTCGCGGATCTCCTTGCAGGTGGAGCTGTTGATCCGGAATCCCGGATAATTGCCGCGGATATATTCCTCCAGGAGCGGCGACACGACAAGCACCCCGTTCTTCCCATTGTCCGCCGCCTTCATACAGAAATTGCAGTAGGGATCTTTCAAGTCCTCCTCGTCAAGGAACATGTTCGTGTACGTATAGCGCACGGACACGCCCTTGTCGTTGATGCTCCTGATGGCATTTTGAATATAGGCTGCGTCGCACTGGTCGTTTGGCGAGCGCCTCCCGCCGTTCCAGAGCGACATCGGAAATTTGCCGAAAAAGGAGGCGATCCGCACGCCCTCCCTGAAATAATACGGCCTTTTCTCAAGCATCGACAGCAGCACCATATTCAGCGGCAGATTCTGCCGCAGCCCCGGCAGATGAAACCAAACCTCCATCTTTTCATCCTTTCTTAATTAAACGTTTTTAAATGTCCGCAGATCATAGTCCAAAAAGAGGACAGCGCCCGAAAACACCACCCTCCTCTTGGTTATCTGTCATATCCAGTTTTGACTGCGGGTCATTCCGCCATCATTATTTCTTCAGGGAAGCGTTGAACTCATCCACAGCCGTCTGCCATGCGGGAATGTTCTGCTCCAGGATCGCGTCAACATCAGCGCCTACGCTCAGCTTCCACAGGAAATCATCATTCGGATTGAAGTTCGGAACGATTGAGTGCCAGTCATCAACACCCCTTGTCGTCATCATTTCGATGGTCTCGTCCACGGAACGTGTATCCTTCATGCCGCCGTAGAGGTTATCCAGCAGTGCATAGTAGCCCTCATAGCCCGGAACATCCTCTGTCCACACGTCATAAGCAAACATCAGCTGTCTTGCCTTCTCGTCGCTGTAGGATGCAGGCAGGCAGAAGAGATTGTTGCCCTTGTTGGTCACATTGTCGCCCTTTGGTCCCTTCGGGAACATTACGTATCCATAGTCAACGCTCTGGTCCAGCTTGACGCCGTTGATCTCGACAGGATTCTGGCCTGTCAGCCATCCGCCCTCATACGCACAGTATGCGTCATCATACATGAACGCCGCCTTGCCGCTCATGAAGAGGTTCTTGTAATCTTCCCAGTTCGAGCCTTCCTCGTTACTATAATCCAGATAGTATTTGTTGGTGACAGTGTCAATCGCAAAATGCAGGCCTTCTTTTACCGCATCGCTGTCGGCAGTCAGTGTGTATGTGCCGTCATCGTTCCTGGTGACAAGCTCACCGCCGTTGGAGCGCACGCACATATAGATCATGGCGCCGTTGTTCTGCACGCATCCAAAAACATCATTCTGGCCGTCATTGTCCGTATCCCTCTGTACCTTATCCATGATGTCAACCCACGCGTCCCATGTCCATGTGCCGTCCGCCTGCATGTCATAGATCGTCTCCGGGTCGATGCCGGCATCCTTGAGCACTGTCTTATTGAAATACAGGCCGCCCCTCGGCTCGGAAGGCCCGGTATAGAAACAGTATACGGAATCGCCGATCTTCCAGCTGTTTACCTCCCCGTTTATCTGCCACTTCTCCGCGGAGAGATCAATCACGTCGCCGTCCAGCTTCGTCAGGTCATACATCAGCCCCTGGCTGACATCTGCCGCCGTGGCCGCGGAATTCGTCAGTGTATAGATTATGTTCTCATCCGTTCCTGACGTGGCAGCCTGCACAAAGGCCTCGCCGATCGAACCTTCCTCCCAACCCCAGCCTGCGTAGTTCTTCTGAACCATCGTGAAGTTGTATGTATCCTGAAGCCACTCCTGATATTCTCTCTGCGCCGCCTGGAAATCCGTCTTCGGCTCTTCCGGATCACCGGTCCACCAGTCAGCGATGATGATCTCCATGCCTCCTAAGTCAAACGGTTCGCCTGTCTCAGGATCGATACGCACCTCAGGCATCCCGTCATCTTCTTCCGCAGCGCTCTGCTCTTCGCCGCCGCCCTGCTCTACGGTATCTGTCTTTGTCTCGCCGCCCTGCTCTTCGCTGCCGGCCTGTGTGTCCCCGCCGGTCTGCTCCCCGCCTGCCGGCTCCCCCGCATTGCCGCCGCAGCCAGTCATTCCCACGGTCATGACCGCCGCGATCGAAGCTGCCATCAGTCTGTTCAACATTTTCCTTTTCATAGTATATCATCCTCCATTCTTAAAATTTCTTATATAAACCTCCGTCTGACCGCATCCCGAACCGGAAACAGCCGGCGGAAACCCATACCATAACCATTTGCACCTGCATCACATCTTGATTCCGGTACTGCTCAGACTCTCCACAAATCCCTTCTGTGCATACAGATACAGGATAATCAGCGGTACGATCACCATCAGTGTCCCCGTCGCCAGCATACAGTTGGTGTAGGGAACGGAAACACCCGCCGAGCTTGATGAACCGGTGATCTTTGCCATATATCCGCCAAACGTATCCGGGAGCTGCTTGAGCCTGATGCTCAACAGGCTCACCTTTCCCAGAAACATGCTGGAATAAAAACCGTCCGTCCACTGCCATACAAAGGAGAACAGGAAACAGGATGTAAGGATCGGCTTCGCGTCCGGCAGCATGATGCTGACAAACGTCTTGAGCGTGCCGCAGCCGTCCACATATGCAGCCTCCTCCATCTCTTTGGGGATATTGCGGAAGAACTGCCGTATCATATAGATATAGAGTCCGTTCTTCAGCCCCATGCACCCGAATGACATCATGTAATACGGAATCACGGAACCCCTCAGGTTGATGGGGGAGCCTGTCAGCAGTTTGCTGATTCCGAACACATCAAAATACTTGAAATGCAGGTGCAGCGAAGTGGAGATAACCTGGGGCGGGATCAGGATCATCACCATCACACAGGCAAACCAGAAGCGCTTCAGGGGAAACTGGAACCTCGCAAAACCATATCCCACCAGGGTACACATACTCACCTGCACAACGGAAATCGTCAGCGCGATCGCAAGCGAGTTGAGCAGACTCTTTCCAAACTCCATAAGCCCTGCAGCCAAACGGTAATTCTCCGTGGTAAAATGCATGGGAATGGAGATTACGATCGGGTCGTACAGATCGCCCTCGGTCATGAAGCTCACCGAAATCTTGTTCAGCAGGGGCTGCAGGATCAGGAAGCACAGTCCGAAAAGCAGTACCGCGCGGCATATGCTCACACCGTGGTCCATCACGGTCTTGCGCAGGAGATACCCTCCGGATTTCCTGTTTCTCTCCCAGAAATTTTTATACTTTTCCGTCTTCACTTTACTCATAGTAGTAAACCCCCTTCGAGATGATGATCGAACTCACTCCGATAATGATCATGACCAGTACGAAATAGGTCCATGCCATCGCGGAGGCCAGCCCGTAATTCAGGTTTACATTCATATACGTCGTAATCTTGTCAATGACTTCATTGTCCGACCTCATACAGAAATCCACCACTGTGTAAATCCAGTTCACAAGGAACAGGGAGCTGACCATGGGAAACGTGATCTTCCAGAGACTCTCCCACTTGGTGCAGCCCTCAATGTCCGCAGCCTCGTACATGCTGACGGAGATCGTCTGCAGTCCCGACAGGAAGATGATGATCTGGATCCCTGAGGAGATCGCCACATCATAAATGTTGTCAATGATCTCAAACAATATCTCAAATGCCCTCACGCCCACGCCGGTAGTCCTTAAGATACTCTGGAGCGCGTTTGTGATGCTCGATGCACCGCCCGCGTTCACCTCCACAGTCTGGGCGACAGCCGCCATCAGGGCGTTGTCGGAATCCAGCTTCAGCATCACGCCGGAGGCCAGTATCACCGGCAGGAAGAACACGGAGCGAACCAGCGCCCTGCCCTTAAATTTCTGGTTCAGCACCAGGGCCACAAAGAAACTGAATACCATGATCGCCACGGAATAAATTGCCATTCTGGAAAGCTCCTCCGTGAGAAGCCTGACAAAATTGGCATCTACCCGGAACGCATAATTGTAATTGCTCAGGCCTTTCCATATCATCTGGAACTCCCCCGCTCCCAGCTGCACATCACTGAAGCTCATGTACAGGGACTGGAACAACGGCTTTACCATAAAGGCCAAAAAACCGATGATAAAAGGGGAGATGAACAGGTATCCCGAGATGGCTTTCCGTTTCTCAAGGCCTGCCAACTTCGTTTTCTGTCTTTTCATAACCACATTCCTTTCTAAAAGCTTTTTAACGGACTACCAAATAATCTCTGGCAGGAACATTCGCGCCGTCAGGCGTCACCGCATCCGTGAAGCTATAATTAACATAGACCTTTGTGCCGTCCTCATATACGGTGCAGGAGAGTTTGTCATCCAGCTTCTCATGTCCCGTCATCTGCTGTCCGAACACATGCCCCATCTCGCTGTTGTACCTGTTGTAGATCTCCATCATCCTGTCATGCCATGCCGCAAAATCAGACGCATAATATTCGGTATAGAGTGTTTTCTGCAGGGCAAACGCAGTCTCGCGCATCAGTGAGAAGGATAGACCCGCGCCGTACTCCGCGGACTCCAGCAGCTCTTCCTCCTCGTTGCCGCAGACATTTAACGGCGCCCCGACATAATCCACGAAACCGTGTATCGCAAGCTGGTAGAAAGGAACCTCCTCATCGATAATGGTATACCCGCTGCCTGACAGATCCATGTTCGTCACGATGTCCGCATAGGGAAGGGCATAATCATTTCCCATATTGACCATCACTTTCCTGCCGTCATCACCGATCCCCTTGAGAATCTGCGCCTGCGAAGTCATCGCCTGCTGTCTGCTGACCGTGTCCCTCAGATAATAGTCCGAGGACAGATCCTTTCCCATGTCGCGGAATGCCACGTTCATGCCATACTTCCCTGCCGCCCTGGAAAGAACCTGCGCATTCTCTTCAATTATGTCCGGGTGGAGCAGATAATAGCTGTCAACCCCCTCCCTTGCGGCATAGGTCACATCGTTGTAGACAAACAGTTCTGCCTGCTCCTTGGACAGAAATCTTGCCGCGTCCGTGAAGGAGAAGAAACCATCCATAATCCCGCTGTCATACTCATAGTGTGTCACGCCCTCCAGATAGAGGTCCACGCCCAGCTCCTCTGCCGCGGTCCCCAGATTCTTCAGATCCTTCTTGCTGCCCAGTACGCCGATCGTCTTTGCCTTGGTGAGAATCTTCTGGTTGACACCGCCGTTGCACCAGCCTGTATATTTTACTGAAATATTGCTCATGCCCTCTGATACCAGCTGGCGGATCATCTCCTCCGCCTCGCTGTATTTGGTCAGCTTCAACGGCCTGGAAACAGGGACACCCAGTATCTGTCTGACCTTATCCACAGCTCCCACGATCTCCAGCACCACAGGAGTTCCTTCCCCACTGCTCTCCGTGAAATACTCCCCGTACTGGTCTTTCAGGTAACCCTGATATGTCTTTGCCATGTCCACATAGCTGTTGCTGTGCACGAAACGGTACCGCTGCGTCAGCGTCTCATCGGGCAGTGTCTCCAGGAACTTATAGACATTCTGGCTGTTCAGTTCCCCTACCTGATAGAGCTCGGACGGGCTGATCGTATAGCAGGAATTGACAAAATTGTAGCTGCTGCCATGTCCTGCGATATCCGCCTGCACGGAGACATATGGCGCGCCCTCCTCCATCATGCAGATAAAGGAATCCTCGCCGCTTGCGATGCCAAACACATTGAAATATGCCCTTGTGTCATGCACCACGGCATCCCTGGACAATGCCATGTCCCAGCCGTAAAGGTTCGCGTAATAGGATGCCTGCGAGAGCTTGTTGTTGTTAAAGTTGATCAGCGCGCCGCCGCCCTCAGGCACAAGCAGATAGCCCTCATCCTCCGCCCCTCCCGCGCCAAAGTACGGGAGCGGTACCAGGGTATAGATCGGCGTCGCCGCACTGTACTCCAGATCGCCCAGGGGCATTTCCACTACCAGGTCTCCGCCGTCCAGCCTGTAAATGATACTGGCGTCGAACACAAATGTATCTTTGCTGGAAAGCCGCGTGCTCAGCTGCTTATCCGCCGCCAGATCATCCGCCGTATACCCGGCTTTCTCAAAAATCTGCTCCAGCTTCTGGGTAACGGCGCCCTTGGCTGTATCTCTCAGCACATACAACGGCTCCTGCTCCAGAGAAGGATAGTCGGCCAGGAGCGTGTCCTTGTCGTCATCCTTCCCCAGTTTATTGATATCATATTTCTTGTAATAGCGTTTGATAAAGCTGGCGTCGTTCGTTTCCAGCTTGTCAAACCACTGCTCCATACTTGCCGCCGTGCAGACAGGAGGTATCATGTACTCCTTCTCCACATTACCAAGGGAATAGTTGACTTTGATGTAATCGTCACCCTTCTCGATGTCGTACAACCCATTTGCAACGCCGTAGGTGTAACTGTCATACGTCGTTTGCAGGCCGGTAGCGATGCTGTATGTCATAAGCAGGGTGGACTGAAGCCTTCCCTTGTACGATGCCACCGCCACAGGGTCCGCATCCGCTCCGGGGGGATTGGAATACCATACTTTTCCCGTCTCCTTCACCTCCAGGGTGAACTGCGTAGTCGTGGGATCCATGGTAAGCTTTAGCTTATCATTTTCCAGCATGACGGCATCTTCAGACCCGTCATAACTGTATATCGTCATCCCCTCTGTCTGTTCTGTCGTACCTTTGAAATTGATGATCGCAATCACTGCCACCAGTATGACAGCTGTTATGATCACGGGAACCGCCAGATCTTTCAGCCTCCCCGTCTCTTTTACTGATTTTTCTTTCTTCATGGTCACTCCCATCCTTTCGTCCCGGCTGAAACCTTCCTGATCCTAAAACCGGAACATAATCTCCTTCCCAATGGAAATAAAGTACGCAACGCCCTGTGAAATCATACTGAAAAACAGCAGCAGGATAAACACGATCACCAGCATTGCAAACAGGCTCGCCACCATAAACAGCAGATTCTTCGCCAGACCAAACTCGTGGATCTGCCCCATGGCAGCGATGAACAGCATAGCCGCCCACACCAGCGAAAGCGCACTGACTACCAGATAAAATTCCGCCTCGTCCACCGTGACAAAATTGCTGAAAACCATCAGCGGAAACTGGATCAGCGGATATGGAGTCAACGCATAGCAGCTTGCCATATACACCTGACCAAGCCGCGCCTTGCCGTCAAACAGGGTCGTCAGCCCCCAGTTCCCAACCACGAACATGGCAAGAGGAAATGCCACACTGGCGATATACAGGAAAATGTTGATACCCTCCCAGTACACCCTCATGAAAATGAAACTGGTATAGCGCAGCTTCATAACCCTCACGAGCAGTGTCAGAATCAGGATCGTATTTGCCGCCGCATATGTCCCGCGCTTCTCATGGGTGAGATCCCAGAATCCGTCCAGCGGATGGGTGATGCAGTACAGTGCAAACCGCAGGCTGTCTATATATTTACGATAGGTTTCTTTGTTTTTTAATGCAGCTATCATATCAACCTCCATTTATCTAAGCCTTAAAGATATCTGCGATATCAATTTCGTGCTTGATCTTCCTGACCCTGCCGATCGACAGCGGAATCAGGAACGCCGCCAAAATCACAATGACGATCACAACGATATGCTCCTCCACCCACTCCTTGCGGTATTGCTTATACGCCCTGGAATAATTCTCATCGTCGTACTTCAACTCAAAATAATCCATGGCTTCCTCATACTTCTCCTGCCGCAGCAGCGAGCGTCCGATGCCGATGTACGCCAGGTCATAATTGCCATCCAGCTCCATGACCTTCTTCCAGCTCTCCCCTGACGCTTCGTAATTGCCCTGGTCGAAATCGTCGATCGCGCTGTAGATCAGCCTGCCAAACTCAGTGGGGGTAAACAGCGTTATGCTGCAGTCCAGGGAATCCAGCACCAGCAGATCGTGTCCCATGTGCTCGACCGCGGCCGGCTGCCGGAAATACCCGTCCATATTGCCATTGCCGCCAAAGCAGAACACCGTCTTGCCCTGATCGTCATATCCAAAGAGACGACCGCGATTCTTGTCAAGGCACACATATATGTCATTCTCAAATACCGTCACATCCGTAAAGTAAGACGGCCCTACATAGCCGCCGCCCTCGCCCCAGTACAGGTCGCCGTAGGCGGGAAACTCGCCGTTCTGGACCAGAATATCATTGCCCATCAGGTTCAGCTTGCGGATCGCAGACGCAGCGCCGGAGTCCAGATCCTCCTCGTCCATGCCGCCCGCACAGGCGTAGATAAAGCCTTCGTGATCCATATAAATGTTGTCGTACGCCGTGGGCACAAAAGAGGTCATACGCACCCTCTGCTCCTGTGTCGCGAACTTCTTCCAGATGTAATCCATCCAGTTGAATGTAACCGGCGTGGCACCGACAAACCCGGAGAACGTACCGTCCGCCTCGTACTTGCACAACCCCTGGTTGATGCTGGTGGCAATACAGTACACGCGCCCCGCCGTGTCGATCACGATCTTGGAGGGCTGGAACGTGCTGTCCGCACTGACAGTGGAATCCACCGGCAGATTGAACTGGAGAAGGAAGTTCAGGTCACTGTCCACCTTCACGATCCTTGCATTTCCATTGTCGCTGATGAAGATGTCCCCATCCTCCGACACGGCAATATCCGTCGGGCCGGAGAGCTTTTCCTCCCCCTTTTCCCCCCGGATACTGTCAAAGATGCGCGCCACCTCAAACTGCTCTGTTCCGGTCCGCTCCAGCTGGACGATCCGGTTGTTGCCGGTATCGCAGATATAGAGCATATTCCCCTGCGCAAACATTCCCTGGGGGCTTCGGAAATTGAGATCCAGGCCGAACGCCTGTGCCGTGTAGACGCCCGTCACCGAGTAGACATCCGGTGAATCCTGCACATCGCCCCAGTAGTCATAATTGTATGTATAGCTTTTATCTTCAGCCCAGACGTTCATCGAAGAGGACGCAAGGACCACCGCTCCCAGCGCCAAAGCGCCGATTGATTTGATTATCTTTTTCATAGGCCACCTCATTCCCTGTTAATCCTTCAGACCCGAGCTTGCCATCGTCTCCAAGATCTGGCTCTCAGAGAATACAAAGATCGCAATGGGGACGATCATCAGGACAACCAGCACTGCTGCACCCTGCCCTGTCCTTGCAATGCCGCCGCTCTGGATCTGCTGCATGGCATACACGAGTGTCTTCTTTTCCTCAGAGTAGATGAACGTGGCAGCCTTGTTGTTCCACAGACCCTGCACTGAGAAGATGATCAGCGTCATCCACGCGGGCTTTACGTTGGGCATCACGATCTTGCTGAACACTCTCCACTCGCCTGCGCCGTCAATCTTTGCCGCCTCGATCAGGGATGTCGGAAGCCCCTCCATGAACTGCTTCATGAGGAACAATCCCATCGGTGAGGCAAATCCCGGAATGATGATCGCCCAGTATGTGTCGATCCAGCCGAGCTTGTTTAAGATCAGATAGTTCGGAATCTGCGTCACATAGCCGGTGAACATCATCGCCACCGTAACCAGCTTAAAGAAGGCCTGGTTGCCCGGAAAATCATATTTCGCCAGCACAAATGCTCCCATGGAGGCTACGATCAGATGACCGAACGTGCCGACAAACGTGATAAACACTGTATTAAACAGGTATCTTGAAAACGTCACCCACGATTTTCCCATAGTCACAAACAGATCCGAGAAATTGTCAAACGTGGGGTTCTGCGCCAGAATCTTGGGCGGAAACTTGAACAATTCGTCCAAAGGCTTCAGCGCGCTGCTCACCGCATAGATCAGAGGAAACGCCATCACCAGTGCCACCAGCAGCAGGAACAGATACAGAAGAATATCTCCTACGACAGACCGGTTTGGCTTCCTCTTCTTGATCAGCTTTTTACGGTATACAGGTTCTAAATTTTCTTTCTCTTTTTTCTTGTTCTTCTTGCTCATATCAGGTTCCTACTCTCCTCAACAGACTTTGGATTGCTTTGTTACAAAGTATCATCATCAGGAACAGAATGGTCGCAATGGCACACGCATAACCCATCTCAAACCTGGTGAAGCCGTAGTCGAACAGATGTGTCACGATCGTGCGGGCCGCGTAATCCGTACTCGGATATCCGCAGAGCGCCATGGTGACATCGCAGACGCCGAAAGCCTGGGTGATCGACATAACCGCACCAAACATCAGCATGGGGCGCATATTCGGGAGCGTGATATACCACAGCTCCTGCCAGCGGTTCTTGATGCCGTCCATGTACCCTGCCTCAAACTGCGACCTGTCTACACCCTGCAGACCTGCCACGAACGAAAGGAACCCGGTGCCCAGACTCATCCACAGGATGACAAGCATACAGATCGGCAGCATGTAGTCCGGATTGATAAACCACAGCACCGGCGTGTCGATGATGCCGAGGTTCATCAGGAAAGCATTGACATATCCATACGCGTCTCCCCGGAAGAATACGGAGAAGATCACGTAACAGTTGCCCGCAATCGACGGCGCGTAGAACACGACAACCGCCACACTGCGCACCCACCGCGGAAGCTCGTTGATCAGCCACGCGAACAGGAAGGACATGATATACCCCAGAGGACCCGTGATGACAGCGATCATCAGGGTATTCTTGATGCCGATGAGGAATATGTCGTCATCGAGGATCAGACTGATATAATTCTGCAGGCCGATAAACCTCGGCTTCTCCAATATGTTATAGTAAGTAAATCCATAAAAGATGGAAATTATTACAGGTGCCACAAAGAACAGCGTAAACAGCAGCGCATAGGGCAAAAGGAACAGGTAACACATCTTGCTCTTTTTCGCTTTCTTCCACGCAACCTGCATGTTGTGCTTCCGCAGGATAAAAAATTTATTCAGATATTCTTTCATTTTTCACGCCCCTATTCTTCCACTACCGGCAAGCCGAACTCAATCCGCTTCTTCTCGATCTCGTCATTGATCGTTACAGCATAATCGATAATCGTCTCCCTGGAATCCGTCTTTTCGTTGATGACTTTCCTGATCGCGTTGGTGATGTGACGTCCCGTAAAGTATCCTCCTGGCACCTCGCGTATTCCAACGGTCTGATCCCACTGTGCGTCGAGCACCGCGATATCATCATTGCTCCACGAAAGCTGTACAAACGCATCCTTGTTCGCCGTCGCGTAGCGGGCCGAGGAACCGAGCAGCGCCTCGATCTCGCGCCCGAAACGCACCTGTGTCTCAGGCTGCGCCCACCATTTCATAAATTCCCATGAGTCCTGCCGCAGGCTTTCCTTCTCGGTAGCGACCATCATCGTCGCATTTCCGGTGATAAAGTCCGAACGGTCTATGTAGGTGCTTCCGTCCGCGGCCGTGCGCTCCGTGCCGGGAATCAGCGTAAAGTCCCAAAGCCCCCTGATCTCCGGTGCCGATACCATCAGGGTGTTGTAGGTCGAGTATGCCGCAATGCCTATGGGCATCTCTCCGGAACGGAAACGGCTCACAAAATCATATACCGTAGGCAGTCCGTAATCGTTGAAATATCGGATGTAGTCCTTGAACGCCTTCACACCCGGTTCATCGTCGACCTCCGTCTTTGTCCCGTCCTGATTGTACATGTCTCCTCCGTACTGGAACAGAAGCGTAAAGTACAGGGACAGATCCGGCGCATTGGAAGCAACTGCCGTAGTCGCCGTCGCATTGGTGCTGCTGCCCGCCGCCGTCGGTATTCCGATCGAGAGATTGTTTCCCTGTATGGTGGGCATCATCTCGATCAGCTCCTGCCAGGTATTGGGAATCTCAAGCTCAAGCTCCTCGAGAACGTCCTTCCTGTAAAACATGACGTTGAATGTCTGTGTCTCCGGTATCGCGTAGATATGCCCGTCAAGCCCATACTGTTCATACGAACTCTCTGTATAGTGGGAGAATACCTCCTGCCAGTCGTCAAACTGCGTGAGGTCCTCGACCGCATTTCGCAGCGCATAGTTCACAGGCTGGTCCGCCGCCACGGAAAGCACCACGTTCGGCCCCCTTCCCGCCATAACCGCGTTCATCAGCGCACTGGGGTCAACGACTTCCACATTGACCTTGACACCGCTCTCCGGCGTAAAGGTATCGTCCACCATGGACTTTAAGATCGTACCCTGGTCACGTCCCGTGAGCACCCACACCTTGACGATGTCCTCGCCGGAGCCCTCCGCGTAAACATCACCCACCGCGTTGTAGTCAACCACAAAGGACGCCGCAAAGGATTTCATCTCGTGCAGCAGCTTCATGGCTGCATTTGCCTTTTTCTCCTCCGGTCTGACATTGACACCGCTGACTACCAGATAATCAATGTCAAGCTTCGTCTCACTCAGGTTCAATGCCGCCGTTCCCAGAGCGGTGATATTGTCCTTGAATGTAGTGAACTCCAGCGTGATCTTCTGCGGCTTTTCACAGAAGCGCTCCAGCTGCTGTGCCACTGTCTGCGCGGAGGCGATACCGTCCGCTTTCTGTCCGCTGTACGCCACCATGTCATCTACCAGCTTGAAAAGCCTCTTGGATTCCAGATCCATCGCTTCTATGATCTCGGGATAGCTTCTCTCAATATAGTAATCCCTGTACTGGTCGGGAGTCGCACCCGTGTACACCAGCACCTTTCTGTAAATCTGGTTGAGCCTGAAGGTAGAGTCCTCCAGCTCCTCGAGGATGCTTCCGATGCCGCCCAGTGTCGCCTCCAGCCGGATGGTATGGACGCCCTTTGTCAGATAGAGATTGTACGGCGTGCCGTCCGCGGCAGCCAGATTCTTGTAATCCCAGTCATTGCTGTAGGCAAAGGAAATCTCCTGCAGCTCCCTGAACGGAATCTCACCGTCTATGTACACGCTTCTGCTGGACACAACGCCCCTCGAATAATTCTGACGTCCTTTTACCATGATGTTGTAGTATCCGTCCTCCGGCACCTCAAATTCCCACTCAATCCACTGTCCGGAGCTTCTCCAGGCCTCACCGCCCACATAGTTGAGCACGGTTTTTGTCACACTGTTCGGCTGGGTAGTCGGGGAAGACCTGTCATACTTCGCATAGAGTGATGACTCGGAACGGTAGGTGGAGTCCTCGCCCTCGATCAGGGTCATGTAGTTTTTCGCCGTATCGGTTGATGCATCCGCCGGACACTTCGCCATATACTCCTGATACGTGTCAAGCTCCTGCACCCTGGTAATCCCGAGGCTCCGCAGTATCATCGGTTCGTTTTCAGCCTCAAGGCCGATCGTATTCTCGCCCTTCTCCAGGTAAAACATATATGGCTCCGTGATATATCCCATGTCATCCCTGAAGTACGCTTTCTGCCAGCCGGGGGCCTCGACCTGGCTCGGCCTGATCTCATTGCCCTGATTGTCCACGGTCGGTTCACCCGCATCCGTCCAGATCCTGGTGAACGAGATATTCCTTGCATCTTCGAAGGGAATCTCCCCATTCAGGTAGACAATGCGCTCCGCCGCAACACCCCTGGATTCCGGGAGCAGATACTCCATAATAATGTTGTAGAAGCCCGCCTCCGGCACGTCTATCTTCCATGTAACTTTGGAATCCGTGTCCGTAAACAGCGCCTGCTCCTCTCCCTCATAGTCGTTATACACCTCCACGCCGCCGTCGGATTCATAATCGTACAGATCCACAGCCACGCTCTGGTCGGGATGCGCCGCACCGGCATGGTCATTCAGGTATCCCGTATAAGTCCCTACCCTCTGCATACCTTCTACATCCGTGTTCAGGTCAGCGCCCGCGTACTTCTCATGGAAGTCATCTACACCGCGCAGAGACATAAGGAAAGCAATCACCGCTATGACCGCTGCGACTGCAACCGCAATAATAATCTTTTTTCCAGACTTTCCTTGGCTCTTCATACTTTCCTCCACAAAATCAGTATTTTTTAGGGAACAATTACAAATAATGACTAAAAAGCATCTGCGTTTTAGCAATTTTTTAGTGTAATTATATAATACGCCTTAATCACTCATTTGCACTTCCCATTCATTGCTATTGACTAGTCATCTGTTGCTTTTTTGTGCACACTGTATATTTATATTGCCGTATTCGCAGTATTTCCTACAAAATAACAATTCCATTCGCGCAGGCAGCGTCAAGATCAAGCAAACTGCTCTCACATTTCCGCCCTCGCGCTGCAGCTTTATACGATTTTCCCACACTCCCCATATTTTGCTCATGACTCCCGAATCGCTGCCATTCACGGCTCAGGAGCCGCCCATAGCAGCGAATATCCAGTTTTCTCCAGCAATAACCTCACAAAACCTCTTTCATTTTGCTAAAGATTCGATTATAATAACTATCAGGGAAACGCAATAATTAGGAACTCACGACAAAGGACTGATAAGCAAATGACAAGTACAGATATAAATGTAAATAATGTGAATAATATGAATAGTATGAATAAAGAAACGAAGGCCAGGCACGAGAAAAACAGCCAGACCGTGCACGCCGGCCCCATTGACCTCGAGCGGATCAACGGCCGCGGATTTGATTTTCACAGCGCAAACAGCGATTACACAGGATCCACGATGATCAATAAGAACCACGAGATCGTCAACTACCGCAACAGCTCCACCGTGCGCATCTGGTACAATGAGCAGATGGCGATCTTCCCGCTCCACTGGCACAATTCACTCGAGATCATACTGCCTGTCAATGACTGCTACTATGCTGCCACAGATGAGACCACGCACTGCATCCAGACAGGGGAGATCTTTTTCATACCGCCAGGTGTACTGCACTCTGTATATCCCCCTCCCGATTCGATCGGCGTCCGCTTTGTCTACCTGTTCGATCTCAGTGTCATGGCACATTTAAAAGACTATGCCGGCATCCAGCCGCTGCTCTGCACCCCGTTTCTCCTGAACAAGGATAACGCCCCGGAGCTTTACACGGACATTTTTGACCTGCTGATGCAGATGCAGATCGAATATTTCCGCAGGAACCTGTACAGCGAACTCATCGTCTACTCCCTGCTGATGACCATGTTCGCCAGACTAGGCGCCAGCTACGCAGACAGGCTTGCCACCGCCGATATCCAGGCAGGGAGACAGCGGGAATACGCCAAGCAGTTCAACGATCTGCTGGCCTACATCGACGAGCATTATATGAACCCGCTCACGCTCGAGGACATGGCGTCGCTCATGGGATTCAGCAAATTTCATTTCTCCAGGCTGTTTAAGGATTACACCGGCTATACCTTCTGCGACTACCTCAACTACAGGCGCATCAAGGCGACGGAGGAGCTGCTGCCGCACGCGGAGCTTCCCATCACGGAGATCGCGATGCGAGTGGGATTCTCGAGCATCTCCACCTTCAACCGCCTGTTCCGGATATACAAGAAATGCTCTCCCAGCGAATACCGCAGCAAGCTGTCCGTACATACGTTCAGCAAAACCTGAGAGAGGCGCAGCGTGGCTGCCGGAAGATCCTTCTGTCCGACAGCCACGATCCCGTGATGTCATTCCGTACCCATGTCCATGTCATACCGGAACCCGGAAAATCCAGCCCTGCCGCCAATATCCCTGGTGGCATAGACAAACAGTCCGAACCGGCAGCCCGCAAAATGGTCCATCTTAAAATACAGCTTCTGCGCGGTGCCGATCCGCTTCCATGCACCGCCCTGCCCGCTGCTCCCATGGCATTGCGCGTCACGGTAATAAAAACGCGCCTCGTCCCTCATCTGCGCAAAATCCGCCTCAATGCGAAGGCGCACCGTGCCCTGCCCGATCCGCACCGCCTCCCATTCCGTTCCCTCCACAGTCTCGTCCGGGCCGGCCTGCAGGGAATCATCCGCGGCTGTCCTGCCCTGCATCACGATATAAAAACCGTCGTCCCTGCGCGTCACCGCAGCCATACCATAACACCCCTGCAGCGCGCAGATTCCCGCGTAATCGCCCACTTTCAGCGCGGAAGCGTCCACGGTCACTTCCCCTGCGCACCGAGGGAACAGCATACGCTGTGTCAGTATATTGCGCGCCTGTAACAGACTCCGGCATATCTTTCCGGTTTTTATCCATAGGACACCATGCTGTGTGTCCTGCCTGATGAGCTGCAGGTCTGGTTCGTGGTTAAACTGCCACACGCTTTTCAGGCCAAAGCAGCCGTACCGCTCGCGTTCCTCCTTTTCCGAAAGTCCCGGCACTTTTCTGAAATCGTCGCTCTGTACCAGCGGTTCATACCTGTAATCCGTCTTTCCGCACGGCGATGGCACTTCAAACTGCCGGGGAATCCGCTTCCCCCCTCCAAATACAGGATACCCGGCCTCCCATGTCACGGGAACAAGAACTGGTATTCTCCCGACTGCCCCGTGATCCTGAAACAGCACTGCGTACCACTCTCCGTCAGGCGTGTCCACGATTCCCCCCTGCGCCACGCCCTGTCCGCAGTAGCCCCTGTCATCGACCAGGACATCGCCGCCAGTAAATTCACCGTCGATGGAATCCGCCACAAAACATGCCTCCGTGCGCATCCATCTGTCCCGCAGCGAGTGGATAAAGAACAGGTAATACTTTCCATTGATTTTATAAAAATGCGTGCCCTCATACCCAAGCCCGGGGTGCCCTGCATCGCTGACCGCCAGACGGTGCAGCCCGCCCTCAAGGGGCGCTGTCAGCCCGGCGTTTAACTGTGTGATATAGATATCCCTGCCCCCATACGCGATATACACCTCATCGCCGTCAAACAGCAGCGAACAATCATGATAAAATCCCTCGATCTGATGCTTTTCCCACGGCCCCGCGATGGACTCTGACGTGTACAGGTAAGTTTTTCCCGTGTCGTTTGCGACAAAGCAGACGTAAAATACACCCTTGTGAAAGCGCAGGGACGCCGCCCACATGCCCTTGCCGTATATGTTTTCTTCGTCTTCCAGCCGCTGCGCGGGCGTGCTGTCCAGGCGGTCATACACAAAGGCGGCGTGCTCCCAGTTCACCAGGTCATACGACCGCAATATCTCCCCGCCCGGCATAAAATGCATGGTCGTTGAAACCATGTAGTAAATGTCGCCAACCCGTATCACGTCGGGGTCCGGATAGTCCAGCCCTGTAATTGGGTTAACTTCTGATTCCTGTCTCAATAATTTATTTTCCAAACTCATTTTCGTATCTTCTCTCCTTAATAAAAGTTCATTCTCAAAATTACATTCCTTTGCACTATTTACAATTTCAGTTTCCTCGATTCCTCGCTAATCCACATAATACTGCGCCTGCGCCCGGAACATTTCCGCATAAATCCCGCCCTCATGCGCCACAAGCTCGTCGTGCGTGCCGTATTCCTTGACGGTGTCCTCGGCAAAGACCGCGATATGGTCGCAGAACCGGCAGCTTGACAGCCTGTGCGATATGTAAATAGCTGTCTTGCCGCCCACTAATGTATGGAACTGCCTGTAGATCTCATACTCCGCAACCGGGTCAAGCGCCGCCGTCGGCTCGTCCAGGATCACGATCGGCGCATCCCGGTAGAGCGCCCGGCTGATCGCCGTCTTCTGCTGCTGCCCTCCCGAAAGCTCCACGCCTTTTTCCTCAAAACTCTTATAGATCACGGTGTCAAGCCCGTCGGGAAGCTTCTGCGCGTCCTCGTACAGCCCGGTCTGTGTGAGCACCTCCCGGAGCCGCTCCTCGTCCACGTCCTCCAGCCCCGGCGCCACATTCTCCCGCAGGCTGAACGCAAAGAGCCGGAAATCCTGAAACACCACCGCAAAGAGCTTGCGGTACTCCTCGTCCGCGTACTCCATGATATTGACGCCGTCAATGCAGATCTCGCCCTCCGTCACTTCATAGAGACGGCACAGCAGCTTGATGAAGGTCGTCTTTCCCGCGCCGTTTAAGCCCACGATCGAAAGGTGCTCCCCCTGCCTGATCGTGAGGTTTAAGTGGCGCAGCACATACTTCTCCGAACGCGGATAGCGGAAGCTCACGTCGCGGAACGTGATCACATGCCCCCCGCCGCCCGTGTCCGCCAGACTTCGCTCCCCGGTGCGCATCGCCGCCGGATACTCCAGGAACAGCACAAACTGACAGGCATAGCTGCAGCGCTTTTTCATGTCCATCACGCTGTTTATGATGTTCTGCAGACTGTTGTAGAGCTGCGTCGCCGACAGCACACACATCGTAAAATCACCCACGGAAATCACCCTGCGGACGGCAAGCATCCCGATGTAAAAGTAACTGACGCCGTCACGCACCACGTTGGCTATGTCGATGCCCCATCTGTACCGCAGCTGCCCATTCGCCTCCCCCTTCCAGATGTCTGTCATCTCATCCAACTGTGTCTTTGCCATATCCCCCATCATGCGGCTGCTGTCATACAGGCGGATATCCTTGCCGTACTGAAATGACGCCAGCTGGAAAAAAATATAGTCAAAGATACGGTTCCGCTTGGACAGCCCGATAAAACTCCTGGTTTCAATCTCATTGCATCGCGCTGTCAGCCACGATATCACCACGAGGGCCGCCGCCTGTATCGGCAGGAGCAGCGGACACCTGGTAAAGATCAGCGTCGTCACGCCGCTGAGCACTGCCACGTTCAGCACAATCCGGTACGCGCAGTCGAGAACACCCACCACGCCCCCGCTGTACCACGACATACCCTCGCGCGCCTTGTTGAGCTGGTCGAGCGCATCAGGATTCTCGGTGTGCTCATAATCCATTTTCATCGCGTGCTCACCGATCATCATGTCACAGTACTCCTGAAACCACTGGCTGATCTCCCCCTTTGCGCGCTCCGCCACACTGTTTGCCGCACGCACCAGCGCATCGATGGCGACGTGCAGCACGGCATACAGGACGATCAGACGCAGATGTTCCGACAGCGGCGCCCCCTCCGTCACCAACAGCAGCTCGTCGAGCAGCAGCTTTGGAATCAGCACATTTTTCATGGCGGCGACGGTATCCCCCGCAAACAGGATCAGATAACTGACAAAAAGTGCAGGCTTCTCGCGCCATGCGACGCGCAGCATAAAAGCAAGTGTCTTTTTCACCTCACGCATTCCCCTGCACCTCCTCCAAATAGTACTGCGCCTGAATATGAAACATTTCCGCGTACTTCCCGTTTTGCTCCAGCAGGGACTCGTGTGTCCCAAGCTCCGCAAGCTTCCCGTCCACAAACATCGCCACCCTGTCACAGAATCGCGTCGAGCTCAGGCGGTGGCTGATATAGACCGCTGATTTTTCGCCGATCAGCTTATCAAAATCCTCGTACAGACGGCTCTCGGCCAGCGCGTCAAGCGCGGCCGTCGGCTCGTCGAGCACCACGACCGGCGCATCCTTGTACAGCGCCCTGGCAAGCGCCAGCTTCTGCCGCTCGCCGCCTGACAAGTCAACGCCATCGTCGTAGATGACCTTCAGCATCTGTGTGTGTACACCGTCAGGCAGCTCTGCAAGCTTCTCCGAAAGCCCTGCGTCCCGCAGCCGCGCCTCGGCCTTTGCACAATCCGTCTCCCCCGGCGGCTGCATGGACACATTCTCGGCCAGCGGAAGCGCAAACAGCTCCACTGCCTGGAACGCCGGGGCAAACAGCTTGTAATAGCTGTGCTTGTTGTACGCCTTCACATTGACGCCATTTAGCAATATCTCGCCCTCCGTCGGCTCATAGAGACGCAGCAGCAGTTTGATAAAAGTTGATTTTCCCGCGCCGTTGAGCCCGACCACGGCAAGCCGCTCCCCCGCCCTCAGCGTCAGGTCCAGGTGCTCCAGGGCACACTGTTCTGCCTTGGGATAGCGAAAGGACACATCGCGGAAGGTAAATTCATAGCCGTCTGACGCCGGAACCGGTATGCCGCCCTCGTCCTCATCCCCTCCGTCGAAGTCCATGAAGCTGCGGAAATCGTCCACCTCCCTGCTCCTTGCAATCAGCTCCGCGATCCCGCGCATCACCATCCAGACCGCATCGGCAAAGGTATTGTAGGAGGAAATATACAGGGTGAAGCCGCCGAGCGTCATCCTGCCGGCCACCACGGCATAGATCAGCCATGCATAGATCAGGCCCTGGCTCAAAACCTGGGTGATGCACGTCATCAGTTTCTGCCGCTGCCAGAGACGCTGGTGAATCTGCTCTTTTGCAAAACGTTCCGCCATCAGATCCCGATATTTCCGCATCAGCCACCCTGTCAGCCCAAATATGCGGATATCCTTTGCCGCCGCGAAATCCGTCGTGATGTTCTCCATATAATGGTTTTTGCGCCACCATGTGGAAAGCGCGTCCCACACCTGCTCCTTATCCGCCTTTGCGATACGGTTGAACAGCCAGAAATCCACCGCAAGCGTGATGAGCAGCGGATTGGCAACGCCCAGGATAAACAGTCCCGCCACCGCCACGCTCAGATTGCAGAGGAGATTCGCAATCTCATGCATCATCCCCTCCGGGCCGGAATTGTTGTTTGACACTGCCTGCCCCGCTTTCTGGCAACAGTCCATCACATCGCTGTCCTCGAGATGTTCAAAGTCGATGCGCATGATCCTGAGGTTCTTCTCCTGCGTCATTTTCATTCTGACATCAATATACCGCCACCAGCTGCTGTCATAATAGGTCTGCATCAATGCCGTCACCAGCCGCACCGCGCAGAAGACAACGATCACAGCCGCAAGGCTCTCCCGTGCGCCCTCTCCCGTGATCCTGTCAACAACGATCTTGGACAGGAATCCCCACAGGTACCGCGTAAACGGCATACAGACAACCCCCAGAGCGATGACCAGCAGGATATGCCTGTCCGTCCGTACCATAATTTTCAATATATACCTGACATTGCTGATCAGACCATAGTTTACATGCAGCGGATTTTTGTCCGTTTCCTTCTCTTTCTTTTTTCCCTTTCCCATCTTCTGTGTCCCCTCTATAACATACGCCCTGGCGGCTCCCGGGTCAGCTCACTACGCCAAAGCCAAGTATCGTAAATTCCCTGTCCTCATCGCCCGGCTGCATCCTGACCTCGACGCGCCATGTCCGGCGCTCCCTGCCCTGGAAGCAGATCAGCGGATTGCAGTGCGTCCAGCCGTTGACCTTCGGGTCTGCAGAAAGCACCCTCTCCCCGTCCACAAACACTTCCGCACAGCCTGCGTCCGGCGCGGCGGAATCTTTGTTCACCATCACAAGGCCGGTACAGCACACTTCCATGACAAACGGCTGCGCACCCTTTACATGCTTCCAGTTATAAGGAAACTCCCTGGTCTGCGTCAGATCCCTGTCCATCTCCACGCCCTGCAGCTCCTCGTCTGTCTCCGTAAAATCACCTGTCGATACAATCTTCACCGTGTCCGTCTCACTGTTTCTGTCATACAGCCACACCTGCTCAAACGCGTCGCCGATCACCGCCGGAACCGACTGCAGATCCAGTGTATCCTCGTCCATCGGGCTCTTGTCCACCTCCTGCATCAGCGCAAGCAGGCCGTCCGCCATGATCTGGTGCCCGATGTTCGTCGGGTGGAAGCAGTCGTAAAAGAACTGGTTCTTTGTCACGACTTTGCCCTCGCCCGCCTTTTTGTAAAACTGCTCCACCACGCAGTCGCGCGTGCTGACCATCGGCAGATGATACCGCTCCCCCACGACGCCAAGCCGCTCCTGCAGGTTCCAGTCGTTGGCAAACACGGCAAACAGCAGTATGACAGCAGGCTTGTTCTCTGCGGCGAGAATCTTCCTGACCAGCGATTCATAGCAGACGCCCTTCGTCTCGTCCCCCTCGTCGTTCACCGCGAACTCCACGACCACGATGTCCGGGGTCACCGCGCCGTCCCTGCACACATCGCGCCCATAACGGATCATGCCGAGCTCTGAAGGCGTTCCGCCCACGCCGGCCTTGACGTAGTGAATATTCTCGTCCACACCCTTTCCCGCAAGGCGGCAGAGCCCCTCAAAGGTCTTCCATGCATAACATTTTGTATTGATGGGCACCGCGCCCGCGCCCTGCGTGATCGAACCGCCGATAAACGCGACCGTGACCTCCTCCCCCCGCCTGGCGCGCTCGATCGCAGCCTTTAAACGCGCGTTATTTCCGGTCTGTACCACGGATTTTCGCAGCATTTCCTGATAGTCGCCGCACGCAAGATCAACACTTTCCTCCTCCTCGGGCTCCGGTGCCGAAAAACCGTCGTTCAGATAAAGCTTCACCGTTGCCAGCGCCTGTGCGTCCGCGCCGTCCCGCTGCGGTTCATCAAACACGAACCGAATCTGCCCCGGAATGTCATCGTCGTCCGACCAGTCGCAGTCTGACAGATCCAGTATGTACTCCATGCCGTCTGCCGCTACCTCCATGCGCAGCGTTGTGCCCGATCCGTACAGATCGGATTTCCCGTACATCTGGAACACGAATTCCGCCTTCCTGTCCGCGCTGTCCATCTCCACGCTGACGCCGATGCTGTGCACCAGCCGGCGGAAGCCCTCCGCCGTCGAGAGCAGCTCGAGCATCCCGCTGTCCGTGATGTTTCCCACGATCTTTGCGCTCGAGATCATACGCCCGTCACTCAGATATATGAACTGCACCCCGGTTCCGTCCGGCTGCGCCGAGCCGGAAACCTGCTTGTTTCTCATAATGTAAAATCCCTGCCGCTTTTTCGCGGGATCCTTCGGTGCCTTTGGTCCTGCCATTTTTTATATCTCCTTTTTATATAATCTTTTATGCAAATATTCCTTAGTACCCTGCAATCCGCCAGCTCTCGGCAGGTCCCAGATAGGACTCCGGGAGCCTGGTGTTGTCAGGATACAATACGATGCGCTCCAGAACGATTCCCGGGTCTGCCGCATAGACGTACAGATGGTTCTCGCCCTTTTTCACCGACACGACGGACTCTGTGACGCGGATATTGTCGAGCACGCCGCGGCTCCACTCCCCGCACGTCCAGTCCGCGCGGAAAGACGCCGGCACTGTGTCCAGTATCTTCCTGCACTCCCCGTTCACCGAGAAGTCAAGGCACATGTGCCTTCCTTTTTCAACCGGATTCCTGGGCAGCAGGTAAAACCGCACGATGTAGTCCGCCGCGTTTTCCGCCGCAAACGTGTACCGCAGATAAGGCGCGTCCTCCACGCCGATCCACGACTTTGTGACAGGAAAGGCCTTGACCGCAGATCCCATCCTGCCAAGGTGTGCAATCACCGCAAAGCCCTCATCCCCCACGTCTTTCTTCTCTGTGAAGCCGTCCGCGTTCATGGCGATATATCCCTGCTTTTCGATATAAGTTCCCGCGGCGTAAGCGCCCTGCACATCTGCTGCCTCCGCCAGGAGCTCCAGTCTGCCCACCGTCTTTTCCCCGTTGGCAAAAGTGACAAAGATCTCGACCAGCGCGTACTCCCTGCCCTTTAGCTTCGCCCTGTCGCAGGTGACTACAATGCTGTCCTTTCCCTTTGCCAGGACATCGACCGTTCCCTCGGTCCTGCCAAAGCATACCCATGGCTTTTCGCACTGCACGCGATAGGAAAAGTCCACATCTCCGCGGCTTGCGAGTTCGATCACCACGTCCTTTGTGTCCGGCCTGGTGAAATCGTCATTGCGCGGATAACTGCTGTCCTGCCAGTGCTCGCCCAGATGATACGACTCCCCGCCGCGGAATCCGACAATAATCTTCGCCATCGGAAGCGGTATCACCTCCTGCACCGTCGGATACGTCCAGTTGTGGGCATCCCAGCTGCGGAATCCTGTATGCGCAGAATCCATCATATGATTCCACTTGCCGCCCGCCAGCGCATGATATTCCTGCACATACTGCCGATCCTTCGACACGCGCCATTTTACGCTCGCGATATAAGCGTTCGCCGCCATGCTGCCCTGTCCGGCATAAAATGCATTGCAGCCCGCCTCTATGTGCATCAGGATCAGATTGAGAGATGCCATCGCCGGGTAATAGATCATACTGCCATACGCATCCATACACTCCTTTGGCATATGCTCCTTCAGCCGTTCTGCAGTCTCCATCAAGCCGTGCACTTCATTCCAGACGCGCTCCCCCTCCCGGAAATGACTGGGATGGTAAATATCCGGCGCCATCGCCTCGGGGCGCCTTGCCGCATTCCACTTGGTATAACCGTCCAACAGCGCCAGCAGATCTTTTTTGTCCTCCCTGCCAAGGCGGTCTCCAAACTGTTGTTCAATCCATGTCTTTACATACTCCTCGGTTCTATTTTTCTGACTGTACGTCTCATAATCATATGCCAGATCCATAAAATAACACAGTGGGTACTCTGCGCCCTTCAGGTCACCCACATTGACAATCCAGAGCTCACGCACGCCGTACTCGTACGCCTGTGTCATCTGCTCCCATGTCCTGGTCAGCCGCGCCGTGTTCTGCCACTCATAACTGACCGGCGCGCCGTGGTAATCAAAGTGATAGTACATGCCGTATCCGCCGGGGTGCTTTCGATCTGTCTCATTGGGCAGTCCCCTGGTGTTGCCGAAATTGTCCTCGCACAGCAGCAGGATCACATCGTCAAGTTCCTCCCAGCCCCTTAGTCCCTCACACGTTTCATCCCCGTAATAATAGTCCTCCACTTCCTTGTAGACAGCGAGCATGCGCGGAATGTCCTTCAAATCCCTGTCCATATATTCCCGCAGAAGCGCATGCTGTGTCATGATGGCATCCTTGATGACCTGCACATTGTCCGCAAGCCCCGCGTCCTCAGGCAGCAGCATGGAATCATTCTCGCCGCGCATCCCGATCGTGATCACGTTCTCAAACGGTTTGTTGCGCAGAATGCCGTCCTTCCAAAATTCTGTGATGGCCCTCCTGTTTGTCACAAAGCTCCATGTGTTGTCCGTGCCGTACTGCTGATAGACCCGCTGCCACTCCGCGCCGGCGCGGCACAGCGGCTCATGATGCGACGTTCCCATGACGACACCGTAGATGTCCGCAAGCTCCGCGCTTGCAAGCCCAGGCCCCTCCTCCGAAAAGACGGAATCCCACATGGCAGGCCAGAGATAGTTGCCCTTGAGACGCAGCAACAGGATGAATACCTCCTCATACGCTCTGGCATTGACACCACCAAAAGTCTCCATACACCAGTTCCCGAAGGCAGGCCACTCATCGTTGATGAAAAACCCACGGTATCTCACGGACGGCTCCTTTGAGACAATCCCGTCCCCGATCGGCAGGATCACCGTGTCTTTCTTCTGCGGGACGACGTCCCCCCAGTAGATGAGCGGCGACACACCGCACAGCTCCGACAGGCGGAACATGCCATAGATCGTGCCCCGCTTGTCGCTCCCCGCGATCACCAGCGCCTCCTTCACGGCTGTCATGCCGCTTTCCGCTACCGCCTTACCAGAAGGCAGCGCTGAAAAGGGCTCACGCACCACCTGCATCTGGTAGACCTCCCTTTTTCCCCGGATCTGTGCGCTGCTCCATCTGCCGGATGCCTCGAGCGCATCCAGAAACGGGCTCCTTCCGAGCGTCGCAAATATGACAACCCTGTAACTTCTGCACTGACACGGCGCCGATACGGTCCCAGGCTCGGTGCCTGTCACCAGACCGAGGTCGCACGCCACACGCGCACCGATCCGCTTTACGCCCTCATATGCCTCCTCCTCAACATAGAGCTGTGTCAAACTGTTGTTATCAAATATCGTAAACGTGTTCATAGGATACCATCTCACTTTCTGTTCTCCATACCTATACATGCCAAAATCAAAAACTGTCTCCTAACGGCATTGTACGCGTCCCGCCACATGCCGCAGCTGTTCCGGCAGATCCAGCGCCTCGTGCACGTCAAGCATCGGCTCATTGTCCACATCAAAATGCACCCGCCGCGCAAAGGAGGAACGCGGTGCCTCCACACCAGGTCTTGCGTGGTAAAAATTCCATACCACTCCGTGCTCGTCCGTCAGATAGGCGTTGTGTCCTGTCCCGTACTCTCCCTCCGCACTCCGGGAAGACAGCAGCGGATAATTGCTCTTTTTCCAATTTTCGGGATTCAGGATATCACTCCCCATCCTGGGCTTCAGCATACCGACAGTGTATGTGGCGTCAACGGCCGCACCCGAGTATGTCACCATCAGCTGCCCGCCGCGCTCCAATGCATACGGCCCCTCGACCACGAACGTGTGATTGTTTTCCCAGCCGTATTCCGGCTTTGCGATGCATACCGGATCGCTGACAAGCTTCCACGGCTCGCGCGCGTCGATCCGCGCCAGATACAGCCACGCGCCCTGGTCAACTGGCAGGAACCGGCGCTGTGACCACATGGCATAGATGTCACCCTGATATGCAAACGTTGTCATATCCAGCGAAATGACCTTCCCTGCCTCGCACAGCGGTGTCCCGTCCTTTCTGACCACCAGCTGCGGCTCTGACCAGTCTGCCCTGCACATCGGGTCTCCCCCGTCGCGCAGTTTCATCACGCGGGACTCCTCACAGAAAAACTCACCCTGGGTAGCTGCATGGAACAGGTAGAGCCTCCCGCCGATCTCGTGAAATTCCGGCGCCCACAGCAGCCCGCCAATCCCCGGATACGTGACCGTGTCCAGTATCAGCACTTCCTCGGCCTCCATGATTCTCTCAAGGGTGTCCGCACAGCGGATATATAAGGTCTTATTGTCATCTGCATCGTTTGTGGCGATATAGTAGTATTTTCCATGCCAGTACATACAGCACGGGTCCGCGCGGTTCACTGCAAAGGGCGCGTCGAAATGCTCCTGATGCACCTGCCCGTGATACAGCATGTATCTGCCGTCCCCGGACTTCTCTGGTGTGTCCATGTCCCAGTCGATCCCCCGGCGCACCACCGTACCGTCACTGTAGGCCGCGACGGCCTCTGCATGGAGCGGATCTTCCTCGCTGGACAGTGTTACCTGCTCACAGACAGGCGTCATGAGCTTCCTGACCAGATACGCCCCTTTCTCATCCGGTATTTCAATCACATTTCCCGGGCAGATTCCTTCTATTGCCGACCAATGCTCCATCTTCGCGGACGCCGTCCCTCCAAACCGGCATTCGCTGATGGCCGGCTTTTCTGTCACCTTCACTGTCTCCGGGTCAATCCCGTCCGCGCCAAAGAGACTGCCCTGTCCTTCCCGCCAGATGCCATCCTCCCCACGCCAGCAGATCAGGTATGTCCTGCCCCCTGCACCGCAGGCACACCGGATCTCGCTGACATAGCCATTCTGCTGGACACGCCAGAGTCCGGCTTCCTCATAATGCACCAGATCCTCACTCCGGAAAACCAGGATGCAGCCCTCGCTCTCCGCATCCCGCTCCCCCTCTGCGTCCGTCCGCACGGCTGCGATGCCATACGAACCGTCCTCCGTCTGAAAGATCCACGGATTTTTCAGGCTCTTGGCACACAGTACACCGGTCTGCATATCCTGTGTCGCCTTTGCGTACAGGATCCCCTCATTGTGATGAAACGGTATATACGCGCCTGTCCCTGACTCCCACGCCAGATGCATGCTGTACGCCAGGCGGTTCGCATAAAGGATGTCCTCCTCGGGCTGTCTCGTGTAACATAATATTCTCATACTTGTATTTCCTCCCATACTTATTTGATACTTGATATCTTATTTTCTTTTTCTCCACACTACAATCCCTGCCGCCGCGCAGACGACTGCGGCCGCAGCTGCCAGGACCACTGCCATACTGCCCTTTTTCCCTGTCTCCTCTGTACTTATGCCCGGACTGCCGCTGACATCTCCGGCTCCGTGCCGGCTCTCATCCGGCTCTCTTTCTTCTCTCCCTGTCCGGCCCTCATCCGGCTCTCTTTCTTCTGTCTGTCCATCGCCAGGCTGTGCTGCCTGGCTGCCGCCAATCACGATCGAGATGTCATCGACATAAAAGTCCGCCGCCCCGTCCGTCTCGACATAGACAGACGCCGCCCTGACATCTTCGGGTATCGTGCACACTGCCGAGAGCGCCGTCCACTCCCCGGCAGACGCTGTCTCCACAAGCATGCTGTCGCTCCCCGTGTCCAGCCCCATGCGGATCGTCCTGTCCTCCGTCCTGACATGCACCGTGACCGTGACGGTCTTCCCCGCATAGCGCGACACGTCAAACTTCATACCCGCGTCCTGCTCATTTCGCGACACCTTGAGCGCAAAACCGATTGCAGCCCCTTCCGTGTGGTTCACCTTCTGCTCGATCTTTAACACCGCCTGATGACCTGTCCCGCGGCCGAGAATGCCGGCTTCTTTCAGGTCGACGTTCTTCACCCTGCCGCCTTCCGTGTACGGTTCAAAATCAATCAGCACGTCTCCGGCCTCTGGCAATGTATCCGCCACAGTCATGTCAAACGCCTCACCCTTTGCCGCCATCACCACCGCGTCAAACGCCGGCTTTTTTCCAAGGTTTCCGTAAAACAAGAGCGGATTTGCGTCCACGCGCCACGACGCGTCATCCGTCAGCCCCCAGACTGTCACGGACGTTAGCTTCGCACCGCTCTCCACCTCCGCGACCAGCCGCGAGAAAAATTCGTAATAAAATTCTGCCTGGTAATACCACGCTGTCTCGTCCGTCCGGCTGCAGCCCACATCAAGCTCCGTGATATGGACCTCATCCACCGCCGCACTGTACTTCCGCAGGGCGCGCATGTACTGGTCGATGTCCTGCGTGTCATCGAGATGTCCCTGCATACCGATGCCGTCGATCAGTCCGTCACCGTAGATCGTACCGTCACCGTCCGGCAAAATGACATCGCTCTGCACTTTCGAATGGTTTTCATTCCATTGGTCCTGTGTCAGGAATTTCACAATCTTGTCGCTTCTGTCCTCAAACCACTCATTGTAGTCATTATAAAAAAGTTTTGGCATGATCTCTGACAAGTCGTCCGTCTCCGCATTCAGCCCATAATCCGCGGCATACTGTCCTGCATAGAGGTTCTCCGCCTCACGCGCGTACAGGAAAGCATAGTAGAGATAGTCCGGCCCGATGATCCTGTACCAGTAGCTCCTGCGCAGACCGTCCCCGCTGCTCTCGTCCGCCGCCTCGTTCACCACATCCCAGGCATAAATCGTCCTGGCATAACCATGCCGGTATGTGTACTCCATCACACTGTATATGTATGTCTTTAACCGTGCCAGCAGCGTCTCCCTGTCCACAAGGCACTCCTCGTCCAGCTCCGCCGTATCCGAGCGCGTCAGCTGCCCGCCCGAATATGCCGCGAAATCCTTTGCAAAGATCGAAGGATCGACCTGGCTGTGCCAGACCAATGTATGCCCCCGCACGCCCATATCATGCGCCGCCGCCCAGTCCAGCATCTCCTCTGCCGCAGGGTTAAACGACAGGAGCGACCCGGACGCCGCATCAAAATTATAGGCCGGCTTCATCTCGTTTCCGCAGGTGATGCTGTTAAACACAGTGCTGATCAACTCCTCCTTCGCCGGATTTCCGATTTCCTTATTCCGGTCATTCCAGTGGCTGATCGCCTCACAGGCCGCCCCAAACCGGAAATAATCCCGGTACAGATCATCCAGGCGCTCATACCCGCTGATATCTGCATATCTGTCCTCCTGCGCCGCCTCGGCCATACAGCTCCCCCTTTCCGGCACAATCCCCGATACCGCTATCGCAGCCGCTGCAAACGCGGCCCCAAACCGCCGCAGTACCAGACGCTTCTTACGAACCATTTCCACCGCTCCTCCCTTATAAAATGAATACCTTTCCACTGCCGCGCATAGAAAGCGGCACCTGATGCAATGCCTTTGATATGCCTTACATCAGGTGCCTCCTTCACTGCTTCCATCCCTTTACAATTCCTAATCCAGTGAGATCTGAAAATGACACACTTCCTTCTTCGTCAGCTCCCGGCTCCGCGCGTCCGGCTGTGAACCGCCCATGTAGATATGGTATGTCCCCGGATACAGTATGCGCTCCCCATATTTATTGCAGAGCATAAATGCCTCTTCCGGCAGTACGACCTCGACCTTCCTCGTCTCCCCCGCCTTCAATGAAACCTTCACGATCTTTTTGAGCTGCGGATTCGGCGCATCCTCGCGCTCGAGGCCGACATAGATCTGAACCGTTTCCGTCCCGTCCATCGCCCCGGCATTTCTGACATCCGCCCGCAGGACAACACCTTTCCCCCCTCGGATATCGTCCGATACGACCACCGCATTCTCATATACATAATCCGTGTATGACAGCCCGAAACCAAACGGATACAGTGCTTTCTGCTTCATATAACGATAAGTCCTGCCCTTCATAGAATAGTCCTCAAACGCCGGAAGCTCCTCCGTCGTGCGGTAAAACGTCACGGGAAGCTTTCCCTCCGGGTTTGCCTCGCCAAATAAGATCCGCGCGATCGCCGTTCCGCCCTGTGCTCCCGGATACCAGCCCTGCACGATCGCGTCGAGGTTCTCATCCTCCCAGGTCACCGCCATCGCGCTGCCCGTCAGCAGTACCAGGATCACCGGCTTTCCGCTCTCCTTCGCAATTTTTAAGATATCGTGCTGCAGCCCTGGCAGGTTTAAGTTCGGCTTGTCACCGCTTCCGTACTCGTTGCCGGTGTCGCCCTCCTCGCCCTCCAGCGAAGCGTCCAGCCCCATCACCGCGATGACGACATCACTCGCCCTGCATACGCCGCGCACCTCGGAAGCGCGGTCATTCTCCTGCGCCAGTCCGCTCGTCCTGTCCTTGTACAGATGGCAGCCCTCGGAATAGAGGACGCGCACCTCGTCGCCGACATAGTCCTGAATCCCCTCGAGCACTGTCACATAGCGCGACGCTGTACCTTCATAGTTGCCGACCAGCGCCCTGCGGTTGTCCGCGTTCGGGCCGATCACGCCGATCGTATGTATCTTGTCTTTCCGCAGCGGCAGCGTATGGTTGTCATTCCTGAGCAGCACGACACTGCGCTCTGCCACCTGTTCATTCAGCCTGCGCATCTCGGGTGAATCTACAACCGTGTAGGAAATATCGTCATATGGATTTTCCCCCTTTTTGTCAAAAACACCCAGCTTCATGCGTGAGGTAAAAAGGTTTACCACCGCCTCGTCAAGCCGTTTCTCATCTACCAGCCCCTCCTCGACTGCCTGCTTCAGATACAGGAAGAGCGAACCGCAGTTCAGGTCACACCCATTGTTCATGGCAAGAGCGACCGATTCCACAGGCGTTGCCGTCACTCCATGGTGCTCATGAAAATCCCTGATCGCCCAGCAGTCCGAGGTCACATGTCCCTCAAACCCCCACTCCTTGCGCAAAATCTCATTCAGGAGACGTCCGCTCCCGCAGCAGGGCTCCCCGTTCGTGCGGTTGTACGCGCCCATCACGGTCTCCACCCCTGCCTCCTGCACACAGGCCTGAAACGCAGGGAGATACGTCTCGCGCAGGTCCTGCTCATTCACCCGCGCGTCAAAACTGTGACGCACATCCTCCGGCCCGCTGTGAACCGCGAAATGCTTCGCGCACGCCGCAGTCTTTAAATATTTCTCATCATGCCCCTGCAAGCCCATGATATAGCGCACACCAAGCCTGCTCGTGAGATATGGGTCTTCCCCGAAAGTCTCATGTCCCCGTCCCCATCTCGGATCACGGAAAATATTGACGTTGGGCGCCCAGAACGTAAGTCCCTTGTAAATGTCCTCGTCGTCCCCCTCCTGCTGCATCAAAAACTTTGCCCGCGCCTCCGTGGAGACCGCATCGCCCACCTGCTCCATCAGGTCCTCGTCAAACACCGCCGCCATGCCGACTGCCTGCGGAAACACCGTCGCCGTGCCCGCGCGCGCCACGCCGTGCAGCGCCTCGTTCCACCAATTGTACGCCTTGATGCCAAGCCTCTCGATTGCCGGGGACTGGTGAACCGTCTGCATCACCTTCTCCTCCAGCGTCATCTGCGCGACAAGCTCCTGCGCACGCCTGCGGTACTCCGCTGTCTTTTCCCTGTCCTGAACCAATTCCATCGTATGTTCCTCCTCACCTCTTCTATACTCGAATCTATCGATGAATAGAAAATTGTTTTTTTCAGCATACAATATTTTTCCGGCAAATACTGCCTACCGTTTGCGCAAAGATACCCATATCTTGCGTTCCTGAACACGTCTGACCCCAAAGTGTCCTATGATTACCAGTCAGCCATACCGAACCGTATAACTTATTCCTCCACAAACCGCCAGCTCCGGACCTCAAACCCGGCTCCGTCAAAGATCAGATACAAATCGTGAACCCCCTGCACCGGCGTCAGAAGCTGTGTCCCACACACTGTAAACTTTTGCCCGTCTGTCAGATCCGTTAGATCCAGACATGCCAGAAGTTCCCCTTCCGGACTGTCAATGCGCACCTGCACCGCACCGCGCGCCGTGCCGTTTCCGGCACACCTGAGCGCCATCGCAAACAGCTTTGGCGCTCCCTTTGCAAAGTCCACACCTGCCACCCTGATAAAACCGCCCCGTTCAATATCCGTCAGCACCATACTGCCGCCACACTGTCCGCTCCGATCCTCCGCGGCAGTGCCCGCGCCTGCCATGACGGCAAAACTGACCGCCGGATTCTCCTGATAAGCGTCCACATACCGAACCTGTTTCCTGCCTCGCAGCGTCTGACTGATCTCCCCGATCGCGCCGTCCTCCTGCATCGCAAACGCATCAATATGGGTACAGCGGTAGCCCTTCTCCACGCCCATCGCCTTCTCAAGAATCCTCGTGTGGTAAGCAATATACCACTGATCCTGAAAGCAGAATACGCAGTGATGGTTATTGCTTTCGAGTCCGAATACCCTGCTCGGATTTCTTAAGATCGTCTCCCGGTACACAAAAGGCCCCATCGGCGCATCGCTGACCATGCAGGCGATCTCCCCGTTATGAAATCCATACCGCTCTGTCCCCGCCGCATCAACATTCCAGTTGGTACAGTATGTGTAGTAATATTTTCCGCCTGCCTTGTGAATGCCGGAATCTTCAAACAAATACGGCACATCCATTGCCTGCGGCTCACCGGCAATGCTCACCATGTCCGCGCCGAGTTCCACCACTCTCGCCGTGCCCGGCGCGGCCGCCTTCCCATCGGGCACGCCGCCGCCAAAGTACAGGTACGCCCGCCCGTCGTCATCCACCAGCACCGCCGGATCAAACAGCCAGAGCACATCCGCGCAGTTTGGCGTCTCCCTGGTGACCAGCCCTTTTCCCAAAGGATCGCGGAACGGCCCTGTCGGGCTATCCGCCTGCAGGACGCCGATCCCTCCGCCGCCATCCGCAAAATAAAGGAAAAACCGGTCTTTCCCGTCAATCTCCTTCCACGCCGCGGCAGGTGCCCACGAATTTCCCGCCCACTTTGCGATTCCCGTCTGCGAAGCCGCATTGACAGCGCCGTGGTCGGTAAAATTGACCATGTCATTTGTCGAGATCACATTGATCTGGTGAATCTTACTGTATGTATTCTCCTTAATACTCCCATCCGTTTCGTACTCAAACGCGTCCGCCGTCATATATATGTACACGCGGTCCTTGTAAACCATCGCATACGGATCCGCACCAAACCGCTGTGTCATGAGCGGATTGGTATCCTCCAGGCCCTTGCAGGCCTTTGCCAAAGCAATTTTTCCTGTATCCATGTCCTTTTCTTCCTCCTATAACTCATCCGGAGCCATCCCCGGTGCACCCTGTCCCCTCATGGACAGACCATCACTCCCCGTCACCGCCGCCGACAGCGCGCCCGTAATCATAACCGCGGTCGGACTGTCCCCCGCATTTCCGGAATTCAAAGCAGACGACCGCGTTGCGTTTCAGCAAAAGACCGATCCTGGCGCCTGCCGCCGCACACTCCACCCTGTCCGTCTGCACAAAAGGCTGTGCCGCCTGCCGCAGAAGCTTTGTCTGCCCGTCCGACGGATTGGCCGGTTCGCCCAGATCATGCCACACCTTCAGCGGATTGCAGGTCTCCTCGTCCACCGTCTCTGTCAGAAGGCTGTACGTGCCCGCCTCCACCGGCAGGGAAAGCGTGACACCCTTCTCCTCCCCGGGTCCGGATTCCACCGGATTCCAGCCCACGCCCAGGTAGCCGCCGTCCGGCCCCCTGAGCACCAGCATAGTGTCATCTCTATAGACGCACGTTCCTCCGCTCTCCTGCAGTTTTTTATAAAACACAAACGTCCAGAAGGTCGGCTTGGGAATGCACCCGTCCGCCACCAGCCCGAATCCCCCGTGAAACGGTGTAAACGGCACACCTGCCTCCTCAAACACATCGCCGAACGTCCAGTACGAATACGACGCATTGCCATCACCCAGCCGTGACAGCTGGTGCGCGATGAACGCCGCATTGAGGTTTGTGTCGTGGATCGCACTCCTTGGCGTGTAGGACGTGTTAAACTCCGTGATATGAACAGGCAGGTTCCTGTACGGCTCAAAGGAGTCAACAATGTCCCTCGTCGTTTTCAGATTGTCAAAACCGTCCTCCGGCTTCATCAGCTTCACATAGTCATAGCGCCCGTCGCACACCGGCTGCTCGATCGTGTAGTGATGCCTGGTCACAAAATCCACCGCAAGCCCGTTCTCACTGCAATACTCCATAAACGCGCGGATCCACACCTCATCCGTGCCTCCGCATACCGCCGGACCGCCCACACAGAACCTGTCATCCACCGCCTTCACCGCGTGAAAGGTCTCGTGAAAAAGACGGAAGTACTCCTGCATGTCCGCATGCTCCCAGAAGCCGCACAGGTTTGGCTCATTCCACACCTCGACCGGCCACGTCACGACCTCATCCGCACCGTAGCGGTCCATCAGATGGCGCAGCGTACACTGCACCATCCCGCACCACGCACTGTAATCACGCGGCGGAGTCGTGTTTCCCTTCCAGTAAAAAATCGTCTGCGCGCCGCGCGCAAGCTTCCCCGGCATAAAGCCCAGCTCCAGAAACGGCCGCAGCCCCACACTCCTGTAAAAATCCATCACCCGGTCAAGATATGTATAATTGTACTCCGCTTTCCTGACGCCGCCCTCCTCGTACTCCTGATAAATCGCCATATCATCACAGAACAGCCCGTGCCCCCTGATGTGCCGGAAACCGATCTGTTCCTGCACCAGCCTGAGCTGTTCCTGATACTCCTGTGTCAGGGCCAGTCCCATGCGCCCCGTTCCGATGCAAAAATCCACATTATTGTAAAAAGGTATCTCTGCATCCCGGCTTACCGTGATCCTTCTTTCTCCCCGCATACTCTCCTCCATAATTTCCCTGCATGTACTAAAACCGATACAATCATTATATTTTGCCAGCGGGCAGGATACAATGACTTTTACTCATAGATTTTTGATTTATCCTCATATGCTGATTGTTTGTGACATGGCACAGCCGCCGCTTTCCGAAAAATCAAAGGTGCTGTCCCCGTATCTGACAGCACCTCCTCCTAATTTACTTATGACAATTTCAGGACTGCCGCCGAAAGTGACTGCTGTCGATGGACAGGGCCGTACAGCTGTATTTTCCGTCAGCCGCGGCAACAGCGAAGGCGGTTATCTGCTGAATGAGAACGCCATCGAAAACGGACGAATTTCGGAGGACGCCGGCTGCTCCGGCTTTAACAGTACAATTATTGCATACCCTGTACCCAATCTGTTATAATATACTGGAAAAGTATGCTCGAAACGGAGGGCTTCCATGAACTATATCCATTTTACCGGCTATGATGCCAGACATCCCGGCGATTTTGTCTTTGATGTCACGGAGGGGTACGACTGCCATCTCCTTCTCATCACCCACACGCCTGCGCGCTTCCGCATCGACGGCGTGACAGAGGAATACCCTGCGCACTGTGCCATGCTCTACCCGCCGCACACCCCCATCTGGTACTGTGCAAGCACAGACTGCTACAGCGACGACTGGGTGCGCTTCTCGTCGGACGAGCCCTTTGTGCAGAATTTTCCGCAGGCCAACCGTCCCTTTCCCGTCTCGGATCCGGATTACTGCCACAATCTCATGCAGCTGCTCACCTGGGAAACTTCCCTGTGGACAGGCACTTCCCGCTCCTTTCACCACGCCGGGACGAACGGCTGTGCACTCCAGTCCGGGGAAAACAACCACACCATCATCACCCAGCTGCTGCGCATCTTATTTTTGAAACTGCGCGACGACGTGCTGCACCACGCGACATCCCCGCACGACCACGCCCTGCTGCTGCTGCGCAGGCAGATTTCCACGAACCCGCAGCTGCCGTGGACAATCCACAATATGGCTGAGCAGCTGCATATCAGCGACGGACATCTGCAGCTGCTCTACAAACAACAGTTTGGCGTCTCCTGCATGGACGATGTCATTGACTTCCGGCTGCGCAAGGCAAAGGATCTGCTCGCATACACAGGGCATAGCATCGCAGAGATCGCGGAACAGTGCGGCTACAAAAACACCGAGCACTTCTGCCGGCAGTTCCGCAAAAACGCCGGCACCACACCTGGCAGATTCCGGAAAGAACCGCGGTAATGTCACCAGATCCGGTAATTCCCGCTGAGTGCCAGAAATGCAAAGAAATACAGGCAATTGTCATAATACCGTCTCTCCCCTGTGCGCATGGGCATATTCCAGAAATACTCCACCCACTCCCTGCTACAGTCCGTGGAGGCGGCAAGTGTTGACATCGCCACGGTCGCCGGAATCGCTACCGGGTGGAGTGCCCGGTCCTCCGCCACACTTCCGTCAATCTCGTAAACGCGGTATGTATCCTTTCTGCAGTCCTCCAGCAGGAACTCCTGGATCGCGCGCGCCGCACGGCACTGCCCCTCGTCCTTCCCAAACCACGCATAGTCCAGTCCGATATTGGCCGCCGTGCGGTAGGAGTCGCTGTAGAACCAGTCATGCCTGTCGTCTGTCCAGGGCAGCTTTCTGCGCATCGGACTTCCGTCAAACTCAGCATACTCCGCCGAAAAGCCAGTCCTTTCATGACACGCCTTCACAAGATACCTGCGGCTCTCAAGCGCAGCCCTCTCCCAGAATGCCCTGTCCTCCTCATACGCCCACAGCGCAAACAGCTCATAGAAATGCGGCAGATGATAGGACGGATCTGTAAAATCACTTCCCGGGACAAACAGGATCTGATGATTGTCCCGATTCCACATCGGCACTCCCGGCCTGCCATTCTCCCCTTTATGCAGACATGCCCTCAAGATCTCCCTCGCCTCATGGGCGTAATTAAAAATGCCTTCCCCGTCCCCCCATCTGTGCGACGCAAAGAAGAGCGCCATCGCGAAGAACTCCTCGCCGTCAGGCGCCGGGCTGTCGGCGTTTTTCGTGCCGTCCGTCGCGCACGACCACGCAAAATATCCCTCATGGAACCCGTCCGCCATCCACATGTAGGTCTTTGCCCACTTCCAGAGCCGGTCAAACTCCTCATGCATGTCCAGCTGCACGCAGATCATCATGCCGTACGACATGCCTTCTGTGCGGGCGTCATTGTTTCCTGTATCCATGATATAGGCCATGCCGTCTCCCGCCGGATAGTAGACACGCTCGTCCTCCTTCCCATAAAAATAAAAATCCCGGATCTCCCAAAGCCGCTTTTCCACCTGTTCCGGCATCATTCCGATCTCTGCAAATACATTGCGATACTGTCTCTCCATAATTCATTCCTTTCTAAAATATAGCATCATGTTATCCAGATACCCGTTTATTGTATCCCCAAACCCGGCAGAGCGCTACTCAAAAACTGCTATCCTGCAAATCACAGGGAACCGGAAGCGTCATGAATGGCTGTCCCCACTGTGAAAAGCTTAAGTTTGTCCCTTTCCGCTGCAATAGCCGCTTCTGTCCCACCTGCGGCAGTAAATATGCCATGGAACGCACTACCAATATGTCCTTTAAACTGGTAAATGTCCAGTCCGCATATTTACGTTCCAGAGCCTGACTCCGGTCATTTCATCTGTAGAATACACCTCCGTGTCTGATTCTGCCAGCCGGGTGGATTCCATGTAAAGGGCACAGATGGATTCAATTTTTTTAAAGTTTTCCGGATCTTCGTGTTTCTCCGGGGAATTGAGCCAGTAACGGTTTTTCCATGGCGCGATTCCTGCAAATTTAAGTAAAGACAGTGGGCTTTCCTGTTCTTGGTTTATCCGAAAGCACAGAAATTACAGCTTCATAAAGTTTTTTATCACTGTCCGGCCCGTCATAGTCCTCGGCCTGAACAATAAATTCTATACTGTTATAAAAACGGTTCCTCCATGTGCTGACAGTGGCATAAGCAGTGCCAAGTGCATCTGCAATCTGTGAATTTGTTTTTTCCTGTGCAGCCATCAGCACTATTTTGGAACGAAGCACAATACAAGAGGACTCAGAATAGCTTGCGCTGAGAGTTTTCAATATTTTCTCTGTCCGGTCAGATAATGTAAAAGAAGCCGCTTTATAACCACCTCCATGCCTGCGGCAATACTCAGACATACAAAACAAGTCTATCCAAACTTTATCCCTGATCGAATAAAATAATACCTCAACATAATCGGAATGCAATCAAAGTTTTGTTCATATACTCACTTATTTGTCAAATATTTCTTCAGTGTCCTGCGGACTGCCCCTTCACCTGCATTCAATTCTACGAAATAACCACACACCTTTTCAGCTATGCCAGCCTCATACAGATTCACGCCAAATATACTCGCATTCTGCATGATTGGTTTAATGATTTCCTCCGCCTCTGCATCCCCTAATTTCAGCTTAGCCATCTGCGGGCGCAGCCTGTCTAAGAGCGGATCAGGACTTAGCTCAAACGCTCTCCCGCTATCGTCCACTGCCATCAGATACCGCATCCAGCCTGCAAAGACAAGCGGTATCATCCGCAGATTCTCCACGCTAAGATTTTCATCTGCCTGATAAGCCTTGATCGTCTCTCCAAAACGAATTGCCAGTTTCTGTGAGGTATCTGTAGCAATCCGCTGTGGTGTGTCCGGCATAAAAGGATTGGTGACACGAATCCTAAACACGGTGTCAATAAACTCCCTCGGATTCAGAATGCCCGGATTGACCACCACCGGAAGACCTTCCTGGTATCCTACCCGCTCCACGAGCGCCACAAGCTCCGGATCCTGCATTTCATCTGAAATCTTCTTATACCCAAGCAGACAGCCGAAAATTGCAAGGCAGGTATGCAGCGGATTCAAACAGGTGCACACTTTCATCTTCTCCACTTTATCTACTGTCGCCCGGTCCGTGAACAGAATCCCGCCGTCTTCCAGTCTCGGACGTCCGTTTGGGAAATTATCCTCGATCACCAGATACTCCGTCTCCTCTGCGTTGACAAATGGAGCCACATACGTATTTTTTGACGTGATAACCGGTTCGAGTCCCTCTATACCGTCTTCCCGCAAAATTTTCTCCACAGACACATCCGGTCTTGGCGTGATCTTGTCAATCATACTCCATGGAAAAGAAACCTTTTCCGAATCTATATATTTTTAAAAACCAGCATCCGCCTTCCGATTCTCTACCCATGCCCTTGCAAATGCTGCCACTGCAGCATACAGTTTGTCCCCATTATGTGAACAATTGTCCGTACTGACCATGGCAAGCGGCTTTTCACCTGCACAGTACCGCGCATACAGCAGAGCCGTTACTTTCCCCATATAGCTTGCCGGCTTCTCCGGTCCCGCCGCAAAGTCTGACGCGACATCTGACAGCAGTTCTCCTTTATTACTAATTGTTGGCAAACACGTCTCCAGGCCACTCGGCATATGCCGGAATCCACCCTTCCGTGTAGCCGTAACCGTGAGGTCTTCCTTCCAGTACATCGGTTTCCACCGAAACCCCCGCTTCCTGCAGAGCGTCTATACAAGCCTCAAATTCTCTCACGAAAGGGTCTCTCGTCCCATAGCAGAAGTAAGTCGGCGGCAAATCGGACGCTGCAAACTTTTCCACATCTTTAGAGGCAACGCTTAATCTGCCATAGAAAGAATAAATCATTCCGTCCGCCGCCGCATCCGCCGAAACGCCGTCCAGCGCATCGGGCGCATAATCCGCGTCAAGCGCTGTTCCATTAACTGTTCCGTCAAAGTTTAACAGCATTTCTCCTGCAAGAATGCCTCCTGCCGAAAATCCCATCACAGCAATATCCTTTTCGTCAATACCGTACACATCCGCGTTTTGTCGCACGAAGCGCACTGCCCTTGCCAAATCCAACGCCCCCTCTTCCTGTGTATAAGGCTGCAGACGGTAATTGACCACGAAACTCTGATAGCCTGATTCGCTCAATGCCTGCGCTACCGGCGTTCCCTCATTCTGGTCGGACCGAAACCGGAACGCTCCCCCGGCGCAGACCAGAACAGCGCCTTTCACCTCCGTCCCCTCCGGCACGGGAAATGCCACCATATATGGGCGAAAATCCGGATCATCGGCATAGTATCCGTTGTTCTCCGTATACTCCGTTATTGTTGGCATGTTGTTTTCTTCCCACAAGTACAGCGTCTGCCGGTTTCGCGGATTGGCAATGGCTCCCGACACCGTATCGCTGCTGCTTTCCGGCATCGGATCCTCCGCATTAAGGTGAAGACTTTCCGCCCACTGCCTGATCTCATCTTCCATATCCGCCAAACCGTCCCTTGCGACCGAAAGACCGTTGTCGCTGACAAACGCTCCCGGCTACAGTTCGGAAATAGCGTCTCTTGTACTTCCAAACCCGCTGCCGCCATGGGTCACAAAAGGAACAATTGTTTTGGCTCCGAAATCATACTCTTCCAGAAAAGAATAAACCGGCATGGGCATATCCATGATCCAGCTTGGATAACCCAGAATAATCGTATCATACCGCTCCGGATTCTCTATATGCCCTGAAAGTTCAGGTCGGGCGCCATTTTCCTTTTCCTCTCTTGCCAGCGCAACCAGTTCATCATAATCGGACGGATATTCGTCCACCGTCTCAATGCGGAACAAATCGCCTCCTACCGTCTCCTGAATCAGCTTCGCGACATACTCCGTTGTACTGCCTGCCGCCGCATCATCCCGCACGACAACGCTTGCGCTGGAGACCGCATCCAGGTCGGAAGTATCCACATCCGTCGGCTGAGAAAAATAGGCAATCAGGACGCGGGATTCTTGATCCGTCCCACTTTCTGTTATGCCTGCTTCCTCCTCTGGCTGTTCCTGTTCCTCTTCCTCTGCCACCACAATATCCTCTTCCATACTCCCCGGCTGTTCTTCCTGTGCGCCCTCTGTTTCCATGGGGATTGCATCCGCCGTCCTTCCACAGGCTCCAAGCGTCATGCTTAGGATCATACATGCAGCCACCATCACTTTTTTCTTCATTCTGCCTCTCCTCCCGTTTTCCGTTCTATTACAAGATTGTTTTAATAGCATTCCTGAAAAATTTCAAGGATTTCCTTGTGCGTCATTTGTTTATAACTACCGGCAGAAAGACTGCAGGAATCTGCGATCTGCCTCAAATCCGTATTTTCGTCTGCCCCTAAATCACGGAGTGTAACGGGAAGTCCCACTTCTTTAATAAATCCAGCCAGTGCCTCAACCCCTTCACAGGCTGTTTCTTCCTCCGTCTTGCCCCTGTCCGAAATTCCCCATACATTGACGGCAAACCTCCTGAACTTATGACAGCCGTTTCTATAAATATGGCGATAGTAGACAGGATGCAGAACTGCAAGCCCTTCCCCCTGGTTGCAGTTTGTATAAGCTGCAAGCTGATGCTCCATCTGACGGCATTGGAAATCTGTCTGCTTTCCTAATTTCAGGATACGGTTGTCTGCCATAGCCGCATCCCACATCAGGTTGCTTTTTGCCGTATAATTCTGTGGGTCTTTGATTGCCGCCCTTAAATTCTGGATTACATTTTTCATCAGGGCCTCCGCAATTTCATCGGAGACATTATCTTCATCCGGTTTGCTGAAATAAATTTCCATCATATGGGATAATGTATCAAAACCGTCAGATACCATCTGCCTTTTGGGAACGCAGCAGCTATAGGCAGGATCGATCAACGCAAATTTTGGGTTACACTTGGGATAGTCCCTCCCCGTCCTGACTTTCAACGCCTGGTTCGTAATGACTGCCCTTCCGTTCATTTCACTTCCGGTTTCCGTTTCCGTCACAACAGCGCCCATTGGAACCGGATCAAACTCCATAATTCCATGCCTTGCAAAATAATCATTCCAGAGATCGCCTCCATAAACCGCTGCCATAGAAACGGCTTTACAGCAGTCCATCACGCTTCCGCCCCCAACGGCAAGAATAAAATCTATTTCATTTTCCTTTGCCAGCTTCGCGCCCTCCAGCACTTTTTCATAAGTTGGATTTTCATAAATGCCTGAAAATTCAACCACATTCTTTTCCGCTTTTGCAAGACTCTCCCGGATTTCATCATAAATACCGTTATTCCTGATGGAATCTCCACCATAAGCAAACATCACATTTTTTCCATAATGTCTGGTCAGGCAGGCAAGATATTCTTTCACGCAGCCTTTTCCAAAATATGTCTTTGTAGAATTTTCAAAAATAAAATTATTCATAACCACTCCTTTCCCCCTTGCTTTTTTAGTATAAAAAAATCGAGGCTTCAAAAGAAGTCTCGATTGGTTCATCAGTTTATACTCTGAGGTTACAACTCTGTTGTTACCCTGTTACAATACTTTCTGCAATGCCGAGAGGAATTTCTTTACCGTTACGGAAGGTTCCGGGGAATGCAGCAGGCCATAGGGAATAGAATAACTCCAATCCACAGGGATTACCTTTAATAAGGGATGGACGTTATCCCATACCGGCACCGCCATCAGCACGTCATTTCCATTCTCGCATCGGTTAAATACATCCACACTGTAAAAATCAAAATCCACAATACTGATCTTACTGTGGTTCTGCCAAAGGTCATCCCGAAGTCTGTCCACATAATGGCTCCAGTCACGATGCATCATCAGCAGGTTCTCCCCATATAAATCCTGAATCGTCAATTTTATCTTATCCGCAAGACGATGGTGAATGGATACCGCACAGCACAATGGCTGCTCGAAAAGTTCAAAACCCGCACATTGGCGCAGATTCAGCATTGTTTCGTCAAAAATTCCTGCCACCACATCAATATTCTGTCCAAGGTTCTTCAGTATTTCCCTTGCATTTTCCGGAGTATTCTCAAAAGGGACAAGCTGGAACTTGATCTCTGGACACAACGCATGAATTTGTGGCCAGAGTTCTACCAGAACCTGCGCAGGCGTCATGGGCGACGTGCCGATACGGATGATATCCGCATTTTCCTGCATGGCATTTTTCGCCCGTATCACAGAATCCTTGCAATACTGGATAATGTATTTTGTGTCTTTATACAGGGAGCTCCCTGCTTTCGTCAGAGAAAGCCCTCTGTGGGTTCTTTCAAAGAGCTGTACCCACAAATCTGCCTCCAGCAGATTGATCTGTTTCAAAACCGCCGTAGGTGTAATGTATGCCTGTTCTGCCGCCTTGTTAAAACTTCCGGCATCTGCCACGCGGATAAATGTCTCCAGTTGCGGATTATACATTGCCTCACTGCCTTTCCATCCATTTTCATTGCAGAGATAATTTTTTCAAGATTGTGCCACAATATCTTGAGGCGATGCGGCGCATCGTTGATAGATATTGTGGTGCAAGATTGGGAAAATTACCCTGCAAGGGAAATTCAGACCTTTTGACACCCTAATCATATGATACAATGCCTGCACACCCGACACTCTGCTTGAACAAAAGGAAGCCGGTTCATAAAAAACTGGAAAGGCTTCCTTTACGCTAACTCCCATCTGCCCGCTTTGGCGGGCGTTCAAATCAGAATGGTGAAAAACGCCTCCAACGACTGTAAGATACCGCCTAACGCATCATCATCCAGTCCTGTCAGTCCATTTTCGCCAAAAGTTTCTGCCTGTTGAGCCGTTTCTATTGCTCCCGCCACAGCCACATTGCTGCCATAGGCTCCGTTCTCCCGTTCTTCCATGACCTGCAGCACAATCTTCCGGATTGTCTCATAATCCGCCGGATGCCCAGCTCCTGCCAAAGCGGAAACTCCAACCTGCCCTCCGCGCTGGTACGCCATTACCGCGTCCACGATATACTGTGCCTTCCCCCGCTCCATGCCATTCAGGAACTGCGCCAACTCCACATGGGCGGAGTCAGTACAGACAGGGAAACATCCTTGTGATCTTTCCGGTTTGCCGTGATAAGGTAATCCACCCGATTATTCCGCCCTGTCATATACTGCACACAGTCCTCAAAATCTTTCCATTTCTGTCCAAACGCATCCTGTATGTCCTTTTCCGTTACAGAAAGAACTGTTACCAGACAGAAAATGTTTTCCATGATAACATATGTCCGTTCTGTATCATGTGTTTCTTTGCGGATAATATAAAACAGATCCGTTACAGAAGATGCCGTTATACATGCAAGGATTCCCTGCTCCCTGATCTTCCTGAACAGTTTTACCGAAATATCATACCCGTTTCTTTAAGAACCATATCCAGAAGCACATTGGTATCAATTAACAGCTTCATACCGTTCCCTCATCCTTTCCTCCAGTGTTTTCCCCGTATCCGGTATCACACCTACTATATTCCCCAAAATGTCATCCAGAGATTTTTCACCTCCCGGCATTTCTTTCGTCTGCTGTGAGCTGAGAAACTGCACAAAGCTATATATCGTTTCTATCTGGTTTTCCGGCAGGGCGTTCAACAGATTTATCGTTTTCTCCAATGTTGACATACCATTCTCCTTTCCATGACCCGTAAGGCCGCCTGATGTTTTTTATATATTGTACCATCCTCTGCACAAATTAACTATTGCTTTTTTTCTGCTCCAGGTCATACAGGTAATCGTCCACGCCCTTTACATGCTCCGCCCAGTCACCGTCATTATCCATGTCCCATGTGAGTGTTTTCACGGACAGTCCCAGTTCCCGGCTATTATCCGCCAAATTATCTTTTATAAAAATCAATCCTTTTCTTCAAATTAATTTCTCTCAAAGGGATAAGTATCTGATGGAGAATCCGTCAGATTGTTTTCTTGACAGGATATGTTATCATTATTTATGTAACATAAAGAAAAAAGCAGGAATCCCCCTCTCCAAAGCCGGATTCCTGCCCCACACTATTTAGCGGCTAAATGAGAACTGCCGGACAAAGCGCAACAATCCCCCTGCCATTGATTACTCAAAGATTGGAGGTGGACGCCAGCATCATCGACCAGGCAGCCCTTTCTGCCGTACACAGCCATTCCCAGGGAAATCCACGCCTGGTGGACAACCTGATGACCGATGCACTCGTGCCGGGGGCACAGATGGATAAAAAGACCATTGACACGGGGGTCATCCTGGCCGCGGTCAGTAACCAGAATCTTTCTTAGGAGGTAAACATTTATGAAATACACATGTATCCTGAAAAAAGAAAACGGGTGCGAAACCTGGGAAGCCGAGGTTTGTCTGCTCAAAGCATCCAGGACAGGACGGCAGTATGAAGCGGAGATCGAGGGACGCGGAACTTATTTTCACATCCTTACCGGACAGCATAAATATGGGGATTACCTGTGTATCCCCAGCCATGATGTGGGATGCGAGCGGTCAAAACTCTCTGACTTTTTCTGGAACAGAGAGCGGATCAGCAGGCTGATGGGGGAAGATGATGCTGTGACAGTCGCCACCGGACTCATGTATCTTGAAGCCCTTATTACAGACAAGGCATCTGACTGATCCCCTGGCCGATGCCTTAGACAGGTCATGACTTCTGTAACGGATGTCATGGCCTTTTATATATTTTCCAGGCTGTCTGATCTGGTCAATTCTGACGGTAATGCGCCATATTTCCGACTGGAATGTGCTTTTTTATAAAATGCAACACGATCAATTCTGCGTAGTGTGAAAAAATAATTTGCTTTTATCGTCTCCGTCAATTTGCCGTCCGACAATGTGCATTTCTCACACGGACAAAGATTTTCGGCAGGTAAAAGTCTTTTGACTGCAGCTGCTGTTCCAGTTGGCACAGTGAGTTAGCCAGAATCTGTTCTGCTTCTGCCACGCAGTCATCCCGTATGGTATCCTCCAGGTATAATGCCAGCGAATATTTTGTGCCAAACCTGTTATTGACAATGGAATCAACGACTGTCTTTCTGTTCGCAGGACAGTATAAAAGCGCACCAACACTATAATACAGTAAAGAATTATTCATGGCAGATATCTCCTGATTGACAGGTATCCCGAACAAGCTCATCCGTCTGCTGTTCCACCAGGTCCACTGCTTCTTTATGAGGATTGGCAGTCACAGCCAATATCCCTATACAGCCACTTGTCATTTTACACACCCCTCCGTCATACATTGTCTTCCAGGATATCCAGCACCTCTTTCATGGAAACCTCCAGTTCCTGCCGGTTATCATTCTTGATGATAAGGAGATCGTCCTTGATCTTCGGGTCATCAAGGTTAGACGGGATATTAAAATTACACTCCGCAAGGTACTCATCCCAGTGCGCCAGCTTCCATGTATCGCGCTCCGAATTTCTGAGGATCATGCGTTCATGTACAATCTCCGGGGACGTCTCCACCCAGACAACGACAAGATTGGCATTTTTCTCCCTTAGCCTGTCTTTCAGGTTCAGGATATATTCCATATTCCGGATTTCCCTGGTAAAGGGAGCATTGATGAGCACAATATCCTCATAATCCAAAGCTTCCAGCGCCACGATACAGTCATACTCTGGATTCCTGATATACTGTTCAAAGAAATCGCTGCTGCATTCAAACGGCTGCCCGGCCACTGCAAATATATGTTTGGATAACCAGAATGAGTTTCTTTTGCATATGTTTCCACCTCTCTTTTTAAAGCTTCATCCCTTTTGATACTCATATAACCGATATATTTTCCTTGCGAAACTTCCCGCATAGAGTTTCCTGAAAACAAACCGATCAGGTTCCTGCAGCTCATTTATCAAATTGGGCGGCGTCATAGAATGCTCGCGGATATATTTGAGCTCACATGCATCAGGAAGTATCTCCGGAACATCCCCCCCCCATATGTCTGTGTTACGCCAGCCTCTTTTATGGGATTCTTTAATTTAGACATTTGCGCACCAAATTGTGTGTAAACATCCATCAGCAGATGCACACCTGAAAAATGCTGTGTCAACGCTGCAAATAAACCTTTTAACGTATCTGGCGCAAGATACATGCTGACCCCTTCCATGATTATTACGGCAGTGCCGCAATAATCAATCCCTGACAGCCACTCCAAAGACGATACATCTCCAGGAAGCATCCTGTATTCCCCGCTCCCGGCAAAAAAACGGCGGCGTTCGGCGATCACATCCGGAAAATCAATATCATACCACGGATGGTTATGTCCGTTTACTCGTTTTACACGACTGTCCAAACCGCATCCAATATGCAGCACAATGGCATCCGGATGATCCGCTAACTGCATTTTTGCCCAGTCATCAAACTGCCTTGCCCGCATTGCCATGAAATAAGTTAGCCACCTTGACTTTGACTGTTTACCCAGAGGTACAGGGTTCTTTTCCCAAATCTCCTCTGCGGACTTGTCATTAAGGATAATTCCCATTTTACTGACTTTTGCCCTGCCATAGAGCGGAATATATAAGGTTCTGTTTATTCCGTCCATCCCACACCTCTCTCCCAAAGATTATGATTTACAGTAAATAGATAAAATATCCCAGATATCCAAGCAGCAGCACGCCGCCCTCCGCACGGTTCAGGCTCTTTCCACTGTGAGAGAAAACCCACAGCAGCACGCCCGCCGCCACAGCCACCATGAAATCCACGATAAATTTACTCTCGAAAGCGACCGGTGTGATCAGCGCAGATGTCCCTACCACAAAAAGGATATTAAAAATATTGCTTCCCACAATATTTCCGATCGCAATATCCGCGCTGCCTTTTCGCGCCGCTGAAACAGATGTGAACAATTCCGGCAGGGAGGTTCCCAGCGCCACAATCGTAAGCCCGATAAACCGCTCACTCAGGCCTATGATCCTTGCAATCGCCGTCGCCGCATCCACGGTGACGCTGCTTCCGAGCACGATAAGCGCAAGACCGGCAACTGTGAACAGAAGCAGCATTCCCATACTTTTTTCCTTTTTATCTTCTCCCGCATCGTCCTTTGAATTCTTGTCATCACCTTTTTTTGCCATCTTTAAGAGATAAAAAAGATATAACACGAAAACAACCCATAATCCGGCTCCTTCCAGTCTTGATATCTCATTTCCCACATATCCCATCCAGAGGAGGATTAACATTGTTACAACCATAAAGGGCATTTCATATTTTATAGTCGAAGATGCAACAGGAACTACTTTTTTTGTCAAAAATGCCGTAAGTCCTAAGATGACAAGGATATTCAGAATATTGCTTCCCGCCACATTTCCGATGGTAATGCCAGCATTCCCCTTAAGCGCCGCCGAGATGCTTACCGCGGCCTCGGGGGCACTTGTTCCCATCGCGACAATGGTCAGCCCGACCACAAGCTGCGGAATCCCAAACTTCGAAGCAATTCCTGAGGAACCATCCACAAAAAAATCCGCACCCTTAATAAGCATCGTAAACCCTGCGGCCAATAAAAATATCTGTAATACCATCTCCATGTCTTTAACCTCCAAATCTTTTATATAGAAACTGTTTACAGTTCCTTGATCATTCTGGCGCTGCCCCTGCCCCAGACAACAAGTATCTTCGTTCCGCCCCCCGGCTTACTCGTCAGGCTAACATCCGCATCTGTCAGGTTACAGATATGCTTTACAATCGCAAGCCCAAGCCCCGTGCCTCCAAGCTCCTTCGACCGGCTCTTATCCACCCGGTAAAAACGTTCAAAAATCCGCTCCTGATGCTCCGGCGGAATGCCGATGCCGGTATCCTCCACAGAAAAGATTACCTGCTGCCCATCTTTCTGCACTTCTACAGTCACCCTGCCGTCTGGTTTGTTATACCTTATGGCGTTCTCAATCAGGTTGTAGGCAAGTTCCTGCGCAAGTTCCTTTCCGATATGGACATCGGCCCTGTCCTCCCCTTCATACACGATGTCAATACCATTTTTCGCCGCCCCGTAAGAGAGCATCTCCACGCTTTCCTTTGCAATCTCCGCCAGATTTACCACGTCAAGGACATCCTTTGCATTTCCTGCATCTAACTGTGAGAGCTTCAGAATGTCATTGATCAGGGTAAGCAGCCTTGCCGCGCTTTTGCGGATTTCCCCCGCAAAGCGCTTCATCTCCTTTTCATCCACAAGCCCTGCCTCCATCAGCTCTGCGTAGCCTGATATCGCCGCAAGGGGCGTTTTGAGTTCATGGCTTACGTTGGCGGTAAATTCCTGCCTGATATTAGCGGCAGACAGGATTTCCTCATGCTGTAAGCGGATTTTTCTTGTAAAAGGGATCAGCTCCGGATAACTTTTCCCCTCATCAATATGCTCCATGTCCCCTGCCATCTCATCGATCGGCTTCACAATGGCGGAGGTAAGGTAATGCGACACCATCAGACAGATGGCCGCAAGGAGCAGCGCCGTCGTCAGCACCATTGGCAGGGCGGACAGAAGGACGGCCACAACGCTGTGCGCCTCCCTTCCTACCCTGAGTATCTGCCCGTTATCCAGTTTTTTTGCATAGTAAAATACGCTCTCCGACAGGGTATCCGACTTTCTGATCCCCATACCGGTTCCGGAAGATACCGCCTCCGCAATTTCCGGCCGGCCCAGATGGTTGGCAAGCGACTGCCCGTCTACCGTGGAATCAGACAGAACCTTACCGTCCGTATCGATCAGTGTAATTCTTAAATTGTCTATTTTTCGCTCACAGGAGCCTCCATCCGTCAGTATATCTGCCACAACTGCCAGGTCAGAAAAAACCTGTTTTTTTAACTGCGCATAAAAAACCGCGGTCATGACAATCGTGGTGATCACAACGGAAAAAAGCGCGATGACGGTGAACTGTCTGTTTATTTTCTGCCTCATTCCAGCTTATACCCCACATTCCTCACAGTAATGACCAGGCTGCCCGCTTCACCCAGCTTTTTGCGGAGTGTTTTGATATGCATGTCAACAGTCCTGCTTTCCCCCGCAAAATCCGTCCCCCATACCGTTTCCATGATGATTTCCCTTGTCAGCACAATCCCCGGATTGGAAAGGAACAGCCGGAGCAGCTCATACTCCTTGAATGTCAGTTCCACATTTTCCCTGTCCACAAGGCAGACCCGTCTTTCCTGGTCCAGGTATATATTTTTATATTTTAAGGCCACGTCATCGCCCACCGGCCTGATGCGCCGCAGGATCGCCCTAATCCGTGATATCAGCTCCATCACGCCAAACGGTTTTGTGATGTAGTCGTCAGCCCCCAGGTCAAGTCCCCTGACGGTATCGATCTCCGAATCTTTCGCAGTCACAAGTATGACGGGCAGTTCCTTGGTGTCATTATCCGCGCGGAGCCTTTTGAGTACGGACAGTCCGTCCTCCTTCGGCAGCATGACATCAAGCAGCAGTAAATCCGGCTTCATTTCCTGCATGCCCCTGTCAAAAGCTCCCGCGTCATCAAACGCTCGCACATCATATCCGTTACCCTTGATGGCATAATATTCTATCTCCTGAATATTTTTATCATCTTCCAAAATATAGATTAGTGGCATAGCTCCAGCTTCCTTTCCCTGAAATTTTTAAATCATGCATCACTCAGTCTGCCACGGCTTAATAGCTCCGTAAACGGGAATTACATTATTTTTCCTTTTCAAATACTCCCCAAATACATACGGCAATCCCAATCATAACAACACATAAAGATATGATAAACGGAAGTTCCGCATCATATCCTTGTAACAATCCCCACAATCCAGATACTCCATTACCATGCACATCATTAACCGTTGCCAGTACCATAAGTGCTATTGAATAAGTTACGCCCATTAAAGCTATCACTGCACCACAAAATATTTTTTTCATAATATGCTCCTTATTTAGTCTTAGCCTCATAAATCCTGATTTATTTCTTTGATTATAAAATCTTTATCTGCCATTTACAATGTATATTTATAAGTTGTTTCACAATGGATACACAATCCTAAAAATGAAGCTGCATTTTATCGATAATTTATGTTTCCTCAAGTTTTTTCAGCGAATACTTTTCCGTATATTCTTCAAGCAGCTCCTTATACAGCCCGTTCCCCTCCTTGACGTCCCGTGCATACTGGTGTAATGCGTGCCGGTCTGTCCCGGATGCCATCTGCTCCTCCGCTATGTTGGAACAATGCTTCGCAATACGATCCAGGGAAGTGGCCATATCTGTAAGCGCCATGCCGAGTTCCACGGAGCACTTTCCCTTTTCCAGCCGCTTGCCATGATTCTTCCTGATATCTTTTTTAACCAGACTGATCACGTCGGCAAGTGGATCAATGCGGAAAGCCATCTCCTCGTCCCCATGTATAAAACCTGAAACCGTACATTCCACGATCTCGAGAGTTGCCTCATAGATCAGCCCTGCTTCGGCAGCGGCTTTCCTTGAAAATTTTTCTTTACTCTTATGCAGCTTCTTCTGAGCAAATGCGATGCCTTTCGTATAATCGGATATCCTCTCAAAATCCGTAATGCACCTGCTAAACTGACTGATGGTTTTGCTGTCCTGCTCTGAAAGAGGCTTTGAGGAAAGTTTTGCCAGATAGGACGATAACTCATCTTCCCTGGCATCTACCTCCTGCTCAATTTCCATAACTGTCTGCACCGCATTTTCATCATACTTTTCCTGCACGGATACGCATAAATTCATTGCTTTCAAGATAAGCTGCGCCATATCACATACCGCATTTTTACATTGTGCTACTGCAAAGGCAGGCTTTTCCAGAAATCTTTCGTCCAGCACTCTTTCTGATGTTTCCAGTGTCTCGTCCCCTGACTGCGGAATGGTAAAATATGCGAGTTTTACCAGCAGCCCGGAAGCAGGAAGCAGCATAATTGTCGCGGCAACATTAAATACGCTGTGTATCACCGCAATGACTGCGCCGTTTGCCGTATCTGCTAAAAAAGCAAACTGTACAAAATGATTCAAGCCATAAAAGGTTGCCATAAATACAAGTGTGCCTATCAGGTTAAAATACAGATGTACCAAAGACGCCCTTCTTGCATTCCTGTTTGCCCCGACGCCGGAAAGCAGGGCTGTGACACAAGTTCCGATATTCTGCCCCATAATCACAGGAAGCGCAGCCCCCACCGTCACGCCTCCGGTGGCACACATTGCCTGTAAAATACCAACAGAAGCAGAAGAACTCTGGATCACTGCGGTTAAAACCGCTCCGACTATCAAACCTAAAAGAGGGTTTGCAAATGCCGTAAAAAGTGAGGTAAATTCCGGCACGTCTGCAAGCGGCTTTACGGCACTGCTCATGGTATCCATTCCAAACATCAGCACCGCAAACCCGATCAGAATCGTTCCCACATCATTCTTTTTCGTATTTTTGACAAACATTACCAGTATCACGCCGATGAGCGCCAGTACTGGGGAAAAAGACGAAGGTTTCAGAAGTTTTACAAAGAAATTCCCGCTTTCGATGCCGGAAAGGCTTAGAATCCATGAGGTAACTGTCGTACCGATATTTGCACCCATGATCACGCCGACTGCCTGTGACAGCTTCATAACACCGGAATTGACAAACCCCACTACCATAACCGTTGTCGCGGAAGAAGACTGGATCACCGCTGTCACGCCCGCCCCAAGCAGGACAGCCTTCACGGGATTATCCGTCATACGCTCCAGTACCTGTTCCAGCCTGCCGCCCGCCATTTTTGACAAGGCGTCTCCCATCGTTTTCATTCCATATAAAAATAATGCCAGCCCGCCAACCATTGTCAGCAATGCAAAGAAATCCATCTGACCATAATCCTCCCCCAAGAATTTTCTTATAGTCAAATGGTATCTGGCCTAAGTAAAATCTAAAAGATGGTTTGTGTAAAATCTGTGTAAAATTTTACAGTTTTGCAGCCATTCAAAATACTGGCTCGCTAATCCCTAAAACACTTGTTTCATTGAGGGTTTTCGTTACTTCCCTCAGCCACGCTTCGATTTCAAGCTGTTTTTTCTGGTATCTCCCCGAAATCATCTCGAAATTCCACCCGGTGATACGCTCCATGACCTTATCCTCATGGAGAGAGGAAAACAGCCTGTCAAGCTCCGACACCGTGCAAATATCAGTTACAGCGAAATGGATGGGGGTGATGCGGATGTATAAGGCATACTGGGGAATGGAATTTAATCCTTTTGACAAGGAAATATCAGAAAAAAAGTGGCGTGTTTCAAATTAAGACAGAAATAGTTGACACCTCCTGTTAAACCTAATTTGGCGCAGAAATCCCCCCTGGGATCTCTGTTGCTCTTATTGAGTACTACGACAATATATTAATATATCTTTAATACCCCAGTACCTCCAGAAAATCAGGATATTTTTTCCCTGTCAGAAGTTCTATTGGACTTTTTCCTATACGCTCCCTGACTCTGCTGCGGTGATATTTCCTTGTATTAAAATATACTTTCATTAATGTGAAATATCTCCCTGGTACAGTCCTTTTTAGATCCATATATACCCTGATCCTGCTGTTAAGGTTTTCTACCAGGCTGCTTGCCCTTTTTGTATGATCCAGTATATAGTTAAATTCCTGTCTTGCCGTAATATAATCATCTCCCAGCAGTTCCCCCAGCCTGTATTCCAGCCGGATATATTCATCACTGCATGTCTGGAAAGCTTTCTGGCGGTACATCATTTCATAAGTTTCTGGCGGGATTCCTTTCTCTCGGGACGACCCGGCCAGTTCCTTCTCAAGCCGGGATGCAAATGACAGTATCTGTGGGATTTTTCCCCTGATTCTTTTGGCCTGTTCAAGCAGTTTCCATTTCAGAAAGGATCCAGTGCGCAAGCATACTTGTATCCTGAAACGGATATCCGCAGAATCCGAATATCTCCACAAGCCAGGAAAACAATACCAGAAGCAGTTCATATTCATGGATTGCCGTCTCCACTTTTGAATGTATCTGTGAAAGCTGCTCCAATGTCTTTTTTCTCGGGTTTGTCCCACGGGCACGTCTATCGAGTTCTGCCTCCTGTGATATCAGTTTTTCTGCCTTTCGTTCCAGCCGGGTCACTTCAGCACCGACAGGTCGAAGTTCATGAAAAACATCTGGCTGTATACAGATATCCTTTATTATTTACATCCTTTCAAGATACTGGTAAAATATAATTTAAGAAACATACAATCACCTCCCGTTAGATTTTCTTTACAATTATATTTTAACACGGATGAAGGTTGTATGTTTCCTTTTTTTATTTATTTGTCAATAGAATTTGAAACACGCCGATTTGTTTTATGTTATCATGATATTTTAAGGCATCAAAATAATCCCTCTATCAATCATACTTCTACAACTGATAAAGGACTTATGCTGATGTCCTAATATATTTAATTCATATCATATTAAGGCTCTCATTTGCGTTTGGTGTAAAATTGGTGTAAATTCTCTACTTATTTACGATATAACTCGCAAAAAATACCGTATTTATGCGCCTTTCAGTCTTCAACATATCAAAGCACACACCTTTTGTCCCCAAAAGTGTCCTGATTTGTTTTCATTCCGGCAGGAATCCCCTTCTTCCCGCTTCCTCCAAAAGCTTTGGCTGGATTTCAGGATAGGTCCAGCGCTCTGGCAGCTCGTCCATGATCGCTATCCGCTCAATCTCGCTGTGCAGTTCCTTTTCAAAAGTATGTATCTCTGCCACGTACAGCTTTCCGAACGACTCTGCTCCGTCAAAGTTGTCTGGCGCGATCACAGAATAGATACATACGGGCTCTATCACAAAATCAACTGCTCCTGTCTCCTCGTACAGCTCCCTCTTTGCTGTATCAAGAATATCCTCGCCTGCTTCCCGATGTCCTCCCGGTACCTCCCATGTACTTCTCTCCCTATGCTTGCAGAATACCCATTTCCCATTATGCCTTGCAATTATGACGGCAAATCTTAACAGTGCGTCCTCAACATGATCATAAAAATTGACTCTGGTCATTGAAAGCTCCTTCCCACTGATACGAAAGTATCCTGATCTCTGTCAATCCGGTATTTCCTCGGCGTCATGCCATACTGTCTCTGAAAAATCCGATGAAAATAGCTCTGATTGTCATACCCCACAGACAATCCGATATCCATGACGGACATGGCTGTGTTCTGCAGCAGATATGCCGCCTGATTCAGCCGTTTTTCCTGCACCAGCTCTGTGTAGTTGCGGCCGGTCTTTCTCTTAATCTCCTTTGACAGCCAGCACACATCGTAATTTAATAATCCAGCCAGCTCCGTCAGCTCCCCGTCCCGATAATGCTCCTCGATATAAGCGTACACTTCAATGAGAAGCCGCCGGCTGCTGTTCTCTGTATTCGTCTGTATGCGCTCCATGTGGTTCATCAGTTGCAAAAACAGCAGCCCCATCGTCGCCTGATTGATGCTGCGCCGGTTGGGCTGTCTGTTCCAGATGGACCAGATCAGATTTTCCACGAGATTTTGAATCGGAAGAATCCCTGCAACCTTAAAATGCAGATATCCCGCTTCCTCGTTTTCGCCAGTCAGACAGTCGATCACAAAATCGCGCAGCAGATTTTTCTCCTCACCGATCATTTTTAATACATAGTCAAAAAATTCCGGCAAAATAATAAAGTTCACTGCGATATCATCCTCAGAGGCCGGATAGATCTCCTGCTCCGCCCTCTGATTCAGGAAAAGGACCTCCCCCTCCTGAAGCCGGACATCCTCCCCGTCAATCACATGATGCGTGCTGCCGCAGCACATATAGATCATTTCGATGTAATTGTGCGTATGTTTCGGGAAATGGATAAAGCGTGTGTGCGGACGCACCTGGATGAGTTTTCCTGCATCCAGGAGCTTTTTCGCGTCAACAATATACGCATCCCTGACACCCGCTTCCTGGGACATATAGATTTCCGTCTCGATCTTTGTATCGCCGTTTAGTATCCGCGCCTCTTCCTCCGTAATCTTTTTGAGCTCCGCGTATAATTCCTCTGTAATCAAAGTCCGCTCCTATTCAACCACTCAAAAGCCTCTCCCAATACCCTTCTTAATCGCCAAAGCTGATGCCAAGCATCTTTGCCTCCTTGATGATCGTCGAGTCGGGATCTACCATCTTGAGCTTGCCGGCTACATCGGCAAGAGGCACTTTTACGACCTCCCTGTTCTGATAGCCGACCATGTAGCCATACTCGCCCTTGAGAATCAGCTTGGACGCCTCGGCGCCGAGTCTGCTCGCAAATACCCTGTCATACGGATCGGGACTGCCGCCCCTCTGTGTGTGTCCCGGAACAGTAACGCGCACCTCCATACCACTCTTCTCCTTGATCTTCTCCGCGATCTCATAGGACACACTCGGATATTTGTACTCTGCCATGTACTTTTTCTGTTCCTTCTTTGACATAGCTGCCACTTCCTTTGAAATAGCGCCTTCTGCTACCGCAAGGATCGTGAATTTGCTGCCTCTGTCTGAGCGCTTCTGGATTGCCTTTATGATTTTATTGATATCATATGGGATTTCCGGTATCAGGATAATGTCAGCGCCGCCTGCTATTCCCGCATTCAATGTAAGGTAGCCTACCTTGTGTCCCATGACCTCCACGATAAACACGCGTCCGTGAGACGCCGCCGTTGTGTGAATCTGGTCGATGCACTGCGTCGCGATATCAACGGCGCTCTGGAATCCGAAGGTCATGTCCGTTCCCCACAGGTCGTTGTCGATCGTCTTTGGCAGCGTCACGACGTTAAGTCCCTCCTCGCGCAGCAGGTTCGCGGTCTTGTGCGTGCCGTTTCCGCCAAGGATCACCAGACAGTCGAGGCTGAGCTTGTAATAATTGTGCTTCATCGCCTCCACCTTGTCGAGCCCGTTCTCGTCCGGATCGCGCATATTCTTGAACGGCATACGCGAACTTCCAAGGATCGTGCCGCCCTTGGTCAGTATTCCTGAGAAATCAGACGGCGAGAGCATTTTGTACTTGCCATAGATCAGTCCCTTGTAGCCGTCAAGGAAACCGAAGAGCTCCACCTCCTTGCCCGCATTGAACAACCCCTTTGCCACGCCGCGCATCGCCGCGTTAAGCGCCTGGCAGTCGCCGCCACTTGTTAACATTCCGATTCTTATCATGGGAACCTCCTTCTTCGCATTCAGTATCTGCGCATTATTATTTCGATATGAAATTAATTATGTCTATATAACATTATAAACCCTTTTTGCGATTCGGACAACGCCATTATGAAAAAATTTTCCATACCACCCTTACCGCATACACCCGGTTCAGATAATCCGACAGCCTTGTCAATCCGTCCTCCAGCGGATCGATGCAGACATACTCCCCGTCCTCGCTCCCCACGATCAGAACATAGTGAAAACTGCCAAGTCCGTGCATCCGCACACGCACAATCGGATAATGACCTGCAGCAAGACACTGTGCGATCTCTGCCTCGGATACTTTATCAAAAACACCCGTTTGGTATCCTTCTATTCTGTCAACCGCCGCCCACTGTATATTCCCTTCTCTGTCGTAAACATGATTTTCTGAAAAAATTTGATTCAGCACGCCAGGCGTCATCTCCTTCCCAGTCTCCATGCTGACAGCGGACGCGATGCAGGTCACCAGACAGCCGGAAGACCGCATGGTAAACCTTGAATCCCCCAGCGTGTCCTCCCCCCAGATTTCATCGTCCTGACGGTAGGCTGCGACTTCTCCCACGCACCATTGCATTCCACCAGGTTTCACAACGACGCTTCCCCGCAGCCGCACGACAAAAAATCCGGCTGCTAAAATACCGGCTCCCAACAAAATGCAGAACAGAACTATTTTCACTTGTTTTGGTTTTATATTGCTCATTTTCCCCTTCTTTCGCGGTCGTTGCCTGATACCCGCTTGACAGTGTCAATTCAATACCGTCTAAATAAACCCCATACCCCACCTTCGACTGGCGAACCTCTAACTCCACGCCCAGAAACTGCAGAATGAGCTCTTTTATTTTCCCCTCAAACTCAAAGTAAAAATTTTCTATCGCTGTTGGCACTCCCATATAATAAAACGTGTCTCTCAGATTATAGTTATCCTCTTTCAGTCTGTGCTCTACAATTTTTTTGGAAAACGCCGCTTTTGATGCTTCACCGCTCATTTTGAATATCTGCCCTGCACTAAAGTATCTGTTAACAGAATCAATCAGATACCAGTTCTCAAAATCTGTTTTAAACAATATTGTCTTTAACAATTCTGATTTTCCGCTTGAGTTATTTCCAATAATGATCGTATCATGATATTGTAATTTATTCTCTAATATGATATCGGCCAGCTCATTCATCATATTTTGATAACACACCATAAATCCCTTTCCACCTTTTATTCATATTTGTCATTGAAATTGTTCCACCAGATGTAGATGCTTTAAAAAAGTCTTTCGCTAATATTTCTCTGCAAATCTCATCTGTTATCTTACATTGGACATGCCTTTTTTCAAAAACAACATACAGACCTTCCAGTAATGTTACCTTTGAAAAATACTTTCTCGAAATATCCAGTATCGAGATAAACGACTTTATACTGCTTACATATTTTGCGATCTCCTTTTCATTCAAGGAAAAGGATTCCTCCGCAAACCGATCCAGCATATCTTTTGTAGAATTCCGATAGTCCTTGATACGGTACCCATTCTTTGGTGAAAAAGTGACATACATCCTCAGCGCTGCCAGCCGGTATAGCATTTCAACATCGTCTCCCTCGTCACTGACCGCCCCCATAACGCTCTCCACTGCCTGCTATTATTGATCTTGTTGACGGCACGGTTAAAAGCGCACGGATAAATGCCATTTCGCAGTTCCTGATTTGATAACTGCTTCCCACCATTATTCAGATTGGCAAATATCTTATGCAGAATCTCATCTTTTCTATTTTGATCAGAAATCTTAATTTCTACAACTGAAATAAAAAGATAATCGACTTTTCTTTTTAATAACCGCTCACCTTAGACGTCTGTCCATAGCTTCCATTTCTTATCCTATAACAATATTCTAAATGCTGCCAAACTATCTGTCAAATATGCATTCACCGCTCCTACCGCCCACACTCCGCCATAATCTGCTGCCCAAGCTCCGATGCCACGTCCACATGCAGCTCCTCTTCCTCTCCGGCGCTGCCAAAGACATACTCCTCCGAGACGGTCTCCAGCTCGCCGGTCGCCGCGTTGCGCTCCATGACATGTATATAAAACCAGTCTCCTTCATAGCGTGTCGGCTCGTCCTTCCCAGACGCGGCGATACAGAACGCGTTGAGCTCGTCATCATCCAGAAGGATGCCTTCCTCCTCCACATAGCGAATCTTTACAGGCTCCCCATCAATATACTGATAGGTTGAATAATAGTGATAGACCGCCCCTCCGCGCTCCATGCCATAGATGAGCTGCTCCTCCTGGTCAAATGTCGCAAGCGATATCTGGTTAAGCCGCGCGTCACGCTCGAACTTATATTCATCAGGATTCCACACAAGATAAATCCACTCCTGCCTGTAATTCCCGTTGGACGTATCATACTGCCGGATATCCAGATAGCCGTCAAAATTGACGTCCTCCAGCTCAAAACCAAGCGTATCCTCCATCGAGTCATAGATATTTGTCTGCCCAAACAAAGTGAGTTCGGGTATGGAGATCGTCTGCAGGACGGTGTCGCCCTCACAGATTTCCAGTGACTGCAGCGCGTAGCCATCCCATTGCAGATCCCAGTAAGCGTCCAGGCGAAATGTAAACTCCGGCATATCCTCCCGCAGCCGGCCTTTCTGCGTCACGGTAACGGTTGCAGCCGCGTTTTTCTGCTCATAAAAGGCTGCAAGCTCCTCCGCCGGAATCTCGTTATCGCGCAGATTGATGTCCGTCAAAGCATTTAATCCATAAAGCGGTGCGATATCTGTAATCTGATTTATCCCAAGCTCCAGGTAATTTAGTTTCACAAGACGCTCCAACGCACTGATATCACCAATTCGGTTATGAAATAAATTCAGATATTCCAGTTCTGTCATATTTCCGAGGGCAGAAATATCCTCAATGCCACACCACGGCGCGTATAAGCTGGTCAGCTTTGTCAGCCCCGAGAGCGCACCAATATCAGTGTATGAAAATCCGTTATCTCCGATCTGCAGTTCCTCCAAATCCGTCAATTTACTCACCGGAGAATAATCACTGACCGGATTGCCTGCGCAGGAAAAGTTCACGAGACCTGTCAGTTCACTGACAGGCCCAATGTCTGAGATCTCATTATCCCTTACCCATAGCTCCTTTAAGGAAGTGAGTCTCTCCACGCCATCCAGAGACTGAACACCACACCGGAACAAACTGACAGATTCCAGATTCTCAAACCACTGCAGATCTGCAAACGGCGCCGCACACTCCGCCTCCATCTCAAACTCCGTGATGGCAAGCACATCTGATCTTGTTATCGCGCCGTCCGTTTTGCCCAACAGCTCACGCGTTTTCTCCTCGATCGCCGCGGATTTGAAAATGATTTCTTCGTCCGCTGCGGGAACGCTTTCCTCCTGCGTTCTTTCCTCTACCGTGTCCTGCTCCGGCGGATTTTCCATATGACCGCAGCCGTAACCCAACAGACTGATACCAAATATGATACCTGCAAAAATGTATCTTTTCATAATTTTTTCCTTCTCACTACCCTAGCGCCCATATGCCTAATAGGAGCGGCAGTTTCTTTCTCTGCCGCTCCTGCTCATTGATACAATCCATCAATTTTATGATTCTTTTTCTTCCTCTTTCACGATCTGGATATGCACGTCGCGCAGCTGCCGCTCGTCCACGGCCGCGGGTGCGCCCATCATCACGTCCTGCGCGGTCTTGTTCATCGGGAACGGGATAATCTCGCGGATACTCTCCTCCCCGGCGATCAGCATAACCATGCGGTCTACACCCGGCGCGATGCCTGCGTGTGGCGGCGCGCCATAGCAGAATGCGTTGTACATCGCGGGGAACTTCGCTTTCACGTCCTCCTCTCCAAGTCCCACGATCTGGAATGCCTTGACCATGATCTCCGGATCATGATTGCGGACTGCACCCGACGAGAGCTCGACGCCGTTGCACACCAAATCATACTGGTACGCGAGAATATCAAGCGGCTCCTTCGTCTCCAGTGCTTCCACGCCGCCCTGTGGCATCGAGAACGGATTGTGGCAGAATTCCAGTTCACCTGACTCCTCGCCGATCTCATACATCGGGAAATCGACGATCCAACAGAACGCATAGCAGTCCTTCTTCATATAGCCGTCAAATGTATTGGCAAGCGTCTTTCTGATCACGCCCGCCGTCTTTTGCGCCGTCCTCAGATCGCCTGCGGAGAGCGCGACAAAGCTTCCTTTTTGTAAACCAAGCGCCTCGATCACCGCCGCCTTTTTCTCCTGCACAAACTTGGCGATGCCGCCGACAAGCTCCCCGTTTTCATCAAGGCGGAACCAGTATGTCTTCTGTGCGCTCACGACCTCGACATCGGCACACATCCTGTCGATCTGTTTTCTTGTCCCCGTGAAATTGTCCGCCACGACCGCCTTCACAGTCTTTCCCGCAAACGGCTCAAAACCGCAGTCGGCAAGCACAGCGGTCGCATCCTGCACCAGAAGGCCGTTAATGCGCAGATCGGGCTTGTCCGTTCCGTATTTCTCCATCGCTTCCAGATAGGGTATTCTCATAAATGGCGGTTTGGACGCCTCATGATAGATTCCGTATTTTGCAAAGATGGGCGGCAGTACGTCCTCCAGGATCTCAAACACATCGTCCTGGCTTGCAAATGCCATCTCCATGTCGAGCTGGTAAAATTCCCCCGGCGAGCGGTCTGCCCGCGCGTCCTCATCGCGAAAACACGGCGCGATCTGGAAATAGCGGTCAAAGCCCGATGCCATCAACAGCTGCTTGAACTGCTGCGGCGCCTGCGGCAGCGCATAGAATTTTCCCGGGTGATTTCTTGACGGTACGAGATAGTCACGTGCGCCTTCCGGGGAAGAACACGTCAGAATCGGCGTGGTAATCTCCATAAAATCATGGCCGATCATTGCCGCGCGCAAATCCGCGACAATCCTGCTCCTGAGCACGATCTTTTCCTTTACATTGGGGTTGCGCAGATCCAGATAGCGGTATTTCAGCCGGGTATTCTCGTCCGCCTCCTTGGAGTGGTCGATCTGGAACGGCAGCTCGTTATACTGACATTTTCCCAAAACGGTGATCTTCGACGGCACGACCTCGATATCGCCCGTCTCCATCTTGGGATTCTTGGCGCTGCGCTCACGCACCGTCCCGACAATCTCCAGCGTCGACTCGTTGTTGATGCCACCGAGCTGCTCCATGATCTCCTCGGTCTCAACAACGATCTGTGTCTTACCGTAAAAATCCCTCAAAATCAAAAAACCTAAATTTTTGCTGACCTTGCGCAGATTGTCATACCAGCCGACAAGCCTGACTTCTTCCCCTGCATTTTCCAGCCGAAGCTGGTTACAATTATGTGTACGTCCCTGCATCATGAACCTCCCTAACATTTCAAATATGTTCCTTATCGTTGTTTTTAATACTAGCATTATTAAAAAACAGTGTCAAGGAGAATGTGCTCACTATTAATCACACAAACCTGATCTTCAGATACCCTTCCTCGAATTTTGCCCCGGCAGCCTCCATTCCGGAAAACTCCGGCGGAATCGGAAATCTGCGGTTTTCATTCCGCACACCCACCAGCAGCTCATTCTTCTCCTGCTCCAGACGCAGCTCCTCTTTGTCCGCAAACGGCAGATAGATCCTAAGACTTTTCTCTTCGATATTGACTTCGTAAATTTTCTGTTGAAACAGCACTTCATTGGGATTTTGTTCCTTAAAAATCTCCTCCCCCACGCCTTCAAGCATCTCCAGGGTGCGAAGTTCCCGCTGCTGCAGCTCCACATAAAAACGGGGCACCTCACTGAAGCTTTCCTCTATTTCCTGCAACGCTTCCTCCTGAATCCTGGTCCATTTGTTAAAATATCCCTCCATCGCCTTCGCGGGATAAATATGATTAACGATCACCGCATCTACATTATAATGATACAGGTACAGGCAGGTAAAATTGCGCTTCGCCTCACTGATCACGATCTTCTCCGGCGTCGTGACCACGCGCAGACTCACAACCTCCTGGTCCAGCAGAAGCTTCTGCAGGCTTTTCATTCGCTCCATCAGCGTCTCGATGTCGTCAAACACATTGTCCTTCGGCATGGGAACTTTCATGGTCTTTTCGATCACTTTCCCAACCGTTCTGGTCGCTGTCCGCTCGATTGGCAGAATTTTCCGGATAAAACCGGATAAGCGTTCGGGATATTTCAGCAGGGACAACGTCTCTCCCGTGGGCGCACAATCCACGATCAATGTATCATAGACGCCGCTTTCATACACATCCAGAATCTGAAACATCGAAAAGAGTTCTTCCAATCCCGGAAAGACTAATAACTCCTCCGCCTCAATTCCGCCCCCTCCCCTTGCAGTGAGCAGCTGCCTGACATAATCCTTTAAATTTCCCCAGCTCTTCTCGCTCTCATACACCGTGTCGATTTCCACCGCATACAGATTTTTTGTGATCTCCACCGGCTCCTTCCCGACTTTCCGGTCAAAGGAATCCCCTAAGCTGTGCGCCTGGTCTGTGCTCATCACCAGCACCTTTTTCCCGTCCCTGGCTATTTTTGACGCGGTCGCGGCCGCCATACTGGTCTTTCCCACGCCGCCTTTTCCTGTATAGATAATAATCCTCATCGTCCGCCTCCTGTTTTATACAATGTCAACTTTCTTCACTTCTGATTCCCTTTCCGGCTCCTGCTCTGTGTCACGGTGATCACGTTTCCCGCATTCCCTCAGCACATCCGCCGCAGTCTCTACAGCCATTATTTTCAGTTCCTTTTTGATCACATCCAGATGCCTGCCAACAGGTTCCGGAAGCAGGGCATATATGGTTTTTTTCTGATATTCCCCTGCTGTTCTCAACCGATTCAGTAGTTCCCTATTCATGTTCACCGCTTCCTTTCTCAAACCGGATCTGCAATATTCCTTCCTCCAATTTTGCACCTGCAACCATATAACTGCGAAGTGTGTTCGGCAGCGGAATACTGCGCTTGAAATTTCCTGCCCTGATCACAAGATCTGTCGCTGCCTGGTACAGATCGATATTCTCTTTCTCCGCATAAGGCAGAAAAACGTTCAGCTGATATCCCGCTTCTGTCTGTTCATAGTATTCCCGCTCTGTAATATTCTTCACTGCAAACACATCCTTGTCTGTCAATACATCCTCCACGATTCTCCGAATCGCTTTTTCTCCCCTGAGTTCCTCGTCATACCATGGAATTTCATAAACAGGAAGGGCAGCAAAGCTCTCTTTGATACAGGTGACATATTCCTTTTGAATGGAAATCCATTGCGCAAAGAAATCATTGTCCAAATCCTCTGGAAGAATCCGGTTGATGTAGATTCCGTCCACATTGAAATTGTAGAGATTGAGATACATATAATTGCGCTTTGTCTCCTCCACGACCATCTTTTCCGGTGTTGTCACGATTCGGACACTGGTGACCGCCCTGTCTTTGAGAAGCTCCTGCAGCTCCACCAGTTTCAAGAACATTTTCTCAATCTCATTCATGGCGTTTTTATTTGGCATCTCAACCTGAAACGCCGCTTTGGAAACAGGCGCCAGCATCCGCACTGCCACCTTTCCGATCGGAAAAAATTTTTCCATATACCACGAAAGCAGCTCCGGAAACTTTAACAGCGACAATGTTTCCCCAGTAGGCGCACAATCTACGAAAATTCTCTCGTAATCCTCTTTGCGATAAATGTCCGCAATTTTGAGCAGGGAAAACAGCTCTTCCATCCCCGGGATCATTCCCATATTCTGCATACTCCCATCCTCCGCCTCTGGGAACAGACTGGTCAGATAACTCATAACGGCGGAAAAATCATTTTCCATCACATATTCCGGATCAATCTCATAGGCATCCAGATTGGGCAATATCGTTTTTGCCGCCTTTCCCAGATTTTGCTCAAAGATGTCACCCAGATTATGCGCCATGTCCGTACTCACGAGCAGGGTTTTCTTCCCTTCCCCCGCACTTTTGACGGCGTGAGCCGCCGCTACACTGCTCTTCCCCACACCGCCTTTTCCGGTAAAAATGTAAATTCTCTTCATGCTGACCTCCATTCTGAATTGATTGATAACAGTTTCATCCCAGCTAAATTATACTGGCGGTCGAAAAGACTGACCGCTCAGTATAATGTGATGCACACAAGCCACATAAATATAGCCACTTCGTGGCTGCGGCTGGCGCGAAGATATTTATTCCTATTCAGAATAATTCTCATTTAAAATAGTTCTTTCTTAGAATAGTTCTTGTTTAAAATAGTTCCTCATTCGAAGTATTTGTCCTGTTATAAGCAGCCTTACGGCTGCCTGATAACATGTTACTCAATTGTAATCTTTCGTACTTTTGGAGGAGCGTTTTCTCTCCTGTTCTCCTGTCTTAGTATTTCCATAATCTTTGAGGTCATCTTATAAAAAAGCGCCATCTCCTCCTTGGTAAAGGAACCCATGACCTTCATGCCATATGTGACGAGCTCCCTGACCAATGCCTCAAACTGCTCCATTCCTTTTTCACTAAAACCAATGTTTACGACTCGCTTATCCTCCTCGGAACGTGTTCGCACAACCAATCCGTTTCTCTCCATGCGGCTGATGATTCCCGTAGCCGTATTTAACGGTACATGGATATAATCCGCAATCTCGGTCATATTCACCGCATGCTTTTGATAGAGCAGCCAAAAAATAAACACTTCGTTCTTTGAACAATTCAGAAATATATTATCCCACAGGTCAGAGGACAACAATTCCCTCAATTCCTCTATATAGTCCATTAGCATCCGGGAAAGCCCTTCTGTTAAACCATACTCTTCCAGCCCCATAATTCCATCCATACAATCATCAAATTCCCTTATGTGAAAAACTTTGATATATGGTTTTTCACATTGGCACCCCTGTGCATCAAAATACTTCGTTTGTCGAATATATTTAATTCTACTGCCGAAATACTATTTTGTCAATCCCGCTTTTCAACAAGATTACTGTAACTATTTTTCAACCATACTCCACTACTGTAATCTTATCCAAAAGCTCCTGCGCCGTATCTGCGATGATTCCATAGGGATTTTCCTCGTATACCTCAAAATATCCATAGCCGAAATCCACCCACTCAAACCTGCCGGTATCGTTGTTGAAAATCAGCGAGATCTCCCCAGTATTTAACAGCATCTCCCCGATATACGCCCTGTGCCCAAAATCATTGCCGCCTGTCCAGTCGCCGCAAAACGCTTCCTTCACAAACTGGGACACATACCTGCTGCCGCTCCCGCTGAGCAGACGCAGGCTGAACTCACAAAAATCCCGCCCGCCGTTTGCCTCGTCGAGCCAGCCCTCCATGCCGTTTTGCTGTTCCTTGACAAGTTCCTTAGACCACTTCATAATTCCGCTGATAGCGTACGGCTGTCCTGCCTCCACCCACTTCCCCATCTGAAACACTTTGACCGTATCCAATGAATCCCTCTCGCCTTCATCGGAAAGGATTCTTGAATAAAAATCCTTGAAATTTTCATGCAGCTTAAAGCCGATCGCTTCCTCCGCCTCCTGCCAGTCCAATTTCAAAGTCCCAGGCTTCGCATTCTTCCAGTTTTCAACAATATTTTCCTGTGTCATTTCGATACCTCCACAAATTTCTCCCATTTCCCTGCTCCTTACCCTCCTACACGACTGCCTCCACAATCGTTTTGCCGCCGATCTGAATCTCCTTTACACCGATTTCCTTTTTCTGGTTAAAGTTAAAACTGAGCAGATAGCCCTTGTCCTTGTGGAAATATTCGAGGTACTCCGTGAGCTGTTTTTCCCCTCTTGTGTTGTACTCATTGCCGTGCCAGATCTTCAGCTCCACGATAAACTGCTCGCCGAGATAGTCTACAATCAGGTCGGTACGCCGTTCATCCCTTGTCTGCGCCTCTATATAATAATTGCCTGTGCCGTTAATAATCGGTTTTAAGTACAATAGGAAAAATTTGCGCCCGATCTTCTCGATAAATTTTTCATCCTTTTCACAGCAGATTTCATGGAAGTATTCAACAAATTTTTTCAAAACCAGATACATGTCAAGCCTGCCATCCCTGATAAAGCCGATTCTGTCGCTGCCACCCTGGGCATAAACCTCGCTCTTGCCGGCTTCCTCGGTCATGAAAAGGTTTAGTAAATACATCTCAAAAATGCGGTTGGCAATTGCCACCTGTCCGTTTTTCTCAGTCAGGAAACCAAACATCAGGCCCATGCTGACTGCCTTCTCGTCCGGGCTGAATGGGATTCTAATACCCTGATAGATGATATTTTCCAGCATAGTCCGCAGATCACTATACTGGTCGAGCTGCTTTACCATACTCTCGAAAAGAGGCGTGCTCACCTTTAATATATTTTTTACAGCCTCCGCGACGCCTGCGCCTGACCATGCTTTCTGGGAATTTTCATAGCTGTCATGCCCTAATAAGTCCTCATCAAGATATTTACAAATGGTTGATACCAATACCGGATAACCTGACGTATACGCATAGATTTCTTCTGAGACTGCATGAATATCCATTCCCGTCTGGTGATCTGTCTCATATTCGGTCAGCATCATGGCAATCTGTTCTGCCGAAAAGTTCATCGCAATCTTAAAATCAGCCGCAATATTCCACGGGCTATTGTACTGGTGTTCTGATTCGGGGCGCAGTTTTAATTTCAGGTTTTTGATGCTGTATACTCCCGCAAGGACTACCGAGTGAAAAATCGGCATCTTGTCCCGCTTTAAGTAATACCCTCTCAGCTGTGCCAGAAACTCAATAAACACCTGATTGTTGGACGCACTGTCAACCTCATCGATCATCAGTACGATTGGCTGTGCGCTGTTTCTGCACATTCTGCTCAGACGCATAAACAACTCCTTCAGGCTGTTATTGTCTCTTTCCATAATCTCCGTCAGCGGCTCCATCAGTTCTTCCCTGTCATCCAGCCCATTGATTTCAAGCGTCTCTATCAATATACCTGCAAACGCATGCGCAAATGTCGCAGCGTCCGCAAAATCTTCCGTACCCATCTGCTGAAAGTCAAGCGACAGCACTATATAATCATCTTTTAAGTATTCCTCCAGTGCGGCAAGTGTTGTCGTCTTCCCGTACTGCCTGCCCCTGTTGATGACAAAATATTTTTTACGGTCAACCAGTGTATTTTTAATGCAGGCAAGCCTGTCGTCAAGCCGCACCATATAATGCTCATCAGGTTTACACAACCCTTCCGTATTAAAATATCTCATACAATACTCCCCACTTTCCTTTTTATGACCTTCATCAGCTACATATTTTGAATACTTTTATATTATACTCACGACAGATGAAATCTGCCGTGAGTATTGCGCTAGCCGCAGCCACGAAGTGGCATATTTCCTATCTGAAAAATTGTCATATAAGATTTTTCAGATTGTGGCTTGTGTGCATCACATTATACTGAGCGGTCAGTCTTTTCGACCGCCAGTATAAACAGTATATCATAGTATAGCCGATATTCACAACCTGAAAAACAAAGATCAACAATTTTCTTCTTACTCACTCCCCCGTCTCGACCACCGTCTTGAACAACGCCCGCTCTTCGAGCACTTCCTGAAAACTCCTGCCCAGATCGTTCCCCGGAATGTCATAGCGCCTGATCTCGTTCCTATATTCATAAAAGTCACAAATATAGATATACACCTTGGAAATATCATGACCTGCGACCGCAAGTTCCCACTCATTGGAACTGCCACGATCAATTTTATCGCCGTCCGCGTCCAGGACAACCACACTGGTAAGTCCACTCACGATCATGTCCAGTGTCATTTCCACAGAGGACAGTTCGATGCTCCTGACACCGATACCCGCCTCGTTTATCTGGTTAACCTCGATCACGCGTGATACATTGTCCTTCTGTGTCAGTGTCAGTTCAAAAGACCAGTCTCCCTCCTGCCACCAGTTCTTATATTTACTGGGATATTCATACCACTCCCGCGGCAGGCTCTTCATGTATGCCTCCCACTCCTCGTCGGTCATGCGCTCCTGTTCCTCTCCTGATTTTGCGCCCTCTACCGGCAGCGGCTCCGCCAGTTCCCCGACAACATTGGATATATCCAGCCTCATGTCAAAGGTTTTCGGTATCTCATACGCCTCCATATATTGCGCCATATCGGCAGTTGCAATATCGTCAGCCGTGAGCCCCGCCTCCTCCAATGCCTGTTGATAGTTTCTGTCATCCCAGTCTATTTCAGAGTATCGAATCCTCATAATTCCCTCAAAAGTATGTACATCAATAAATTCTCCCTCGATATAGCGCCACCTGTTGATCACACCCTGACGAAAAGAATAGTACTCCGCAGTTTCCACCCCCAGATTCTGTCTTTTGTCAGCCGTATAGACTGCCCTATCAGAAAATCCCTGCGCACTGCTGACACGCACACCGATATATGCGGCCTGGTTTGTGGCATACACCTCCGTCAGCGTGATCGTGATATCCCCCGATGTCTGCTGATATGCTGACATGTCCTGTGCGCTCTGCGTCCCGTTTACTCCGTCTCCCGCATTGCCCTGATCTGTTTGTTCCTGATACAATTCCACTGTTCCCTCCTCAGGAAGCTGCCCGAACGGAAACCAATCTGAAAGCTTTTCAAATATCCCTCCCAATACCGGTATCCCGCTTGCCAGCACCGGATTCATGACACAGAATGTAACCATCAGCGCAAACACTGCCGCCACACTGCCGATTCCCATCAGAATCCGACGTGCCGCCTGACTTTTTCTGCCTGTCCGCCTGACTTCTCCATTTCTGATGCTCCGATAAGCCTCCTCTATTTTCGCATCTATGACACTGCTTGGACTTAGCTCTGTCCCCAGAACCCTTCTCAATTCATTCTCCTGCATAACAATCCTCCATTCAACCAAATGTTACAGTTCAGCCTTGCTGAACTGTAACGCATCAAGCCATGCAAAACCACTTCGTGGTGGCTTGATGCATCTCAATCTCCACGCTTTCTCACGGACTTCGCAGCGTAGTGCGAAGTCCTACACTGAACTATAACGAATACCCCCGCTTTACCGTCTCTCGAGCGCCACACGCAGCTGCTCCTTTCCGCGATGCAGCCTGCTCTTTACCGTGTTCTCATTCATATCAAGAATCTGTGCAATCTCCCTGACCGTAAACTGCTCGCCATAATATAGCTGAAAAATAACCCTGCTGTCCTCGGGCAGCACGGACAGCATCTCGCGAAACTCCACGTCCGCATTTCCCGCATCGTATTGGGCTTCCTCGCTGTAATCTTCCAGATACGCCTTGTGCCGGTTCATTCGGTATCGCTTTGTACACCGGTTGATCAGAATCCGCACAAGCCATGTCTTAAAATACTCGTCTTTTTTCAGGCTTCCGATGTGCTCATACGCGTCAAGAATCGTATCCTGTATCGCGTCCGCGACATCTTCCTCATTTTTCAGATAGCCGAGCGCCACGCGGCGAAGCGTCATCTTACACTCCTCGACGAGAGTGATAAACGCCTCCGCGTCGCCGCGCTTTGCGCGTCTCACCATAGTATTCAACGTACTCATTTTCCTCCTCCGCTCTGATTAATCTCACCAAATCGATTCAGCTTACACAGATTAGATATCGCAGGAGGGAGATTTGGTTGCGTAATCCTCAGTATTATTTGCCCATGTTCATAAATCGTTCATAGTTCTTTGAAAAATTATTCAATAAATCAACATGATTTAGACATTTAAACACTCTATACTAATAACATAAGGTGATGCGAAAGAAAGCCAAAACTTAGAGCAAAACCTTACAGACAACGAGTGATAACTTTACTTATAATAACTTTTTCATAATATATGCCAAGTAGTCGAGAGGTTACTTGGCATCCTCCCTTTTATACAGTATTTTATTTTTTTCTTGCATTATATTCCATTTTCGTGTATAAATATAGATAAAGAGAATATTCCACCTACGACAGAAAGGGCTGTCCGAATGGGATATTCTTTTTATTTTATATGAAGGAGGAATCTTTATGCTTGATCTGATAGCAAAAGTCAATGGCGCCATCAACGGCGTGGTATGGGGGATTCCCATGCTGGTCCTGATCATCGGCACCGGTATCTATCTGACAATCCGCACTGGATTTTTTCAGATCACACACGCCGGACATGTAAGCTCCAAGACCATCGGCGGTGTGTTCAAAAAGGGAAGCCATGTCACCAACTCGAGTGAAAAGGCATCCATCTCGCAGTTCCAGGCGCTGTGCACCGCACTCGCCGCGACCATCGGTGTCGGCAATATCGCGGGCGTCGCCGCTGCGATCGCCGCCGGAGGTCCCGGTGCGATCTTCTGGATGTGGCTCTCCGCTTTTTTCGGAATGATGACCAACTATTCCGAGAATGTGCTCGGCATCTATTACCGCCGGAAAAACAGTCACGACGAATGGTGCGGCGGCGCCATGTATTACCTGCGGGACGGCCTCGGCTCCAAAAAAGGCTGCTCGACGCTCGGCAAAATCCTCGCCGTGCTGTTCTCTATCTTCTGTGTCCTCGCGTCATTCGGAATCGGAAACATGAGCCAGGTCAACACCATCGCCGGCAACATTACTTCCGTATTCCACGTTGACGCGCTTGACCGTGTCATCATGATCGGTTCTGCCGAGATCAACCTGTATGCGCTGATCGTCGGTCTGCTGCTCATGGTTCTCGCCGGACTCGTGATCGTCGGCGGAATCAAGAGGATTGCACAGGTGACTGAGAAGTTCGTGCCATTCATGGCGTGTGCGTACATACTTGGAGCACTCATCGTGTTTATCGTCAATATCGGAAAAGTCGGCGAAGTCTTCGGTGCGATCTTCTCATTCGCCTTCGGCCTGCGCGCTGTCGGCGGCGCCGCTGTCGGTCTGGCTGTCAAGAGCGCTGTCACATGGGGCTTTAAGCGCGGCGTATTCTCCAACGAGGCCGGTCTTGGCTCCTCTGTCATGGTCCACTCCGCATCCAACGTCGTGGAACCTGTCAGACAGGGAATGTGGGGGATTTTTGAGGTGTTTGCGGACACGATCGTAGTCTGTACACTCACTGCCTTCTCCATCCTCTCGACTGGTCTGATCGACCTGCACACAGGCGAGATGCTCTCGACGAACGAACAGACCGCCCTTGTAAGTGAAGCCTTCGGCACGGTATTTAACTTTGGCGGCGTGAATATCGGCGGCGCGTTTATCGCCATCGCAATTCTGCTGTTTGCCTTCTCCACCGTTCTCGGCTGGAGCTATTATGGGACAAAAGCGTGGGAATTTTTGTTTGGCACAAAAGCCACAATCATCTACAAGGTTGTCTTTGTCGTATTTATCGTGTTTGGCGCTACGATGAACCTCGACCTCGCGTGGGATATCTCCGACACCTTTAACGGACTGATGGCGATACCAAACCTGATCGGCGTCCTGACACTGTCAGGAACCGTCATCAAAATCACCAACAACTATGTGGCGCGCACGTTCAAAAATTCCAAGGACGAACCGATGCTCTCCGCATTTGAGGACATTCAGGCGGAGCAGGAGCGCAAGCTGAAATCACAATAAAATGCTTTTCTAACGAAAAATGAGCAGAAAACCTGCTCATTTTTTATACAATTTATTTTGTTACAATCATTCCCTGTCTGTACGCGGCAAGCAGCAGCTCCAGATCCCTGATGGTTTCCCTGATCTCCTTGCCGTTGTCCGTGTCCTTGACCATCACACGCTCCGCCTCTGTCTCAAAGAAGTTGGACGTGGACTCGATGTCCTTATTCTCCTCCAGCACCTTTGCGATGCTCTCAAACGGCTGGTGCGCCTTCAGGCGCATACCATGCGAATTGTAGATCAGCGTGTAGCCTGCGATGCCCGTCGTCTTCTGGTATGCGCGGCAGAATCCGCCATCGATCACGATCAGCCGGTTGTTCGCCTTCAGCGGGGATTCCCCTTTTGACACCTTGATCGGCGTGTGTCCATTGATAATATGCGATATGTCGCTGTCCAGTCCGAACTCGTGAAGAATCTTCTTGCAGTACTCCTCCTGCTGATAATAGCGGTAATACGGGTTCTTTGGCTCATCGTAGGTGCTCTCGTCCACCACAAAGGTCCGCTCAAACGTCTTCATCGTCCGTCCAGCCAGCGGCGATTTTTTCCCACACCACAGATACCACATAAAGTCAATGTCCGACTGGTTAAAATTTCCGAAAAAGGCGCGTCTTGCCACCTTCGCGGCATAGTCCATATACTCCTTCCCCTTGTAATCCCTGCCGTCAAGCCGCATTGAGGCAAACTCTCCGTCCTCCGTCATGGGGATACAGCCGTGAAACAAAAGGTTGCCATTGTAACACATGTACGTGCTACCATTCTCATACAAGAATCGAACATGTTTTCTAAGCATGTGGCTGTTCACAAATGCCGCTCTCAGATCGTCTATAACATGCTGCTCCTCCGCCGAGAGCGCGTAGGCATCATTCGTCCTGATCGTCGGAAAATAGCAGTCATTCAGCTCATATTCCTGGCTGCCAATCCGGACAGCGCCGCGCTCCTTGTCAATCTTGTCGAGCAGGAGTCTGTCCACCATGTCATACTCTGGATGGCGCATGATAATCTGCCCCTCAAGCTTGAACAGGATCACCGAGATCGCCTTGAGCGCTGCATCCATCGGCCGCATGTCCGGATACGTCTGCTCGGCAAACAATGTCAGCGAGCGCAGACTGATTGCGTACGTATTTTCCAGGATCTCAATGTTGTCGTATTTGAGATTATTTCTGAGGACATTTGCGATGCACGCCTCATTGCCGCACGCCGCACCCATCCACAATATATCATGATTTCCCCACTCGATATCCACCGAATGGTGCGTGATCAGCAAATCCATGATCTTGTCCGCACTCGGGCCTCTGTCATAGATATCTCCCACAATGTGGAGATGATCTACAGCCAGCCTCTTGATCAGGGTACTGAGCGCCTCGATAAACGCGTCCGCGCTGTCAATGTCAATGATGGTGTCCAGTATCTTCTCATGATAGACATACTGATTGTTGTCCTCATCCTGCTGCGCGTGCAGAAGCTCATCGATAATGTAGCTGAACTCCGAAGGCAGTGCTTTTCTGACCTTGGAGCGCGTATACTTTGAGGACAAAAATTTCGCGAGCTCCGTCAGATTCTTGAGATTGATCTTGTACCAATACGGCGTCACTGCATTCTGCTTTTTGAGCAGCTTGATCTTCTCCGTCGGATAGTACACGAGCGTACAGATCTCCTGACGCTCCCTGGGCGTCATGCGCTCCGCAAAGATCATATCCACCTTCTCCTTGATGACACCCGCCGCATTGTTCATGATATGGTAAAATGCCTCATACTCACCGTGGATATCACTCATAAAGTGCTCTGTCCCCTTGGGCAGGTTTAAGATCGCCTTCAGATTGATGATCTCACGGCACACCGATGGTATGGAGGGATACCTGCTTGCCAGCAGCTTGAGATATTTTAATTTCTCGTCAGTCAGGTCCATAGCTCACCTTTCCTTATTTAAAATTTGAATTTCTTTATCCAAATTTTTCTGATCTAATTTTCTGATTTCCTGTCAAGCTTCCTTTACCAGATTTTCCCCTTTTCCTGTTGCGCCATAGCTACCACAGCTCAGATGCTCTCCCAATACGCTGTGCACACCCATCTTATTGTAAGAATACAATAAAAAACCAGAACAGCGATTCGCGTCAAGCCTGTCAAAATCCGTCTCGTCACCATTCCTGTGATAGTGGCTCAGCTGATACTGCGCACTGGGATCTTTTGCGAGCGCTTCCTCGTACTTCCTGATATTGATATGCTCCGCAATGCGGCGCTCAAGATCGGATTTGGCATTCGCGAGCTGATTCTCCTCCGCAGAAGCCATGGATACATATTCCTTCATCTGTCTGGAAAGCTGATCCTGTGCCTCCGAGCCGGATTCCCCATATCCATGGACATAGGCGTCCTGTCCGCGCAGGTCGTAGATCTCGTTATTGCGCATCAGATAAGTGCCCAATGCCGCCTCAATCGTGTTGGTCTGAAACCGTGCGCCTGTGTGACTGCTCTTGTACTTCGTGTTCTGTGAGATATTGTCTGCCGCTGCGATGCTTCCGATGCGGGAAACTCTCTGCAGGGCAAGTTCTCGTCTTCTATTCACTTGTGCCACCTCCCTGTGGGCCTGTGTAAAATCCGTTTTACTTTGTTGGCATTATATTCTGCCGAAAATATATATCATATATATCGGCTGTTTTTTGTCATTCTTTAACACAAAAACCGTATTCCATATTTCTCTGATTTGTGTTATACTTTATCTAAACGCATTCATCTACACAGAATCAATAAAAGATAAAGAAAAGAAAAAGAAAAGAGGAATCAACATGTTTACTGAACAAAAATTAGAGCAGCACTATTCATCTATCCCGTCAGAGGCACTTCACGTCATCCGCGATGAGTACAAGTGGGCGCTTGAAGAATGCGGTGTTCACAACGAAGAGCAGATCAAATACATAGAAAAGACGCTCAGTCTGAGAGGCGAGAGCCTGGCTGTGCGCCTGAACCGTAAGATTCTGTTTCTGTGCAAATGCGGCCAGAGCCGCATTGTCACAACAAATGTTCCTGATGACCAGATCAAGATGTTTATCTTCGAGCAGTACAAGGTTGTCTGTCCAAAATGCAGAAGCGCCAACCTGTACACCTGGAAATATATGGAATAAAACTCAAAATGTGTCTGCGTCGGGCAGGTAAAACGGAAGAGGAAACCAGCCCGCAGGCGCATTTTTTATTTTGCTCTGCTCCCCCTTTTGCTGCTCCACAAAGCAAAAGTCCGTCGTCAGCACCCTGACAAGCTCCAGCTCTCCCATGACAGTGTCCGCCGCCCTCTCCGTGCGCGATACACTGATCCGCTCCTTTGCAACGGACAGCAGGTAATTTGCGATGCTGCCCGTCTGATCGTCCCTGACGCCCAGCACATAATCACTTGTGACAAGTGTGTCATATTTCTGTTTCCAATTCAATAAAAATGCCAATACCGCCTCATAGTCGAGTATCTTAATCTGATGCGACATATACATCCTGCAGGAATCGCACACTTTTTCAAGCTGTTCTGTCTTAGCCATCTCATCCATTCCCACGCTGACGTCAAGCCGCTCCACATCAAATCCCATCATCAGATCGTATAATACTCTCGGGAGCTCCCGAATATCGTCAACCTCGATCTCCGATACCGTTTTCCCATCCGCGGACAGGTTTACATACCCGACAGGATTTCCGTCCTTCAGGATGGCATAAGCTGTCGCGCCATAGCTCTGCAGACACAACAGGAAATCCTCCCGGGACCGCGCTGTCACAAGTCTCTTTTGATACAGCCGATATAGAACGTCCAGACAGGAACTTTGTTCCTCGAGCTCCGCAAAGCTGTATGCCGCATGCGCCATATATTCCTCATCATAGATGTTGGCACAGCCGTGCATGATATTTCCTGTCTCGATCTGAAAGCTGCAGCAAATCCCTGCATGCTCAAAACCATAATACTGATACCTGTGCCGGTCGCCGTCGAGAATCATCAGTGCACAGCCCTGGCGGCGCGCATCCTGCTCAACCGCCTTCATGAGCTCGATCATGTATCCCCTGCCCCTGGCGTTTGGATGCACAGACACTGTCCCCACGTAAGCAGCCCTGACTGCACTATCGGTTTTTCCCTGTAATCGCAGAGTTACCGGATACATGTCAATCAGCGCCTTGATTTTGTCCGCTTCCCTGATCATATGATGAATGGGGATGCCGCTGCGTTTCGGGGAATACGCCTTGGGCAGGAGCGCCGCAAAATCAGTGCTGCTGTATTCCATACTGAATACCATATTGGCAAAATCCAATATTTCCTCTGTCTTTTCGATACGATCCACGCCAAATAACTCCCGGCCGTATTCCCACTCTGTATGTTCCATCAATTTACTGCGCCTCCGCATCAGCCTTCTTTACCGCCTTGGGTTTCGCGATCGCCCTGGGCTTTGCCACGGCCTTTGGCTTGTCCTCACTGACCGCCTCCGGCTCCTTTACTTCCTCCGGCTCTTTTGTTTCCTTTGTTTCCTTTGTTTCATCTGCCGGCGTCTCATCCTTTGCCGGTTCCTGCACCTCCTCCTCTGTCACCGGGAATACATCCTCCAGCTTGATGTCCGCGTAGCAGAGTGAACAGTGGCCGTTGATCGCGGCGCCATTGTTGACCTGAATCGTCCTGGCCCTGATGTCGCTGTCCAGGATTGCTGTGTTGCCCACCGTAACGCTTTCCTTGATGTCAATTTTGCCCTGTATCGCACCGTCCACCACCAGGTTTTCCGCCATGATATCCCCGAGAATCACTGTGTTCTCGCGGATTGTCGCTCCCTGCACACACTCAATCTGTCCCACGATGAAGGAATCCTTCGCATACAGATCATTTGCCCTGATATTTCCTGTGACATCTCCGGATATATTCACCCTGCTGTCAGAATTGATATCGCCATTCACCACACCGTACATTTCAAGTTTGCCCTCAATCGCAACATTGCCGTTGATGACAGTTCCCTTTGGAATGATAGCTGTTTCCATGTTTCTTGCTGCTCCAAAATTATCCATTATAGTAAACCTCCTGAAATTCATTTCATGCTCTCTATATTATATTAAAGCCTATTTGGCCCCAAAAATCAATAGCTATTCTAACTTTCCTAACTGTACACTTAAAAATTATCAAAATTGTCTATTTCTAAAATGCCACTTTGCGCTATACTTGACAACAAGAGTGTTATTTAACAAGGTAGTGTCAAGTAATCTATGAAAAACTGAACCAAAAAACTAGGCTCAATTGAACCTTGAAAATTGCAGATACTG
>VSNM01000049.1 GCA_009774245.1 Lachnospiraceae bacterium | reverse complement strand
ATTACAAGGAGGTAATTTTATGGTAGTACAGCACAATCTTAGAGCAATGAACGCAAACAGAATGTTAGGAATCACAACAGGTGTTTTGTCAAAGTCTTCAGAGAAGCTTTCTTCTGGTTACAAGATCAACCGCGCGGCAGACGATGCGGCAGGGCTTGCGATCTCAGAGAAGATGAGAAAGCAGATAAGAGGTCTCACACAGGCTTCCTCCAACGCTGAGGATGGTATCAGTGCAGTGCAGACAGCAGAAGGTGCTTTAACAGAAGTGCATGATATGTTACAGAGAATGAATGAGCTTGCAGTGAAGGCAGCGAACGGCACGAATGCTTTGTCAGACCGTCAGACGATCCAGGACGAAGTTTCCCAGCTCCTTACTGAAATCGATAGAGTGGCAGAGACAACCAAGTTCAACGAGATCTACCTTTTGAAGGGTGATGAGGACGAGGTTACGCATTATCTCGAGGCGAAGGATGCAGGGATTGAGGGGCAGCTTTTCAGCAGCGCTACAGAGGCGACGTTTACGATGAATGCTTTGCAGTTCGGCGATACGATCACGATCGGCGGCACGGAGTATCAGATTGGTCGGCGGAGCGACGGTCCTGATAATGGAAAAGATTTCCTTACGGATATGATTAAGAACAAAGCCAGCGTAAGTGCAGGTGAGCTGATTACGATTGACGGCACGCAGTACACTGTAGTAGAGGATGGTTCTTCTGATGAGAACGCTGACAAAAATATCCTGAGCAGGACAAAACTCGCGGCTAAGGTTGCAGATCAGAGCACAGTGATCTATAAGGGTAAAACATATCATGTGATGAAAGATGAAGGCCCAGATCCCGCCAACAAAAAACCGGATGGTACAGACGACATAAACGGTTCTGTCATTACAGCAACAGTTGCCTATGCGAAGATTCGACAGGAGTTAGGACTTGCCAACAGTATCGGAGCGAAGGAAGGCGGAAACGCTGATGTCACGGAAGGAGCACTCAAGGAAGACGGTAGTAAATATACTAATGCAGATCTGCTTACACTCAAAAAGGATGAGAAAGTATCATTCCATTTCACCAAAGGTCAGTATGATGTCAGGGAAGCGCTCAATTTCAGCGTACATGTAGGCGCGGATGCCGATATGACGAACAAGATCGGCATACAGATCGACGCGCTGGATACCAAGGGGTTAGGCATCAATGGTCTAAATGTTGCGGACAGTACAGGCGCATCTGCCACATATGCGATTGATTCGATCGCGGAGGCGATTGCACATGTATCTAAGCAGCGGTCTATGATCGGTGCGATCCAGAACAGATTAGAGCATACCATTAACAACCTGGACAATGTTGTTGAGAACACGACATCCGCAGAGAGCCAGATCCGTGATACAGACATGGCAACTGAGATGGTGAAATACTCGAATGCAAATATCCTTCAGCAGGCTGGACAGTCCATGCTGGCACAGTCCAACCAGGCAAATCAGGGTGTACTGAGCTTACTGCAGTAATCACCGATTCCACAGGATGGGAACGTTAGGTTCTACCATGATTAAGAAACTGCTGATTTTTCAGCAGTTTCTTTTTTTAATGCAAACGTAAATTGTGAAAAATACAAAAGGAATTGGCTATTTTCACAAAATAATGGAGAGAAAGGAAGCTTGAACAGGTCTTTGGCAGATATCAAGGAGGATGAATGTCATGAGAATACAGCATAATATAGAAGCAATGAATGCAAACCGCCAGCTGAATATTACAGGAGGGACTCTTGCGAAATCAGCCAGAAACCTCTCGAGCGGTTATAAGATTAACGTCGCAGCGGATGATGCCGCGGGATTGAGTATATCGGAGAAGATGCGCAAACAGGTTCGCGGGCTGACACAGGCGTCCGTAAACTCTGAGGATGGGATTTCCATGATACAGATCGCGGATGGTGCATTGTCGGAAGTGCACGATATGATCGACAGGTGTCTGGAGTTGTCCGTCCAGGCATCAAACGGAACAAACAGTGCGTCAGACAGGGAGAAGATCCAGGATGAGATCAACCAGATCATCACGGAGATCGACATGATCAAAGAGCGGACAAAGTTCAACGAGATCAACGTGCTCAAAGGAATAGGCGTATATGCGCCGGACCGGATTGAGCGGAACATGTTCCCGGTGGGAAGCCTGCCGGACTGGGTAGAATGTCCTTCGATCAAGTACGAAAATGAGCAGGATGGGAAAACGGTATTTTCTGAGAAATATACGGGTACGAATAAAGCGGGCCAGAACGGTACTTTCACTGCAGCAAGCCTCGATTTTGCGGATTATGCGGCGAATAAGAGTGATTTGTACGGAAAAGGTTTTAGCACGACTTGCTGTACCTGTAACAATTATTATTGTGTGGAATTCACAAGGGGTACGGGGCCGCTGCCGCCCATTCAGTCAGGGACTTCCTATATTTACCAGCTGGGGATAGACAATATCAATACGGCGTCAGATCTGATTGATGCGATTCTGGATCTTACACAATACAATGGGACTCCAGGGCATCCTGCGAATCATTATACCGAGTTGGTAAAAGATCCGACAAATCCCAATAAACTTTGGGTGTATGACAATCGCCCGGGTATAAGACCAACTCCCCGGAGTGATATGGGGCTGTTTGCGGCTGGTGTCATGTACGAGCAGGAAGTAGTAATTCCTGGTTCACATGAAAATTCACAGCAGTTAGCGCTGCAGGTGGGCGCAGACACAGGAAACCAGATGATTCTGAAGATGGCGGTCATATCAAGTCACGCACTCGGCATAGACAATGTGGATGTGCGGGGTGGCTTTATCTATGAAAGACAGGTGGTGCGCACATCAACGGGTGAGCACAGGCGGCTCACTGTCGAGGTCAGCGGTGCAGATCAGGCGATCAGGGCATTTAGCAGTGCGAAGGACAAGGTAAGCAAGGAGCGCAGCCGTCTTGGTGCGTACCAAAACAGGCTCGAGCATACGGTCAACAACCTGGACAATGTCGTTGAGAACACGACAGCCGCAGAGAGCCAGATCCGCGACACGGACATGGCAACTGAGATGGTACAGTATTCCAACAAGAACATTCTCCTGCAGGCGGGGCAGGCAATGCTCTCACAGGCGAACCAGTCAAGACAGGGAATCCTATCCTTATTATCAGCATAAAATTTTATATTGTGGCGGAAATAGCCCCCTGGGTGTGCGGACACCTGGGGCTGTTTGCTTCATTGCGGGCATGCTGTTTTGGATGCTTGTTTTGTGTATTATCATGGAAAATGAGGTAAGTCATCTGGGAATGATGGAATCTGAGAGCGTTTTCCGTATGACATTATGAATGGCTTTTATTTTAGGATGATTATGCATATATTTCACAATGGATATTATGGTTTTACACAAATCAGTCGATATATAAGATAAGATTAAGTGCAATCTAACCCAGTATAACTCGCGAGTAACATACCGTTATCCGGCTTGGGTTATATGCGACCAGGATGTCAAGGAGGATGATGGTCATGAGAATACAACATAATATCAGGGCGATGAACGCAGACCGCCAGTTGGGCATTACGGAAGGGATTCTGGGAAAATCTGCGGAGAAGCTCTCAAGCGGTTACAAAGTAAACAGGGCGGCGGATGATGCGGCAGGGCTCTCCATTTCTGAGAAGATGCGCAGACAGATCCGCGGGCTGACGCAGGCGTCCGCAAATTCCGAGGACGGGATTTCCATGATCCAGATCGCGGATGGCGCACTGACGGAGGTACACGATATGATTGACCGGTGCCTGGAGCTGTCCGTCCAGGCGTCAAACGGTACAAACAGTGCATCGGACAGGGAGAAGATACAGGACGAGATCAGCCAGATCATCACGGAGATCGATGCGATCAAGGACAAGACGAAGTTTAATGAGATCTATGTGCTCAAGGGGATTGGCGTGTACGCGCCGGACCGGATCGAGCGGAGTCTGTTCCCGGTGGGAAGCCTGCCGGACTGGGTGGATTGTCCGTCAATTAAGTATGAAAATGAAGAGGGCGGGAAGACAATACTGTGGGAGAAATATAATGGACATGTTGCTTCAAGCATGGACTTTAGCGCGTTCTCGGAGCAGAACAAGCAGGATTTGTACGGCAAGGGATTTAGTACGACGTGTTGCACCTGTAACAATTTTTACTGTGTGGAGTTCACCAGCGGCAAAGGTCCGCAGGGTTCCGTCCAGTCGGGCAATTCTTTTATCTACAGGCTGGGGATTGATGACATCCATTCGGCATCGGACCTGGTCAACGCAGTTTTGGAGCTCACCAAAGAAGTGAACCAGGACAGTGGTCAGTTGACTGCGGGGAATCCGGGCGGCCATTACACGCATATGGAGGTGGATCCGAACAACTCGGGCAAGCTTTGGGTGTATGATATACGCGGTTATGTGACACCCGCTCCGGAAATGGATCGGGGGCTTTTCGCCGCAGGCGTCATGTACGAAATGGAAAAGCTGATCCCCGGTTCGCATGAGGAGCCGCAGCAGATCGCACTGCAGGTTGGCGCTGATACGGGAAACCAGATGATTCTGAAGATGGCGACTATATCAAGTCATGCGCTCGGTATAGGTAACATAGATGTTCGTGGAGGATTCGTTTATGATAGGCAGGTAGTGCGGACATCAAAAGGCGAACATAGGAGGATCACGGTCGAGGTGAGTGGTGCGGATCAGGCGATCAAGGCGTTTGGCAAGGCGAAAGATATCGTCAGCGCGGAGCGGAGCCGCCTCGGCGCATACCAGAACAGACTCGAGCACACAGTTAAGAATCTGGACAATGTTGTGGAGAACACGACGGCCTCTGAGAGCCGCATTCGTGATACCGATATGGCGGAGGAGATGGTGCTGTATTCCAACCGCAATATTCTCCTGCAGTCCGGACAGGCGATGCTCGCGCAGGCGAACCAGTCCGGTCAGGGAATCCTTTCACTGCTGGCGGGGTAATTGAACGGAGAATTCAATGGACTTTGCATCTAAGTTGTGGTATACTTGTATGAGATACATTAATAAGCGGAAATTACAACGAAGGAGTGATGATACAATGACAGACAGTGAAAAACTCGATTTGATTTTATCAGAAATGCAAGGTATGAAGTCAGAAATGCAAGGTATGAAGTCAGAAATACAAGAGTTAAAACGGCGTGTAACAAGCATTGAATTGCATATTGAAAATGCTACGGATAAAAATATACAATTAATTGCAGAGAATTTTAGTGAACTTACAAAAAAGCTTAATCAGGCTATTCCGGTAGCGGATAAAAACCTTGCTTATGAGGTAAAAGTAAATTATCTGATAGAAGAAGTTGACAAAATCAAAGAAGAAATCGTAAAACTGAAAAGCAAGATCGCATAACAATATTATAAATGATACAAAAAGCCGTCATATAACTGACGGCTTTTTGTATCATTTATAATATTAGGAAACATTCTTTAACCTAACAGGCTGAGTACCCCCTGATTGGCCTGGTTGCTCTGCGCCAGCATGGACTGGCCTGCCTGCGAGAGGATATTGGCGTTGGAGTACTTTACCATCTCTGTCGCCATGTCTGTATCGCGGATCTGGCTCTCAGCAGATGTCGTATTCTCCACGACGTTGTCCAGGTTGTTGATCGTGTGCTCTAACCGGTTCTGAACCGCGCCGAGCAGGGAGCGCTGTGCGGATACAGTCGCGACAGCGTCCGCGATGGAGTCGATCGCGTATGTGGCGCTTGCACCTGTGGAGTCCTTTACATTCAGACCGTCAATGCCAAGCCCGGCAGTGTCGAGCGCCTGGATGCCCACGCTGATCTTGTTGGTCATGTCGGCGTCTGCGCCTACGTGGAGCGAGAAGTTGAAGTCCTCCTGTGCGGTGTACTGGCCCTTGTCGAAGGTGAAGGTGACTTTCTTGGCGTTTGTGATTGGCTCTGTATCTGTCTCTGTTGACAGGTCAAGTATTTTTGTCGGATCATCTGCGTCCTTTATTACAATATCTACATTGGAATTTTCCTTGTTTGCCCCAATATTGTTAGCGAGGCCGAGTTCCTGACGAATCATCTTGTACGCCTACAAATCGGTAATGTAGGATGAGTCGATATCATCAATATCATCGTGGTCAAGAGGGCCTACTCCTGGTGTTGGCCTCTCATCAACAAGTACATGATATGTTTTTCCGTTGTATTTGGCAGTACTGCCTACCACAATCTTGCTGATAATGTTGGAAAGGGTTAGTGTGTTTTTGTCAGCGTTCTCCTGGGTTTTGTCTGTGACAATCGTGTACTGCACGCCGTCGACATCAATAAGTGAACCTGCCATGGCTGCTGCATTCAGCGCATCTTCATTGCCTGTCAGGTCGTTAGCTGTAAATTTTTCGTTGGTCAGGTTTCTGATAAGGAGATCCTGAGCCATTAATTCTTCATGCGGACAAATCGTATATTCTTTTCCCGCGATCATAATGCTGTCCCCGTTTTTGAGCGCAGTCATCGTAAACGACGCCCGTGTGGCATTCTGCGTGATCGTCCCGTCGAGGCCGGCGTCCTTGGCGTTCAGATACCTGGTCACCTTGTCCTTGTCCCCTTTCAGGAGATACATCTCATTGAATTTCGTCGTCTCGGAAACGCGGTCGATCTCCGTGAGGAGCTGGTCTACCTCGTCCTGGATTGTCTGGCGGTCGGAAAGCGCGTTTGTGCCGTTTGCTGCCTTGGTTGCAAGCTCGTTCATGCGCTGCAGCATGTCGTGCACTTCGGTAAGCGCTCCCTCAGCCGTCTGCACTGCGCTGATGCCGTCCTCCGCATTGAGGGAAGCCTGCGAGAGTCCCCGAATCTGTTTTCTCATTTTTTCGGAAATAGAAAGACCTGCTGCGTCGTCCGCCGCGCGGTTAACCTTGTAGCCTGACGACAGCTTTTCTGCTGATTTGGAAAGAGTTCCCTGTGTGACGCCCAACATTCTGTTGGCGTTCATTGCCCTGAGATTGTGCTGTACTACCATAACAAATACCTCCATGTGTTTCTATGGTGCCTACAAAAGACAAATCCTTTTGCCTTGTGCTTTTGCATGTATACGGCATTCGCCGTATTTTTCGTAATTAATAATGTTATCTCATAATATAAAGCTATATTTAACTTTATATCGGCTGAAATGTGCAGTTTCTTAACTCTTTTTATCAAATTATTTTTTGTATCTTTTTTCTGTTTCAGATTTCCTGATGGCATCAAAGAATAATATTGACATTTTTCAGTTGTTTTTTGCGAGGTTTTCGTATAAAATAAAGTCATACCATTAATTTTTCAATACAATTTGACGATATATTAAATGAAATCATTGTGATTGCAGTTTGTTTGATGAATTAGTAACTGTTCAGAACACGATTTTACATGGCCTGAAGCCCGTGACGATGATGCGTTGAATGGTTACGAGAATTGCATGAAGGATGCGCATGCGTGACATGGAGGTGATTAGCATGTATATGGAGCCTATATCAGGGAGGAGAACCCAGCAGACCGTTTCGACGCAGACCGTTCAAACCAATCAGACTATGAAGATGTCTGAACAGTCATCGGCACCAAAGGCTGCAGAGGCAAAAATGACAGAATCCACGGATGGAGTAATGGATGTACAGATCGCAAAGGACTCAGATGAATCAGTAACGTTGTCCATACAGGCTGACAGAAAACAGCTCACGGATGACCAGAAGAATGTCAATCTCGATAAGCTGAAGAAAGTGATGGAGCAGGCTGTCGCATCGCTGCCTCACTATTCTGATGCAAAGTTTGGAATTCATGAGAAGACAAACCGTATTGTCATCAAACTGGTGGATCGCGAGACGCAGGAAGTGATCAAGGAGATTCCGCCTGAGAAGACGCTGGATCTGCTGGCTAAGCGGATGGAGCTTGCGGGCGTGCTGGTTGACGAGAGGATGTAGCTGACATCTATCAAATATGAATCGTTAATAGAGTAGTATGTAAGTAAATTGGAGGGATTACAATGTCAGATTTATTGAGAATGACGGGTATGTTTTCGGGAATGGACACGGAGGCGGTGATACAGCAGTTAGTGCAGGCGAAATCGACAAAGGTTACAAATTTAAAAAATGATCAGAAGAAGCTGGACTGGAAAATAGCTAAGTGGCAGGATTTGAATAAGAGGATCTATAAGCTTTATACAGGTACGCTGTCCAACATGAGACTGGCCGGAAGCTATGCCAAGAAGAAGACATCTATTTCCGATCCGACTAAGGCGACGATCACGGCAGGTGAAGGCGCAGTTAACGGCGTGCAGTCCCTTGAGGTAAAGCAGCTTGCAAAGTCAGGCTATCTGACAGGCGCAGTGCTCTCCAAGAAGGTGGAGAAGGTCAAGGGCGATACCAAGCTCAAGGATCTGGGCGTATTGAGCGGCGGAGATTTCAATGTTACCGTAGGCGCAGTGGGTACGCCCGGCGCATTGAAGGGCAGTCTGAGCATTAATGAAAACGAGACGGTGGATGAGTTCATTTCAAGGTTCAATAGCACATTTGCGTCTGAAGACCTCAAGATGAGCTTTGACGAGGGCACAGGCAAGATCACAGTGACAGGCGCAGACGGCAGCAGCGCTCCGGCAGGGGGGAGTGTATTCGGATTCTCAACCTCGGGTTCGACGGCAGGGCAGAGTCTTGTTGCCGCACTCGGATTGTCTGACATGACATCGTCTGACAATGAGAGCGGGATTGCCACAGGTAAGAAGATCCGTCTTCCGGGTGATACGTCCAAGGATGAGACGAACATAACTCTTGAGGAACTCAATATCATGGGTGGCAAGCTGACAGTCACGGCGGCTGACGGGACGACGGTTGATATTGATGTCAACAAAAATATGACTGTTGACAGTTTTATTTCAAAGTTTAACAAGGAAAATAACGCCGGACTCAAGATGAGTCTGGAAAATGGCAAGTTCACGGTGAAAGGCACAGCGGGTTCGTCATACAAGCTTTCCAGCAGCAGCGACACTGCCAGCAAGACGCTCCTGCAGGGCTTCGGGCTTGCTGATTATGCCAACACTGAGCTGAACGGAGACATAACGGGTTCGCTGGTCACGCAGTTAAACGCGGATTCCGTGAAAACGACATACGCCTCTGACGCAAAGCTTTCAGACATCGATTCGAGTCTGGTCGGGCAGAGACTGACGCTCACGGTAGGCCAGGGTGCCGATGTGAAGGAGACTTCGATCGAGATCACATCGGATATGAAGATCAGCGAGCTGGTGAATGCACTGCGGGAGGGCGGCGTCAATGCGTCCTTTGACGAGACAAACCAGAGATTCTTTATCAGCTCTACCGGGACAGGTATGGCGAAAGAGTTTAAGCTTGCGGGAACGAACAATGCGCTGGCATCTCTTGGTCTTGACACGGATGCGGCATATGAGAACGGTTCGACAGCTACGAGGATCTGGGCGGAGGATGCACATATTACGTTAAACGGTGCAGACTTTACCTCTGACACGAATACATTTACGGTCAATGGAGTCAGTATTACGGCAAACGCTGTGACTACGGATGGACCTATTTCCATCACGACCGACACCGACTATGACGGCATCTATGACATGATCAAGGACTTTATCACAGAGTACAACGACATCATGAACGAGATGACGAAGCTTTACACCGCGAATTCCGCGAGAAAGTATACGATGCTCTCCGACGAGGAGAAGGAGGCCATGAGCGATGACGAAGTCGAGCAGTGGGAGGACACGATCAAGGGTTCTCTGCTCAGGAGGGATAAGGATCTCTATGCAGTTATGCAGTGCATGACCGGCGCCATCAACAAGGGTTATGACATCGGCGGCGAGACACTGTATCTTGTTAATTTCGGTATTGGCACAGGCAGCTATTTCGACACGGAGAAGGGAGAGCGCAACGCGCTGCACATTTTCGGAGACAGTGACGACGAAAAGTATGCGGATGAGAAGAATAAGCTCAAGGAAGCGATCGCGGCAGATCCCGACAAGGTGATTGAACTTTTCACGACCATCAGTAAAGAGATGTATGGCTCTCTTCAGAAGACGATGGCGAGCACGGATTATAGAAGTATCTATAAGGTATATGATGACAAGCGCATGAAGATCGAGTATGATGATTATACAAAGAAGATCAAAGAAGCGCAGAAAAAGCTGGACGCTTACGAGGATAAGTGGTACAATAAGTTCTCGGCGATGGAAGTGGCGCTGTCAAAGCTGCAGTCGAGCCAGAACTCTCTCGCAAGTATGCTGGGACAGTAAGGAACAGTTCCGGTTATGTTGGGACAATTCCTGATTAGATGATATATAGGTGAAAATGGTAATGGACACAACGCGGATTCTGAATGAGAGTCCGCGTGGAAAGAAGGAAATGAATGCTCAAACAAAATGGATACGCACAATATCAGAACGCGAAGATCATGACAGCCTCACCGGCTGAGCTGACACTGATGCTCTATGATGGGGCGATTAAGTTTGGAAACGTAGCCATCCTGGCAATGGAGAATAAGGACCCTGCAAAGGCGCATGAGAATATTGTCAAGGTTGAGAAGATTATCCAGAATTTCAGGGATACACTGGACAGGAAATATGCGGTGTCGCAGGAGTTTGAAAATGTGTATGTCTATCTGTTGAGGCGATGCCATGAGGCAAACATAGCGAAAGATCCCGAGATCATGGAAGAAGTGTTAAAGCATCTGCGCTCCATGAGGGACAACTGGAAAGAAGTCATGAAGAAGGTTGCCGGTGACAAGAGCAATCCGGTCGCACAGGCGAGAGTGGCAGGCGGGCAGGGCAATTCAGGCGCTTACAAGAGAACCGGGACCTGATGACATCCCTTAGCTAGGTACAGTATGGAGGGAACAGACATGACAGAAAATTATCTGCAGATCATGACCGAGAGTCTGGAGAAGAAGCTTGAAGTACTTGACAAAGTCTATGAGATCAACAAACGTCAGCTGGCGGCTTCGACAAAGAGACCGTTTGATGCGGAGGCGTATGATGTGATCATGGACGAGAAGGGGGAGCTGATCGACGAGCTTAACCGTCTGGATGACGGATTTACGTCGACCTATGAGCTTGTCAGAGAGGAAGTGCAGGGCAATCCTGACAAGTACAGGGAGAAAGTTCAAAAGATGCAGGATCTGGTCAGGGAAGCAGTCAGCAAGGGTGTCTCGATCGAGGCGCAGGAGCAGCGCAACAAGGCGTCGATGGAAGCTGCGCTGACCGCAAAGCGCCAGGAAATTAAGGAGCGCAGGGTGACAGCAAATGCGGCATCAAAGTATTACAGCGCTGTCAGCAAGCTGAACACAGTTGATCCACAGCTTATGGACAGTAAGAAATAGGAATGTTATAACGTCATGGATGACGCGCAGGCATATTTAACTGAATATGCCTGCGCGTTTATTGCATTAAAAATATTGGAGGAAAAAACATATGTCAAAAGTACCGGTATCGGTATGCATCATCGCGAAAAACGAGGAGAAATTTATAGAGGACTGTCTGAAGCATTTGCTGCCGTACGGTATGGAGATTATTGTGGCAGACACCGGTTCCACGGACAGGACAAAGGAAATCGCGGAAAAATACGCCGACAGGGTGGTTGATTTTGAGTGGGTGAATGATTTTGCGGCCGCCAGAAACTATTGTGCGTCCTTTGCCAAAAATAACTGGATACTGGCGATCGACTGCGACGAGATCGTGCAGTCAGTCGATATCAGGATACTGCGGATGCTGATGCAGAAGCATGCGAGATATACAGGCGTGCTCCGGCTGAAAAACATTACGGATGACGGCAGAGGAAATAAAGGATACGTCAATACGGATGTCCCGCGGATGTACAACAAGAACTTTTATACGTTTGATTTTGCGATTCATGAACAGATCGTTCCGATCGATCCGGCAAAGAGGGATGATCCGATGGATGGGTTTCTGCTCCCCATCGATATCATTCACCACGGGTATGCGCTGGACAATGAGACCATGAAAAAGAAACAGGTCAGAAATCTCGAGCTGCTCTACCAGGAGCTTGAGACGTCGCCGGACAAGGGCTATGTCTATTTTCAGATCGGGCAGTCACAGCTGACACTCAGTGGTACAAAGGATGCGATCGAGGCCTATGAGAAGGCGATGGAAAACATGCCGGGACTGGAGAGATACTATGTGCCGGAACTGATCATGTCCCTCGCAAACACATATGCGGACGCGGGCAGGGTATCGGATGCGCTGGCGCTGATGGAGAAGTATGCCGGGGATTTTAATTCGGCGAAGTACGTGTTTACATATGCCAATATTCTGTGGAAGGACGAGCAGATCCTGAAGGCGCTGGGGAATTATATCAAGGTGACTACATTGCCGGATATGGGAACGCTTGGCGGGGAGCTGACGGACTGCTATGGCAGGATCATACAGATTTACGAGGCGTTTGGAGAGAAGGAGATGGCGGAGAATTTCCACCAGCGTTTCCTTGCGTACCATGCGGACAAGGAAAAGGTGACCAGCGCACAGTAATAAGGCACCATGAGGGGAGAAGTGAATTATGTCTAAGCTACCGATTACAGTGTGTATCATTGCCAGAAATGAGGAGGAGCATATCGAGCAGTGCCTGAGACACCTCAAAAAATATGACTGGGAGATTATTGTGACGGACACTGGTTCCACAGACCGCACAAAGGAGATTGCTGGGAAATACGCGGACAAGGTGGTTGATTTTGAGTGGGTGGATGATTTTGCCGCGGCGCGGAATCATTGCGCCTCCTTTGCCGGCAATAACTGGATACTGGTGGTTGATTGTGATGAGGATGTCACCAGCGTTGATGTCAGTGCATTGCGGATACTGATGCAGCGGTATCCGCGCTATGCGGGCGTGATGCGGCTCACCAACCTGGTTGTCAAGGACAATGGGGAGACCGGATATATATCGGATGATGTCCCGCGGATGTACAACAAGAATTTTTACCAGTATTTTTATCCGATTCATGAGCAGATCTGCACTACGCAGTCCGGCAAGGCCATGGATTCCCTGGAGGCGTTTCTGCTCCCGATGGAGGTCATTCACCACGGATACGCCCTGACAGGCGAGGTGATGGAGAGAAAGCAGCGCAGAAATCTGGATCTCCTGCAGAAGGTCATCGATAAGGACGGCGGCAGCGGATACCACTATTTTCAGATGGGGCAGTCCTATTTCGTGCTGGATGAGATGGACAAGGCGATTGAGGCCTATGAGAAGGGGCTTGGTATGGCGGAGAGCGCAGAGCACGTCTACGTGCCGGAACTGATCATGTCTCTCGCAAAGGCATACTGTCGCTGCGACCGTTTTCCGGATGCGCTGGAACTGCTGGAAAAATATAATAGTATCTACAATTCAGCGAAATTCACGTTTGAGTATGCGAATCTGCTCAGGGAGAACGGGCGGATTGTCAAGGCGCTGATGCTGTATGTCAAGGTGACGACGATGAAAGACTTAGATACGCTCGGTGAGAACCAGCTGTCGTGCTATTCCCATATTGTCAATATATACAGGGGCATGGGCAACATGGAGATGGCGGAGCTGTTTGACCAGAAGCTGCAGCAGTGCGTTGCTGAGCGGGAACGTGTTGTGAACAGTTAATGATTTATGATATTATGGATTTAGGAGGTGGGGTCTGGAAAGTATAGATGCATGCCGCTTCAAGGATGAGGTAAACGCGGCGCCTAACGATAAGGAAATCAAGGGGAAAAATGTATGGTAATAACACACAATTTGAAGGCTATGAATAGCCAGAGACAATTATCTATAGTAAGCGGCACAGTGTCAAAGAATGCAGAGAAGCTTTCCAGCGGATACAAGATCAACAGGGCGGCCGACGACGCGGCAGGCCTGTCCATCTCTGAGAAGATGAGACGCCAGATCAGGGGACTCACCAAAGCGACAGAGAACGCAGAGGACGGTATCTCTATGGTACAGATCGCGGATGGCGCACTCAGCGAGGTTCAGGACATGCTTCAGCGCATGAACGAGCTCTGCGTGCAGGCTTCAAACGGTACAAACGCTGCATCCGACAGACAGAATATACAGGACGAGATCTCACAGCTCATCACAGAGATTGACAGAGTGGCGGAGACGACGAAGTTCAACGAGACGAACCTGCTTGACGGCAGCCTTTCCAAGGGCGGCAGGGGCGCATACAACCTGGCGATCAATAACAGGAAGTTTGAGGCGATCAAGAAAAAATATGAAGAGGACAAGGAAAAAGCAAAAGTCAAGCTGACAGCCTTAAATGGTGCGAATGCAGGAAAAGAAGTGTCACTGAATGCACTTTCAGATATTGAAGGACTTAAAATTATTTACATGCAGGATAGCATTCAGACCACTCAGACAGCAAATGGAAATCCGACGGACACAAATCCGAAGTATAACCAGTTAAAGAACAGCCTGAAGACGGAGATTGTGCCAAATGCAGTACAGGAAATTATCGCTGCGTTTTCACCGGCATATGATTTTCTGAATAATTCAAGCATAGGAATCGGGCTGGCCCTTGGCGGAAATAATTATCCGGGACTGAGTTCATCCACGTTGGCATACGTCAGGTTTGGGCATTATGCATATAGTGACGGCACAGTTGATCCGAGCAGATTGGAATACCAGCTGGCAGTCAATATAGATAAACTGCAGATTGACAATGCTGGGAATTTGGACCCTGATTCTAGAAAAAAGCTTGAGGTTACAATCGTGCATGAGATGATGCATGCGTTTATGGACGAAGCACTCACCAATGGTATGACTGGTACAGTGGATGGAAAACATGCCGATGACCGTTTTCCCAAGTGGTTTATTGAGGGAATGGCACAGGCAGCTGCAGGTGGATATTACGATGGAAATGACTGGGTAAACGGTTCGCTTGGTATCAACACATCGTCAACAGATAACTTTATCAGTTCGCGTCTGCAGGCAAATGCACTTGGCGGCAGCGGCAATGCATCCAATTATGGAACAGGTTATCTCGCATGTATGTACCTTGGTTATCTTGCAGGCGGTCAGAACATGAATGCGGCATCGATGAAAACTGGATTGGGAAAGATATTGGGTGAGATCAGGGATGGCAAAAGTCTTCAGGACGTCATTATAGAACAGACCAAAAAAACTTCGATCACACATTTTGAGAACAGCTTTGCAAAGGATGCGAATGTTATTAAATTTGTAAAGGAGCTGACAGCTTTTGTAGGCGCTGGAACTGGTGGAGCAGTAGGAGACTTCACGAAACCGGATGATATTTTGGTAGATAATGCGATAACAACCGGTACTCCGGCGACATTGTTTCAATTGGATATCCAGAATGACAATGTGCTAAACAGCTACAATGATCCGGGTTATATAGTGTTCAAGGGCGGTTCTGCCACAAACGGCAAGGGCTCCTACAACGATGGACCGCTCGAGATCGCGGCAAGCGAACATACCACAGGCTTCGGCGCAGCGATTCACGCAGGTACAGACACGGATATGAACAACAAGATTCATGTCTACATTGATGCGATGGACGCAGCAAGCATCGGCGTCGACCAGGTAGATGTCCGCACGGAAGATCTCGCGACACTTTCCATCGAGCGCGTGGCGCTCGCACTGTCAATGGTATCCGCACAGCGTTCTGAGCTGGGCGCATGCCAGAACCGTCTCGAGCACACGGTCAACAACCTCGGCAACGTGGTGGAGAACACGACAGCATCCGAGAGCCAGATCCGCGATACGGACATGGCGAAGGAAATGGTGGCATACTCCAACGCGAACATCTTACAGCAGGCCGGCCAGGCGATGCTTGCACAGATGAACCAGAGCAGCCAGGGCGTGCTTTCACTGATCGCATAACCGCTTACGGGATAGACAAATTGTCGAAAACGAACCAGATGGTTTGTGCACTTTGCTGCATGAGCAGCATGAAAACTGAATAAGTATCACTTTTTTGACAAAAAGGGCACCTATAACTGCAAATGCCTTTTTGTTTTGCTTTACGGGCTCCAGCTTTCATAGGAATTGACAGGAGATAGCCACATTGCACATTGTTTTTCCATATCATATCAGGAAATTTGCTGAAGTTGTCAGAAAGTTTATAAATTTACATAAAATTTGAAATAATTAGTTGACATAGTCTGACAATTCGGTTACAATAATAATTGTCAGGAGGGTGACATAATATAGTGTCATCCGGATAAAGATAAAGGAATAATTGTTTTTCACAAGGAGGTATTGGTATGGATATCAAGAGTAGTTTCACCTATGACAGCAAGATCGCGAACGAAGCGTACGCAGCAAAGGCAGGCGCATTGATGGCTAAAGAAAACAAGCTTGCGACAGGTCAGAAGGTATCGGATTCATCGTCTGACGCAGCGGCATCCCTTCAGATCAAGTCCAGGATGAATGAGGCAGCGCTTGAGAACATCAACGCGGCAGCCAGTGCGGTCGGGGATGTGGCAAGGGCTGAGGAGATGATCAGTGAGGCGAACCGCCGTATCTTAGAGCAGTCCGACGATTCCGTGCTTGCACAGGCGAACCAGTCGACAGATGCAGTCTCAAAGCTATTGGGATAGGATAGAAATCAGATTTTTAGGGCTTTTCCGAAAATGGGAAGGCCCTTTTCTTTTGAATTAAAATGATTTTCACGCAATTCTGTAATTGTAGCAATAGGAAAATGTCTGAATTGCATATATTTTTGCAAAAACTTCTAATATTTACATAATGATTTGCCGATAAATATAATATAGTAAACCACGACTACCGTTTTAGGAGTCGTTCATGCATTATGGGCGGTTCCATGCAGAGAAATGGAGCGTGGTTGCTGACAACTAAATAGTGTTGTGTGGTATCACATGGTACATATTTGGTCGTGTGCCGTGTGCCCTAACCCGGTGTCTGTGGCGAAAATAGAATGAAATCGTTTTGTGTACAGCAGAGGGTGGAATGCCGCAATTGTGCGGTAAAATGAGAAAATTTAGAAAATTTAATGTAAAACTCTAAATTTTCAGAAAATAAGGCCGATATATATACTGTAAATGGAGTTACAGAAAATATTAACGATAATAAAAAGACTGATTCAAGGGGAATGGTCAAAAAATAATAAATAATATGGGAAAGTTGCTTGGAGAAAGGGATGTCCTGGGCTGCTAAAGGAGGAGAAATTATGGTAGTACAGCACAATCTTAAAGCCATGAACGCGAACAGAATGTTGAACATCAATACGAATGCGTCTGCGCGTTCCACAGAGAAACTTTCAAGCGGCTATCGCGTAAACAGGGCTGCTGACGACGCGGCAGGACTCGCGATCTCAGAGAAGATGAGAAAACAGATCCGTGGCCTGACACAGGGATCGCGCAACGCGGAGGACGGCATTTCCTGTGTCCAGACAGCAGAGGGCGCACTCGCAGAAGTACAGGATATGCTGCAGAGAATGAATGAACTCTGCGTACAGGCTGCAAACGGCACACAGTCCGTCACGGACCGCCAGTATATCCAGGACGAGATTGACCAGCTCGTGACAGAGATGGACAGAATCGCGGAGACCACCAAGTTCAACGAGACCTATCTCCTGAAGGGTGACAAGACACAGCCGGAGAATCTGGTACATACATACAATTACATTAAGGGCGACGAGATTGACCGGACAGGGTTGTCTAAGGTTACCAACTCTTCGGGTTATCAGGTAAAGGTGAATTATAACGGAACAGACAATGTGTATGCTGTCAGGGCAGCCAGCATCAGTAATGCAAAGGCTACACAGCCCTTATCAGCGGATCTGATCTCAAAGGGTTCCGACTTTACAAAGTACTGTGCGGATGGTACAGAAGTTGGTGCAAGTTCTTCGATCACAAACCTGACACTTAGCGGCGATTATGCAATTTTTAGAAATACACAATTGAATTCAGCTGATCTCAAAATGAGTGGAAATAATCTGATCTGTGAAACAAAGGATGCATATATTTACGATACAAGGACACAGAATATCATTCATGTAAAGCAGAAAGAAGATTTGTCAGAGTATGTCAAAGAAATCAGCGGACCTAATGCGACTACAAAAGAGTATGCGATGGATGATCGCTACAGGTTGGTTTACAATGCAAATGACAAGGCAACAGCGGTGCCATCAGACTCTTTGGGAGCTCCGGCGCAAGCTAAGGTTATAGAGGCAAAAGATATTATTGGCGCAGTTGCCGAGAACAGGCTTTACGATAAAGATGGCAAAGAAGTGTTCGGTATGGCATTGTACAAATACTTTAATGATAATGGAGATTATCAGGGAGGTCTGTTTGCCGATAAGGATGCTACGGCTAAGATGGAGATCGTGGCAACGAAGCCTGCCACCGCTGCTACAGATCCTAAAACCGCATCATTATATTATGGCAATTTTATCAGCAACCTGAGCGAGAAGGTAGTAGCTCCATTGACATTTAATGTACACGCGGGTTCTGATTCCGACCTCACCAACAGAATTTCAGCAACGATTGACACGATGACGGCAGCAGGTCTTGGCATCAACAAGTTAAAGAGCACATCCATCGGTATCGTCGATGAGACAGGTGACAATGCGAGAGAGGCGATCGACGTTGTCGGTGAGGCATTGAAGATTGTGTCCACACAGCGTTCTATCCTCGGTGCAGTGCAGAACCGCTTAGAGCACACGATCTCGAATCTGGACAATGTCGTAGAGAACACTACAGCAGCAGAATCCGCAATCCGCGACACGGACATGGCGGAGGAGATGGTGAAGTTCTCCAACAACCAGGTGCTCATGCAGGCAGGCCAGTCCATCCTCGCACAGGCAAACCAGGCAAACCAGGGTGTACTCTCACTCCTGCAGTAGTAATAATCGCTTTCACTCTAACCAACCTAATATACATACGAAAAGAACCGTCTGAAATTTGGACGGTTCTTTTCAAATAGGTGATAAATAGAAAATAGTTTTAGTACAAATTTCTAATGACAAAAATTGCAATATATTGTAGAATGATATAAAAAGCTGAGAAGGGATACATATGAATACTTGCTTGTCTGGTCTATGGGATGTTTTGTTGGAAAAGTGTTACGACAAAAGAGTGAAGAGTAATGATAGGAACAGGGAATTAAATCAGATTATTGACAGATTCTATTTTGATGGTAAAATGGACAGACCATTACATATAAAGTATTTTCAGGGAGAATTGTTAAAGGAAGGCAGTACGCTTCAAAGCGCAGCGAGGGTGGCTGATCAGGAAACAGAATGTTGTGGTTTGTGTGCTGTATGCAGAAAATGTGCGACAGAATTTTATCATATATTACAAGACGGGAAAAGCGTGAGAGCTGTTCCTCTTGAATTGAAAGACTATTTTGCGGATAAAAGTCAGTTTTATTATTATATGGCAGCGTCTCAGACAGTAAAATTGTATCGAAGGATAAATAATACATTGATTTGTTTAAAAGGATTTTCTTCTACTACACCAGCTATTTATTCTGCAACGTTTTCGGAGGCATGTTCAGGAGGCGGTTTTTATCTGAATGTGGATGGATTTGGTGTAGTGATCGATCCGGGAATTGATTTTGTTAATTTAATGCATAGGCACGGTATTTTTATTGACGATATTAAAGCGGTAATTGTGACGCATGATCATTTGGATCATAATGCGGATGTGCGGGCGATTTCAGCGTTGCAATATGACTTGAACCGTTACTACGCCAGTAAAACGAAATTCTATAAAAAATTTTTTGATAATGCTCGAGGGAAAAAGCATAGCATATGCTGGTGGTTGGATGAAGGCACATATGAATTGCATAAAGAAATAATACCAGAGTGTGTTTTCTTATCAAAGTGTAACAGGTGGACAAAACTGAATGATAAAATTTCTTTTTGCACTATTGAAACAAAGCATATGAAAAATGGCAAATCTTATGGTGTTAAGTTTAAAATCAGATTGGATGACCAGGAGACGATTATTGGATATACTTCTGACACGAAATTTTTTCCGGAACTTAAAGACTTCATGAAAGATGTCAATATTATCATTTTTAATATAAGTGATATTTACGAAAAGGATGTTAGAGGAATCAGACAAAAAAATACTCATTTAGGATATGACGGAAGCATTAATCTGTTGGAGGGAGAACGACAAAGCTATGAGCTTGCTATAGCTTCTGAGTTTTGCTGCAGTAATGGAGACTACAGGATGCGGGTGATCCGCCAATTGAATACACATATACAGAGAGAGAAGAAAATGCGAATTATTCCTGGCGAGGTTGGGCTTAAAGTTGATCTGCGGAGCAGAGGTATTTATTGCAGCCGCTGCAAATGCATTGTACCTGCCGAATCCATATCAGTAGTGGCTGCAGAGCGCGAATTCGGTGCAATTCAATATGTTTGTGAGAAATGCCAAAGCGTACAGAAAGCGGAGATTTGATGAATGTACTTACATATATTATTTTGAAAGGACTTGAAGAGAATGCAAGATTATGAACATATGATAATAGCAATCGACGAGTTTATCTGCCATAACGTTGCAGGTATCATATGTATGGAAAACTATAAGAATTGTTATTTTCCAAATGGTTTCAGAAAAGTATTTGATTCTTTTTGCGAAATACGGAAAGACTATGAGGAGAATCGGTTGGAATATCTCGATCAGGAATATGAAGATATTCGAAAAGCCGGATTTCAGGCAGTATGCAAGAAGAAAAAAGAAGAATTATTGCGAGAATTTATAAGAGAGTTAAAGGCAATTAACGCGGAAATCGATTATGAAGAGGCGGTAAGAAACTATTATTCTGTCTTAGAACAGGAAGACGTTCAGGCACCGGAGATGTATCTGGCAGTATATCCGTATTTGATATCACTAATAAGAGAGAAAGAAGAAGGAGCTTGTGGATTATGATTAAGGATTTTGAAAAAAAATATGAGAAGTTGCTTAGAGAAGCAGAAAAAGGACCGCTGGTCATGCTATCATCCGTGGAGAGCAGGGGAGGTTATCTATGCAACGATCAGCCAATAGTTACATCTAAGGATGAAGTAAAGTGCGAGGAGGGAGCATTTATAGAGCATTATTGTCTGTGAGTAAAGGGGAAGATGAGATGGGAAATTATCTTAAAATGCAGATGACTGACAAAGAGAGCCTTTGTCAAAATATTTATACAAATGAGATAATTAGGAGCGCGGAGTATCTCAAAGAATTTGAGTCATATGCAAAATTGGGGAAAAAAGGGATTCCGGTAACTTGTTATACAAATTTTAGGGATGCATTATTTCATTTTAGAAAGATGGCCAATTGTTCTGAAGAGCATGAAATAATGCAGCAGGCGTTTGCGGTTCAGGAGCATCTGCATAGAGCGAGAACAGATGCAAAGACGAGTGTATTATTTTATTATGCCCGTGTTGCCAATATTCTAATGGATGAGGGTGAAGTGAAATCTGCTACAAAAAATCTGTTGAGAAAATCTCTTCATAAAATGAAAAATGTAGTTATGATGAGCCGTATTGATGGGATGATGCTGTCAGATATTGTAATCAATAAGTATAATGATGAGGATGTTACATCTATTTTGGAAGAATTTTTTGATTTAGTTCAGGAGAAGTACTTCGCATTGTTTGAAAATATCAATGATCGCTTGGGGGATGTTGAAAGAAAATTATAAATCTTTTATAAACAAGCAAAAAACCTTTGACTAAATTGGAAAATAGTGCTAAACTATAAACGTACAGTTGGTCGTCATAAGACCATAAATGTACACAGCTCACTCTAACTATTTAATAATATAAGCGTGCAGGAGCGGTTTATCCCTCCTGCACGCTTATATTTTATTGGATTATCTTAATTTTCTATTTCAAATTCCTCTTTTAATTCCTTTTTTCGGGAACTAACATAAAGACCTGCTTCTGTGACTGCGGAACTTCGCTGAGCGCTTTGTCCAGCTCCAGTGATTCCTTGTAATCATTGAGACGGTTGATGATGTCCGGATTGTTGATGTCCTCCTTGTTGATGACCTGGCGGATGTAATAGTAGACCAGCAGCTGAAGGTCGCTCAGATGGAGATACATCGGATGGCCGTCAACCTCCTGGCAGAGTGTCCGGATGCCGTCAAGCTGGTTGTGGAGGGGTTCGGTGGCGATCGAGATCTGGTCCAGAGTGACGATCAGGCGTTCCTTGTACTCTGTGACGCGGCAAACCTCCTCGACGCCGGGACGATTGATCCTGGACAGGCGCGCGAGCTCCTTGTCGCACTGTTCTACACTCTCCAGTAATTTAAACATCTGATTGTATGCATTGCATAATGTTTGTAACAAATTCTCATATTTCTGCCGATACTCCATATGAATCCTCCTTAAAGCGCCGGATATGCCATTTACATAACTTTTCTGTATGATACCCACAACGGATGAAATCTGCTTGTGAATATCTTCACTGCGCATATTAACATAATTATACTACATAAATTATATCGACGGAATATTCTGAAAACTTTAGGAATTGTCAAAAAATTACCTGTTAATTTGACGCCGTATAAATGTTCAGCTGCAAATTACTTCGTAATTAGAAGATAATCGCACGTGATCACAATCCCACGCAGTTTTCCAAACCGTGCATTTCGGCGATTCTGCGAAATACCATGGGCTGCATGGCATACAGGAACAGCTGCAGGCTTGGCTCGTAGCTTTTGATGAGATCCACATCCTCGCGGGTGGCGAGCATCCGGTAGCTTTTGTCAATGTAGACCACATTTTCGCTGAAGTCAAGTGAAAAGCTGAAATCCTTGATGCCGAGTATGGAATCGCAGCGGATAATGGTGACTGCGCCGGGCGAGGGCAGCTGCATAAACACAATATCCGGATTGATCTGGCGGATCACCTGCTCCAGAAAAGGATCGTCGTCCTCCATATAGACGGATTCCTGCTCCTGGAAGAAGCTCACAAAGCCAAGTCCATTGTCGTCATTTTCGAGGATGCGGTCGTCGGCTGCCTGGCCGCGCACGCCGCCCAGCGCGTCGAGAAGGGCGGATATATCGGACTGCGCCATATTGTGGGCATGTCCCATTCTGTGCAGATAAAAAGCCTCAAAGACAGAGCGAAGCAGGACGATGCTCATCTTGTTGCAGGCTTCCGGTTTTGTGTATTTCATGAAGAAATTCATGCAGTTTCGCGTCATGTAATAGTTGACCTTTGTATTGTCACAGCGGTGCATGGGACTTGCGGCATGATAGAAATGCGCGGCGCCGATCGCCACAACTTCATAGCCCGCCTGTTTGATGCTGTATCCCCATTCCGTGTCGTCCCAGTAGAGAAAGTTTCCGGTCGGCATCAGTCCCACCCTGCGAATCGCGTCAGCCCGCACCATCACACAACAGCTGCTGATGGCGTCACAGTATACGATATTCGGGATAGTTTCACTGTCCGGCGTGTCGGCATAGAGCATGGAAGCGCGGCAGTGTTTGAAATCGACAGAGATGCCGAACTGTTGTATGTAATGGGGCATATGCCTGTGGTAGATCTTGCCGCCCACAAGACCGGCTGAGGGGGTCGATGCCATATAGTCCAGCATGATGCGCAGTGCGCCGGGAGCGGCGCTGATCTCCTCGCCGAGACAGCAGATGTATTCAAAACCGCTCCGCAGCGCCTGCTCAATGCCGAGGTTGAGCCCGCCGCCGCTGCCCAGGTCGGTGTCAGAGCGCGTGAATGTGATCCGGTCGCCATAGGCTGCTGTGATGACTGCCTCCGAGTCATCCTCCGAGGCATTGTCAACCACGAAGATCTGCAGACCGCCGTCCGAATCAGGGCCGGAGGCGAGTATGGATGCGATGCAGTCCACCGTGCTTGTTCCCTTATTGTGATTGCAGATCACGACTGCGAGTTTTTCCTGATTTTTCATGAATATAACGCTACCTTTCTGAGAGATATGATACTCACGACAGATGAAATCTGCCGTGAGTATCGCGCCAGCCGCAGCCACGAAGTGGCATATTTCTTATCTGAAAAATTGTCATATAAGATTTTTCAGATTGTGGCTTGTGTGCATAATAATATACTGAGCGGTTAGTCTTTTCGACCGCCAGTATATTATCATTGTAACACGAAAAAGCGATTGTGAATACAGCTTTATAATTAAATTCCTTTTTTTGTAAAGAAACAGTTGAGAATTTATGTAAAGTTCGTTACAATAATATCAGGCAAAATATGAGACCATGGAGGATGAGTATGAAATTCAGTTTATGCATGATTGTGAAAAATGAGTCCGCAGTATTGCGGAACTGTCTTGATTCCCTGAAGGATATTATGGATGAGATCATCATTGTGGATACCGGCTCCACAGACGATACCAGGCAGATTGCGTCGGAGTACACGCCGTACCTGTATGATTATGCATGGAATGATGACTTTGCGGCTGCCAGAAATTTTGCGTTCTCGAAGGCGACCGGAGATTATATCTACTCGGCGGACGCCGACGAGGTGCTGGATCAGGAGAATCAGGACAAGTTCAAGGCGCTCAAACGCGCGATGCTGCCCGAGGTGGAGATTGTGCAGATGATCTATGTGACGGAGCAGATCAATCATCCGACAGAGAACTTTACGCGCGACCTGCGTCCCAAGCTCTTTAAGCGGCTCAGGGAGTTTACATGGATTGAGCCGATTCATGAGACAGTGAATCTCAATCCGGTTGTCTATGACAGTGACATCGAGATTCAGCACCGTCCGCAGGGCAGCCATAGCAGCAGAGATCTCGGGGTGTTTGAGAGAATCATATCAGAGCAGGGCGTTCTCTCTGACCGCCTGATGGGAATGTACTTGCGGGAACTTTACAAGGCGGGGACGGAGGAGGAGCTAAAGACGGCAGAAGGATTTTTTGAGCGGTGTTTAATAAAAAAGAGCGCGGAGGGAAAGGAACTGCTGTGCAGGCAGATCATTGCAGTGCTTTTGAAGATATACAGGATCACGGACAATCCGGTCAGTATGCTGAAGGTTTCCCTGAGCGAGGAGGCGACGATACCGTCAGCGGAGATGTGCATGGAGCTTGGATATTTCTTTATGAAGAAGGAGGATTTCGAGGAGGCGGCCAAATGGTTTCACAGGGCGGGCTATGACTGTGAGAGCGAGATCGACGTGGCGAGCAGCGGGACTTCCGCTTTTATGGCGCTGGCGCTGTGCTGCAGGAAGCTCGCCAAGTCGCCTAAGGTGAAGGCGCTGCCGCAAAAGGAATATGAGATGGAGTGCGCGCGGCTGACAGAGCAGGCGGCGGAGTATGAGCAGCTTGCCAGGGACTGGAAGCCAGTGGAGCCCAAATTGATTCAATAGGAGAGCGATGAGATGAGATATGATTATTTGGTGGTCGGCGCAGGGCTTTTCGGCGCTGTATTTGCCAGTGAGATGACAAAATGCGGCAAAAAGTGTCTTGTGATTGACAGGAGGGCGCATGTTGCCGGAAATATTTATACAGAGGAGATTCGCGGGATTCATGTTCACCGATATGGCGCGCACATTTTTCATACATCCGATAAAAAGATCTGGAGCTATGTCAATGAGCTGGCGGAGTTCAACAATTACATCAATTCACCAGTGGCGGTTTACAAGGACGAGCTCTACAATCTTCCTTTTAATATGAATACCTTCGCCAAAATGTGGAATATCAGAACGCCCGGAGAGGCGGCGGAGCGCATCCGGCAGCAGATCGCCAATCTGCAGATCAAAGAGCCGGCAAATCTGGAGGAGCAGGCGCTGTCTCTGGTCGGAACGGATATCTACGAGAAACTGGTGAAAGGCTATACGGAGAAGCAGTGGGGGCGCGACTGCAGGGAGCTGCCTGCGTTTATCATCAAGCGCCTGCCAGTCCGGTTTACCTTTGACAACAATTATTTTAACGACCGGTATCAGGGGATTCCTATGGGCGGTTACACCCGCATGGTGGAAAAACTCCTGGAGGGCGTTGAGGTGCGGCTTGATACCGCGTTTGAGGATTTCGCCAGAAAGGATGAAAAAAATGACACGTATGTCACAAAGGATGGACAGCGTGTGTTTGAGAAAGTGCTCTATACTGGCATGATCGACGCGTTTTTTGATTACTGTGAGGGCGCGCTGGAGTATCGCTCGCTCGATTTCCAGACAGAGCTTCTGGAGGGCGAGGAGAATTTTCAGGGCAACGCGGTGGTCAATTATACGGAGAGGGAGGTCCCCTATACGCGCATCATAGAGCACAAGCATTTTGAGTTTGGACAGCAGCCGGACACTGTGATCACACGGGAGTACCCGAGGGAGTGGAAGCGCGGTGACGAGCCGTACTATCCTGTCAATGATGAGAAGAATGCCGCGTTGTATCAAAAGTATTTACGTCTGGCGGCCGGACAGAAAAATGTGCTCTTCGGAGGGCGGCTTGGACAGTATCAGTATTATGATATGGACAAAGTGATCGCGGCTGCACTGCAGATGGCGGAGAAGGAGAGATGCGAATAGATAGAAAAATGCGAATAGAAAAAACAAGGGCAACTGCCCTTGTTTTTTACATATAATTGTTGTACAGCATGCCTGTATAAATACTTGTCATGTACGGATTTGGATAGCTCGCGTTCGGATTTGGGTAGGCGCAGATTCTTCTGTCGATGTACTCCATCGGATCGAGCGAGATCGCGTTTAATTTGCGCAGAATCTGTGAGCCAAAACCCTTTATGGCGGCGGCATCCGTGAGCGTATCGCTTTTCTGGTAGTCGAGTGTGGCGTCCGCGTTGACACTGATGCCGTATCTCTCGAGATTATAGCTGTGCAAATCCAGGAACTTGTGCAGGTCCTTCGACAACAGCTTCGTGAGCGACGCCTCCGTCTCGTCGTTGATCACACCGTTCATAAAGTGGTTGTAGCTCTCTACAAAGGTCTCGATATTGTTGGAGAGCGATTCAGCGTCGGGATACAGGCCGATCTTTGCGCTGGCATTTTGGGCAGCAGCGTTTTTGGCGTTGGTCAGGGCGGCGGCGCGCGCTGTGATCTGGTCAGACACAGCCGTGTCCGCGGCAAAATTCTCAGGGTGCAGCGTCACATGGTATGCACCGTGTACGCTGAAGCTGTTGGAATAGGAAGATTCCTCATTGCCGTCGATGCTGTAGACCGCGTTGGCGGCCTCCTTGATCGTCTTGTTCAGTCCCAGATAATCGACGATGCCGTTGCGGTAGGTGGTGTTTTCATCCGTGATCATAAAATGGCGTTCGCCCTGGACCGGAAGTCCGTAAGCGTCGGATGTCACCTCCAACGCAGAGAGCCCGCGGGATTCGACAACCCTTGCTGACACGCCGATATCGGAATTGTTGATCAGGCGGGAGAGCTTTTTCTGCAGGTTGTTGTTTGTGTCGCCGTCGTGTACGTTAAACTGCAGCTCGTAGTGGAGCTTGTTGGTCAGAATGTCAAACGAATAACTGCCCGGTTCCAGCGAGACGGGCTGGTTCGCCTTTAAATATTTGCTGGTGTTGACCTGCGGGGATGCGAAGTTTTCAACCTCGAGGGTAAAGTCCGTCGGCACCTCGCCCTCTGCGTCGTCAGGCTCGTACTCCACGCTTGCCAGCGATTCATTGTCGCTGTAGGCCGATTTCATAGAGAACAGATCATCATCGTCGCTGAGGGAATCGATCGTCTGCTTCAAGCTGTTGGCGCTTTCCTTCAGGTGTATCGCGTATGCGATGGATCGCGGCGTGGGATCTGTGAGGTAAAGCGGAGCAAAACGGTTTTTCCACTGGATGGTGCTGTATAGGTTTTGCAGTTCACTGGAATCATGCATGGCAAAACGGGAGCTGCGCTTGTTGTATTTTCTGTTGGAATTGCTGCTGTCATTGCTGCCATAGGTAGTCAGGTATTGATCCAAAGCCTGCAAAGTGTTCATGGTAACTGACATACTGATGTCCTCCTTCCTTGGGTAGTAAAATTGAGTCTTATGTGAACCGGTTTTTGAACACATAATTGAATATAAAATTCAAAAAACTTCCCTGTTTTAGAGACATGCAGGACTTTAATTGCGTGAATATTCGCAAAAAATGTTATGTATATCTCTTTTTATCTTAAACTTACCATGAATTGTATGAAAAAGCAAGGGGTTTCCCCTAGAAAAATTGAAAAAATTTTCCGCAAATGGATTAAAATGCTGAAAATAGATCAAAATGTAGCAAAAATATACACAAAAAGGAAAATTGCTGTACGATTGCAAAAACGGACTTAATTACTACTATATAATATATGCGATATTGCAAAAAAATGTTGACGCGGACTTTTCCGTGTGGTATATTGGTAAGGCAAGATGAATATGAGGTCTTTTTTTTATGCAATTTTACGCGCATGGCGTATGGGCGGAAAGACAGGCGGCATCATGCGGATTAGAACAATTGATGATTATTATTTAGAATGCTAGCGGAGGTGGAATTATGCGTACAAAGATTACATTGGCATGTACAGAGTGCAAGCAGCGCAATTACAATACGACAAAGGAGAAGAAGACGCATCCTGACAGGATGGAGATCAAGAAGTATTGTCGGTTCTGCAGGACTCATACACTGCACAAGGAAACAAAATAAGCAATCGCATCAGGTGGCGGAAGAACCGCAATTGGCTCATAGGAGGAACATCATAGAAATAGGAGGCACGTGATGGCAGATTCAGCTAAGAAGGAAGCGAAAAAAAAGGACAGCTTCTGGAAAAGTGTAAAAACAGAATTTAAGAAGATCGCCTGGCCGGATCAGAAGGAAACTGTGAAACAGTCTGTGGCAGTCCTCTGTGCATCGGTTGCGGTAGGACTGATCATTACCTTTTTGGACACCATTATTCAGTATGGCATTAACTTCTTAACAAGTATCGGCGTATAAATGAGGTGACAATTTATGGAAGAAAAAAAGAGGGCAGTGGCAAAAAAGCTCATTACTCCAAATATGCAGGAGTGGCTTCCTGTATCACCAAAGATGCCGGAAAAGCCGCATGAGGAGACGACGGAACCGGAAGCAGATCAGGAGGTTCTTGATCAGGAAGTTTCAGATCAGAAAGTTTCAGATCAGGAGATTTCCGGTCCCGGAAAGCAGTCTGTGGCGGAGATACTGGAGGAAGCCGGTGCTGATGAAGTGCCTGCTGAGGAGATGGCCATAGAGCCTGTTGAGGAGGAACCCGTCGAGGAGGAGCCTCACAGCAGGGTTGCGCTCAGCGACAACAAGAGCGGGTTAGGTATGGGCTGGTATGTAGTCCACACTTATTCTGGATATGAGAATAAGGTAAAGGCGAATATTGAGAAGGCGATTGAAAACAGACACCTTGAGAACGAGATCCTCGAAGTGAGGGTTCCGCTGCAGGATGTCATGGAGATCAAGGACGGTGTGGAGAAGACATCGCAGAAAAAGATGTTTCCGGGTTATGTGCTTCTGCATATGGACGCGGACAACAACGATGCATGGTATGTCGTTCGAAACACGAGAGGCGTCACCGGTTTTGTCGGACCGGGAAGCAAGCCGGTGCCGCTCACAGAGGCGGAGCTCAAAGCGCTCGACTTCGGCGTTGACACTGCTGTTGAGTTTGCAGAGGGCGACGTGATCAGCGTGACGGCAGGCGTGTGGAAGGACACCGTCGGTACAGTTCAGAAGATTGACGCGTCCAGACAGACACTCACGATCAATGTCGAGATGTTTGGACGTGAGACGCCGGTTGAGATCAATTTCGCAGATGTGAAAAAGATGTGGGATTAAAGTCATTGACAATATGATTGTTCGATGTTAGTATGGTTAATGGACTTGTTTCCACGTGGGAGGGTTATCCGCCCGCACAACCACAAAACGGTTTTTGACCGAGAATCAAATAGGAGGTGCCTGACATGGCAAAGAAAGTAGAAGGATATATTAAATTACAGATTCCTGCCGCAAAAGCAACACCGGCTCCACCAGTCGGACCTGCTCTTGGACAGCATGGCGTAAACATTGTGGAGTTCACAAAACAGTTTAACGCAAGGACGGCAGATCAGGAAGGCATGATCATTCCTGTTGTCATCACAGTATATGCGGACAGAAGCTTCAGCTTCATCACAAAAACTCCGCCTGCAGCAGTTTTGTTGAAGAAGGCGTGCAACCTGAAAAGCGCTTCGGCAGCGCCGAATAAGACAAAGGTTGCCAAGATTTCAAAGGCAAAGATCCAGGAGATCGCTGAGCTCAAGATGCCTGACTTAAATGCGGCAAGCCTTGAGGCGGCCATGAGCATGATCGCAGGTACAGCGAGATCCATGGGTATCACAGTAGAAGATTAAGCGGAGGTAGAGTAGAATGAAACATGGTAAGAAATATAATGAATCCGCGAAGCTGATTGACCGCGCAACATTTTATGAGGTTGAGGATGCTGTAGCGCTGGCGAAGAAGTCTGCTGTCGCAAAGTTTGATGAGACGGTTGAGGTGCATATCAGAACGGGCTGTGACGGACGTCACGCGGAGCAGCAGATCCGCGGCGCTGTCGTGCTTCCGAACGGAACAGGCAAGACGGTCAAGGTTCTGGTATTTGCTAAGGGTGACAAGGTGGCGGAGGCAGAGGCAGCCGGCGCTGATTACGTGGGCGGAGATGAGCTCATTCCGAAGATTCAGAATGACGGCTGGTTAGATTTTGACGTTGTGGTTGCCACACCGGACATGATGGGTGTTGTCGGCCGTCTCGGTAAGGTTTTGGGACCTAAGGGATTAATGCCGAATCCGAAGTCTGGCACAGTAACGATGGATGTCACAAAGGCGATCAATGATATTAAGGCTGGTAAGGTCGAGTACAGACTGGACAAGACAAACATCATTCACTGCCCGATTGGTAAGGTTTCTTTCTCAGAGGAGCAGTTGACACAGAATCTCAACACCCTGTTGGATGCGATTGTGAAGGCGAGACCGTCAGCATTGAAAGGACAGTATTTGAGGAGTATCACGCTTTCATCGACAATGGGACCTGGCGTAAAGGTTAGTGTTGCTAAGTTCTAAGGAACTGCTAACAGTTCCTTATCATAACAAGATACAGTAAGGTCTCGTTTGACAGGAAACGGGACCTTTTTCGATATGTTTTTTGATATATAAAAGCAGGTGGGCAATTGGCTGGTAAAAAAAGACATAAAAGGGAAAATAAAAGGAAAAATAGAAATCGGAGCGTGTTTTTCGTATCGCTGTTTGTCGTGCTGGTGACGGGCGGGCTTGCAATGCTGGGATATTCTGCTGTGCTGGGGAGACCGGACACAGAGCAGCAAAGTCCTGCGGAGAGGGCACCGATCGTCGTCGATTTTTTTGAGCTGGAACAGAACGGACAGCCCGCACAGGATGAGGCCGTGGAGGAACAAACTACGGTATCTGCGGATGATATAGCCGATGGGGCGGACACACCGGAACAGACAGTGTCTGCAGAGGAGGAGCTGCGCACGGAGGATGAACGGCTCTATGACGAAGCACTCCAAAAGGGGGAAAAAGTCTATCTCGTAAACTGTGCGGACAGCGAGCGCGTCACGTTTGCATTTGCCGGCGATATCCTGCTGGACGATGAGTATGCCATGATGTTTCATTACAGGACCAGGGGCAGCGACATCAATGACACGTTCTCTGCAAATCTGCTGGAGCGGATGCGCAGCGCAGATGTGTTTATGCTCAACAACGAATTTCCGTTTTCGACAAGGGGGGCGCCGACGGAAGGCAAGACGTTTACATTCCGGGCAAATCCGGCAAATATAGAGATGTATGAGCTGCTCGGCGTGGATGTCGTGTCGCTTGCCAACAATCATGCCTATGACTATGGTGAGGAGGCGCTTCTCGACACGTTTACCACACTCGAGAATGCGGGAATACCTTACGTCGGCGCGGGGAGAAATATTGAGGAAGCGCGAAAGCCTGTGTATTTCATCGCAAATGGAATAAAGATTGCCGTCGTGAGCGCGACGCAGATCGAGCGCAATGCGGTTCCGGACACGAAGGAGGCCACCGCGGCAAGCCCCGGTGTGCTCCGCTGTATGGAGCCGGCAGCGCTTTTGGAGGTCATCGCGGAGGCGAAAGCGAACAGTGATTTTGTGATCCTGTATATTCACTGGGGCACGGAGAGCCAGGCCGAGACTGACTGGCTGCAGGATAAGCAGGCGCCAATCTATGCGCAGGCGGGAGTGGATCTCATCATTGGCGATCATCCGCACTGTCTGCAGAAGCTGGATTCCGAGTCAGGCGTCCCCGTCGTGTACAGTCTGGGAAATTACTGGTTTAACTCAAAGACGCAGAACACCTGCCTTGTCGAGGTCGCGATCAGGAAAGAGGGGATGGAATATCTGCGGTTTGTCCCCTGTCTGCAGAAGGACTGTCGGACAAAAGAACTCGAGGGAGCCGAGAGGGACGAGGTGCTGAACTATATGCGCGGATTATCGCCGGGCGTCAGCATTGACGATGAGGGGTACGTGACTTTTAGAAATTGAATATAAAAACAGGGTTGACAGATGGACACAAAGTATGGTATAGTATCAAAGGTTATAAAACCATGCCGAAGACAGCAGGTGCGAAAGTATTATTTTGTGATAATGCGTTTTGCGTAAGTGTATCGCCTGCCGAGGAGAGAGTTTTTATTGATGATGACTTTTGCCTCCCGGTGTATGTGTTGACATATGGCTGGGAGGTTTTCATATACTGAATCAAAAACTTCTGTCGGCAAAAATCTATAAGGAGGTAAGAAAATGGCAAAGATTGAATTAAAACAGCCTATCGTTGAGGAGATTGCCGCTACAGTCAAGGACGCTGCCACGGTTGTGATCGCAAGCTACAGCGGAATCACTGTCGCGCAGGATACACAGCTCCGCAAGCAGCTTCGTGAGGCCGGTGTTACGTATAAGGTATACAAGAACACACTGATGATCCGTGCTTTCAAGGGTACAGAGTTTGAAGGCCTGACAGAGAGTCTTAAAGGAACCAACGCGATCGCAGTCTGCAAGGATGACGCGACAGCTCCGGCAAGAATCCTGAGCAAGTTCGCTAAGGACTGCCCCGCGATCCAGATCAAGGCAGGCGTTGTAGAGGGTGTTGTCTATGACGAAAAGGGAATGGCGGAGATCGCAAAGATTCCTTCAAGGGACGAACTCATTTCCAAGTTCCTTGGAAGTATTCAGTCCCCGATCACAAACTTCGCCCGTGTGCTTAATCAGATTGCAGAGAAGGGCGGCGCAGACGCTTGTGAACCGGCTCCGAAGGAAGCTGTGGAAGAGGCTGGCGCAGAGGCTCCCGCAGCTGAGTAGTGTTATGAAATAATATTAAGAAATCAAATTATGGAGGGAAACAATCATGGCAAAGTTAACAACAGCAGAATTTATTGAAGCGATCAAAGAGCTTACAGTTTTAGAGTTAAATGATTTGGTAAAAGCCTGTGAGGAAGAGTTCGGTGTATCCGCAGCGGCAGGCGCAGTCGTTATGACAGCAGGCGATGCGGCTCCGGCGGCAGAGGAGAAGGATGAGTTTGATGTAGAGCTCACAGAGGTAGGCCCGAACAAGGTTAAGGTGATCAAGGTTGTCCGTGAGGTGACAGGTCTTGGCCTGAAGGAAGCAAAGGATCTCGTAGACGGCGCTCCGAAGACCGTCAAGGAAGCGGCAGCTAAGGCTGAGGCTGAGGAGATTAAGACAAAACTTGAAGCAGAAGGCGCAAAGGTTACTCTCAAGTAGTTTTAACCGGTTGGCCGAGACAGGTCGGGATATTATCCCGGCCTTTTGGTTTTCTTAACTTTTATTCTGACCATATCATGATTCAATTATTTATTCCAATTTTTTGAATTTTTCATTGACTTCAAAGAGGGGTTGTGGTAATATGTAGAGTGCACTATTGTGAAAAATTGTACCTGTTTCAATGAGTGTCAATGGCTGCAATGATATTATGATAGATGTATGAAAGAAGAACGGGGTGAAATGTCATGGAAAAAAACAGAATACGTCCAGTGGTCTCCGGTAAGTCAATGCGTATGAGTTATCAGCGGCGAGAAGAGGTTCTGGAGATGCCGAATCTGATCGAAGTCCAGAAAAATTCCTACAACTGGTTTCTCGAAGAGGGCTTTCGGGAGGCATTAGCGGATATCTCTCCGATCACGGACTACAGCGGGCGTCTAAGTTTGGAGTTTGTAGATTACGTTTTGGCGGAGAACGAAATCAAGCATACGATCGAGGAGTGCAAGGAGAGGGATTTGACCTATGAGGCTCCTGTAAAGATTAAGGTTCGCCTTCACAATAAAGAGAAGGAAGAAATCACCGAGCATGAGATTTTTATGGGTAATTTTCCTCTGATGACAGAGACAGGCACGTTCGTGATCAACGGCGCAGAGCGTGTTATCGTCAGCCAGCTGGTGCGTTCTCCCGGTATTTACTATGGCATTGCACATGACAAGATTGGTAAGAGGCTGTTCTCATGTACCGTTATTCCAAACCGCGGTGCATGGCTTGAGTATGAGACAGATTCCAATGACGTTTTCTACGTTCGTGTAGATAGAACAAGAAAGGTGCCGATCACCGTGTTGGTTCGCGCGTTAGGTGTAGGCACGAATGAAGAAATTCTGGAACTCTTTGGCGAGGAGTCCAAGATTCTGGCAAGCTTCACCAAGGACACTTCCGAGAACTATCAGGAGGGATTGAAGGAGCTGTACAGCAAGATCCGCCCCGGCGAGCCGTTTAGCCTGGACAGTGCGGAAAATCTTGTGACAGCAATGTTTTTTGATCCGAGACGATACGATCTTGCGAAGGTCGGCAGATATAAATTTAACAAAAAACTCTCTTTGAAAAACAGAATCAGAAACCAGATTCTCGCGGAGGATGTGGTAGATCCGTTCAGCGGTGAGGTTCTGGGACAGAAGGGCGATAAGGTTACGATCGAGATGGCTGACAGCATTCAGAATGCAGCTGTTCCTTTTGTGTGGATTCAGACAGAGGAGCGGCTTGTCAAGGTACTCTCGAATATGATGGTCGACATCACAAATTTTGTCGACTGCGAGCCGAGAAGTCTTGGTGTCACAGAGCAGGTTTATTTTCCAGTGCTGCGTCAGATCTTGGAGGAGTACTCCGAGAATCCTGAGGAGCTGGCGGATGCGATCACCAGAAATGTGCATGAGCTGATTCCGAAACATATCACGAAGGAAGATATCCTGGCTTCTATTAACTATAATATGCATCTTGAGTACGGTTTAGGGAACAGTGATGATATCGACCATCTGGGAAACAGACGAATCAGGGCGGTCGGTGAGCTCTTGCAGAATCAGTACCGCATCGGCTTCTCCCGGATGGAGCGTGTTGTGCGTGAGCGGATGACGACGCATGATACAGATGAGGTGTCTCCGCAGGCTCTGATTAACATTAAACCTGTACAGGCTGCCATCAAGGAGTTTTTCGGTTCATCACAGCTGTCACAGTTTATGGACCAGAATAATCCTCTCGGCGAGCTGACGCACAAGAGACGTCTCTCCGCGCTGGGACCGGGCGGTCTTTCCAGAGATCGTGCTGGATTCGAGGTTCGTGATGTGCACTATTCGCACTATGGCAGAATGTGTCCGATCGAGACGCCAGAGGGACCAAACATCGGTCTGATCAATTCTCTCGCGTCCTATGCGAGGATCAATGAATACGGCTTTATCGAGGCGCCTTATCGAAAGATTGATAAGTCTGATCCAAAGAATCCGCGCGTCACAAACGAGGTAGTCTATATGACTGTTGACGAGGAGGACAATTATCATGTGGCGCAGGCGAATGAGCAGCTTGATGAGAACGGCTATTTTGTGCGCAATTCTGTGTCAGGACGTTATCTTGACGAGACACAGGAGTATCCCAAGACGATGTTCGACTACATGGATGTGTCTCCCAAGATGGTATTTTCCGTGGCGACTGCGCTGATTCCGTTTCTGCAGAACGATGATGCCAACCGCGCGCTGATGGGTTCCAACATGCAGCGTCAGGCGGTTCCTCTTCTGTTTACGGAGGCGCCGGTTGTCGGTACCGGTATCGAGGTGAAGGCGGCAGTCGACTCCGGTGTCTGTGTGGTGTCAAAGAAGGCGGGCACGATTACCTATGTGTCGTCAAAGCTGATCAGAATTACCTATGATGACGGGGAGAAGGCGGAGTTTAAGCTGCACAAGTTTGAGCGAAGCAATCAGTCAAACTGTTATAATCAGAAGCCGATCGTGTTTAAGGGAGATCATGTTGAGGCGGGGCAGGTGATCGCTGACGGTGCATCCACCAGCGGCGGAGAGCTTGGGCTTGGCAAAAATCCGCTGATTGGCTTCATGACATGGGAGGGTTACAATTACGAGGATGCCGTGTTGCTGAGTGAGCGGCTTGTGATGGAGGATGTGTATACTTCCATTCATATAGAGGAGTACGAGACAGATGCGCGCGATACGAAGCTTGGGCCGGAGGAGATCACAAGAGATGTTCCCGGCGTCGGCGATGATGCGCTCAAGGATCTTGATGACAGGGGGATCATCAGAATTGGCGCAGAAGTCCGCGCCGGCGATATCCTTGTCGGCAAGGTGACGCCAAAAGGAGAGACAGAGCTGACGGCGGAGGAGCGTCTCCTGAGAGCGATCTTTGGCGAGAAGGCAAGGGAAGTCCGTGATACATCCCTGAAAGTGCCGCACGGTGAGTACGGTGTGGTTGTCGATGCGAAGGTATTTTCAAGGGCAAACGGAGACACAGAGCTTGCGCCCGGCGTCAATCAGACAGTGCGCATCTATATTGCGCAGAAGAGAAAGATTTCCGTCGGCGACAAGATGGCCGGACGTCATGGGAACAAGGGTGTGGTCTCACGTGTGCTTCCGGTGGAGGATATGCCGTACCTGCCGAATGGACGTCCTCTTGACATCGTGTTAAATCCGCTCGGTGTGCCTTCCCGTATGAATATCGGCCAGGTGCTTGAGATTCATCTCTCGCTGGCGGCAAAGGCGCTCGGCTTCAACGTGTCCACCCCTGTATTTGACGGTGCGAACGAGATGGATATCATGGATACGCTCGAGCTTGCAAATGACTATGTGAATCTCGAGTGGGAGGAGTTTGAGGCAAAGCACAAGGAGGAACTTCTGCCTGAGGTGCTGGAGTATCTGTCGGAGAACAGAGAGCACAGAAAGGTTTGGAAGGGTGTGCCAATCTCAAGGGACGGCAAAGTGAGGCTGCGTGATGGAAGGACGGGTGAGTATTTTGACAGTCCAGTCACGATCGGTCATATGCATTACCTGAAACTTCACCACCTGGTAGACGATAAGATTCACGCGCGTTCAACGGGACCGTATGGCATGGTTACGCAGCAGCCTCTTGGCGGAAAAGCGCAGTTTGGCGGACAGCGCTTCGGCGAGATGGAGGTGTGGGCCCTGGAGGCATACGGTGCATCGCACACATTGCAGGAAATTCTGACAGTGAAATCCGATGACGTTGTAGGGCGGGTGAAAACCTACGAGGCGATCATCAAGGGAGAGAATATTCCTGAGCCTGGCATTCCTGAGTCGTTCAAGGTGCTGCTCAAGGAGCTCCAGTCGCTTGGATTGGATGTAAAGGTATACGATGAAAATCGAAACGAGGTGGAGCTCAAGGAGTCGGTTGACTATACAGAGACAGATTTCCGCGTTGAGATGGAAGGCGACCACAAGTACGACAACAGGGAGAGCCTCGACGGATACCAGCAGAAAGAATTTGACGCCGCGAGCGGGGATTTGGTGGACGCTGAGGATGACTTTGAGGAAGATGATTTTTCCGACGACGATTTTGAAAGCGACGATGACGATAATTTTGATGATGATGAATTTTAGTGGAAATATCTGGAAGGAGTACCAATATGTCTGAAATGAAAAATGAACAGAGCCAGTCAATCTCTTTTGATGCGATCAAAATTGGTCTGGCTTCCCCTGAGAAGATCAGGGAATGGTCAAGAGGCGAGGTAACGAAACCGGAAACCATCAACTACAGGACGTTAAAGCCTGAGAGAGACGGTCTGTACTGCGAGAAAATTTTTGGCCCCAGCAAGGACTGGGAGTGCCATTGCGGAAAATACAAGAAAATCCGCTATAAGGGCGTGATCTGTGACCGATGCGGTGTGGAGGTCACAAAGTCAAGTGTGCGCAGGGAGCGCATGGGGCATATTGAGCTTGCCGCTCCGGTATCGCATATCTGGTACTTCAAAGGGATTCCGAGCCGTATGGGACTGATACTGGACCTGACGCCGCGTGTGCTCGAGAAGGTATTGTATTTTGCATCCTACATTGTGCTGGATCAGAGAGAGACGACGCTGGAATACAAGCAGGTTTTGTCGGAGAAGGAATATCAGGACAATGTGGAAAAATGGGGCAAAAATGCCTTCCGCGTAGGGATGGGAGCAGAGGCGATCAAGGAGCTTTTGGAGGCCATTGATCTGGAAAGGGAGTGCGAGGAGCTCTCCGCGGAGCTTCGGAATGACAATACGAAGGGGCAGAAGCGCGCCAAGATTGTCAAGAGGCTGGAGGTTGTGGAGTCTTTCCGCGCATCCGGCAACAGACCGGAGTGGATGATCATGGACGCGATACCTGTGCTTCCGCCTGACCTGCGCCCGATGGTTCAGCTCGATGGCGGCCGGTTTGCGACGTCGGACTTAAATGATTTATACCGCAGGATTATCAACAGAAACAATCGTCTGAAAAGACTGCTTGAGCTCGGCGCGCCGGATATCATTGTCAGAAATGAGAAGAGAATGCTTCAGGAGGCGGTCGATGCCCTGATTGACAACGGCAGGCGCGGACGTCCTGTGACCGGACCTGGAAACAGGGCGCTCAAGTCTCTGTCTGACATGTTAAAGGGAAAAGGCGGGCGTTTCCGTCAGAACCTGCTCGGCAAGCGTGTTGACTACTCAGGCCGTTCCGTTATTGTCGTAGGTCCGGAACTAAAGATTTATCAGTGTGGTCTGCCCAAGGAGATGGCAATAGAGCTTTTCAAGCCATTTGTCATGAAGGAGCTTGTGTCAAGGCAGATTTCACAGAATATTAAACATGCAAAAAAGCTTGTAGAGAAACTGGATCAGGCTGTGTGGGATGTGCTTGAGGAAGTTATCAAGGAGCATCCGGTGATGCTGAACCGCGCACCGACACTGCACCGACTCGGTATTCAGGCGTTTGAGCCGATCTTAGTCGAAGGTAAGGCGATCAAGCTCCATCCGCTGGTATGTACGGCGTTCAATGCCGACTTTGACGGTGACCAGATGGCGGTGCATCTCCCGCTATCTGTGGAAGCGCAGGCGGAGTGCCGTTTCCTGCTGCTCTCACCCAACAACCTGCTGAAGCCTTCCGATGGCGGTCCGGTTGCTGTTCCTTCGCAGGATATGGTGCTCGGAATCTATTATCTGACACAGGAGCGTCCGGGCGCGGTTGGCGAGGGCAAATATTTTAAGAGCGTGAACGAAGCGATTCTCGCCTATGAGAATAAGGCATGTACGCTTCATTCGAGGATTAAGGTGCGCGTGACGAAGACAATGCCGGACGGCAGGGTGCTTTCCGGTATCGTGGAGTCCACGCTGGGACGTTTTATCTTCAATGAGATTCTTCCGCAGGATCTGGAGTTTGTGGACAGGAGCAAGGAAGAGAACCTGCTGCTTCCAGAGGTGGATTTCCATGTAGGCAAGAAGGGATTAAAGCAAATCCTGGAGAAGGTTATTAATATCCATGGCGCGACAAAGACCGCAGAGGTTCTCGACAGCATCAAGGCAATGGGGTATAAGTACTCAACGCGCGCGGCAATGACAGTTTCGATTTCGGATATGACCGTGCCCGCGGAGAAGCCGCAGATGCTTGCGGATGCCCAGAAAACGGTTGACCGCATCACAATGAATTTCAGGCGAGGGCTGATGACGGACGAGGAGCGCTATAAGGCTGTTGTGGAGACATGGAAGGAGACAGATGACGCGCTGACTGAGAAGCTGATCAGCGGTCTTGACAAGTATAACAATATTTTCATGATGGCGGATTCCGGTGCGCGTGGTTCTAATCAGCAGATCAAGCAGCTGGCAGGTATGCGTGGACTGATGGCGGATACGACAGGGCGCACCATTGAGCTGCCGATCAAGTCAAATTTCCGCGAGGGGCTTGATGTGTTGGAGTACTTTATGTCTGCGCACGGCGCACGAAAAGGAATGTCCGATACCGCACTTCGTACTTCTGACTCCGGTTATCTGACGCGCCGAATGGTTGATGTCTGTCAGGAATTGATCATCCGCGAGGTTGACTGCTGCGAGGGCAAGGATTTCATACCCGGTATGGAAGTGGCAGCATTCATGGATGGCAAGGAGACCATTGAGAGCCTTAAGGACAGAATCATAGGAAGATATTCCTGCGAGGATATCAGGGACAGAGACGGCAACATTCTCGTCAAGAGGAATCACATGATCACACCAAGCAGGGCAGCTAAGATTCTGGGCAGGGGAGTCGATGAGAAAGGGGAACCGATCGAGAAGGTCAAGATTCGGAATATTCTATGCTGTAAGTCACACATTGGTATCTGTGCGAAATGTTATGGCGCCAATATGGCAACCGGCGAGCCTGTCCAGATCGGTGAGGCTGTCGGCATCATTGCTGCACAGTCGATCGGCGAACCGGGTACACAGCTCACGATGAGAACATTCCACAGCGGCGGCGTGGCCGGCGACGATATCACGCAGGGTCTTCCGCGCGTGGAGGAGCTTTTTGAGGCGAGAAAGCCGAAGGGACTTGCAATCATTGCGGAATTTGGCGGCACGGCTACGATCAAGGATACCAAGAAAAAGCGTGAGATTATTGTCTCGGATGGTATTAATGAGAAAACGTATCTGATCCCATATGGTTCCCGCATCAAGATTTCGGACGGCGCGGAGCTTGAAGCAGGTGACGAGCTGACAGAGGGCAGCGTCAATCCTCATGACCTGTTGGAAATCAAGAAGATAGGCGCCGTGCAGAATTATCTGCTGCGCGAGGTGCAGAGGGTGTATCGTCTGCAGGGTGTGGATATTGCCGACAAGCACATTGAGGTCATTGTGCGTCAGATGCTCAAGAAGAAGCGCATTGAGACGAGCGGCGACACGGAATTTCTGCCGGGGACGCTTGTGGACGGCATCGAGCTTGAGGACATTAACGAGCAGCTGATCGCCGAGGGGAAGCAGCCGGCAGAGTACAAGGATGTGATCCTCGGTATCACAAAGGCGGCGCTGGCGACAAGTTCTTTCCTGTCAGCGGCATCCTTCCAGGAGACGACAAAGGTGCTCACAGAGGCAGCGATCAAGGGCAAGATCGATCCGTTGATCGGTCTGAAGGAGAATGTGATCATCGGTAAGCTGATTCCAGCCGGCACAGGACTTAGACGCTACAGAAATGTGAAGCTCAATACAGATGTGGATCTGGATTCCACACTTGATCTGGATGATGAGATCGATTTCGGATATGATTCTGAGGCCAATGATGGCAGAATGGCGGGTATGGCAAGACCGATAGGCGCTATGGAATAAAAAAATACAAAAATAATGAAAAAAAAGATTGACATTCCCAAATACTGTAAGTATACTATTCTAGTATGCGTGCAAAAGATGCATGCAATGTGCCTAATTGCATTCACAATGCAGCTGTCTGGATATTGATCTTATATCAGGCCATGACAGAGGGCTTTGTACGGCATTTAGTGAATAAAACAGGAGGTGAAAAAGAATGCCAACATTTAACCAATTAGTAAGAAAAGGACGTCAGGAAACAGTTAAGAAGTCTACTGCACCGGCACTTCAGAGAGGATATAACTCTTTGAGAAAGAAAGCGACGGATACTTCTGCTCCTCAGAAGAGAGGCGTATGTACAGCAGTTAAGACAGCAACACCGAAGAAGCCTAATTCAGCGCTCAGAAAGATCGCCAGAGTTCGTCTTTCCAATGGTATGGAAGTGACAAGCTACATTCCAGGAGAGGGACATAACTTACAGGAACACAGTGTTGTACTGATCAGGGGCGGACGTGTTAAGGACTTGCCAGGTACAAGATACCATATTATCAGAGGTACACTTGATACTGCGGGAGTGGCTAACAGAAAGCAGGCTCGCTCTAAGTACGGAGCTAAGAGACCAAAAGCAGGTAAGTAGGATTTACTGCCTCGTACCACAAAAAACTAATTAGTGTTGGGATTCTGATTTTATACCCTTATCCTATAAAGCAATGTATTCAAATAAGGTTAGAATGGAAAACCGCACGAACACAAAGTTTTTATTAATGTGAGTACCGTTGATTTAATCAAATAGTGTACTGTCCGCAGCCGCGGTGGGATACTATTAGTAATTAAGGAGGGAAGAATCGTGCCACGTAAAGGACATATTCAAAAAAGAGATGTATTAGCAGATCCTATTTACGGTAATAAAGTGGTTACTAAGCTTATCAATAACGTGATGTTAGATGGTAAGAAGGGGGTAGCCCAGAAGATCGTATATGGAGCGTTTAGCAGAGTAGAGGAGAAAGCCCAGAAGCCGGCATTGGATGTATTTGAGACAGCGATGAACAATATTATGCCAATGCTTGAGTGTAAGGCGAGACGTATCGGAGGCGCTACTTATCAGGTGCCACTTGAGGTAAAGCCGGAGCGTCGTCAGACATTAGGTCTGCGCTGGCTGGTACTTTTCGCGCGCAAGAGAGGCGAGAAGACCATGGAAGAGAGACTGGCAAATGAGATTTTGGACGCATCAAATAACACGGGTGCTGCAGTAAAGAGGAAAGAAGATATGCACAAAATGGCAGAGGCAAACAAGGCTTTCGCGCATTACAGGTTTTAGTAATGTGAAGTATTATGCGCGCGAAATCCTCGGCTTTTGCGCACTATCGTTTCTAAATTTTTGAGGAGGAAGAACTTTGGCTGGAAGAGAATATCCTTTAGAGAGAACCAGAAACATCGGTATTATGGCGCATATTGATGCTGGTAAGAC
>VSNM01000048.1 GCA_009774245.1 Lachnospiraceae bacterium | reverse complement strand
TTAAAAATCCAGTATTTTCAATGGTTTGATCAGCTTTTAGCTTCAACCTGTGTATAATTATTTTGGGAGATTAAGTTATAGCTTATTATGGGTTGGATTGCATTCAATTTTATGCGCAGTCCCATGCAAAATGTGAAAAACCATATGCGAAAGTTTTTCACATAGAATTATGCCGCTAAGGCGGCGCAAGACGCGCGGCGATTAGTGGAGTAGTTCATTCCCCTACTTGCACACATCGCGCAGCAAGTAGGGGGGGAGGTGTTTCTATTTTAATTTCCGTGTATAAAGTGTAAATAGTGGCAATGTTTCCTTGTAAAAATCGTAATATATATACTTTATTCCTTGCAAAATATGTATCAACGTGCTATACTATATCTATGTCATGAAACTGTAGGAAATAAGTGATATAAATTGCGCAAGATGTGTCAGTTATCTTTCTATAAATTTTAAGTATATTTGCGATCAAGGAATTGTTGTACTGGCGGTCGAAAAGACTGACTGCCCAGTATAATGTGATGCACACAAGCCACAATCTGAATCGGGGAGGTGTTTATATGGAACGTATCGCGATGGAATCGCTTTACAAGTGGAAGGAGAGCAGGCGCCGTAAGCCGCTGATTATCGAGGGTGCAAGGCAGGTTGGGAAGACCTGGCTGATGAGGGAATTTGGCAGCAGGGCATATGCGGACACGGTGTATATCAATTTTGATTCCAATTCCCAGATGGCGGAGCTGTTTGCCTCTGACCTGAATATCGACCGCCTGATTATGGGAATAGAATTGTACACGGGCAGAAAGATTGTCCCTGACGACACGCTTTTGATATTTGACGAGGTGCAGGAAGTGCCGCGGGCGCTGTCCGCACTCAAATACTTTTATGAAAATGCACCACAATACCATATTGTCTGCGCCGGTTCCATGCTCGGAATCGCCCTGCATGAAGGAACGTCCTTTCCCGTGGGGAAGGTTGATTTCCTAAACTTATATCCGTTGTCGTTCAGGGAGTTTCTGATGGCAGTGACAGGCGGGCGCTTTGCCGAGTTGCTCGACAGTCAGGACTATCCGATGATTACGTCCTTTCGGCAGACTTATATCGATGCGCTCAAGCAGTATTATTTTATCGGCGGCATGCCGGAGGTGGTGCAGAGCTTTTCGGAGGAAAAGGATTTTAACGAGGCACGGGAAATCCAGAAACGCATACTGACGGCTTACGAACAGGATTTTTCCAAACACGCCCCAAACAATATCGTCCCCCAAATCCGTATGATATGGAACAGTATTCCTTCCCAATTGGCAAAAGAGAACAGGAAATTCATCTATGGGCTTGTGCGTGAGGGCGCGCGCGCAAAGGATTATGAGACAGCGATCATGTGGCTGTGTGACTGCGGGCTTGCCCACAAGGTCAGCCGTGTAAACGCGCCGGGAATCCCGCTGAAAGCTTATGAAGATCTGAAGGCATTCAAGTTGTTTGTCGTCGATATCGGACTTCTCGGCTGCATGGTTGGGCTGAATCAGCGCACTCTGCTTGACGGAAATGACCTGTTTACCGAATTTAAGGGGGCGCTGACAGAGCAGTATGTATGTCAGCAGTTACGGACAATCAAGGACATGGGCGTGTATTATTATACCAACGACCGCGGTTCCTGCGAGGTTGATTTTGTGCTTGACACCGATGGGGAGGTCATACCTGTAGAAGTTAAGGCGGAAGTTAACTTAAAGGCAAAAAGCCTGAAAACATACCGCGAGAAATTCAAACCGAAGATTTCCGTCCGCACCTCGATGGCGGATTACAGAAAAGAAGACTGGCTCGTCAATCTCCCGCTTTACGCGGTGGAGGAAATCAAATCGTGTTGTGCAGATACCAGCTATAACCCTTAAAAAGCAGGTGTTGTGCCTGATCCTAAAAAATGGGGGAAAGCGTTTTTTGAAACCATCCGCGCGCCATGAAAAAGATAGCTGGTCTGCTTGAAAAAAGAACTGAGGGAATTATGAACGCAAACCGCAGAAACTATTATGGAGAGTATACGGTGTATATTGCCTCTAAAAATGCCTATTCCGGCAGAAGCGCATTCCGGGAGGAGATGCGAAGGTACGGCTGGATTGATGTCAAAGGAAAATAAATGATGCGCACATTTTTGCTCTGTTATTCGTTTTTCTGTTGTTTTAACTGGCCTGGAGGGAAGCAACCTGGGCTTGCAACGTGGCAAGCTCGCTGTCTTTTTCCGCAAGCTTGTTGTTTTTCTCCGCAAGCTCGCTGTCTTTTCTTGCGAGCATGTTTTTATATGTCAGCATGATGCGTTCACCTTCCTCACGTGCTTCGCACCAGTAACGTACCGCACCATGGGCTTTGTCCTGTTTGGTCGCTTGGTGTATCTGATTCAAGTCTAACACATGGAGGGTAAACTTGTCATTATAAATATAATGTTTTTTAACATTTAAAATCTTGTTGGTGGCATAAAATTCAGGATATTTTGGAAATGGAGTGAAGTCGAGTATGCCAATATGGTATGCTGGTTTTATCGCAGTATAATCATTACCTTTTTCGAGATTGTCAAATGCCCTGCAGAGATAGAGCAGGGAGCGGTCAGTCCAGAAATCCTGGCGCAGCACCTGCATTTCGAGATTGATCACCAGTGCATTGTTGAGCAGAATTTTGATATCAAGCACATAAGCCTTGTCGTCAATCGCTTTTCCCAGTACAGCGTTGCCTAAATAACAGTGAAAAACAGTGCCTGATATTTGTGACAGGACAAGGCGGAGGAAGGAAGCAATGCGGTGGCATTGTTGACTGACGACAACGCAGGACTGGTGCAAATAGCAGGTGCTGTATTCACTGTTATTTGCGCAATGCTGTACTAGTTCGATCGGGTTGAGGATTAAGATGGTCTTTACGTCGGAACGCTTTAGATGGAGCAGCGAGCAGATGAGGCCTGTCAGGACTTTTTTGTTTTCCTGCAGGACGGCGCGGAACATGTAGTCGTTTGTCATAGTGTAGTCGATTTTTCCGGTCGCGTTTTTAAAAGTTTTAGCGGGTGTCTGGTTCATTGAAAATGTGCTGTCCTTTCTTAGAAACTGTCAATAAATAACTGAACATTTATACGGCGTCAAATTAACAAGTTATTTCTTGACAATTCCTTAGAAACTGTAGAAAAATAAATCTTCATAATCATCTGCGCAAATGTATTCATATAAAATATCAGAATCCTGTTTTCCTGTCAAATCGAAATGTAAAAATTTGCCTGAAATGTAAAAAATAGCACAAATTTTAGAGCACTCATTAGTAAAATTATGAACAATGAATGTCTTCTGGGGCAGTCTGTCTGCGATAAGGAACTGTAGGAAAATCCAGAGATTCAACAAATCTTCACATCAAATTCATACCCTTGTGTTATACTTAAAAACGGTAGAAAAAGAAATATCCTGCGCAAGTTATTTGTTTACAGCTAGTATAATCCGCACTAAATAACCCTATGTTTCGCTTGCCTATTTTCCTGATAGCACTACTCCCCAAGCCTCGACGTAGCCACCGCTACGCCTGCGTTTGGGCAGCAGCACTCTCAGAAAAATGTTCTGCGCCAAACATTAGGGTATTTAGTGTGGATTATACCAGAAAATACGCATAGGGAGGTAACGATGAACGCAACAACCTACAAAGTCCTGTTCCTGGAGGACGAACCCACGATCAGGGAAGTATTGACAGAATATATGGTAATCTCGGGCTACGAAGTGACGGCTGCGGAGCGCGGCGATACGGCAATCGACCTCATAAAAAATCATACCTATGACATTGCGGTGCTTGACATCATGGTGCCGGGTGTGGACGGCTTTGCAGTGCTTGAGTATATCCAGCAGCACTGCAATGAGACGGCAGTGATCATGCTGACCGCACTGGAGGACGAAAAGACGCAGGTAAAGGCGTTTAACCTATACGCGGACGATTACGTCATCAAGCCAGTATCACCGATTATTTTACTAAAGCGCATGGAGACAATCCTGCGGCGCACCCGCAAAAATTACACGGAAAAGGACATGCCAGATAGTGGGCAGCGGGGACTATACCTGCGGGAGGAGGCTTACTGCGCCTATTACCAAGATGAAAAACTCCCGCTCACACTGAGCGAATATCTGCTGCTACAGACATTATTGAACGAGCCAAACAGGGTGTTTACGAGGGAACAGCTCATACTGCGAATTTTTAATGAGGATTATATAGGAAATGACAGGATTATCGACGCCCATGTCAAGAACCTCCGCAAGAAGCTCCCCATTTCATGCATCAAGACCGTGATCGGCGTGGGCTATCAGTTTGACAAAGAGGCAGCGGGCGAATAATAAAAATGGAGGTTTGGATTCTATGAAATCAGGAATTAAGTTAGGGGGACGAAACCTATTTTACAGTATGGTTCTGGCAGGGTGCATGCTCACTTTTCTGGTGGGATATTTCGTGTATATGCTGCCCTCCCTCTACGTGGATTATACGATGGAGCAGAATCTCCAGTCCGTAAAAGCGCAACATAAAATGTATGTACAGAGGGGCAGCTATGCCGATGTGCAGGTGAAAAATCCGACAGCGTGTTTCTCCATAAAGATACCCGACGCGGAGGACAGCATCTACCTTGCCACAAAGTTTTTCTCCGTGAAAATCGAGGTGACGGATTCAGAAATCAGGGAACTATTTGCCGAGTTCCGCAGCTTATCAAAGGCATATAACCAGAATGACGGCGAAGGCAGTACGTATTCCGCAGACAAGTTTAACGAATTGTTTGCCGGGAAGGCAGAAGCGTGGGGAGCAGTGCTTGGAGATACCTTTCAGAAAATGATACCGGAAACGGTCAGTATGCCATTTCAGATACAAATTCTCGAGCGGCAGAGTATGGAAAACGCGTATGTCAATGAGTACAGGAAAGTACATCGCGTGTCCGATGACTTTATCGTTTTCGAGATGGGCGTGGAGGATCGCAGCAGCCGGTATATCAATTATATCGCGGTGCAGCGGACGGAGGGGAATCTGATCCTGACCTTTCTGCCCGTCGTGACGCCGGACATGAACGAGATCAGACCGATTGTATTTCAAAGTTTGCCGATGCTTGGCGCCGTCATTTTTTTGCTCGTGCTGCTGTTTTCCCGGATTTATTCGCGGGGAATTGTCGCACCGATCGAGCACCTCGTACAGCACACAGAGCAGATGAAAAACAGCCGCGGATTTCGTCAGCCGATTGGAGATCAGGGACAGGGATTGTCAGATGCGATCTCACTCAGAAAAGACGAGATCGGCACGCTCGCGGTGACGATCGACGCGCTTTATCAGACAATCCAGGCAAAGTACGAGGAACTCGCGGAGAAGAACCAAGCGCTCGCCGAGGAAAATAAGCGGCAGGAAGTGCTGCTACGGGCGTCCTCCCATCAGCTCAAAACACCGATTTCCGCGGCGCTCCTGCTCGTGGACGGCATGAAGAACAAGATCGGAAAATATCAGGACACCGAAACGTATCTACCAAAAGTGAAAGAACAACTTCTTTCGATGAAAAAAATGGTGGAGGATATCCTGTACTTAAACCATTGCGGCGAGACGGTGGACATACAGAGGACAGAGCTTAGAAAGCTGCTGGAAACAAAACTGGAGACCTACCGCATTGCCATTGCAGACCGGCAGCTTGAGGTTTCTGTGGAAGGTCTGGAAAGTGTTTTTATAGAGACAGACGAGGCGCTGTTTGCGCAGATTTTAGACAATATTTTTTCCAATGTCGTGAATTATACACCGCCGAAAGAATGTGTACAAATCGTGCTGACCGGACAGAAATTGTGGATAAAAAATACTGGAATCCAGATTGATGTGGATATCCTGCCCCATATTTTCGAGCCGTTTGTCAGCGGAAACCACGAAAAGACGGACAGGCGGATCAACAGCCACGGGCTTGGACTGTACATCGCGGCATACTATGCCAAAAAGCTTGGAATGAAGATCGACATTCAGAACCAGCCGGACGGCGTGGTCACGACGATTTGCTTTGATCATTCCTTATGATTGAAAAATCTGCCAAAAATGCAGACAAAAATTTGTAATTGTAACATTCTAGGGGTATAATGGGGATTAGAAAGCGGAGGGGAGATGAGATCCAGGTGATTTATATAAACACTTATTGTTATGAAACGGACAGACAAAAATATAAGACAAACATAGAAGATCTGTTTAGAAATACCGTTATGAATGATGAGGTTGACAGCAGGGATGCCGATTTGATGTGGATTATAGATCAGGCACGGTATCAGGGAAATAATACAATCACAAATTTTATGGACTGCGTTACCTCTACAGTCAACCTTTCAAGGGGATTGAAGACATTGTTAGTAATCCGGTGGTTCATCAAAAATAACAGGCAGGATTTGTATTTTGATATCACAAGCTGCGGCAATAATGTAATGGAGCAGTTGATTGATGAGGTAAAAGGGACAGATGTTTATTTTCTGACTCGCAATTATGCCATATTGTGCAATAAGTATGCAGATATCTTGGTAAATAATACTTACAGAATTAAAGCGTTGTCGGACTTGGCTTCCCTGGGAGGAAAATTGTATGCACCCAATCATTCATTTTAAAACAGATGGAGTGACATTCCACATCGATTTGCAATAACGTTTTACAAAACTGTCCGATAATAGTGGGGCAGGAAAAACATACCTGTGTAATGCATTGATATCCTCACTGAAAGTAAGTAAGGATTTAGGTATAAATCCTGTGATCGATATCGAGAACGATAACCCTATAGCGGTAATTGTTGTGAATGGTACAGAGGGGACAACGGAGACATTTACAGAAAAGAATACTCTTTTTATCATAGATGAGGCGGACATACTTTTTACTGAAAGGCCGGATTTAGTGCAAAACATATTTGACAACGGTTCCAGTTATTTTCTGATTATTGCAAGAGCGTTGGTTCGTGAACTCGTATTTGATTATATAGAAAGGGCAAAACTGAAAAAAGATTCCGAGCATAAAAAAATATATCTGAGATACGCAGATTAAGGAGTTTGGTCATGAGGTATCTATTATGTGAAGATGGGGAAAGTGGTTATTATTTCTGGTCGCTCATTTCGGAGCATGTGCTAAAAGAAATATATCATATGGTAACACCTGCGGAGATCTATGAGCTGACAGGGGAAATACCCGTAGATGGCATTTATAAAATCGGTATATCAAAAAACAGGAAGTTTTTGCAGATTTTGACGAGTGAGGAATACTCGGATTGCTCAAAGGATAATACATATATCATATGTATTGATAATGTTATGGATAATATTGAAGTTGGAAATGAAATAGAACTGATACAAGGCATTGTGGAGGAGCATGAAAATTTTCATCTGGTTAATTGCATATGTTTTGAGCAGCTTGTTATCAATTCCCCGGCAGTATTATCATTCTTTCCCAAATTGTCAAACATAGAAAACTATAGTATTTTGAGACAGCATGCGAATCTATACGGTTTGGGACATGCAAGGGAATTAAAAGAACTGATGAAACAAAATGGTTTAAAATGCAGTACGACAGAACGGATATATGCTGATATGATGGAAGAGGCAGTAATCAGCAGCATACAAAAATTTGGGAGAAAGGACTATATAAAAGCAGTACATCATTATATTTTAAAGGGAAAATGGTCTGTGTTCTGGACAACGGATTGTACGTCGGAGTGTCCAGACGATAAATGCTGGGAGGCAACGGGGAATAATCTAATGTGCGCTGACTGTCATTTACCATTAAAAGGAAAATCACCATCATGTGTCCAATGAAACACTTCTGTAATCAGAAAATATGCGGAGGAAAGCCATTGTGATAAAAGATTGCCAGAAAAACTGGCGGAAAGAGTCCGGCTGATGTTTGACATCGAGCAAATAAAGGCGATAGATTATTATTAAAAATACCATGGGGCGCAATGTTCCATGGTATTTTCAGTATGAAAGGTGATGATTCATTATATTTATATACAGACTTCATAAGAAATTCATGTAAAGCTGTTATGATATGATTACACCGAAAGGTCAGGAATACATTTGGGAAAGCGAGGAGATTTATGGAAAGAGAAGTATTATTGTCGGTTGAAAATCTGATAGTGCGTTATGGAAAGGACATCGCCCTGCAGATTGATTCCCCCATTCTGATCGAGGAGGGCGACCGGGTGGGAATCATCGGTTCCAACGGCGCGGGCAAGAGTACGCTGATCAGGAGTATCTTAGGACTTGTGAACTATCAGGGAAGTATCCGCACCAGGCTCACGATGGAACAGATCGCGACGCATATGCAGTTCAACGAGTACACGGACGCCATGGCGACGAGACATATCATGGAGGCGATTCTGCAGACAAAGATATCACGCAACCAGAGACTGCAGGAGTTAATCCAGTACTTTGAGTTCGAGGACTGTCTGCGGAAAAAGTACAGCAGGCTGTCAGGTGGTCAGAAACAGCGGTTCACGATCATCATGGTAATGATGCAGGACGCGCAGTTGACTTTTTATGACGAAGTGACTTCGGGACTGGACTTTGAGACAAGGCAGAAATTGGTGGAAAAAATGGTCTCATGGTATCAGGGCAAGGACGCAAGCCTATGCATCGTCTCACACTACTATGAAGAGCTTGAACAGCTTGCGAACAAGCTGCTGATCCTGGACAAAGGACGGGTGATCGATTACGGGAAAAAGGAAGAGCTGTTTCGCAAATACTGTGGCAGGGCGGTGATTATTCTGAAATATTCTAAGGAGAAGGAAGCGCTTTTCCAATCGTATGAAAAGCTGGCGTCGCCCGCGCATCTGATTGCCCTGCCCTGTGAGACAGAGGAGAAGGAGCGGGAGCTGACAAGTCTGCTGCTTGCCCACAATATGGACTATACGAGAAGCACCACAGACATCGAGATGATTTACACAAATGCCAAAAAACGCGCAGAGATTCGTACGTCATCTGGCAGCGACTCTAATCATTTGGTGCAAATCTCCCACAAATTGTGATATACATCTGACAGAAAGCATTTTTCAAACACACTCTAACAAATTGGAGGGAAACAATCAACAGAAATAATGCAAATAATAAAAATAATCACAAAATAATTGTGATGCATATCTGACAGAAAGCATTTTTTAAACACGCTCTAACAAAATGGAGGAAAAAATGAACGGAAATATTGAAAATAACTCAAATAAAAAGAAAATAATCACAAAATATATGATACTCTACGAGCTGCGCAATGTCACGGGCAATCCGTTTGTACATATCTTTGGTGTCGGCATGCCCATCTTTATGGCGATCCTGATCACACGGATTACGATTTCCGAGATTTCGGATTCATCCGTCATGACAACGGTCGCAACGTCAATCTTTCTGGGTATCGGTGCGATGATACCAATGGCGACCATACTGATGGGATACGCGGTCAGGCAGGCGCAGGACTATGAAAAAGGAATCCCCGAGCGTCTGCAGTTGTTTGGAATCAGAAATTATGTGACAATCTGTAACAGGGTAATCTCCGAATTGCTCTTTATGGCGGCAGCGTTTGTGCTCTATTTTCTGGCGGGTATTCTCTTTATGAACCTGAAAGCTCCTGTGATCTCAGGATTTGTCCTGTATATCGTCTGTATGTTGTTTTTCAGCATCATGTGTTTCATGCTTGGTCATGCGATCGCGGCTCTGGCAAAACGGTTCAGCCTCACATACTGTATCGTGATGATGGTATATTTTGCGTGCATGATCTTTGGCGGAATGATGGGGATTTCCTATGAAAATATGCCAGCCGCGATGCAGGCGGTCGCAAAGCTGCTCCCTGTCACGTATTTCAGCAGGGATTTCTACACCATATGGACAGGAGAGACTTACAACTTTGTGCCGATGATACAGTCGTATCTGTTTTTCGGCGCCGTGGCAGGGATTTTGCTGTTTATCGCCTCCAGAAGAAAGCGCTAAATCAATATAAAGTGTAGATATCATAATCGGTTTGTGCTATACTAATGATACAAAACAAAGCAACTTTTCTGCTACTGGAACGGAGTGGGAGGAGGTGGATATTATGCCCAATACAGCCGAAACAATAGAAAATTTGGCACGTAAGCTTGAACGCGTGCGTATTTTGAATGATTTAAAGGAATGTACAACCTTAGAAGAATTTCAGGAACTTACGAGGAAGTATGAAGTACTCTGTAACGATGACAAGAATTGAGTTAGAAATCAATGTGTAGAGACACAATACACCCCCTCAGAGATTACCGTTTTCTGAGGGGGGTGTATTGCGCATTATACGCGGGAAAGTGTTTATGCTACTCGTTATTGCCATCGCAGATGCCAGAATAAGTCGTCGCTGTTGTGTCGCCATCGGAGACTGCGGCGTCTTTTCCCGGAACGATCTCACCGCCTGTCTCGCGGAACGACTTTCCATCGTCTGTGGAAGGAATCGTCGTCTGCGTGAAAGAATATCCTCCATCCTCGTCCTTTGTGATCTCCAGATGAATAGTCTCGTCCTCATGCGTCAAAGTGAGATTGCAGAGTCCGTTTTCATCAAAGGAGTCTGTGATCTCAACTTTCTGGTCGTAATAATAAATCCAGATTTTTCTGTCCTCGGTCACATCGATGTCAACGGAACGGCTCATTCCTTCGGCAACCTCGGCCGCTGACAGCCATGTCTCATTGCCATCCTCGTCTATGCTCACTCCGCCGCCGCAAACCGAGTTTGTCTCGCCGTCCCGCGTGTACGTAAATGTATATCCGCCGTGACCAGATGGGTTATTTTCAGTCACGTCGACCTGTGTCTGCTCACCGTGAAGCCACATCGAGATTTTCTGCTGGATTCCACCGATGTCCGCCGCATAGACGGTTCCTCCTGTGCCGATCACGACCGCACATGCAATTGCTGCGACGGCTGCCATATTTTTTCTGTGTCTTTTTTGAATCTGTTCCATATCTTCTACCTCCAAGGAAAACTGCCCGGAGGAGTGAAGCGCTGAAAATGCCTGTTTGTACCGTTCCCTATTTGTCATCGTCCCATTCCTCCTTCAATTCTTTTTTGAGCATGGCACGACCGCGCGACAGCCGGGTTTTCACGTTGCTTTCACTGAGCTTTAAGATGTCCGCGATCTCCCTGACCGCGTAATCCTCATAATAATACAGGTGGATTGCAATGCGGTATTTCTCTGGAAGCTGCATCACTGTTTCGAACAGAGTTTCTGACTCCGGCGTATCGAATGTCAGTGTCTCCATATAATCCTCAATGGAAATCTTGTTGCGCCTCCAGAAAGTCCGGGTGACATTTTTCGCCTTGTTGATGACTACCCGCAACAGCCATGCGCGTATATGCTGCTCATTCTCAAATTCTTTTTTTGTCGTGTAATACTGGACAAACGTATCCTGGATCACGTCCTCCGCGTCCTGTGCATTCCGGCATATATTGAACGCCGCGGCGAAGAGGCTGTCCTGATACAGCGCTGCCAGTTCGTGTAAGGATTGTCTCATGAGTGCTCCTTTTGTATTTTTTGTGGGTATTTGAAAGTCCTTTCACTAATAACACAACTGGGGGGAGAGAATGGTTACAATATATTTGAAAAAATTTTAAGCATTCCGGTATTCTAATTCCCGAACGGATAGAGCGATTGTTCTGTTTCTGTCAGGAAATGACACCAGAGACCAGCCTGCGGTTCTGTAAAATCGTACTTCAGGGACTTTTCCCAGTCCTTTGGATTGATGAGCGTCAGGATCGGCTTGTCCTCGCCCATCACCCGGTATGTTCCGCATCGGCACTGCATTCCATGAAAATCAATTATCATAATCGAACTCCGGTTAAATTGTTTATTTGTAGTCTGTTTATTCATAGTTCTATTCAAAGAAAATAAAATGAAATCTCTTTGATTAGCGCAAGATCTGCATCGTCATATTCCGTTTGTTTCAATTTGTTGATCTCTGACAAAATGTATTTTACACTGTCAGAGTCCTGTTGAATCAAATCTGCCAGGTCATTTCTGTCATGAAGATATTTGGCCAGCAGATAAAGCATATTTTTAATAAGTTGTTTCTCGTCCATAAAGTCGTTATCCACCAAACTAAGGATCTGTAAATAAATAACTTTACAATCTTGCTTGCCTATGTCTCCGATTGCAATATTATTTCTTTACAGCTCCTAAGGAACTGCTCCAAATTAGTCCGTACATCTTGAATTGCCTGTTTTTAAAGAGCTCCATTGAAAATCCATTCATAATGTATTGTGGTCATTGTCTATCAGCGATTGGTTTATTTCTAACCATTTTACTGTTCTGCCGTACTGTGCGGTTTTCTTCATAACCTGAATTGCGGTGCTTCCACATGAGGGGCATATCAGTTGGTATTCTTTTATTTGATAGGGCGTGATATTCTGGAGTTCTGCGATAAATTGATTGCTGACCGATTCCGTGATGGGTTTGGCTGGGTTCCAATCGCTGACAAGCCGACCTAATAAATCCAGATACCCATATTTGCCATAGGTGGGCAGGAATCGCTTTTCGCCGTTTTCAAGCAAAAAGCAGACCAGTTCATAGTCTGAAGGGGCACACTCTGAAAATTCCTTTTTGCATGTTTTACAGACACAGTCCAATTCATCTACACAATAATTGTCCACGGAAATTTTCATAAACGGATTCATTGCATTTACTGCCCCCTGTCAGATGAGCATCACTTCCTTGTATAAATTAATTCTTTGCTGAAACGCCTGATAATCCGGCGATGATTTTACAAAGTCATAATCAGAAAAGATGCGCGCAGCCTCCTCCTGAATCTGGGGTATTTTTTCCAGATCTGTATCCGATGTGCGGTAAAAGTAATCCGCCTGAATCCCACATGCCACAAATTCCATATCGACAGGATCATCGGGCTGCGCCGTACTCGGAATCGCACATTCTGACAACTGCCCATCCTCGTCAAAAATAAATTGCTGCAATGCCCCGAATGCCATCCCAAAATAATAGGTTCCAACATCACCGCTCTCCAGATCGGCAGGAACAAAGTCCGGCTGGTTTGGTATTTGGACAGTCTGCGTGTAGTCGCTCATGACCTCGGAATCAAACACATTGTCAAGGAGATCGTCATAGTCCCACAGCGCATCCTGGATATCATCCGAATCATCTGTGTCAAGCGTTCCATAAAGCCCGCCGCAAATATAATCGATCATTTCAGAAAGCTTCTCAAATCCTTCAAAATCCGGCAGGACAGAAAGTTTCTCGAATAAGGCGCAGAACCGGGACATGGTAAGCAGAATCCACTGCATTTTCTGCAATTCATTTAGATCCTGCGATTTCTCTATAGCCTGTTCCTGTAGCATCTTTTCATAAGGCAGCTGCAGGGATTCCAACTCGTCAATCCATTGAGAGACCTGCGCGTCCTGACTGGAAAACTTGTCGTATAGATCGTCGTCTCCCCCGACAAGATTGTCAAAGCGTCTTAGATAATAGATCGCTTTTGTGATTTTTTCTGCGTCCCTGCAGGCTGTGCCAATGTTCAGATAGCATTCTGCCATCTGTTCGTAATCATTTGCCGCCTGTGCCTCTGCCAGCATGGTGAGCAGTGTTTCCATATCGTTTCTAAACATAGTATTATATCTCCTTATTATTTTAGCTGTTTTGTGGCGTTTGACATATGCCATGATACAATTATATCTTTGTTTTGTGGCAAAAGCAAATACTTTTGCAGTTTGTTAAAGATAAAAAAGCGATTTAAGATATGAATGATGAAAGAAGCGCATAAAATCCTTGACTTTGAAATCGTATTAATGTAATATTTACGATAAATGCGTTCTCATTTATAAAAAAGAAAATAAAACGTCGGCAGTTGTCGTACAGTCGGAAACGGGAAAGGTGCAACAGGGCAACACAACAACTGACCGCTCCCGGTTCCATATTTAAACCGATTACAATTATCGCGGGCGCATAATACGAGAACAGATTAAATAATAGTTGAATTTTAGAAAGGAAAATTATGAAAAAGGGAGTTAATCATTTTAGAATGGTATATTTGGCAGTTGTGTGCACAATTGTTTTAACAGGTTGTTCCAAAGAACACAGAACAGAAGAAAGGATTTCTCTGGAAAATGAAATGGGAACAATAAATGTTTCGACAGAGGAAGATACAGATGATTATACTGAAAGTACAATAATGAAGCCGCAGATTTCGTATTCTGACTGGTCGGAATATTTTAATGGACTGAATGGAACAGCGGTGATATATGATGCCTCTGACAAGCGATATACAATATATAATGATGAGCTTGCAGTGACCAGACGGTCACCTTGTTCCACGTTTAAAATTATATCTTCCCTGACAGCGCTGGAACATGGAATCCTTGTGCCAGAGAATTCCACCCGGACATGGAGTGGCGAGGTATTTTGGAATGAGAACTGGAACAGAGATATTGATTTTGCCGATGCATTTCAGACTTCCTGCGTGTGGTATTACAGGCAGCTCATAGATGATATTGGCGAAGACATGATGCAGGCGGAATTGGAAAAACTTCAATATGGCAACTGTGATATTTCAGATTGGGAGGGGCGGCTGAATACAAACAATAATAACCGGGCTTTAACAGGATTTTGGCTCGAATCGTCCTTAATGATTTCTCCAAAAGAACAGACGGAGGTTATGGAACGCATCTTCGGTGAACAGACGGAATATTCAGAAGAAACACAGAATGAATTAAAACGTGTCATGTTGGTATCGGGACAGGAGATAACAGACATTCCTATTTATGGGAAAACGGGAATGGGCAAGGCGGAGGGCATTGTTGTTGATGCATGGTTTACAGGATTTGCGGAAAGTGAGGAAGGAAATCTCTATTTTTGTGTGTATCTTGGAAGAACTGACGGTATGAATGTATCCAGCTCATTGGCAAAGGAAATAGCGGTTCAGATTATAGCAGATTATAACGGTCAGTAATTGTCTGTATCAAAAGAAAAATTGACTATATATCCCATAATTCTAAAAAAGTAAGCTCTGTGGCAAGAGCACCTGAATGTCAAAGCCCTACTCGAATTCAATTGCAACGTCCTCAAAGATATCGGCAAGTGTCATATGGATATGCGGAAAAGCCCTCAGGCTGATGACTGTCTCGGCATTGTAGTGTTCGTTTGTCTTGTCATTTTCCAGAATATAGCTGTTGACCAGCTCGTATTTGCCGTCTTTACCATCATTTGGATAAAGATAATAGATCTGTACTCCGCACTCCTTGGAAGATACGATCCAGTATTCCAGAACGCCTGAAGTCTCGTAGATCGCTTTCCTGGTAGACAAATCCCGCATGGCTGTCGAGGGACTCAGGGTTTCCACGACAAATTTGGGGACACCGGTGTAGCTGCCGCCTTTTATTTTGTTTCGGTCGCACACAATCATGATGTCTGGAATGACATAATTGTCATTTTTATCAGGTTGGTATTTGAAGTCGAGATTTCCCATGAACACAAGACATAAACTGTCTTTCAGGTTCTTTTTAATAATTGAGTAAATATTGCCGTTTACAACTCCATGCAAATAATTTGGTGATGGTGACATATCATAGATGACACCATCAATTTTTTCTGTTTTCCTGTATTCTCCTTCCAATAATGGCGTTTGCGGACACTTCCTTTCGCGGTTACGTTATTTTCACTATAGTTTTTCATTATTATACTATAGTGCATTGTACATTATCAAGTGTAAATCCTTTTTTAACAGATCAATTTTTCCGAATGTAAAATTCGATTGGCGGCATATTTCCTCTGCACAGGGCTGCACGCACCCCTGTGCATAAAAACCCCGCGCTACGGTATTGTTTGTCCGTGCGCGGGGGTGTGTTTAACGTGTTTTCTCCGGTTCCTGTTCGCCCTGCCTTAACAAGAGCGTCAGGCGGTCTACGATATTGTTGATTGCGTTTGCCTGTGTCGCCACATTGGTGGTGTCGCTGGCATTATTTTCCGCCATCGCATTGATCGAGTTGAACTGTTCATTCTCATTTCGGATACTCTCTGCGATATCCTGGTTGATGGACACCGTATTCTGGATAACATCCGACTGCTTGTTGTGGGCCTCTCCCATTGTGCGGATTGCCATCACGGAGGCATTCAGGAGCTCCGTCATATCCTGCATACACTGGAATACGTTTGAGAAATACTCATTCTGCGTGCCCATCTTTGAAAAGTTTTCCTCTACCTGGGCCGTGATCTCCCGCACATTTTGCTGCACCCGCTCAATTACCGACTGTACGACCTGCAGGGAATCCTGCGTGTTATTTGCAAGTTTTCCGACCTCTGTGGCGACCACTGCAAAACCCTTACCTGCCTCCCCGGCCCTCGCGGCTTCGATTGATGCATTCAGCGCCAGCAGGTTGGTGGACTCGGAGATTTCACTGATCAGATTCAGCGTGACGCCAATTTCCTGCACGGCGTCGGACAGTCTCTGTGTGACATCGTTTGTCGCTTTCATGGAGATCGAAACCTCCCCGTTGATCGCGCGCAGGTCGTTTAAGAACTTCTCATTTTCCCTTGACTTTTCGAGGAGATCACGGACAGCGTTCTTTACTTTTTCTACATTGTCGTCAACGACACTTTTCCACTCGTTTAATTCGCTCAGATTGCCCATGCTCTCGTCTGTTTTCGCGCTGAGCAGGTTGCTGCTCTCGACGAGCTGTTCGCTTGTGGCGGCAAGTTCTTCCACAGCCGCACTCTCATTCTCGGATACGGAGGACAGCGCTGTCCCGGCAGTGCAGAGCTCTTCTGACAGTGCCTGAACCTCACCCAGCACCTTTTGCAGGTCTTCCTCCTTCTTCTCAACCATGCGAAACAGCGTGGAGGTGCGGTAGCTGATAAAGCAGCAGGCGGCGAGCAGCACCGTGTAGACGATCGCGGTAAAAATCCAGCCGATAACACTGTGGAGCTTTAAGAAGCCCGCCGGAAAAATAACCATCATGACTGCGTTGACAACGACGGTGACAATATAACTGGTTCGGAGCAGTTTTTGTTCATAATAGGGCACCAACAAGAGCGTCGCCACGAAATAATAGTGCGTCAGGCACACGTAACCGGCACTGTCGCCCGTGTTGGAGACTGCCGCCGTAATGGCGCCGACGACCGGCGGGATACAGGCGTACACATATTTTGCACTGCGCCCCAGGCTTTTCTCCAGCAGCTTTGTGAGGATTGCTGACAATCCCGACAGCAGGAAGATACACTCCCGCAGTCCGCCGCTTAAAAAGATCATGACAAATGCCCAGCCGGAGATTGCCACGCACAGTATGTAGAGAAACAGAATATTGTTCATGAGTTTTTCCTCATTGTTCATTGACTGCAGATGCATTGTTGAATCCCTCCTGAAATTGCTTTTGTGTTGGTTGATCGGTTTACATTTCCAGTATTCGAGCGGGATATCCTGCATTTCGCCACTGCTGTTGATGACTGAACAGTACCCTCCTGTTGTAAACATTTAAATATAAAAGAAACCAATAATGCATTTTAGCCGTTCCAAATACTGGTAAGATTATTATATCATTTTATAATTGCTAAGTATACTGTAAAATTTATATATTATCTGTATGCTTTTTGAATGTTATTTTTCTGTGCATACAATGACGTATAAAACCCGATTCTTATAAAAACATCCGTCAACGATAAAACCGAAGTTAAAAAATAAAAAAAGCGTTTATTTTTTAGTAGGGACTCAATAAACGCTTTTCTGAATAGAAGTGTATTTAATCTTTTAATCGGAATCTGGATACCAGTTCCCGCAGCATGGCAGCCTGACTGGACAGCTCCTCACTGGCGGCGGCGCTGGACTCCGCTGTGTCGACATTACTCTGCACCACAATGGCGATCTGATCAATGCCGCGGCTGATCTCGGATGCCATGGACGCCTGCTGTGTCGTGTTGTCCGCAATGTCATCGATCAGTGCCCCCATTTCTTCGGACATCTTCACAGCCGCCATCATGGATTGCACCGTGTCGTCTGCCGCGCGCACGCCCTCGTCCATGGAGCTGATGGTCTCGCCCAAAAGCTCTGTGGTTTCCTTCGCCGCGTCAGCAGATCTGCCCGCCAGCGTGCGAACCTCCTCAGCGACAACGGCAAAGCCTTTTCCGGCATCTCCCGCCCGGGCAGCCTCCACAGCAGCGTTCAGGGCGAGAATATTGGTCTGAAATGCGATATCGTCTATGTTTTTCACGATCTTGTGAATCTCGTTTGACTTGTCGCTGATCTTCTGAATCACAGCCGCCATATTTTGCATTTTGGTGTTGCTTGCAAGAAGTCCTTCCCGGACTTCTTTGGATAGGCTGCTAGTCTGCTGCGCGTCCTGGGCAAGCTTCTGCACATTGTTGGACACGATGCTGATGTCACCAGCCAGTGTCTCCACCTCCGCCGACTGTTCCGTGGAACCCTGTGACAGGTTCACGGCGCTTTCAGAAACCTGCGCTGCGCCTGCGGCGACATCTCTGGATGAGGCTTTCAGATGTCCCATCGCGGCATTTAACTCAACGGCAATCTCGTCCAGGGAAGATTTGATTTTTGTGAATTCTCCTGTATACTCATTTTTGAGCTCAAAGGCGAGGTTTCCCTGAGCAATTTCTTTTAAAGTGTCTGAAATTTCATCGATATATTTTATGTATTCGCGCAGTCTTTCGGTCACTCTGTTAAAATTGTATGCAAGGATACCCAGCTCATCTCTTGATTTGTAGCGGATTGTCTGATCTAACTCGCCTTCCGCGATACGTGTCGCAGCCTGACTCAGTTCTTTCACAGGTCTGCCGATGATTCGGCGAGTCTGTATGATTACAAGGAGCATCATCACCAACACTGCTGCAGCTGATACCTTTGCCATGGTGCGTGTCAGTCCGTACAGTTCTGATAATACTTCTGCTTTGGATACATATGCTACTGCCACCCAGTTGCTTCCCTCTATATCTGCAATCTGTATATAGTTATCTTCGTACAGACTAAGTCCTGTATTTCCGGATTTGATCTGTCCATCGGCATAGGTATACAGACCGCCTGACGTGCTCAGTTGATTTCCGACCATTGACGCGTTCTGATGTCCTATAATGGTATCTGTACGCGTGTCCACGAGAAAAATGCCGCCGGTATCCTCAATACGGATACCGCTGACGATGTCGGAAATAGAATCCAGATATACGTCAGCTGCCGCAACACCGCGCACTGCTCCGCTTTTGTCCCGAAGCATTCCGGACGCGCCCACAACGTACGACTGGCTGTCCTCGTCAAAATAGACATCTCCCAATATGAAGTCCTCGGACGCGATTCCGTCCTGATACCAGCTCTTGGTCAGCGCATTATAATCCGGTCCGGGCACAAAAGAAGCATGGTATAGCGAGCCGTCTGTCAGCGCCACGTACAATCCAGCCGGGTAGGCATCGTTTTTTCCCACTGTGTGTTTGATGTACTCTGTCATTTCCGCAATGGTCATATCCTCATACTCTATGGTATCCCTCTGGGATTCCAGCATCGTGAGTGTCCGGTTCATCCACGCCCGTGTCTCCTGAAGAGTCTTGTCAGTGGTCGTGCGCAGCATTTCCTCGCTCTTTTCCAAAAGTGTCTGGGACATCTGGTTGAATACAATCACCAGCAGCGCTGAGCCGGCAATGATCACGCTGATCACGATGGCCGTTACCAGTTTTACGGTGATTCCCAGCCCGCGCCGTTTGGGAGTATAGGTTTCGGTGTTGGTTGTTTTTGTCTGGTTCATCATTGATTCCTCTTTCTTTTTCCTACAGTACCTAAGCATTATATTAAAATTGTACCATAATATGTCAAAAAGTAAAGCGCATTGTTAACTTTTGGTGATGTAATAAAAAATTTTTAATAAAAAAGTGTTGACACTTTATAAATTGAGTGATATAGTATTTATTGTTCGGTGGACAACACAGAAAAAGAACAGATTTTGTAATTTTGGATTTTGTAATTTTGCACCGCTAGCTCAGTTGGTAGAGCACCTGACTCTTAATCAGGGTGTCCAGGGTTCGAGCCCCTGGCGGTGCACTTGAAAGCACTATTTTTGAAGCAGAGGGCTTTGGGGATGGTGTTTTTATTTTTGGCTTCAAAAACAGAGGAAGGGAAGCATGAAAAGATGATATTTGAGACACATGCCCATTATGATAACGAGGCATTTGATGATGACAGAGAGACACTATTATCGTCCATGCAGGATAATGGAATCGGCCGGATTGTAAATGTGGGTGCAAGCCTGAAAAGCACTGCAGCGAGTATCGAACTGGCAGAAAAGTATCCTTTTATCTACGCCGCAGCAGGTGTGCACCCAAATGAGACAGCAGAACTGGATGAAGATAGCTTTGCAGGACTCAGGCAGCAGTGCCTCCACAAAAAGGTGGTGGCGGTGGGCGAGATCGGGCTTGATTACTACTGGGATGAGCCTTCGCATGAGATACAGAAAATGTGGTTCGCGGGGCAGTTAGAGCTGGCAAGAGAGGTCAAAAAACCGGTCATTATCCATTCCAGGGAGGCTGCAAAGGACACATTTGACATGATGGCAGCGCACCATGCTGATGAGATCGGCGGAGTCGTCCACTGTTTTTCCTACAGCGCAGAGATGGCGCAGGAGTACGTGAAGATGGGTTTTTACATCGGAGTCGGCGGAGTCGTTACTTTCAAAAATGGCAGGAAGCTCAGAGAGGTGGTGGAGGCAGTTCCGATCGAGCGGATTCTGCTGGAGACGGACAGCCCATATCTTTCGCCGGAGCCTAACCGCGGTCAGAGAAATTCCTCGCTGAACATACCATACATTGCACAGAAAATCGCCGAGATCAAGGAAATGTCCTGTGACGAGGTCGTGGCAGTGACCGAGCGGAACGCGGAGCAGATGTACCGGCTCTAGGCAGCCGGTACAGAATAGTTTTAATGAGGAGAATCATATATGGCAACATTGGGAAATCCGACAAATACAGCCGCAGTCCTGCACAGACACGGTTTTCATTTTCAGAAAAAATATGGACAGAATTTTCTGATTGATTCGAATATATTAGAAAAAATCATCGACGCAGCAGGGATAGATCAGGATGACTGTGTGCTGGAGATCGGTCCGGGAATCGGCACGATGACGCAGTATCTCTGTGAAAATGCGCGGGAGGTCGTCGCTGTTGAGATTGACAAAAAGCTGATACCAATACTAGAGCAGGACACGCTTTCGGCGTATGATAATATTACGATTATTAATGACGATATCTTAAAGGTGGATATCAATGCGATCGTGCAGGAGAGAAATAATGGAAAGCCAATCAAGGTGGTGGCGAATCTTCCATATTATATCACGACGCCGATCATCATGGGACTCTTTGAGAGTCATGTGCCGCTTCGCAGTATCACGATCATGGTGCAGAAGGAAGTGGCAGAGCGTATGCAGGTCGGTCCGGGCACGAAGGACTACGGCGCACTTTCGCTTGCAGTTCAGTACTATGCCAGACCGGAGGTGATGATGACTGTATCGGCGGGCTGCTTCATGCCGCGTCCAAGTGTTGACAGCGCTGTCATAAAATTGACACGGCACGAGAATCCGCCGGTGACAGTCTCGGACGAAAAGCTGATGTTTGACATCATCCGCGCATCGTTTAACCAGCGCAGAAAGACACTGGTTAACGGGCTGGGCAATGCCGCGGGATTAAACCTGGTAAAAGAACAAGTCTCGGCTGCACTGGAAAGGATGGGGCTGTCCTCCACGATACGCGGCGAGACGCTCACATTGGAAGAATTTGCCAGACTGGCAGACTTGCTCTCTACAATGCCGAAGCGATAATTATTTTGCTGTGTCATCCTCAAGCTGTGAGGTGCAGTGAGGGCATCTGGTTGCCCCGATTGCAATTTCGGACCTGCAGAAGGGGCATGTCTTGGTGGTTGGCGCTTTGGGAGGTTCTTCTTTATGAATGCGCGACATTGCTGTATTCATAACCTTTACGATCAGAAATACGATCAGCGCCATAATCAGGAAATTGACTACTGCAGTGATGAATTTGCCGTAATACAAGGTGACATCGCCAGTGATATTCCATGAAAGCTGATCAAAATTCATGCCACCGAACAGACCTAGAACCGGGTTGATAATGTCATTGACAAGTGAGGAAACAATGCTCGTGAATGCGCCGCCGATGATGATACCGACAGCCATGTCCATCACGTTTCCCTTGCTGATAAACTTCTTAAACTCTTCAAAAAATTTTCTTATCATCTGAATGCTCCTTTTCTACAGTTCCTATGTATTTTGCGTAAATGTTCCAGTTTTTATAATATCATAGATGAGAAATCGATACAAGCAGCAAGTGTGCAATTAGATATAACAGGTTGAGTCTTTGGGAAAAATGCGGTATACTTATATGTGGATAATGACATTTTCTATTACATTATGAAAAGCGGAGGACATGGAGATGAAGTTTGCATATGGCAGCAGCAGGACGGGGAATGTGGCAGAGGCGTTAAAAAATATCGTGGCACCCGCCGCACTGTTTTTTTCTGTGGCGAGTGAGGATTTACTGGCACCCGTGGCCGCAGAGATCGAGAAAGCCTTTCCCGGTGTGGCGTCAATCGGGGGCGTCGGGCAGGCGTATATAGACAAACAGTTTTTTGACGCGGGCATCACGGTGACTGCGATGAAAGATGACATAAAGGTGGTGGCGGACGTTCTGGAACAGGCGTCTGTGATGCCGGTCAAATACATCAGGCGGCTTGAAAACGCCGTGAAGGCGGTGGGCGGAGAAAAAGGGCGGACGGCATGCTTTGACATCTGCTCGGCAGGGACGGATGTCCGCGCTGTCACGACGCTGTCCGGTTATCTTGGCCGCGCGGGATATGATCTGGCAGGAGGCACGAGCAATTCGTCGGCGGTTGCGTGCAATGGAAAGGTCTACAAGGACGCATGCGCATTTCTGATATTCAAGAATCTAAAGGGAAAAATCAAGGCGTACAAGGAAAACATCTATATACATCCGCAGGAAAATGCGAAACAGTTTATGGTGACGGAGGCGCAGCCCAAAGAGTACAGAATTCGCACGCTTGAAAACATGTCCGCAGAAAAAGTATACACTTCCGAGCTGGGAATCAGCAGGGACAAGATCACGACGCAGACATTCAAGAATCCGTTTGGACACGTCTGCGGTAACGATACATACATTATTTCCATCAAGGGCGTGGAGACAGATGGCAGCATCACGACGTTCCGCCCGGCAAACAAGATGGATTTTCTCACAATCCTGAGCATGGGGGACTACCGCGAAGTGGTGCAGGACACGATCGCAAGGATTCAGGGCGATCTTGGCAGGGCGTCGGCGGTGCTCTCTGTCAACTGTCTGTTCCGGTATATTATGTTTCATGATGAGCATTACTGGGACAGTTATCTTGCGGAGATGTGCCGCAGCTTTTCACACGCGGGCATGGTCGGCGTCGGAGAGCACTATAACACGCAGTTTGTGAATCAGACAATGTGCTGTCTGGCATTTGAGTAGGGGGAAAAGACGTGTTTGGGTTATTTGGAGATAAGAAGAACGAGAAAATAAGAGAGGGTGCAGGGCTTGCGGCACAGGAAAAAAGGGTGGACTTTGACAAGTACCCGTTGGATTATGCGCTGGGAAGCGCCTGCAAGATGGTGGACGAACTGGCGGAGGATGTGTTTCTGACGACGCAGAAGATGCGCTACGCAAATGACCAGCTCGCAGGACTGCAGAATGATATGGTCAGCCTGCAGGGGGAGATCAGTGCGCTGGACGATGGATTCTGCGACATCACGTCAGCGGCAGACCAGTTTGGCGATGTGGAGGCTGAGATCGACCAGTCTGTCATGGAGGCGCAGGGGCAGATGGATCAGCTCAAACAGGATGCCAATGCCTTACAGGAAAATTTCAGGAAAATGACACAGACCTTTGACATGCTGCAGGGCGCACTGGACAAGATCAGGAACAGCCTCACAGGCATCAGCGAGGTTGCCGATCAGACAGACCTCCTGGCGCTGAACGCGAGCATCGAGGCGGCGAGGGCCGGGGAGCAGGGAAAAGGATTCGCGGTCGTCGCGGAGGAGGTCGGAAAGCTTGCAAAGATGAGCCAGGACATGGTCGAGGGCATTCACGCGAGTATTTTGGAAGTGGAGCGCCAGAGCAATGAATTGAATAAGTTTATTCAGGCGTCGGACGAGGCGATGCTCTGCAACATCAAGAGCATGGAAAAGACGAGCAGATATTTTGATGATGTGAAGCGGAGTGTTTCAGGTACAGCCAAGGTGCGCGATGCGATTGAGGGGGCAGTGGAGCAAAACCGTGCGTCTGTCAGAATCGTTCAGGATTCCCTCGGGGCGACGGCGGGTGTTTATGGGGACATTATTGATAAGATGGACATCGATGACAGCAAGAAAGGCGTGCTGATCGAGGCATTTCAGAATATCATTGAACAGGCGATTGCCATGGTAGGGGAGCTGCCATAAAGAGGAAGGACTGTCGGCAAATCGTATTATTTTCCGACAGTCCCATTGGAAGGTTCATACATTTCTTATAGTGTTATCCAGACGTAATTTTGCTCCTCCCGTCTTCCTGTAAAACTGGTCAAAGAAAAATTGATATCATATGTAAAAACACCTTTCTGGTGATTCCGGTAAATGCCGCGTTCCTTATCAAGCACGCGGCCAAGATTTTAAAAAAGAAAATGCTATGAAATGATTTGTCATGGCATTTTCTTTTTTCAACCTGTAATATGCTGTAATAAAAAAAATATTTTGCTATTAAGAAAATTTATAAGCAGACGATATAATATATAAAATATCACAAAATGATATGCGTTACTAATTAATGTTGAAGTTTTAATAAGGAGGACGATGTTGAAAAAGAAAGATATCTTAAACAAAAGAGAAGAAGAACTAATGAACTACCTTTGGGAAATCAAGAAACCTTTGACTGCAAGCGAGATGGCAAAACAATTGGAATCTGAGGGCTGGACGAATATCACTCTATGCAGGACAGTGCAGTCTTTGTCAGATAACGGCTATCTTGAAGTGGCAGGACTTGAAAAGACTGTAAAAACATATGCGAGGAAGCTTACGCCTTCTCTCACCAAAGAGGAATACTATTCGTCTGTTCTTATGAACAGGGGGATCAATGCAAACTCTCTGGCAGATATTACGGCCGCATTGATTGGCGTAAGCAGAAAAAATCCGAGAGAAAAGGATGCAGAAGTGATTGCCAAGCTGGAAGAAGTCATTGCGTCCCTCAAGGCAGAGCAGCACAGAGATCAATAAGGGAAACACATGCATATTACATTTTTTTCGGTCTGGATGACTGTCTTGTGGAGCAGTATTCTGATTTTGATTTTCTATGTGCTGAGAACAAAATATCAATTAATTGATATCTGCAGTGTCTCAGGTGTGATTGTCTTATACTTGTTTTGCATGATGCGAATGGTCATTCCTGTTGAATTTTCATGGACAAAGGTACTATTCGGCGGAACGCTCTATAACAAAATATACTATTTTTTCTGTATCGAACGAAATATAGGAAATGATATTTCGGTGTTTGATATGTTACGTTTTATTTGGTATTTAGGAGCATTTTTGATTTTACCGCATTATGTGATTCAGTATGTGAAAGTTGCCCGATATTTTGGTGATATGCCGGTACAAAGAAATAGTAAAGCAGCACAAATTGCAGATGAAATTTGGAACGGAACGAAAAAGCCGGACATACTTCAGACTGCAGCAGTCAAAACACCCTGCTGCTTTGGTATACTGCGAAAGAAAATTATAATACCTGATAAACTGTATACAGAGGAACAATTGCGGTTTATACTCCTTCACGAGTGTTCTCATTTGAAAAATAATGATATTCTGGTAAAGAATCTGATTAACATATTATGTGCATTCTATTGGTGGAATCCCTGTGTATATTTATTAAAAAAAGATTTGAACCAGAGTCTGGAAATCCGGTGTGACCTGACAGCAGTAATGGAATTGGACTATCAGTTAAAAAGTGATTATCTGGCAGTTGTACTAAATGAGTACAAAGACAGTCTTAAAGCTGCGAATTCTACAGGACTTCGTTATGATAATCCGAAACTGCTCCTTGAGCGTTTTCAGCTGGTTGCAAAGGAAAAGTGTATTTTAGTAAGGAAAGGGATTATTCTTGCATGGATTATCTCTATCTGTCTGCTTTTAATATCCTACTCTTTTATTTTTCAGACTAAATATGAAGCGCCGAAAGAAGATATAGAAACAGAGCAGGAGGCTTATGAAGTTAATACCAGTAATTCGTATTTAATAAAGAATGAGGATGGAACTTATTTTCTCCACTTTCAAAATACGGATATCACGATAAGCGAGGAAATGGCTCAAATTATGGTAAAAGAAGGTTATATTGTTATAGAAAGTAAAAAGTAAATGGTAGTTTGAAGTTATAAACGTATTATGAAAGATAGTTGGGAAGGATTAGTATGAAATATAAGATATTTATTTTATTTGTTTTTTCAGTGATGATCTTTAGTCCTGTTGTTAATATTCGTGCAGCGGAATGTAGTGGTGCATATCAAACTATGAGTACAAATGTATCTATAGAACCGAGGGCTGATGTAATTGTTACAAAATTTAGGGTTATCAATGGCGTGGTACAGTATCGCAGATGGAATGAAACAAAAGGTGTGTGGGTAGATGATGACTGGATAACAGATAACGTATAATTAATTGATTATAAGTGCATTAACTATGGTATTTGTATAAAGTGGATTGAAATTAATTATATAGATATGATGACGAGTTGAAGAGTTTTTATAATACAGGGGAGGTAAGATTATGGCAATAACAGGTGTAAATAATTATACAACATATGCAAATTACTACACTCAAAAAAAACCAAAGGACAGTTCTGAAAATGCAAAAAATGCAACAGAACAGCAGACGGCAGAAAAAACACACAGTAATACTCGTGAGTATAGAAATTATCTGACAGAAAAATATAAGTGCTTGAAAAGCACTGAGTATTCTGTGGAAATAAACGGTTCTCTTTTGTCAAAAGCGTTAGGAGATGAAAAGACATCAGAATGGTTGGAATACAATCTGTCTTTGTTACCAAAAGTATTTGATAATTTGAAATCGGCAGCGTCAGCATGTGGTAGTAAGATATTAAGTTGCAATATCAGTATCAATGGATACGATGATATAACTACAGAAATGGTTGGTCGGTTTGAAGCTGATTCAGGAACAGAAAAAACAAGAGAAGAATTGCAGGAAAGAATTAAGAAGATAAGAGAAGAAAAGAAAGAAGAGGAAAAGAAGGCGGAAGAAAGAAAAATAGAGGATGGGAAGTTAGAAGAACAGCGATTAGATGAAAATATGAAGTTATCATTTGATTCGGGTATCGTTATTGCTGATACTATGACAAGAAGAAATAGCTTTGACCAGAAGATATAGAAATGCCAATGGTTTTTACTATATAAATACATAAGGAAGGAGGAAACTACAATGAAACTTGGTAAGAAGAATACAATGGAAACAGGTACTTTTATGGCATATGCTTGCTCATGTACTTGCTGGTGTGCTTGCAAATGCAATAATTGCCATAGCATTGGAACTGCAAACGGGAATCAGATTGCAACAAATGCTGAATATTCTACTACGGGATCTCAAAGTAGGGGTACTTTGTTGCTGCTTGGTTAGAATTGAGTAATTTCAATTGGGTAAGGCTTTGCTGAAATCAGTAAAGCCTTATGTACTATTTACACAAGGAGAACTATATGACAATATCAGAATCAAATATACATATTTTAGAATTATATAACCAGTATTTTATGTATGATGTTGCTACCAATGCAATTTTTTCAATTACAAAAGATATGTGCAAATTTCTTTTGTCCAATCAAAAAGGCAGGGAAATGGAGGTAACGGGTGAATTAAAAGATGAACTTGAATATTTGACAGATTCAGGCTGCTTACGACCAGCAAATGAAAACGTTATTGTTGAGCATTTTGAAACATCATTATTGGAGAGTTTATATGAAAATAACCTGAATACTATTATATTGCAGGTTACACAAAACTGCAATTTAAGATGCCAGTATTGTGTTTATTCAGGTAGCTATATAAATAGGGTTCATAATAACAAAAGAATGTCCGTGGAAGTTGCGAAGCAGGCCATAGACTTTTTGGCAAAACATTCTATGAACAGTAAAGAAATATCCATAGGGTTTTATGGCGGAGAACCGTTGCTGGAATTTTCCCTGATACAGGAGGCTGTGGACTATGCGGAGAGGATATTTATAGGGAAAAGAATTCTTTTTAACATGACAACCAATGCAACCTTGCTGAATATGGAAACTGCAAAATATCTGTATGATAAAAAGTTTAATATTACTATAAGCTTAGACGGACCAAAAGCGACTCATGACAGCAACCGTATATTTGCGAACAGCAATAAGGGGACATTTGATACGGTAATGCAGAATCTGGAACAAATTAGGAAAGAAATACCGAATTTCACAAAAAACATAGGATTTAATGCGGTTATAGATTTGAAACAAAATGTAGCCTGTTCAAGTGAGTTTTTCTTAAATTATGAAACTGTTAAAGGCATGAATGTCACTTCAAATTATATTAATCCCATTAGTAAAAAGGATGCAGAACCGGTTAATCCAGAACTAATAGCCATATCCAATTATGAAATATTTAAGACGTATTTGTATGCGTGCAATAAGGAACTTTTTACCAGATTTAAGCCTACTTTATATAGCAGTGAGGTAGCTTCACTGAGACAAGTTATTAAAGATCGGTTTGTCGGAATGCAGATGAATGATGAAAAAATAAGTCCGGGGGGACAATGTCTGCCGGGAATACAGCGTTTCTTTGTTACAGTGGAAGGCAAATTTTTTCCGTGCGAACGGGTAGATGAGGAATCGAGCGAATTATGTATAGGCAGCCTGGAAAGCGGGTTTGACTTAGAAAATGCCAAAAAGATTTTAAATATAGCAAAGATAACGGAAAAAGAATGCAGTGCATGCTGGTGCTATAAAATGTGTTCCCAGTGCGTGGCAAAGGCTGGCGAAAATGGCAGAATAGAAGCATCTAATCGCTTGAAATGGTGTGATCAGTCAAGAAAAAATGCTGAAGAATTCATAAAAAATTATATTGTACTAAAGAGTTTTGGCTGTGATTTCGAGGGAGGAGTATAGAAATATGAATATTGTTGTTTATCCATATTCGGCTGAGCAAAGCTATATTAAAGCATATAGGGAACTATTTAATTACAATATTGTACGTTTCATGTGCTGCAATGGTATTCTGCCGGTAAACTTTGAAAATTGTGCAAATGAAATTTGTACTTTTAATGATTATAGTGAGGGCAGGATTCAGTCTGGTGATTTTGAGACATTTTGCATTATTGATAAGGTTCCAGATGAGAATGAGCTTTATCGTATAGCTGAATATATGTGTTCAAATGGAAAAGATATTATATGTACTGAGGAAGAATACCTTCCACAAATAAGAGGGATTTGCGAAAATTATCAGGTAAAATTGCTGGAAATTGATTATGAAACGGTAAAAATAGCAGAAAAAAACTGGAATAATACCTCTGATATATTGAACATAGATGTACCCATTGTTGCTGTCATGGGAATTGGTCAGAATGTGCAAAAATTTAATCTGCAACTATATCTTAGAAAAAACTTCATTGATAAAGGATATAAAGTTAGTCAGATTGGAACAAAGAAGATAAGTGCGCTGTATGGATTTCATTCATTACCCGACTTTTTGTTCAATAACGAATACTCAGATATAGACAAAGTTTATGCACTTAACAGGATGATTAAAAATATTTCTATTGAAGAGAAGCCGGACGTTATCCTTTTAGGTATACCAGATTCCATAATTGCGTTAAATAATAAGCACCGTTTCAGCTTCGGGCTTTATGCTTATGAAATGTTTAATGCAGTACAGCCGGACTTTGTTATAACATCATTGATGGCTAATGAGGATTATAATGACGATTTTTACGCTGAAATATCAGAAATGGCAAAATATAAATATAATGTTAATATAGATGCGTATTTTGTATCGCAATTTTGTCCGATATCTAATTCAGTGTGGTCAGAAAAATTAACATATGGTTATCTGCCGCACCTGAAGATTCCGGAAAGCAGGTATATGGTTTATTCTGCGGAAGATTTAAAGGAAAACAGTTTTTTTGAACAAGTGGAAAGAAAATTATTGTTATACGGAAAATATGAACAATATTAAAGGAGGACATATGGACAAGGAAGCAATAAAAGAATGGATTAAGCAGTATATTGAAAGTACAATTCATCTTACGATAAGTGAAGAAATAAGTCTGCTTGATCTGGGAAATGGACTGTTGCCCAGAGATTTACTACAGCTTTATTTTGCAGTAGAGAAACATTTTGGAATAAAATTTGAGGAACGGAATGTTTTGGACGAAAGGTTTGATTATCTGGATAATATGGTTGGGGCGGTATATGAAAAACTTGAGAAGCAGCAGAGCTGAGATGTATGGAAATGAAAAAAACAGAAATAGCAATACTTGACAGTGGAATAGATGAAAATATACTTGCATTATACGGATTGTACGATGTTATTCAACATAGCGAAGGACATACTGATGACAATGGGGATTTGTTTATGCATGGAACAAATTGTGCCATTATCATAGGATGGAACTGTGCAAATGTACGGTTATACAGTTACAAGATCCTTGATGGCACTGGCAGGGGGGATGTGTCTGCGCTGGAATCTGCTCTCAGATGGTGTTTGTCAAATGGTATAAGACTTGTTAATTTGAGCTTTGGGACAACGCATTTTAAGGATAAAGGTAAGATTCTGCGGACAATAAATCATTATGCCAACAGAGGGCTTATAATTGTGGCGGCGACAGCAAATAGTGGTTATACAGCGTATCCGGCATCTTTTTCGAGTGTAATTGGTGTAAGAACTGCTGATACCTTTGGCACTGATGATGAAAGTCTGTGTAATAGAGGTGTTGATTTTACTGCTCCTTCACAACATGAATTCCAGCTGGCAGACAAGCGTATATTGCTTCAAAGGAATAACAGCTATGCGGCACCATATGTTACGGCAATGATAGGGCAGCTATTGGCAATGAAGGAAAATGCGAATGTATGGCAGATAAAGAAACAGCTTTATTTAAAGGCTGGAAAAGATTGTGTGCAGTATGTCCCTGACTGGATAGAGAACGGGTGGATATTCCAAAATAAGTTAATCAGTAAAGCAGATGTTTATTTTGATGTGGTCAAAGAAGCAGAAAATGCAGATACAGTTATATTATATGATGGGAATGAAGTGGAGAAATACAATGATAAGCATATTGTCTATCTTGGGCGGGAAACGATAGAAGAACCGGATACGCAGTATTTTTTTTGGAGCAGAAAAAACAGGGAGACACAAATTGAACGTTCAAGGGAGAAAAATGAAAATATTAATATACCAGTTATTATTTTAAGGCTTGACAGTGGGCAGGATGTTATATGGTGGCTGACGGAATTAAGGAAATGTTTTGAAGTAGAAGGGTATAATGCCTATACTGTTTCATCAGAAACGGAAAGTGTGTTATACTATTTAGAGTATATCCCATTGGATGCGGATACTTGCGTTAGAAATAAAATAGTTGATTTTATATATTGGCAGACGTATTATAATCAGTCAGATTTAATTGTCTGTGGAATGAAAAAAAATGAGAAAGATATTTTTAACGGATATGCGGAAATATTTATTGAAATAGAAAACAGGGGAGAAAAGACAGATATAGTGGTTTACTGTGATGGAATAAAAAGAACACAGATTTGTTTTGAAGCTATTGGGGAGAAGGAAATTAGAGAAGTGTATAATCGTCTGATTGCATTTTTGACGGAGGATGAAGATGAGCAATAAGGCAGCATTAAAAAGATTGTTTATGCTGTTGGAAGATTATAAAAAAATAATTGCTTTCATTCTATGCTGCCTTCTTATATCAACGGGATTAAATATGTGTATTCCGTTATTGAGCAGGAGAATTATGGATGATGGATTCATAGGAGGAGATAAGGAATTACTGGTAGAACTGGTGGTGAGCTCCTTCCTCATTTATATGGTCATAGCAGTTATCGACATTATAAAAGAAAAAAAGCGTGTGGATATAGCAGCAAACATACAGTATTTTTTGTCAGAACAGTCATTTAAACATTTGATGAAGATAAAAACAGGATATTTCAGCAATAAGAATTATGCGGAAATATTGAATAATATAAATATGGATATTGGCAATATGGCATCCATTGCGGATAATGGTGTATTTTTTGTATTAACTCAGGCATTTAGTGTGGCAGGCGGAATGATTGGACTTTTTATATTGGATTACAGAATGGCACTGGTGGTGATTTTTTTTATTCCCATAAAAATTTTTATGATGAAATACTTTGCAAAAAAACGGAAACTTATCATGGACGAATATATTGCAGAGAGCGAAAAATATGCCGGATGGTTTGGGGATACTGTTGGAGGCGTAAGGGAAGTTAAAATATTTGGGATATTGGGAAACAAATGTGAAGAATTTGCCGGCAGACAGACTTCTGTAATCAGTAGACAAAAGAAGATGAATATGCTCACGCAATGGAACGGACTTACAGATAATGTCATGGTACATCTTCTGCTCACCATTATATATATTATTGGCGCAAATCTGGTATTTGATATGCGGCTTTCTGTCGGAAGTGTATTTGCCTTTATTACATATAGTGTATATGTCACGGGACCTATATCTGCAATATTGAACATTGGATATTTACTATCAGGTATCATTCCCTCGACTAAAAGATATTATGAGTTTATGGATATGGAGGAAGAAAATGATGACAACCAGACGTTAGTGCCAGAGTTTGGTGACATAGAGTTTCGACAGGTATCATTTGCATATCATAATGATAAGCCAATATTAGAAAACATAAATCTTATTTTTCCAAAAGGAAGTAAAACTGCCCTGATTGGTAAAAATGGTTCAGGGAAAAGTACAATTATAGATTTACTTCTTCGGATGTATACGCCAACAAAAGGAATGATACTTCTAGCGGGAAATGAAATATTAAATATTTCATTGGATGAATACAGAAATATGTTTTCGGTGGTAAGTCAGGACATATATCTTTTTAATGATACCATTCGCAATAATATTAGTCTGTATAAACAGGTAGAGGACAAATTGATATTGGATGCCTGCAAGGATAGCGGATTATTTGAATTTATTGAGGCTGTTTCATTAGATTATATGGTAGGACAGAATGGCACAATGCTTTCTGGCGGACAGAAACAGAAAATAGCGCTTGCCAGAGCGTTGATTCATGATCGCCCAATTGTGGTATTTGATGAGGTAACATCGAGCACGGATGCCTGTTCAGAACAACAGATAAATGCATTGCTGCATACCAGGCTTAAATATAAGACAGTAATCGTGATAACGCATAAAGAGGAAATTTTAAATGAAATGAATCAAGTTGTGATATTGGAAAGCGGAAAAGTTAATATAATCGGGGAATGTGAAAACGTAAAAAAGAGTAAATATTGGAGAAATCTTCATACTTAATCTGAACTTACAAAATTTTAGTCTGCACTTAGCATAGAAATGTTAAATGTAGACTTTTTTTATAAAATAATTGTTTGGCTATTAATAATTAGTGAATTAAGACGATATAGTATATATGATATCATAAAATGATAAAAAATATTAATTTAAGATTATTATTGGCTACGTATGATTGCTATTTTTGCTCATTGAGCGGGAATGATTGCATTTTGGCTTGTGTATTGATATTTACTGATATATTCATTATTACTTTGATGGCTAAAATCATAATTATTGACAGTAAAATGAATAGACAAAGATTGTGATTTCTAAATAGTCGAAGTAATATTTGAAATAGTAGCAGTAAATTGCGTTATTTTTGGGAGGAGATGAAAGCATATGTAAAAATATCAAAGAGTGTAGGATTAAATTGATTTACAAGAAGGAATTTTTGATGAAAAGAATAAGGAGATTAATTTGTAGTCTTTTAGCAGTAGCAATGGTATTGACATTAACACTGAGTATGGGAAATAATCTGAAAACTGTACAAGCAGCATCTGCTATTACCGGAAACACGACAATGGGTTCGGCTTATAATTTTGGAACGTGGAGTTCCATAAACGATACAGCCATATTGTATAGCGGTGAACAGCAGTCATGGTTTCGGTTCACGGTAGCGGCAGGGGAAAAGATTTATGTAAGAGTTTCTTCTGATACAGCCTATACAGGAATGGAAGTAGGATTGAGAAATGCATCGGGAAGTTCATTAGGGATTCCAGTAAAGAATCCAGATAACTTAATAAATACAACAGGTCTTACCCCATGTCTGTATGTAAATATAGATAATACAACATCAACTAATAGTACATATTATCTGGTGGTGAATAGGGGAGATTATTATACAGGTGATATGTATTTCAGTCTTTCTTCATCAGATCGTATCAGAACAGGGTCACGTACAGTTGAGATGTCTGGAACAGCTTCGAATGCAGGTAATTCACCTTTCAGCAGTTCTGGAAGAGATTCCTCAGTTATATCCATAGATTTATCGGATAGTAGTCAATTTCCAAAGAATGCTATAGTGACCAGTATCACCACATCGAGTACACAGTCACCTAGTCAGGGAAATGTGCATCACATGCTTCAGCCAGCAAGACCATCGAAATGGTATACTTCAACAGTATCAAGTGCAACCAGAGGATCTTATAATATTAGTTTATCAGATAACATAAATGTTAAACAAATATGGAAGTTTAAATATAACGCTATGGCAACTGCAAAATCCACGATGAGAAGTGTGAAGTTAAATATTCGATATCAGTATGATTTAAAGGATACAGGTTATCGTATTTTCACAAATTAAGGGGGAAACATGAGGGATACTGCATATTACAATTATTATAATATTCCTTATCTTTACACACCGGATACGCCGAAAACACCTGCATGGAAGGAAGAACTGAAAGTTGTAAAGGATCAAGTGAAGAGCAACAACCATGATCCGGAAAGTGATATGTATAAAGCATGTGAGAAGCTGGAAGATATATATTATGCTATGGGTGTAAAGAATCGGGCGAAGTATACGACGGTAGATCAGGTGTACAATGCACTTCATGAAAAATATTATCATACAGCTTACTATAAGCAGTTCAGTGAGCAGGAAGTAATTGCCATGCATGATAATGAACTGCAAATGACGCTATTTGGGTGTTTGAGTGGGGGAGCAAGTTTCTACGATCCCCATTTAAAAGGTGAAGTACGTGATGTAACGGAGAAACAGGCACATGAGTACAACCGAAAGACAATCAACATGCAGCTGTGCAATATTTTTGGAAATGCGGGGATTGACAGTGCCATGCTGAGTAAATACAACATGACTTTCTCAATTGATCCTTATAATTATTCCCTCAAAGTATCGGGGGTTGATGATGCAGGACTGACAGCAATGCTTGAAAAGCTGTTAAATAAGGATAATAACGCGCGTGAACTTTTTTACCATATCATGCACAGTAACAGAGCATCCATATCTGATAATGCAAAGGTGAAATATCACACCCTGAACAGTTTTGTGAGCGTGACAGGACAAGATCCACGACAATACAGGCAGACAGAATCCGGACTTGTGAATGGCAGGGGTGAAAATATTCTGGATGTATACAGGGAGGCATTAAAGACTTCCGATGCAGTACCTGCTCAGTTTAAAGGGACTGCCTATAACGTTTTTGAGGAAAATATCAAAAAACTTCTGGCAGAGGGATTTTACCGTATTCCGGACTTGAATCTGAGTATTGGCTATAAGGACGGAATGCTGCAGGATCTTTCCAATGCAGACATTATGCACAACAGATTTGACCAGATGGCATAAAAAAACCAGAAACAGAAAGGTGGAAACGAAAAGGAGGAGACGACTGATGATCAGGGTAGGAAATCGCACTATAGATGTCTATATGTCCAGTGAGCTGAAACCACGAAATCGGGGAAGTGTGCAGTGTTCTGCGGACAGTTCAGATAAAACTATCCGCGAAAATCGGGATACAGTCCAGATACATGATTTACATGCAGTGGATATTATTTCAAATATGGATCATCAGAAGAAAATTAGTAATATGATATCAAAATCTACACGCTGTAGCATAGAATATCTTAATTCCTATTACTATCGGGAATTGCAGCGCGAAGTAGCAGACTATATTGGTAATGTTGAGCACAGTCAGGGTTATTATGGATTTGAAGATTCTATGGCATCGACAATGCACGCGTATTCTGTTCTGCATCAGCAAATCGTACAGGGGTATCAGAATGGAACAAGGGAGTTATATGTATATGATAATAAAGCGACTGATGGCATTCGTTTGCTGACACTGGAAGAAGAACTGGAAAAGCTGGATCAGGCTTACGAAGAGCTGGTCGAATGGGATGTGGGCTGTGCCAAAGGCCGATATAATCCTGAAAGGTTCAACGAAAGATTGAATAATAAGGAGTTAGATGATTTGTATTATACTTATGATGTCAATCAGGCAGGCAGCTATATCCGAAAAGCCTATCGGGAGTTCCGGTCATGCTATCTGGCAGAATATGAGAAAAGCGGAGGGGAAATCAATGTAAAATCTCTGTTTATGTCTGTTCTGAACAATGAAAATCAAGGTATACATGATTTCTGCAAAGTGCTTTTTGGGAAAACGAAGGGAACATCAATAGAGCCACTGTAGCAATATACAGAATGATATCATAAAAAGAATAATCCTATATATTCAGATAGTAGTTTGTTTGATAAGGGATTAGTCAATTTAATAGTGCAATAAAAGTGTCTTATTTTTTGAATTAAATAATGAAAGTTTACAGAAAAAGTATCCTTTGGTTTAAGGGATGCTTTTTTGTTTCATTCAACAATAAGATTTTGAAAAAGCGATGACAAATTGAAAGTTGTGTTTTCGGGTTATTGGCGTTTCTTTTTAAGTGTTTCTTAATGGCAGGCATATTTGTAAGCGTGGGTTGTCGGTTGGTATCTTTAATTGTATGAAACTTCATTTAAAATGTCAGACATTTGTAACAAGGGGAGATAGAATTTCCCCTGTTTTTCTCATACACAATCCCACACAGAGGACTCACACAGAGAAATCTTTTAAAAGTATAGAAAATCTCTATACTTTTTTGTTTTTTGTGATATACTGTAGGTGAACATATATTTGAAAATGTGCTTTGTTTTGATACGGGAAATATCGAGAATGGGGGCAAGACGTTTACAGCGTTTTCGAAAACGGAGCAATGTAGAGATTGATTATAAAGCCGAATTGGCAAAAGCCAGAGAGGAGAAATATGCGTGTATTGATTGATACAATTGATTCCTTTAAAATATGTTCCGCTTTGGACAATGAGGTTTTTCACGATTTTGAAGACTGCCTTCAGGAAGAATGCGCTGTTGCGGTTTCGGCAGATTATATCACAACAAGAAACATAAAAGATTTTTCCATATCAAGGGTTCCTGCGATTTCCCCTGATGAATTTATACTAAAATATCAATAATTATCAAAAGGAAAGATAGTGGTTTCTGTGATAATATCATAGGTGAACGGAGGGAATGGCATGGATAGTAAAACATTGGTAAACATAGGTATACAAAGGTTTGACAGGTTGATCGAACAGGAGCGGTTTTACATTGATAAGACAGATTTTATCAGGGAATGGTGGAACACAGGTTCGGAAGTTACGCTCATTACGCGTCCGCGCCGGTTTGGAAAGACGCTCAATATGAGCATGCTTGAATGCTTTTTCTCGATTCGATATGCAGAAAGAAGCGATTTGTTTGAGGGACTTTCCATTTGGGAGGAGGAAAAGTATAGACAATTACAGGGGACTTTTCCGGTAATATTTTTGTCCTTCGCGAATGTTAAGGCATCAACGTATAAAGAGATGGAGTTTAAGCTCACGAAAGTGATCGCGGATTTGTACGAAGAGAATAGATGCCTGATGATGGGAGATTTGCTGAGTGACAATGAGCGCAAATACTATGACAACATTAAAATTGGAATGACTGGGGAACTCGCAGCAGATGCAGTTCATTCGATGGCAAATTTTATGCAGCGTCTTTATAAAAAGGATGTCATTATCATTCTTGACGAGTATGATACACCGATGCATGAGGCGTGGCTCAATGGTTATTGGGATCAGGCTGTGGAATTTTTCAGGGAATTTTTCAACAGTACATTTAAAACCAATCCGTATCTTTACCGAGGCATGATTACTGGAATCACAAGAATATCAAAGGAAAGTATATTTTCAGACTTAAACAATCTCAATGTCATCACAACGACATCAGACGAGTACGCGACAGCGTTTGGATTCACAGAGGAGGAAGTCTTTCAGGCGCTTGACGATATGGGGCTGGGTGCGGAAAAACAGGAAGTGAAGCGGTGGTATGACGGTTTTACCTTTGGCGAATACACGGATATATACAATCCATGGTCAATCTCCTCGTTTATCGCCAAAAAGGGAAAATATGATGCGTACTGGGCGAATACGAGCGGCAACGGACTTGTCAATTCGCTGATTCGGACAGGAAACGCCGAACTGAAACAGACTATGGAGGCTCTTTTACAGGGAAAAAGCTTCGTGACAGAGCTCGACGAGCAGATCGTGTACGACCAACTGGACGATGACGACAACGCTGTATGGAGCCTGCTATTGGCAGCAGGGTATTTGAAGATCGTAAATCTGGAATATATCGGTATCCGGAAAACAAAGACGTACACACTCACGATTACAAACATGGAAACATTGGGGATGTTTGAGAACATGGTCAAAGGCTGGTTCAAGGGCAGCGTCAGGATCGTGTACAACGAGTTTATCAAGGCGATGCTCAATGACAATGTACGAATGATGAATGCGTTTATGAACAAGGTGGCGCTGAATACATTCAGTTTCTTTGACAGTGGAAACAAACCCTCCGAGGAGACAGAGCCGGAGCGGTTTTATCATGGATTTGTGCTCGGCATGGTGGTCAATCTGGCGGACACATACAAAATACAGTCAAACCGTGAGAGCGGCTATGGCCGCTATGACGTGATGCTAAAGCCGTTTGACAAGGGTGGAAAAGCATTCATATTTGAATTTAAGGTGCTAAATCCCTACGAGGATGAAAAAACGCTCAAGGAGACGCTCGCAAACGCCCATTCCCAGATCGAAGAAAAACAGTACGAGGCGGAACTGATCTCGGAGGGCTTTGCCCCGGGGCAGATACGCAAGTATGGGTTTGCGTTTCAGGGAAAGACATGCCTGATCGGGTGAATGCATTTAAAGGACATTGACGACATGGGAGCAAAGGCGTACGAGGCGCTGGGGCAGATCGCGGAGAAAAAGGTATGATGCGGAGCTTCGACACTGCAATGCTTATAGTGTTATCCAGACGTAACTTCGCTCTTCTGTCGTTTTCTCGATTTTCCCGCCATTTGCCAGTGCGACATGAAGTGATGGCAGGTTTCCATTCTGGATTGTGAGCAGAAGCCGGTCTATGCCCATTTTTCCGCTTTCATTGATTAAGAGGGACAGAAGGACTTTTCCAAGCCCTCTGTTTCTGTCTGACGGGCGTATGGAATATCCGATATTTCCACCCTGTTCCAACAGTTTGTCTGTCAGGAAATGGCGCACACTGCCGCAGCCGACAGGTCGGCCGTCCTCATATAGCCAGAAGGTGGTCGCGGGCACTTTCCATCCGTCGACAATGCCGGTCTGCTCTGCGTTTTGTACCTTGTCCTTGAGCCATTCCTTGTATTCGTCAAAACGCATGCCCGCAGCCCGGTTGATGAAGCCGTTCTCATCGGCGGGCAGCTCCTGCAGCATTTCGTAGATATCCATGCCGTCCGTGACAGCAGCTTTTCTCAGTTCGATTCCCATTGTAAATTCCTCCTTTGTTGCCTAAACGTTTTCTCACGGACTTAGCAGTATATGTTAAGTCCTGTGTAAACAGTAACAAGATTTACAGCTCCTTAACCAGATCTTCGATCAGATGATTGACAATTTCCGGCTGATCGGTGTTTGAATTATGGCCTGCATTTTTGATCCATTTTAATGGAATATTGGTGTTCCGGTGCCAGGCTTTATTATACCTGATGCACGAACCGGCGTGATCTTTCTCACCGCAGATGAGTAGTGCGGGACAGCTGATTTCGTATGGTAGATCTGCTTCTATTGCATTGGCAAGAATTTTGAAGCCGTGACCAGCAATTTGGGAATACCGCTTTTGGTCTCCATCATATACCATCATAATTTTATGCATTAATTTTCTGCCGTATTGCGATACCGCGACACCATTTGTCCCAGCCTTTAACAGGGATTTCCAGGGATAATAAAAGTAAACGGGTTCCATTCGCTTTAATAACCAGATTTCCATTTTCGTTATATATTTTCTCTGTAATGGCGCTGAATCAATGGAAACAAATCCTTTTAAACGTTCGGGATATAACTGGGCATACGCCTGTCCGACGTATCCGCCCATGGACTGCCCTATGATAACAGGTCTTGTTATGTTCTCCTGTTCAAGGATTTCATTCAGCCATTTTGCTTTATCCATCAGATCAAAGTCAAATCGAAATGGCCACGACGCCGCGTGTGCAGGCGCGTCCCACACAAAGACGTTGTACTTGTCTTTAAAGTATCTGATCTGTCTGCCAAACAATCTGTGGTCTGCCGTCAGGCCAGGCAGAAAAACCAGTGTTATGGCATCGGCATCAATGACATGAATCCAGTAGTGAATCGTGCCTGATGAAGTTGTGTATGTTTTAGCTAACAATTTAACCCGCCTCCTTAACTGAACGATTTTCGTTGTAGTTATATTATAGTGCCTTTGATTTCATGAGGTAATTTGTAAAAATTTATTTTTTTCTTTTTATTCGTACAATGTCATATAGATACTGTTTTCCGTTTTCATCACATCGGATAAGCATTCTGCCTGAAAAAATATTATATCATGAAAGCCTGTCCTGCGCAATTGTTTTAGGAATATCACTGTTCAAATAACAGTTTGTGACGACAAGCAATTTATATTGGATAAAAGCAGCGCGATGATATTGGCATTTTTAGAAGGAGAAATAAGGAACTGCGCTAAATATAGTATCAGCTCGCATTTTTTTATAAGGAAGCGTGAGGTGGAAGGCGAGGGCAAAATATGCTATGCTATACTACAAAGGAAATGACCGTTTGATTGCTATACAGTGATTGGGTGGCAAGGCAGCGATAATACTGCGGTCGAAAGGACTGGCCGTTCAGTATGAGTATATTATAACCAGAAAGGGAGGCTGATTTATGGATTACAGCAGAAAAATATCAGAACGTATGTGGAATATGCCGGACAAGGGTGAATTGGAAAGCCGCCGCGAGGAAACCTTTATTGATGACATTATCCAAAAGAGTCATCTGGAAAAGGAACTGCTCTCCCATCTGGATGGAATAGAGACGGTGTTTGACGGCGGTGCGGGATGTGGGCGATTTTCCGTTCTCCTCGCGAAGAAGGGCTGTGCGGTTACACATTTTGACATATCGCAGCCCATGATCGATAAGGCAAAGGAATTAGCGGCACAGGCAGGCGTTCTTGACAAAATAACCTTTGTGAACGGCGCATTGGAGGATTTGAAGGATTTCAGTGATAAATCTTTTGATATGGTGATTTCTTTCGATGCCCCTATTTCGTATACGTATCCCAATCAGAATAAAGTGATCGGTGAGCTCGTGCGCATATGCCGCAAACGAATTATGGTCAGTGTATCGAGCCGCCTGGGTTCTCTTCCGTATCTGGCAAATCCAATACAAAAATGCCAGTTCATATTAGATGAAACCAGTGATGATCCGTTTGTACAATGGTGCATTGGCAATAAGGAAAATGCAATTGAAACATATCATTTCAGTAAAGATGCCTCTATAAAGCTTTACAAGGACGGGCTTATAGGAGGGGACAGTGAGATTGCCGAATATGAAAATGGGGGTACACCGTGGTGCATCACATACACGTTTATGCCGGACGAATTGGAGGACATATTGAAGCATTACGGTGTAAAAAATGTGAAACTGGCAGGCCCCGGTGCGTATGCAAGAACGCTTCCGAGGGAACTGCTTGTAAAGATTATGAAGGATTCAAAACAGCGTTCTGACTTTTTGGAGTTTTGCCATTTATATGACTCGAATCCATTCGTATGCGGAATGGGAAAGGATAACCTGTTTGCCCAGGGCGAACTATAATGAAACGGGAGATGTTATTTATGCAGATTGAAACACAGAGATTATTGATCAGGGATATAGAAACAGAGGATGCGATACCCTTTGCCATAATGGCAGCGGACGGAACCTTAAACGACTGTGGATTTGACAAAGACTGCGGCCGTTGGATCGCGAAATGGATCACCGAGGCGAAGGAGTTCACACTTAGAGATGATCCGGACAGGGATTATCTGGCGTATACAATAACGTTAAAGGACAAGGCTGTGGTCGTTGGTTCTGTCGGCTGTTCTTATTATGAAGACCTGCAGGAAACAGGAATTACCTATTTTATCGGGGCACAGTATAGAAACAATGGTTATGCCGCCGAAGCGGTCAGAGCCTATACCGAATATTTCCTCAAACATTATCATGCAAAGCGAATCATCGCCACTGTGAGGAATGAAAATGTACCCTCCTGGAAAGTGATTGAAAAGTGTGGGTATGCCTTAAACACAAAGAAAATGTATAAGGATTTGAACGATGCGCAAGAGGAACTATATCGTTTTTATGAAATGAAAGATCGTATTGAATGAAGCACTAATAAAATTACAACACAAATGGCTATGTGGAAACACATAGTCATTTTTATGTGCAGCCCTTTTTGTCAATTGTGCACAAAAATCCCTCTGAAACCCCAAATAAAGCTAAAAATGTGGCTAAAAAAAGTAAACTACTCTATAATTGCAATGGTCATATATAGACTCAGAGAAGGAGGAATTAACTATGAAACTCAAAAAAGTTCTTGCTGCGACTCTTGCAGCAGC
>VSNM01000047.1 GCA_009774245.1 Lachnospiraceae bacterium | reverse complement strand
GCCGCTGTCGTTACCTCTAAAAACCAATCAGTAACGACAGCGGCCGCACATTTTGGGCTGTTTGTCAACCCTTTTTTGAATATTTTTAGAATTTGGGTTAGACCCCAGCCATCAAATCAGGCTGTCCGCTTAACTTAATGACATTGGGGCATGAAATCATTGCAAAATGTCCTACAATGACCTGTCTCGTCGATCTGTGCGACAATTCTATCCTTGTGCATGATATATCTTTCCGAGCATTGGAATCCCTCCTGACCTCAGTACTCTTTCCCGATCGTCTCAACCCCATATTTCATCCGAAACTCCTCCAGATCACTGTCAGTTCTGACAAACATGACTTCCTCAAACTTTCCGGTATGAATATCCTTGAAGCCCACGACACGCTCTCCATTGCATATGCTGCACTTCATGACCGGTATCTGATTCTCCTTATCATACGATGCCTTCTGTATCTGCTTTTTCCTTTTAAACATATTTAGCCCCCTGCGCGCCATGATACATTACAGCGACAATTTATTCTTCAATATATTATAGAGATCCGCCCTCGTCTCGGCATTGTTGGTGTAATCTCTGGTAACCACTGGCGCATCCTTTGTCGGCGAGGTCGCTGTGCCCACACACTTGAACTGCCCCCATGGAAGCAAAGAGGTATCCTTGTAGTACACTTCCCAGATATCCTTCTTGTTCCAGGTGTATTTGCCCAGAAGCTTATTTTCCTTCTTGGAATAATAGAATTTCACCGGATTTTCTGAGTAATATATCATCACAGGACGTTTATCGTAATACGTATATATTTCCTTACCTTCCGCATCGAAAAGCTCCGGAATGCCATCTCCCGTCACATCAACAAGCGCGAAGGTGCTGCTATAACTCTCCATAAACTCAAGCTGCATACGATATGCCTCCGCAAAGTCCTCCAGATCCTCAAGCGCCTTCTGCTTCTCCGTTTTCTCAGGCTGAATCTGTGACACCATAAACGGTCCCGGGATATAGAATGTGCCGTTCAGGTCCACCTGATAAAATCCATTATCCGTAATTCCATAGACACGCACATTCGTAAACCTGTCAATATATACCACCACCGGCGAAAATACATCCGGCGTCGCATACACAGGTGTTCCTGATGTGGTATACATCTCCACCATCTCGATTGGCGTCACATTAAATGCCAGTGCTGTCGTCGGCTTCACCAGCACAGCCGCCGCCAAAACGGCTGCCAGGGCCATTCCCAGCTTTAATTTGCGCAGTATTGATTTCTTTTGCTTATCCATTCTTCAATTCCCCTCCTAATAATCCTCCAAATCTTCTTCTTTTACAAAAACCATATCATCTTCATCATAATGTTCTCCCGTACAAACAAGCCGCAGATAATCGTTGAAATTCCTGCAAAGTGTATGCCCATATGTCACCATACCTTCCCTGAGTGTCTCAGGCATCCCTCCTTCCCAGACATCGCCCAGTTCATAGGATAAATCATAAACTGCCTCATGGTGGATATCAACAACCTCTCCCTTGACAAGATCATACAGTACATAATAACTTTCTTCATAAAACATTCCAAGATAAATATATCCTGCCTCCAGACATGCCGAAGCAACTGCCAAGTCAACATCTTCCAGCTGTTTCAGCCACTCTGCCGCATTAGAGGCATTAAAATTTTGCCATTCCATGTCCACAAGCGTGCTCAGATCATTATCCCAGTCCACAGGTACATACTCGTTTTTCTCCCGTGAAAAAGTATCAGAAAAGGAATTCGCATAGGAATCTCCACAGAAGGAGATGTACACCGTCATCGTCTCTGGCAGCTGATAGCTCTGTAGAAACTCTTTGTACTGCTCTGGCAGCCTGCGTCCGAGCGCCCTTTCAATCTCGATTATGTCCCCGTCCGTCAAAGCTGATTTCCGCAAAGGTTCAGGAAAAAGCTGTGGTTCCCTCTCCTGCAGTTTTTTCAAGTATTCCTCCGCAATTGTCATACTTGTCATCCCTCCTTATTTTCAATTATCATTTTGATATCCCAAACAGACAAAATCCAAAAAATCATAGAAATCATCGGCAAAAACATCAAAATAATCCTCAAAATACTCCCGCAGTTTCTCCGGCGCCCCGCCCTCAAAATTCTCAATGCCACATTCATAGAACATGTCAAAGACTTCCTCATGGTAGATCCTGCCAACTGTACCATCAACAAGGTCATATAGCACAAAATGACCATCGCTAACCGCCCCAAGATATAGATATCCCGCCTCACGGAACGCATCATCATCACAAACACACACATCTGATTCCTTGAGTTGGCCTAGCCATTCTGTCGCATTCACGCCGCTAATATTGTGCCATTCAATATAAAACTCTGCATCCTCAGAAAGTGACACCGTCATATCCAGTAGCTGATAGCTCTGCAAAAACTCTTTATACTGCTCTGGCAGTTGATATCCGAGCGCCTTTTCAATTTCAAGCAAATCCTTGTCTGTCAGGGTTGACTTCCGCAAAGGTTCAGGAAACAGTTGTGGTTCCCGCTCCTGCAATTTTTTCAGATATTCCTCAGCATTCATCATAATATTTTACCTGCCTTGTACATAAAAATATTATAAATCCTTAAAATGAAACTCCTTCTTCCCAGACACATAATCCGCGACAATCTGCCCATTTCCATAGAGCTTGTATTTATATGTCAGTAGTCCCTCAAGCCCTACCGGCCCCCGTGCGTGAATCTTTCCGGTGCTGATGCCCACCTCCGCGCCAAATCCATACCGGAAACCGTCCGCAAAGCGCGTCGAGCAGTTCTGGTACACACCGGCGGAATCTACCATTCGCATAAAATGCTCCGCCGCTTCCTTATTTTCTGTGATAATGCAGTCTGTGTGGTGCGAACCGTATCGGTTAATATGTAAAATGGCCTCGTCAATGTTCTCAACAGTCTTTGCGGAGATAATCAGATCGAGGTACTCCGTGGCAAAATCCTCATCTGTCGCCAGCCTTCCTTCATACTGTCCCGCGATGTCAGCCGTGGCGCGCAGCTCGATGTTGTGCGCACGAAACGCTTCATTTAGCCGCGGCATCAATGCATCCACCGCATCCTTATGCACCAGCAATGTCTCCACCGCATTACATGCCGCTGTATACTGTGTTTTGGCATCAATGATGATTGGGACTGCCTTCTCAATGTCAAACTCTTTATCGACATAGATGTGGCAGATGCCGTCGGCGTGCCCCATCACAGGTATCTTCGTATTGTTCATGATATACTGTACAAAGGCGTTGGAGCCTCTTGGTATCAGCAGGTCAACCGATTCATGACACGCGAGCAGCTCTGAGATCTCGTCCCGCAATTCCGCCTGAAAGAGACAATTCTCTGGCAGACCGCTCTCCACTGCTGCCTGATAGATCAGTGAAAACAAGATCTTATTTGTATGCTTTGTCTCACTTCCGCCCTTTAAGATCGCACAATTTCCGCTCTTGATGCACAGGCTCGCGATCTGCACCAGCGCATCCGGCCGCGCCTCGAAAATGACGCCGATCACGCCGATCGGACAGCTCTCCCGCACAAGTGTGAGTCCTTCATCAAGCTCCCGGACAAGCTGCGTCTCATACACTTTGTCCGGCAGACCAATCAGATTCTCAATCCCTCTGACCGCATCAGTCAGCTTTTGGCTGTTGAATTTCAAACGCTTTACAACGGCCTCCGGAATATTGTTCTCCGCTGCCTCCGCCAAATCCTGCGCGTTTGCCTGAAATATCTCCTCCTGATTGGTCAACAGCGCCCTGGCAATATTTGCAAGCGCCTGATTCCTGACCGCGGCGGACTTCGACGCCATCAGCGGACTGTCCAGTTTCATCGCCGCCGCTTTTTCCCTGATTGTCATATACCCCTCCCCATTTCTAAAGATCCATAAAAAATGACTTTACAATCTTGCTATATTATTTCATTACAGTTCCTGCAATCCTGCTATATCCTCAAAAAAGAATAAATAATCTCCTCTGTCACGATCTTATCCATCTTGATATCATGCTCGTCCCGCGGGATCTCATCAATGATCTGGCAAGAATACGCCAGCGCCATTGTCGAGATCTGCCGCCTGTTCGCCAGGAACCTGTCATAAAAGCCCTTCCCGTATCCGATACGGTATCCCGATGTGTCAAACGCCACACCGGGCAGAACTGCCAGCGTGTCCTCTCTGGGCTGAAACTGGTAGCGCGAGCGGATATCCTCTCTCGGTTCAAGGATATCCATATACCCCCGCACAAGCTGTCTGATCGAAATTACCTGATAAAATTCCATTGTGTTTGTCAGACTGTCAACCCGCGGAAAGTAGATTCTTTTTCGATGGAGCAGCGCATCCTCAAAGATGCCGCGCGTCATCACCTCGCGGCAATAATCCGCGTAGAGCAGTATATTATCTGCCTCCTGGTATTCCGGCGTCTTGATCACTTTTTGGACAATCGCCTCGCTCTTCGACGCGACCTCCTCATCGGTCAGCCCCTTTCGCACCTCAAGTATTCTCTTCCTTATCTCAGATTTGGTTTCCATTTCTTCACTCCATGTCACTTGGCTCTATACTTTTTGCCAATGTCTGTGATACTTCCATCGGCCTCCTGAATCGATATATTGTCAAGCTGGCTCTTCAGATTCGCACGTATATTAGCCACATACTCCGCCCGCAGCGCCGCCTGTTCAGCCTTCTCCTCCTCTGTGAGCCCATCCGCCTGTGACTTATGGTACAACTCATTGATTCGTTTTATCTTTTCTTCTATATTCATATTAACCCCTATACACTGCACTTTGCAACATAAATATCCAATTTTATACTCACGACAGATGAAATCTGCCGTGAGTATCGCGCCAGCCGCAGCCACGAAGTGGCATATTTCCTTATGCGGCTGTGTGCATCACAGTATACTGAGCGGTCAGTCTTTTTGACCGCCAGTATACCAATTTTTGATCATGGCTATTTCCCTTGCGTATCCTTCATCGTCATTCGGCGTCTCCAGTATAAACGGCTTGTCCGCCAGAAGCGGGTGCTTTGCCACTGCCTTTAACGCCTCCGCGCCAATCTCTCCGTCGCCGATCTTCTGATGGCGATCCTTATGGGAACCACACACGTTCATACTATCATTAAAATGAACTGCCCGCAGTCTGTCAAGCCCTATAACGGCATCAAACTCCTTGAGTACACCATCAAGATTTCCGACAATATCATATCCGCCATCCCACACATGACAGGTATCAAAGCATACACCAATCTTGTCTTTCAGCTCCACCATGTCAATGATCGCACGCAGCTCCTCAAAACTCCTGCCCACCTCGGAACCCTTTCCGGCCATCGTTTCCAGCAGAACAACTGTGTTATGCTCTGGTTTCAGCGCACAGTTGATCGCGTCCGCAATCATGGGAATCGCCGCTTCTGTGCCCTGTCCTACATGGGAACCGGGGTGAAAATTATAATAATTTCCCGGCAGATACTCCATGCGGTTCAGATCGTCCGCAAGCACATCTCGCGAGAATTTTTTGACATTCTCCTTTTCCGCACACACATTCAATGTATATGGGGCATGCGCCACCAGTTTTCCAAAATGATGTTCCTCCATCAGCCTGCGGAGCCTGAGCGCGTCCTCCGGATTGATCTCCTTTGCCGCCCCGCCTCTTGGATTCCTGGTGAAAAAGGCAAACGTATTGGCTCCGAGCCGCAGTGCCTCCTCTCCCATTTTTTCAAATCCACTCGACGACGACAGATGATTTCCTATATACATGCCTTCCTTCTCTCCTTCTCTTTCTTTACAGTTTCTTATTCTTATTTCTTCAGACCAGCGGTGCAAATATGCGCAACGTTCCATTGATAATCCTGTACAGCAGTCCCTTCTTTTCGTCCTGCAAAGTGCGCTCCCTGCTCACTTTCATCGAAGCCTCAAAATCCTCCTTCAGATCAGCAAGAATCGACGCGTTATAAAACAACGCGTTACACTCATAATGCAGATACAGACTCCTATAGTCAAGATTGACTGTTCCGATCGAACCAACGCAGTCATCTGCCAGACAGGCTTTTGCGTGCACAAACCCGGGAGAATACTCATAAATCTTCACCCCCGCTTTCAACAGATCGCGGTAATAACTTCTCGACATTCGGTACACTATCTTTTTATCCGGGATTCCCGGCATGACAATCCGCACATCCACGCCTCTTTGTGCCGCCCGCACAAACGCATCGCGCAGACCATCTCCCAGCAGCAAATATGGCGTATAAAACCACATATAATCCTTTGCCTGTCCCAGCAAATCTATGAAAACATTGTTGCTCGCCGCCTCCGTCCTGCCAGGTGAATCGTAATACGGCAGTACATACCCGTCAAAATCCGTCTCGCCGGATACCCTTGTCTTTGCAAAATCGTCACCTACTAACGCCTCCGTAATCTTATTGAGCGACGATGCATTCCAGAATTCTATAAACATATAGGCATAGCTTCTGATGGCATCTCCGGTGATCTTAAAACCGATATCCTTCCAGTGTCCAAAGGGATGCTCCTCGTTGATATACTCGTCCGCAAGATTAATACCACCGCTGAACGCCACGACACCGTCAACGACCATGATTTTGCGGTGGTCGCGGTTATTCAGCGCACCGCTCAGCACGATCAATGGGTTGAACTTCTCGCATTTGATTCCTTTCTTTAATAAGGACGCCCTGTTTCGTGCCGAAAAGGTTCCTATGCTGCCGATGTCGTCATATAAAACACGGATATCAACACCCTCCTGCACCTTCTGTTCCATGACATCGACCATAGCCTCCCACATGACGCCCTCCTGCACGATAAAGTATTCAATGAACACATATCGTTTTGCCTCCTTCAGGGAAGACATCATCTGTTCAAACAAGAGTTCTCCAACTGGATAATACTGGGCGGTATCATTTCTCAAAACCGGAAATCCGGTAATCTTTTTGACATAGGAAAAGGTCTGCGCGATTCTCTTGTCCTCGCGCACTAACTGCTCCTGCGTCTGCGTGTCGTCATATAATACGATTGGTATGCTGTCATGAATCGCAGTCAGACGTTGCTCCAGTGCATTTCCGGTTCGTTTGTTTCCATAAAGCAGATACATCAAAGCTCCCGGCAGCGGCGCCACAAACATGACCAGCAGCCATAGCATCTTGTAAGCACCCTCTCCTCTGTTGGATATGAGAAAGAGGACAAACAGTGCGGACAAGACCGATAAGACACTGTAAAAAAATGTCGCAAACGGCGCCAGCCATCTCGCAATCCCATAGATGATCAGTCCCTGTAAGACGACAACCGGCAATACCGAGACAATCCTCCCGGTTACTATCCTTCTCACGCTAGTCTTTTTCTTTTTATGCATAATATCCCTCAATTCTGTTTGTGCTAAACCCGATGCAGATTGTCTATAAAATCTGTAAAATTAAAGTTCGCATCCCTGTTTGCCCTGAATATCGTACCGTAATCTCTGCCCTCCATGATGCGGTGAATCACGCGTACATCCCTGCCGTTTGCGATAACCATATCCGCACCGGAGCAAGTCGCTATCCTTGCGGCCGTGAGCTTCGTCTCCATGCCGCCTGTGCCGACGCTGCTCCCCGTCGACGCCTTTCCCATGCTGAGCAGTTCGTCCGTAATGCTGTCAACACTCGCAATAAACGCCGCATCCGGATTCTGCCTGGGATCATCTGTGTACAGCCCGTCGATATCCGAGAGCAGGATCAGCAGATCCGCGCCGACCAGCGCCGTGACGATCGCCGAGAGCGTGTCATTGTCCCCGATCACATCCTCCACCTCAAATGTCGAGATCGTATCGTTTTCATTTACGACGGGAATCACTTCCATGGCAAGCAGTTCGTTAAACGTATTCTGCGCATTTCTTCTGTTTAAGTCGGCCTCGATCGTATTTTTGGTCAGCAGAATCTGCGCCGCCTGATGATTATACTCCGAAAAAATTCTCTGGTAAGTAGTCATAAGCCTTGCCTGTCCGATCGCCGCACACGCCTGTTTCTGTGCAATGGTGAAGGGCGGCTTGATCTGGAGCGCCTTTCTGCCGCACCCGATCGCGCCCGATGTCACCAGGATCACATCCTTGCCCTGGTTCCTGAGATTGCAGAGCTCCCTCACGAGAATGTCCATCTTGGTATAGTCAAGATCCCCCGTCTCAGCATGCTGCAGCGAGGAGGAACCAATCTTTACAACAATCCGTTTCTTGTCTTTTAATTTTGCGCGTAACTCTTCCACTGTCTTTGCCTCCGTATTTTATCATAATCCTCTTTATTTTAATCTTATTTTTGCTGGAAGTCCAGCATTTATGTGAAAATGGCGGAAGGGTTGTTATACCAAAGCGTATTCGAACTGCCCTGCGATCTGCTCCGCCACCCGCATCCCGTCCATGGCCGCGGAAGTGATTCCTCCTGCATAACCGGCGCCCTCTCCGCAGGGATACAGGCCCCGTACCGTCGGACACTGTAGTGTGTCATCGCGGCAAATCCTGACAGGGGAGGAGGTTCTGCTCTCGATTCCGGACAACATTGCCTGATCTCCGGCAAATCCCTTTATCACCTTGTCAAACTGCTCCATTCCCTCGATAAATGCCTGCTCGCAGGAAGGCGGCAGCAGTCCTCTAAGATTTGAGAACACATATCCGCCTTTCACATTCGGCTGCGGACTGTCCGGACTATTTCCCTTCTCAGAACTCCGACCACGCTTGTAGTCTCCATAATACTGCACTGGGATTCTGCCCTTTCCCAGCTCATATGCCCTCTGTTCGAGCTGTCTCTGAAATGCGACGCCCGCAAGCGCCCCGTCCGCACCGTAATCCTCCGGCGTGACCTGCACGATAATCGCACTGTTCGCATGACCGCTGCCCCGGTCCGAATAGCTCATTCCGTTCACCGCAATCCGCCCGGGCTCGCTGGAAGCATCGACGATATATCCTCCCGGACACATGCAGAACGAATACACCCCGCGTCCTGTGCTGGTCTGCGCAGTCAGTTTGTACGGTGCTGCGGGCAGTCTGTTTCCATATTCTTTGCCGTACATGCATTCGTTGATCAGGCTTTGCGGATGCTCCACGCGCATTCCGACAGCAAACGCCTTTGCCTCCATAGGAATCCCCATCTGATTCAAATATGTAAAGGTATCCCTGGCGCTGTGACCGATTGCCAGTACCGCCTGCGTCGCCGGAATCACCTCGCTGTCATTGACCTCAACGCCTGTCAAAGCGCCCTCACGAATCCGAAGTCCCGTAACTTTCGCACCGAAACGCACCTCTCCGCCATTTTCTATAATCGCTTTCCGCATGTTGACAACGACTTTTTTCAGAATATCTGTCCCGATATGCGGTTTACTTTCATATAATATGTGCTCCGGTGCGCCGGACTCCACCAGAATCCGTAGAATCTCCCCATTTCTGCCATTCTTGTCCTTTACCAGCGTGTTGAGCTTCCCGTCGGAGAATGTGCCTGCGCCGCCCTCGCCAAACTGCACGTTGGATTCCGGATGCAGGCTGCCGCCGCTCCAATATGCCTCCACAACCTTCGTTCTAGTGTCTACATCAAAACCTCTCTCCAATAATACCGGCCTGTAACCATGCAGTGCAAGCTGATATCCGCAAAAAAGCCCTGCCGGTCCCATGCCGATGATAATGGGACGCTGTGTCAGCTCCGCCCCGCCGGATTGCGGAAACTGATATTGCTTTGGGGCATACACTGCAATATTTTTATTCCTGCAGCGTTTTACTACCTTTTCCTCCAAATCCTTGCTCTGCAGTGATACTCCCAATGTGTAGACCTGAAAAATCTGCGGTTTTTTCCGTGCATCCAGTGAATGTTTCAGAATCGTGATTTCCGCCACATCTGTCATCCTGACGCCTAATATCTTCGCCGCCTTTTTCCGAAGCACCTTTTTCTGAAGTTCCTTTTTGCTGTCAAGCATATCCGCCAGCTCCAGCCTCCTGTCGGACCTATCAAACTTTAGTTCTGTTTTTATCTGTTGAATCGTTATCATATCCTATCCTCTATCCCCCTCGCCGCTGCCGCTCCGGCGATCGCACCTGTCGCCCATGCCCACTGTAGATTGTATCCGCCGCATATGCCGTCGCAGTCCAGAAGCTCCCCGACAATATAGACATTCGGACACCTACGCGACATAAAATTGTCGTCGACTTCATCCAGCGGCACGCCGCCGCAGCATACCTGTGCATTTTCAAATGCGTTCGGCGCCGTGATCTTCACCCTGAAATCTGCAAGCATTCTGATACAGCGCTCGATTTTGCTGACGTTTGTGTGCCCGAGCGTCTCACCGGATGCGATTCCGTTTTGCCTGCAGACCACAGCCGCCACCTTTTTATGTACCAGTCCCGACAGAAATTCCTCCACTGTCTTGTACGAGAACTTCTGAATGTTCGCATCCATATCCTGAGCAAAAATCCTATTTTCCGCTTTCTCGATTTCTGTATTATCAATATATGGAAGAAAGTTAATCACCGCCTCACACTGCTTTCCCTCGTGCAGCGCCCGCGATGCCAGCCTGCTCATCTGAAACACCGAAATACCGGAAATCCCGTAATCCACAAGCTGCAGCTCTCCCTCCTCACAAGCCGCCTCCCTGCCGTCAATCAACAGCCGAACCCTGCTCTGTGCCCTCACGCCGGAGAGCGCCTTGAAAAAAGAACCTGCGCATCGAAGCTGCACCAGTGCCGGAAGCGGCTCGATAACGCTGTGCCCTATTCTTTTGGCAAGTTCATATCCAGAGCCGTCCGAACCAGAGACAGGCGCCGCCTTTCCGCCGGTTGCCAAGATCAGACGGTCATAGGCTATCTTATCCTTGCTCCGCACCGTTTTGTCCGATCCGGAAGCCGAACATGCATACTGTGTCACATGAACCATTCCGCCGCCTGTCCGTACAGGTCTGACCGCCGTGATTTCGCAGTCCGTGCGTATCTCTACGCCGAGCATGTCACAGGCGCTCCGCAACACATCGAGCACGATCGACGCCTGTTCTGATACGGGGTATACGCCGCCATCCCGTTTTTCCTTCGTATATAATCCAATGCTCTTGAAAAAGTCTCTCGTCCTCACCGCATCAAACCTGACAAGCGTGTCATAAATCCTGTCCAGTGACTTGGTATCACTGCTGTAATATTTTCCATGCACATCACTCATATTGGTCAGATTGCATCTGCCGTTTCCCGTCATCAGTATCTTTTTGCCCACCCTGTCCTTATGTTCCAGTATTGTGACTCTGGCGCCGTTTTCTGCCGCGAATATTGCCGCCGCAAGACCGCTCGCCCCGCCGCCGGCCACAACAATCCTGTCTGCCATACTTTTATCCTCCTCACTTGATCTCAGGAACTATATGATTCTATAAAGTGATACACCTGCAGTTCACTGTCCATAAATTTCCCTTCCTTCAGCTCATAGCGCACATCCGCCGGAAGGTCCTCCACCTTCAGCCCCGTCCTGAAATACAGCGTCGTCTTGTCATGCTCAAACACGCACACCTCGCCGTCCACTTCCATCATATAAAATCCTGTCGTCCCCTGCGTCGTGTCATATATGCGAAGCACCTTGATCTTCTCCGCCGAGAAGAGCTCCAGATGCTGTGATTTAAACCCTTTTTGTTTTTCCGCAAGCGTGGGCGCCATACTGTCCTCCGCAAGCAGCTTCTCAAGTGCTTCCCTGTTCAGGCCGATATATTTTGCCGGAAGCTTTCCCACCTCCACGCTCATAGAACCGTCCTTCTTGTCAATATTCTCATAGATACATACAGTGTCAGCCGTCGTGAGCGTATTTGTCTTCTGGACCTGATAAATCTCCTCCGCTGTCTTCGGCGCCTGATCATCCTGCTCGGACGACACATCCTGCCTCTGCTCCACGCGGTCTCCCTCACGCGGAAATCCGTCCATGGTGTGCCTTTTCCACATCAGCACAACCACCAGCGCCGAAATCAATATCAATACAAAAAATAAGCCAATCTTATATCTCTTCTCCATCATCAGCCTCCTCGTCAAACCTGAACACTTTGGCGTCTTTGATATAGTATCAGCTTATTTTTACTTTTTATACATCATTTTCCATGGAAACAGTTGCTTACATCAGGTGTACCTTCTTTGCCAGCATCAGTATCGTCCTTCCCGCAGGCATACTCCTCAAATCGTGTTCATTGATACCTTTTAACAGAATCAGCACCACAAAATACACAACTGCACCGACACTGATTCCTACAAACACTGACACCACATTGCCCGCAGCCTTGGAGAGCAGCATATTCAAAAGCCCAATCACGATTCCCATCACGACGGAAGCGATCGCCGGTATGGCAAACGTGCGTATCAACTCCTGATTGTATCTCATATATTTGCGGATTGCCAGCGCATTCAGCACACATACGATCGCCGCAAACAGAATATTGGCATAGATCACCGCATTGATTCCCATTCCCAGCTGGAGTGTCGCATACAGAAACACGATATGGATGACAAGCGAAATCGCAGCGTTCCGCACAGGCACCTTCATCCTGTTAATGCCTTGGAGCACACCGTTCGTCAGTGTCGATATCGCAAAGAATATCACCGACACGGAACCAACGTGAAGCATGTTGACCGCCATATCCACCTCGCCCTTAAACAGCATGGAGATGATCGGTCTCGCAAGCACAGCCAGTCCCACTGCACACGGAAACGCGACAATCATCGTAAAGCGCATCGCCTGTCCGATTCGCTCCTTCACCCGCCCGTACTCCTCGCGCACCATCAGCTTGGTAAGCACTGGGACGATGGAGGAGCACATCGCGTTGGCAAGAGCGATCGGAACATTGATAAGCACTTTATACTTACCTGTATACACGCCCCAGATATCCGTCTTGACATCGCCCAATCCCTTGGCTACCATGACCTTTCCATAGATCGAAGTATCGATCACATCGCTGATATTGTACACAGTGCTGCTCAAAAGTACTGGGATTATCGTCAGAATAATCAGCTTAAAGATCTGCTGATAGCTGTCAACCCTGCCGTTCGCATCGCGCGAACCGCGCCTTTTCATGCCCTTCTGATACAGCACATACACAAAAGCCAGAAACAACAGCCCGACTACAGAACCGAGCACAGGGCCGATCGAAGCGCCCGCTGCTCCATAGGCAGGCGCATAATCTTCGTTGTGGAGCAGCTCACCGACCTTGCCTCCATAATTGTACAGCACATAAGTACCTGCGATACTGCCGATCAGCACAAAGATCTGTTCCAATATCTGCGAGATGGCAGTCGGCATCATCGTTCCAAGTCCCTGAAAATATCCCCGAAACACTCCCATGACCGACACAGTAAGCAGCGCCGGGCCCAGAACCTTGAGCGCCAGAGCCCCCATCGGCTCCTCCATCACATGCTCCGCGAGAAAATCCCCCAAAAATTCACAGACTAAAAACATAATACCGCCTATCGTCAGCGCAAAAATCATGGCACACTGGAATACTCTCTGTGCGCTCTTATACTGACGTTTGCTGAGCTTTGAAGATACAGCCTTCGACACGGCAAGCGGTAAGCTGTAGCAGGATATGATCAGCATGATCGAATACACCGAGTACGCCGCAGCATAATATCCGTTTCCCTTATCGCCAAAAATGCGCTGCATCGGAAAACGTCTGGCGATCCCGATAATCCGGGAAATGATCCCCGCCATCGCGAGGATTCCCCCCTGAACAATAAAATTAGACTTAGACTTCTTTTTCTTCATTTAACTGCTCCTTGCTGCTCACTTCTCGTTATTCCAAGCCTGTCCAATATTTCCTCTTGCTTTCGTTCCATCACCGCGGCATCCCCGGGCTCCATATGGTCATAGCCCAAAAGGTGGAGCATGCTGTGCGCGATCAGAAACGCATATTCCCGCCTGACAGAGTGTCCATACTCCCCGGCCTGCTCATATACCCGGTCAACGGATATCACGATATCCCCGAGGCACAATTCCCCATTATCAGGATCAAAGTAGTCCTCTATGTGATCTTCTATCACAGAGAAATCCGCTGGATTGTCATAGTCCACATTTGGGAACGACAATACGTCCGTCGGACGGTCTATTCCCCGATACTGCCTGTTCAGCTCATGAATCCCTTCATTGTCCGTGAGAAGCACATTCAGCGACACCTCGTAGGGACACTGCTCATAGTCCAACGCCTCCCTGATCACGGTGCCCGCCACTTCCTCCGCATCAAAAGGAAGCGCTCTGTCCGTCTCACTCTCTACGTAAAAAGTCATAGTACAATTTTTCTCCTGTATATATTTTTTCTATTCCACTCAGATCTGCCAGAGAGATCTCACTGTTATTCAGCACGCCGCTCCCGATCTTCCTGCGTATGATCGCAGTGGCTATCTTTCCATAATCCCTGTCCTGCTCCTGCGATTCTCCTTTTTCGATCAGGTACATGATCGACGAAACCACGCAGTCCGCGAAATACACTGCCACCGTCTCGCGCATTTTCATCGGCCTCGACTTGTAGGTATATTCCTGCAGCAGTTGAACCGCCTCGGGCGGAAACTTATTCTCCTGACAGATTTCCTCCAGAGATCTGTCCTGCTTTTTGCATTCCAGCACAATGATCCGGTGATAGTACCCTCCGTTTTTTGCCACATCGACATCCATATGCAGCAACCTTGCCGTCTTCTCCGCAAAATATGCCGTATGTATGGCATTGAAATAAGTCTGCTTGTCCTCCTCCTTGTACTTGGCAAGCAGCTCATATTCCTGATCATTAATGCGCAGATATCTTCCCTTCTCCTTATCTATGACAACCGCACAGTAAAACCGCAGGATTGCCAGCATCAAAATAAACGTGACAAACACATTCATAATCGGTACGACAAGCGCGTTCGCCGTTATCACGCCATGACTCTGGAAGATCACCTTTGCCGCAATCTCGATCACGTAGATCATTCCCGCTACAGACATGGGCACCCCAGTCCTGTAATCATTGTCAAGCCGCTCAAAGAGCACCGCAAAGAGCACTCCGGTCAGGAAGTACATCAAAAATGTAAGGATATCCGCGGAGGCAAAATAAGCACACACACACATCAGCCCCGCATATGCAGTCAGTCCGGTAACAGTATTGGAAAACAGCGTCAATGCCAGCGCAAAAACAGGCAGTATCCAGCCCGCATCAGGCAGTACCGGCAGCAGACAGGCCACCGCCGTTCCCACCAGAAACGTGGTCACAAAACGCGATAAATGCCCTCCGTTATCGTAGTGAAGCGCCTGAAATACATTTGACTGAAAAAACGAAAACAATGCCATGCCAAAACAGGCCGTGACAATAATGAGCAGCATAAAAATGTCCCGAAAGGACTTTTCATACAAGTACGCAGAGATACCAATTGCTGGTATCGATATGATAATCATTCCTGTTGCAAGAAGCACTTTTTGCCAGCCGGCCTCTTCTTTTTTCTTCATATGTCCTATTTCCTTTGTCTGTATTTATTTTCCCTGAACGGCGCACTGCTTCTCTTCGCACGCTGCCCCTCCTTGTGGCTACTCTTCTCCTGCCTGTTATTTATGCGTTCCTCATAATCCTCATACGCCTTGACGATCTTCTGGACAAGCGGGTGCCTTACCACATCCCTGCTTGTCAGCCGGATAAATGCGATGTCACTGATCTTTCCCAATACCCGCTCCGCAACGTCAAGTCCAGACTGCACTCCTGCTGCCAGATCTTTCTGTGAGGCGTCTCCGGTCACAACCACCTTAGAGCCAAATCCGATGCGCGTGAGGAACATCTTCATCTGCGCCGGTGTCGTGTTCTGCGCTTCATCCAATATGATATAGGCATTATCCAGCGTCCGTCCGCGCATGTAGGCAAGCGGCGCCACCTCGATCAGGCCTTTCTCCATATTTTTCTGAAAGCTCTCCGCCCCCATGATCTGATACAGCGCGTCGTACAGCGGCCGCAGGTAGGGATCTACCTTGCTCTGCAGGTCTCCCGGCAAAAAGCCGAGCTTTTCCCCCGCCTCGATGGCAGGGCGCGTTAAAATAATGCGTTCCACCTCATGATTTTTAAACGCAGTGATCGCCATAGCCATCGCAAGATATGTCTTGCCGGTTCCCGCCGGTCCCAGTCCAAACACGATCATCTTATCCCTGATGGCATCAATATACTTCTTCTGCCCCAGCGTCTTTGGCTTGATCGGCTTTCCTGATATCGTATGGCAGATGCACTCCGAATCAATCTCAAGCAGTGCATCCTCATCCCCCTCCCTGGACAACTCCAATGCATACGACACATTCTGTTCCTGTATCCTGTTTCCTCTCCTAGACAGCTCCACCAGCCCATCGATCAGCTTCGCCGCTTTGCTGACGGCTGTCTGCTCGCCGCTGATGTGCACTTCCCCGTTCCGGTCTGTTATGATAACATGCAGATCGTCCTCGATCTGTTTAATATACGCGTCGTGACTGCCAAAGAGATTCTGCATGTGCTCTGCGTCAATCTGCATTCCAATCTGAAAATCCGCCAATGTACTCTTACTCCTCCGTTTGTTCTGTCTCATTTTCCTGAGCAGCGTCCGCCGGTATGTCGGCTGTCTCACCAGTCTGTTTTACCACCAGTAAGCTTCCATATAATTCCATTCCTTTGCTGCTCTTTTCCATTTTAACATTTTTTTCAACAATTTGTACCCCTTTTTGCTCTAAACCTGAAATAAATTTTTCAAAAGTCTCAGATAATATACTTTCCATCTCCTCCTCTGTGTAGGTACAATACTTTATATAATACTCTTTTCTGTCAATACTTCCATAATATAACGGAAGATAAATATTATCAAGTAAAACTATCTGATGTTTTTCTACCGCCGTCTCATACAGGTTCTCATTTTCTTTTCTCAAAATATTTCGTTCGATAAAATCCCATAGCGGCATCCCGTCAATATGATAGCCGCCAATCTCCGCAAACCCCATTTTGACATGATCGCCGGTATAGACCATGACAGGATATCCGCTGTTGACCTCGCATTGATATTCGATCGGTGTCCTGATGTAAATATCTGCATCCGCATCATAAATCTGAAAACCGACAATACTCTGACTCTCATCATACACCGGCACTCCTCCCGCCACAAGGAGCTGTCCCTCCTCAACTCTGTCGCCCGCTTTTACCTTTGGCACGCCGTTCCTCGTCACAATCGAAGTGATCGTCCCCGCTTCGTCTGCGATGATATTCGTCCCTCTTGTCACGCGCTCCACCGGTTCCGACTTCTCATTCTCCTTGACTTCAATAAAAAGCTTCGTTCCATCAAAATAGATCGAAGTCCATGTCACATTCGGAAAAGCCTCCCTCAGCCTCTTCTCCTTCTCATCGCAGTTAATACTGTCCTTCTTCATTCCATAATGAATCGATTCCCGCTCCAGAAAGTCTGACAGCTCATCATCACTCACCTGAAGGTTGCCGACGTACTCGATCGCCCATACATAATCCGTCACATAGTTCAGCAGCGCCAGACAGATCATCACTCCTGCAAAAAAAATAATCCTTTTCTTGATAAAAGGAAAATAAAAGGGTAGTCCTTTCTTTTTGACCACATGCGCTTTCGTACCTGTTTTCTTCAGCAGAGGAGGCATTTTGACAAAATCAGCGGCATACGCCTCACACATACAGATGTCCTTCTCCTGCTCCTGTTCTTTCCGAATCCCCCACAAATCAATGTTGTGCATTCTGCACATATTGAAAAAGCGCTCCATGTAGTCCCCATCAACCCTGATGACCAGAAATCCTCTGACAAAGCGTATCCATTCATTCCGCAAGAGCTCCACCTCATGATTCTCTTATCACCTTAACTTCCATGATCTGCCCTGATATTTTCATGTCCTCATTTGAGTAGTACTCTATCGTGAGACAATCCCCGCAGACACAATATTTCACATTACTGCCCTTGATCAATACATTATGGCACGTATAGGATATGATTCCCTTAAAATTCTCAATAAAAAGCTCCGACGCGCCTACCATGTGAAACAGCGTAGCATTCACCACCATATCCTTTGGCAGTGAAAACGCATCTGCAAAGCGCTCCCCCGCACTCATCACATCCTGTTTGAAAAGTTCGTGATATTTAGAACCATCATGTCTACTCATACCGGCACCCAAAAATGAAGTATAGGTTTTCTATACTTCATTCTATGTCTTTTATTCCATTACTATTCCCTTGATGAGCGGCTTTTTTTCCACCGGATTCCTGTCAATCGTGTACGCCCGCAGAAATCTCTCCCGTGCCGCGTCAAGCTTCGCCTGATCATTGGCATAGATTGTGGCAAGCGTTTCTCCCTTCTTCACCGCGTCGCCCACCTTCCTGTGCAGTACAAGCCCGACAGACAGATCGATCTCGCTCTCCTTTGTCTCCCGTCCGCCGCCCAGGAGCAACGAGCAGATACCAATCTCATCGCACACGATTCTCTGGATATAGCCGTCCATGGGGGATTCGATCTCCTGTGCGATCGATGCCTGTGGAAGCCTATCCGGGTGGTACACAAGCTCCCTGTCACCCCCCTGCGCCGCGACAAACTCCGCAAGCTTCTCAAGCGCACTGCCATTTGCGATAACCTCCCGCAAAATACGTTCCGCCGCCTCCTGATCGGCCGCTTTTCCACCTGCCACGAGCATATAAGAGCCAAGTGTCATACAGAGTTCGACAAAATCTTCCGGTCCATTGCCCTTTAAGGTTTCGATCGCCTCCCTCACCTCAAGCGCATTGCCGACCGCATAGCCCAACGGCTGGTCCATATCGGAGACCACGGCGATCGTCTTTCTCCCCGCGCCGTTTCCGATTCGCACCATCTCGCGTGCCAGCGCAAAGGAATCCGCCTCAGTTTTCATGAATGCGCCGCTTCCAGTCTTGACATCCAGCACAATCGCGTCCGCGCCCGCCGCCAGTTTTTTACTCATAATGGAGGAAGCAATCAGGGACATGTTGTCAACCGTGGCCGTCACGTCCCGCAGCGCATAGAGTTTCTTGTCCGCCGGTGCCAGGTCTGCTGTCTGCCCCATGATTGCGATTCCGACGCGGTTGACATTCTCCTTGAACTGTTGTTCTGAAATTGCCGTGGAGAAACCGGAAAAGCTCTCCAATTTATCGATCGTGCCGCCCGTGTGCCCCAGTCCCCGTCCGCTCATCTTGGCCACCGTGACGCCCGCCGCGGCGACCATCGGCGTCAGTGCCAGCGAAGTCTTGTCGCCCACACCGCCCGTCGAGTGCTTGTCAACCTTCACACCACGGATATCGCTTAAATCCAGCATATCGCCGCTCTCAGCCATCGCCATCGTCAACGCCAGCGTCTCGTCCGCGTTCATTCCCTGGAAATAAATCGCCATCATCATAGCTGACATCTGGTAATCAGGGATATCGCCCCTCGTGTAGCCCTGTACCATAAAGCGGATTTCCCCGTCGCCCAAAACGCCGCCATTGCGCTTTTTCATAATCAGGTCATACATTCTCATCTTGATTTCCACCCTTCTACATGAAGTTTCCTTCACAATTTTCTCCCACCCAAATTTTCCTATCCGATCTTACATTCCTTCCCCCGAAATGCAAACCCGTACTTCCGTATACGACCGGGTGCGATTCCCTTTGCCTCGAGCGATGCGCTATAATGTTTTTCCTCAATCTGTTCCAGCGCTTTCTGGACTGTCTCGTCCAGCGTCTTCTCATCGTCGGGATCGTGTACCTTAAATTCCAGAATAATGGCATCGTCTTTTTCATTCAGCGGCTCGAGCATCACGTCATAGCGTCCGAATCCGCTCTCACGGTTCGATGTGACAGAATACCTGTCCGCGAGGTCTACCATAAGCCCCAACACAAAACCGTGGTAAAACCGCTCCGGTTCTGCATATTCAGAGGGCTTGTTTCCTGTATCGAAGCTACTGAACGTGGCCAGTGCAACCCGGTTCATATACCGATTCATTGCTTTCTTATCACCAAGAAGAAGCGCCTTGATAAAATCATTATATGCAGTCCCGCCCCGGCCGCCAAACCAGCCGCTTACCATTTTTCGGAACATTTTTCTAACCTCGAAATTGGTGATTGCAAGCGTATACCAGACATCGCCCTCCTCATCGGATTCCTCCGCCCCACTGGGAGCAATTCTTTTCAGCCCTAGCACTTTCAGGTATCCTGTTGCCAGAAACAGACTCCAGACCGCGCCTGCATCATCATTGAGCTGGCTGAATACGATCTGTTCGTCTATCTTTGTCTCAAAACTTTTACCCTTTAGGAGATCCTCCATTGTCTGTTTGATATCAGTATCTCCCTTTTGTATCAGAGAATTTACCAGGCCGTTCCCGCTTGTATTTGACCAGTAGGCATCATAATTCGCATTATTTTCAATAAAGGATATAATTGACCATGGATTATAAATGTCTGTATGTGTCCCAAAGATAAAACCATCATACCATTTTTTAACCCCCTGTTTTTCATTTCCGAGTCCTTTGTCATCAAGCGCTGCAAAAACTTCTTCTTCCGAAAACCCAAAACAGCACGCGTATTTATCGGATGTCGTTGTCACCACTTTCAGATTGTTCAAGTCCGAAAAGATGCTCTCTCTGGAAATCCTTGTAATCCCTGTTATGATGCTTCTAAACAGATGCGTATTTGTCTTAAACGTGGCGTTAAAAAAATTCCTGAAAAATTCAACCGTCTCATTCCAGTTCCCGGTAATCCACGACTCCTGCATCGGGGTGTCGTACTCATCCAACAGGACGATCACCTTCTTGTTATAGCACTTCTCAAGATAACCGCAGAGTTCGTTGATCGCAGTATAGGCAGTATCATCCGCCATATCTTTTTTGATGGCTGCAAAGTTTTCCCTGTCAGCGTCGTCAAACTCACTAGATGACATAATGTCTTTATGCTTTCTGTATTCACTGACAATTATTTTTTTCACCGCGGTCTTAATCCCCTCAACATCCCCAGTCTTGACCGATGCAAAACTTAAGAAAATAACTGGAAACGTCCCCTGGAGCTGTCTGTACTTTTCCTCACGCCAGATATCCTTCCCTTCAAACAAGTCGCCCCTTCCCGCATATTGATTCGAGAAAAAGCATTCAACCGTGCTCATATTGAGCGTCTTGCCAAACCTGCGCGGCCTGGTGATCAGCGTAACCTTATCGCCGTACTCCCACCATTCCCTGATAAATCCCGTCTTATCTATATAGAGGATATCCTCCGTGATGACTTCCTCATAATCCTGATACCCGAGCGCCGGTCTTCCTAACATATATGCATTCCCTCCCTGTGATTGATGAAACAACTACAGCCTATTAGTCTCATTATAGTTGTCTGTGAGCTGGTCTCCGTCCAGGTGCAGATCACCTGACTGCAAAAAAGTCTCTGTCTCATCTGCACTCATCGTCCCGATGCTCATTTTCATAAAATATTTTTATCCGATCTTACATTCCTTCCCCCGAAACGCAAATCCGTACTTCCGTATGCGGGCAGGTGCGATTCCCTTTGCCTCGAGCGATGCGCTGTACTGTTTTTCCGCAATCTGTTCAAGTGCTTTCTGGACTGTCTCGTCCAGGGTCTTCTCATCATCGGGATCGTGCACCTTAAATTCCAGAATAATGGCATCGTCTTTTTCATTCAGCGGCTCGAGCATCACGTCATAGCGTCCGAATCCGCTCTCACGGTTCGATGTGACAGAATACCTGTCCGCGAGGTCTACCATAAGCCCCAACACAAAACCGTGGTAAAACCGCTCCGGTTCTGCATATTCAGAGGGCTTGTTTCCTGTATCGAAGCTACTGAACGTGGCCAGTGCAACCCGGTTCATATACCGATTCATTGCTTTCTTATCACCAAGAAGAAGCGCCTTGATAAAATCATTGTAATCCGTCTCTGCGCAGCCGCCAAACCAGCCTTTTACCATGTCCGAAAACATGATCTCCACTTCCATGTTGGTCAGCCTTAAAGTGTACACTTTTTTCAGCCTTACTCCAATCTGTTCCATCTTTTCAACTTTAAGATAACCGGTCGCGAGCAGCAGGCTCCAGACGGCATTTGCATTGCCGTTGAGCTGGCTGAATACAATCTGTTCGTCGATTTCGGTCACAAAGCTGTTGCCCTGCAGAAGTTCCTCCATGGTCTGTTTAATTGCCTGATTTCCTTTCTGGATCAGTGAATTCACCAGACCGTTTCCGCTTGTGTTTGACCAGTAGGCATCATAGGTTCCATTCTTACCAATAAATGATACGATTGACCACGGATTATAGATATCGGAATGCGTCCCGAAGGTGAAACCATCATACCATTTCTTCACGCCCTGCTTTTCATTTTCAAGCCCCTTGTCATCAAGCGCCGCAAATACCTCCCCCTCTGACAGGCCAAAATATAACGCATATTTATCAGAAGTTGTTGTTACCACCTCAAGATTGTTCAAGTCCGAAAATATACTCTCTCTGGATATCCTTGTAATCCCTGTTATGATACTTCTAAACAGATGCGTATTTGTCTTAAACGTGGCATTGAAAAAATTCCTGAAAAATTCAACCGTCTCATTCCAGTTCCCAGCAATCCACGACTCCTGCATCGGGGTGTCGTATTCGTCGAGTAGTATGATCGCTTTTTTTTCAAAGCGCTTTTCCATATATCCGCTGAGACGGTTGAGTGCCATGAACGCCGCCCCATCCGACATATTATCATTTATAGAATTGTAATACGCCCTGTCATTGTCATCAAATACATCTGATGTCATCATATCCTTGTGCTTGCTGTACACATCAGAAATAATCTGTTTCACCGCGGTCTTAATCCCCTTGACATCTCCGGTCTTGACCGATGCAAAACTCAGGAAAATAACAGGAAACGTCCCCTGGAGCTGCCTGTACTTTTCCTCACGCCAGATATCCTTCCCTTCAAACAAGTCGCCCCTTCCCGCATATTGATTCGAGAAAAAGCACTCAACGGTGCTCATATTGAGCGTCTTACCGAACCTGCGCGGTCTGGTGATCAGCGTAACCTTGTCGCCGTACTCCCACCACTCCCTGATAAATCCAGTCTTATCTATATAAAGGATATCCTCCGTGATGACCTCCTCATAATCCTGATACCCGAGCGCCGGCCTTCCTAACATATATGCATTCCCTCCCTGTGATTGATGAAACAACTACAGCCTATTAGTCTCATTATAACCGCCCAAGCGGCATAACACAATATTTCCTGACAACCAAGAAATTAAGAAATTTTTCAAAAAATCATCAAAAACATCAATATTCTTTCTGACAAGGACTGACTGCCGAGCATCATAATACCCCAGCTTTGCGCCTTAGCACCAAAAGCCTTTATATTGCCGTTTGGCGTTATATGCCATGTATGATGCATAATATCCCTTAATTCCGTATCGATCGAGGAAATAAGCAGTCTCGCTACATGGTCGCAATTGTTGGTATAAATCTGATAGACAGGCAGATCATCTCCCTGTCCCATTCGTAGTAGCTCTTGTTCGTACTTTGCTTTCTGGCTGGTGTTCTCCTCCATAGCCCACTTCTCATACAGAACTGCAAACTGCTCCTGCGCCGCAAGATATGGCTCGGTCTGTTCCAATATAGCACCATACTCTGCCGCCGTGATTGGTCTGTACAATGCCACATCATAGTTGTCTGTAAGCTGATCTCCGTCCAGGTGCAGATCACCCGACTGCAAAAAAGTCTCTGTCTCATCTGCACTCATCGTCCCGATGCTCATTTTCCCGACGCCGCTTTTTCCCATAAGACTTTCTGTCAGCGACCGCTGCAGTCCATTATAGCTAATGACCGTTCCACAGCCCTCCTCGTCCACAAGCATAATAATACTGTGCCCCAGTCCCTTCATGCCGTCCGGATTTACAATGTAATACAGCATACATTCCCCCGCTTTCCATGAAGTTTCCCTCACAGAAAGACGCACGGAAAAACAGATCGTCAAATACAATAATAACAGAATTATGATGCTGTATTTGATCCACGTTCCTGTTCTTTTTTTCATAAAATATTTTTATCCGATCTTACATTCCTTCCCCCGAAACGCAAATCCGTACTTCCGTATGCGGGCAGGTGCGATTCCCTTTGCCTCGAGCGATGCGCTATACCGTTTTTCCTCAATCTGTTCAAGTGCTTTCTGGACTGTCTCGTCCAGCGTCTTCTCATCATCGGGATCGTGTACCTTAAATTCCAGAATAATGGCATCGTCTTTTTCATTCAGCGGTTCGAGCATCACATCATAACGCCCGAATCCGCTCTCACGGTTCGATGTGACAGAATACCTGTCTGCAAGATCTACCATAAGCCCTAGCACAAAACCGTGGTAAAACCGCTCTGGTTCCGCATATTCGGAAGGCTTGTTTCCTGTATCGAAGCTGCTGAATGTAGCCAGCGCAACCCGGTTCATATAACGATTCATCGCTTTCTTATCACCAAGAAGAAGCGCCTTGATAAAATCGTTATAATCAGTCTCTGCGCAACCGCCAAACCAGCCTTTTACCATGTCCGAAAACATGATCTCCACTTCCATGTTGGTCAGCCTTAGGGTGTACATTTTTCTCAGCCTTGCTCCAATCTGTTCCATCTTTTCAACTTTAAGATAACCAGTCGCGAGCAGCAGGCTCCAGACGGCATTTGCGTTACCGTTGAGCTGGCTGAATACAATCTGTTCGTCGATTTCGGTCACAAAGCTGTTGCCCTGCAGAAGTTCCTCCATGGTCTGTTTGATTCCCTGATTTCCCTTCTGGATCAATGAATTTACCAGACCATTTCCGCTTGTATTTGACCAGTAGGCGTCATAAGTTCCATTCTTACTGATAAATGACACGATCGACCACGGATTATAGATGTCGGAATGCGTGCCGAAGGTAAAACCGTCATACCATTTCTTCACACCCTGCTTTTCATTTCCAAGCCCCTTGTCGTCAAGCGCCGCAAATACCTCTCCCTCTGACAGACCAAAATATAACGCATATTTATCAGAAGTTGTTGTCACCACCTCAAGAATGTTCAGATCTGAAAAGATACTCTCTCTGGAAATCCTTGTAATCCCTGTTATGATACTTCTAAACAAATGTGTATTTGTCTTAAACGTGGCGTTGAAAAAATTTCTAAAAAATTCAACCGTCTCTTTCCAGTTCCCGGCAATCCACGACTCCTGCATCGGGGTGTCGTACTCATCCAACAGGACGATCACCTTCTTGTTATAGCACCTTTCAAGATAACCGCAGAGTTCATTGAGCGCGGTATAGGCAGTATCATCCCCCATATCTTTTTTGATAGATGCAAAATTTTCCCTGTCAGCATCGTCAAACTCATTAGATGACATAATGTCTTTATGCTTTCTATATTCACTGACAATTATTTTTTTCACCGCGGTCTTAATCCCCTCAACATCCCCAGTCTTGACCGATGCAAAACTCAGGAAAATAACAGGAAACGTTCCCTGAAGCTGTCTGTACTTTTCTTCACGCCAGATATCCTTCCCTTCAAACAGATCGCCCCTTCCCGCATATTGATTCGAGAAAAAGCATTCAACCGTGCTCATATTGAGCGTCTTGCCGAACCTGCGCGGCCTGGTGATCAGCGTAACCTTGTCGCCGTACTCCCACCATTCCCTGATAAATCCCGTCTTGTCTATATAGAAAATATCCTCCGTGATGACCTCCTCATAATCCTGATACCCGAGCGCCGGCCTTCCTAACATGTTCATCCCCTCCCAACCTATTAGTCTCATTATAACCACTCAGGCAGTATAGCACAATATTTCCTAACAACAAAATCTACAAAATTACTGTTCAATCCGTTCCAGTAACGGGTAAAAATCCATGCAAAATCTGCCTCATAAATAGATTTTTACGTACCACATGTACGTTATCTCACGGACTTAGCAATATATCACAGCCTTCATTCCAGTATACATTCGTCCATTGCCAACATCTCTTTGCCACGAAACTCCAATCCCTTTCGGGATAACATAGAGTAAGATATTTTTCAATACACATAAATAAATAACATAACCTGCCTGTCAATGAAAGAGTCTTTAATTCCGATTCCATTTTATCCACAACTCTATCCCCCAGCCTGATTCCTTTTTAACCAGAGACCACTTTACAGCGCCTTTTATAACATGCAATCCCATATCTGTAGATGGTTTTCATGCCATCATCAACCAGTCTTTCTTCATAGTTCCTTTCATGAATCTGCTCCATAGCCTCCTTGCATGCTGTGTCAAACGCCGCTTTTTCTGCGTATTTTAATTCAATGACGATGCCAATTTCCTTATCCTCAATTTCGATACTGATATCACTGTAACCATCACCCGACTCCGCATTCGACTGAACATCCCATTCGCCCATACAGCCAAAAATACCTAGCAAGATGCCATGGTAAAAGTTCTCCTTCATATCCTTTCTGACATTTGAATCACGGATGCTGGTGATCTTTTTCAGATATGCATTGAATCCCTCCTCAATGGCAGTTGTGTCATTTTCCTCAAATGCCTTACAAAAGCTTTCTAACAGGTGCACATCTTTTCTTACCTCAGCGTCGAACCAGTCCTGTATCTGCTCCTCAAAAATCCATTGCACTTCTTTATTCGGAATAACCAGCTCAGTCAATCCTTTATCATTGTTTTCACACGCACCCTGCGTCAGATACCCTGTTGTAAAAAGAATGCTCCACAAGTTTTCAGCCTGTGAATCCAAGTCCCTATAGGTCAGCTCCTGCCGGATTTTCTTTTGAATGCTTTCGCCGTTCATCAGCCGCTCGATTTCTTTTTTTGTGGAGACGGACGCCTTGCTTAGAAAGCTTCTGATAATGTCATTGCTGCTCGTGTTGACCCAGTAGTTCTGTGGCTCTGTCACACTTCCATCGCGCAGGTCGCCGCAGTAATTAATCACATCCCACGGACAGTATATGTTTAGGCTGCCAAACAAATAGCCATCATACCATTCCTTAACAGCATGATACTGACCTGCCAATCCATAATATTCCAACATCTGCCGTACTTCTGCATCCGTGAAGCCAAAGTACTCCTTATACCGTACATCCTTTATGGTGTATATTTTGAAATTATTTAAACCGGTAAAGATGCTTTCCCTCAATATCCTAAGACACCCTGTCAGAACCGCAAATTTCAGGCTGTCATTTGTCTTGAATGCATTGCCAAACAGTACCTGGATCAGTTCTACCATAGAATCATAGTACCCAGACCGGTAGGATTTGTCAAGCGGCACATCATATTCATCAATCAGCATAATAACACGCTGCCCATAATGCTTCTCCAAAAGCTGCGATAGAATTTTGAGACTGTTTTTCAAAACCTCATCTGACATTGTAAATGCTCCTGTCCTGCCAATGTCAACCAATGCCTCATAGCGCTTGCGTTCTATCTCTGTCAGACAGTCGCTCTGCATCAAAAACGAAAGCCGCATCGCCTCATTTCCGATAATGCTCCGCAACATGCTCTTTGCTTCCTCAAAATTCTCCCCTGTCGCTCCTTTTAGCGTGATGGATATGACCGGAAATTTCCCCATATACTCCGCGCAGAGTTTCTCTTCCTTTGAAATCTCAAGCCCTTCAAAAAGCAAGGCGTTGTTAGACGCCATGGCGTCACTGCCTGTCTCAAAAAAATATTTCAGCATACTCATATTCAGCGTCTTTCCAAACCGCCACGGACGCGTGAACAGGTTCACATATGCCATATTCTGCAGCAATTCCCTGATAAATCCCGTCTTATCCACATAATAAAATCCCTCGGTGCGGATTCGTTCAAAATTTTCCAGTACTAGCTCTTCACTGTAAAAACCGGTTCCATCCGTGCCACCGGCGCCGCCATCTCATGTGAGGTGTGCACGGCAATGACTTCATTGATATCCTTATAGGCATACGGCGCCTCCGCCCGAATGGTCTCCTCCCACTTTTTGAGTATGTCAGTCCTGCTCTTCAAATCATTTCGAGACGGATCGATCGGTGTGATGACATGAAACGTTTCCATAAACTGGCGAAATGCCTCGTCGTTTCCCTTGATCGCGTCGCCGCGGGATTTTTTCCGCCCGGCACCGTGGCTCGCGCTCCAGAGAGCATCCGGGTTCCCAAGCCCACGGAGCATGTAACTCGAACTGCCCATGGAACCGGGAATCATCACGGGCTCCCCGTAATAGGCAAATTCCGTCCCAGCCATCTCCTCACAGCCTCCGGCACAGCAGGCGCCCTTTCGATGAATAAAATAATCCTCGCCGTTAACCCGTTTTTTCCAGATATAATTGTGCGGTGCATCGTATAAAAGCTCCATATCGCACCCGCCTAATACCTGTGTAAAAACTTCCTGAATCATAAACCCGAGAAACAGACGGTTTGCAAAGCCAAAATTAGCAGCATTGCCGGAAACCGACCAGAACCGGTTCCATGCGTTCTGCGCCGTGCAGGACTCCGGTATCGGATAAATCTTGTTCTCTGGGTGCGTCAGCCCGACGGGGTAAATATCCTGACAGATCTTGCGATTGATGAAACCGCTGTGGTGACCGATTGTCAGGGAACCCGTATGCAGCATCACGACCACAGCGCCTTTTTTGAGGTTCCATGCATTCGCGGTCTGGCCATCGTAGATCTCGGCAACCCGCTGCACCTCCAGAAAATGGTTGCCGCCGCCGATCGTCCCGATCTGGTCATCATATGTCAACTGGTCATAACTGCCGATAAAATCCTCCAAGCCCTCTGTGTCCGCTGTTTTCAGACTTCCCCGAAACACAGTGCGATTCAGCCATCTCTCCTGAGTCTCACGCTGATAATATCGCCACAAGCCGCTCTTATCACTGTCCTGATGCGTTTCCAACAACCCCTCAAGCCCATAGTGAAACAATGCCTCCCGCTGTCTCCCTGTCATCGGAATCTGCCTGCCGCCCTCAAAGAAGATATGCCGAACCTTTGCTTTCAGTTCCGGAAGCTTTTCCTGAATTTTTTCTTCCGACAAATCCGTCGTGTAAAACCGCATACCGCAGTTGATGTCATTTCCCATCGCCTGCGGAACTACAAATCCTTTCGTCATCATCACAGTCCCGATCGGAATCCCCGCACCCTTATGAAAATCTGGCGTCAGGATAATCTTCTTTATCTGCGATGCATCTCCCTGAAAATAGCCTGACACGGACTCCAGCCTTTCCAATGTCTCCTCCAATGCTGTCATCTGATGCAGCTCCGCCACGGCATTCTTATCCGGCACGGACTCCTCTGGCAGATAACATGTTATTTCATTTTTTCTGTCTTTCCATTCTATCTTATATTTCATAAAGCTCCTTTACTTTTTTCTTCCTTTTTCCTCCCATACCCGGTAACCACCGCAACCACCAGCATACAATCTCTTTCCTTTCTGTTCCATCTCTGCGCCTCCTATTTTCAATTCTTACGTGAATAGCAAAAAACAGCTCTGCTAAAGTATGGATTGGATTTGCCTGTATTTTCACTTTTATGCCATGCTCCTTCTCAGCGTACAAATCTGCAGATTAAACGTTTTAACCTGCAACTCTCCTCCAGTCTAAAGGTCACTTTAGCCACAAAAGGAGCTTATCGCCTCCAGCGCTTCCTCCTCCAGTCCCCTGCATCTTTGCAGAATGCCGATATACGCCTGTCGTTTTATCTGAGCTTCCGCCACATTTTCAGGCGTCTTAGGGAGCATCTCATGCATGCATTTTTCACAGATGGACAGGATTTCCTCATATTTTGTAATCGCGGCCCGAATAGCGCTGTTATCAATATCCTGTATCAAATGCATACAACACTCAAGAAACTGTCTTATTCGGAGTTTGCCTTCATAGTGTATAAAAATATGCGGAAACATACATTCAATGTCTGTCAGCCCCTGATTCGTTTCTTTTTGAAGCTCTTCACACCAGTTATCATAGATAACCAGTCCATATCCCACAAGGGGCTCATCAAACAAATGTACTTTATTGTTTAAAAGCGTATACCCTTTTTGCAGGGCTTCTTTGCACTTTTCGGCAACAGAAGCCGTTTTCGCGCCAGGCTTAATAAGAAACATCTCCGAATCCTTCACATACCATTCCGAAAAGCTTTTCAGCTGTCCAAAAGACATGACAGAATTTTTCTCATCATCCCCGTCTAAAAAAGCGATTCCCTTCAAAATCCTTCCAGCGTCAGAATATCCTGTCGCCAATATTGTGTCTGTATATTCCCTGGGTATAACGATTACGGGATAACCGCTACTTATATGGTCTGTCGCCATCTGAATGAACGCTTCCTGAGAATACTCCGCTTTTGTATGAATCTCACAGGCTAATCCATATACGGCCAGACATTCATCCCAGTTATCCTCAAACCCCCAGGAATAGCCAAAGCTGATTCCGGAAAACGCCCCCTGGAGAATATATTCTGTATCATCATTGATCTGTTGGTTCATTGCATCCCTTCGCGTCTCAAGTCCCATAAAAAGCTTGATTGCGGAAAGGATTGCCGGCTTCGACATACTGCGGGGCCAGCTTGTGCCTGTGAAATTCGCTATAGGCGCATATGGCAGCAATATATGCTCAAAGTTGGCGTTGGCAGCTGGCGTTGGCGCCGGAAAAAGAAGCTGGTCTAAAGTGCACCCTAACAATTCTGACAACTCCACAAGAAGGGATAACTCCGGCATCGTATGCCCGTTTTCCCATTTACTTACAGCCTGGGGACTTATATTTAATTGTCCGGCGACATCCTCCTGCGTCAATCCCCTGCTTTTTCTGAGCAGCGCAATCTGTTTCCCTGCCTTCACATTATCTAACATCTCCGACTCCTTTCATGTTATTTATATCTGCCTCTTAACAGAAAAAAATAACAATACGTTTTTTCTTTATTATAGGGAAATACGGATGCCTTTACCATACTTATAAAGTTGTATTTTAAATACAGAATTCAACTTCAGGTTAAGTCTGTCCGCAGATTGCCTTCTCTGCTCCGCCCATCAAATTCTTCTTTCAGAATTCCAGCTGATTTCCGCTGGGCTTTCATGTATCTACCCTTTCTCCGTCACTTGTGATATGGTTCCCCATTGATAATCCGATAGCACCTGTAAATCTGTTCGATCAGAATCACCCGCATCAACTGGTGAGGAAACGTCATATCTGAAAAACTGAGTCTCTCATCCGCCCGTTTGACAACACTGTCATGCAGTCCGAGCGAGCCGCCGATCACAAACACCAGATTGCTCTTTCCACTGAGTCCGAGCTGCTCTATATGCTCTGCCAGATTGACAGAATCTCGCTTTTTGCCATCGATCGCGAGCGCGATACAGTACGCGTTCTCTTTAATGCATTTCAGGATACGCTCCGCCTCTTTCTGTCTGATCTGGTCTTCCAATATGGCAGATGCTTTGTCGGGTGTCTTTTCATCCGCCACTTCTATAATCTCAAGCTTACAATATTTCGAAAGCCTTTTCTGATACTCTGCAACCGCATCGCGAAAATAATTTTCTTTGATTTTCCCTACTGTAACAAAAGTTATATTCATTTACCGCACTCCTAACACCTACCTGTCACATAATGCCAGGCTTATACAAAATGTTATTTCGCCTCAAACAGTTCAGCATAAAGTTCCTCGCACAGTGCGTCGAGATAGGAGGCATTCAGACTGCCAAACTCCTGTGTCACCGCGTTCTTAATCGCTTCGAAATACTGAAAATATTTTTCCTCGTCCGATGTGCCCTCCGCAAACCAGACGCGCTGTCTGAGCACGTCTGCCGTGATCTGTTCCCTCGCCCACGCCTTGATCTTTCCTGTCAGATTCTCCTCGTCTGACGCCTCCTCGGCAAATCTTTTTGAGGCCTTTAACGAAGAAAATCCCATCACGACAAATACGGCAAACAAAATACCCATCACGCCATAAGTGATATACCTGCCATCACCGCCAAAGTGAAACGGCAGTACTCCTGCGATCATCAAAACCAATGCGGCCATCCCGATTACGCCCACCAATAAAAGAGTATAGGCAGAGCTCTTATAATCCTCTGCCTTTGCTTTCTTATTCTGATATACTTTTACATCATCATTTCTGTCTGACATGCGTCAAACCTCCTACCATTTTCTCAGCTGCGAAAGAAACCTATATCTTGAAAGAGCTGCCAAGAGACTGCCTGTGTATCTAAGGTACACAAACAATCCTTAACAGCCCCCAAGTCCGCATAATTATTTGCCTGACAGATACTCATGGATACCCTTCGCAGCCGCTTTTCCTGCGCCCATTGCAAGGATAACCGTCGCAGCGCCTGTCACAGCGTCGCCGCCGGCAAACACACCCTCCTTCGAAGTCCTGCCAAACTCCTCATCGGCAACAATACACTTCCATTTATTTGTCTCCAATCCCTCTGTCGTCGAGGAGATCAGCGGATTCGGGGATGTGCCAAGCGACATAATCACCGTGTCAAGCTCCATCTCAAACTCACTGTCCGGTATCTCGACAGGTCTGCGCCGCCCTGACGCATCAGGCTCGCCGAGCTCCATCCTGATGCACTTCATGCCTCGCACCCAGTTATTCTCATCCTCAAGAATCTCTGTCGGATTCGTGAGCAGATCAAAGATAATGCCTTCCTCCTTTGCGTGATGGACTTCCTCCACTCTCGCCGGAAGCTCCTCCTCGCTGCGCCTGTATACAATATGCACCTCCGCGCCCAGACGAAGCGCCGTCCGCGCCGCGTCCATCGCGACATTTCCGCCGCCCACAACAGCGACTTTCTTTCCGCGCATGATCGGTGTGTTGGACTCCTCGTTAAAGGCCTTCATAAGATTGCTTCTGGTCAAATACTCATTTGCTGAGAAAACACCATTCGCATTCTCGCCCGGAATTCCCATAAACTTGGGAAGTCCTGCGCCCGAACCAATAAATACAGCCTCGAATCCTTCTTCTTCAATCAATTCATCAATTGTAATTGACTTTCCGATAATTACATTCTTCTCTATTTTAACTCCAAGCGATTCAACGTTTGCAATCTCCTTTGCCACAACATCTTCCTTTGGAAGCCTGAACTCAGGAATGCCATATACAAGTACGCCGCCAGCCTCATGAAGCGCCTCGAATATTGTAACATCATATCCAAGCTTTGCCAGGTCTCCTGCACAGGTAAGTCCAGCAGGGCCAGAACCGATCACTGCCACCTTCCTGCCATTTTTTTCCTTTGCCGGCTCCGGCTTAATCCCATTCTCCCGCGCCCAGTCCGCGACAAAGCGCTCCAGCTTGCCGATCGAAATCGGATCTCCCTTGATGCCTCTGATACATTTGCCCTCGCACTGGCTCTCCTGTGGACATACACGCCCACAGACCGCCGGAAGCGCTGAGGCACGGCTGATGATCTGATAAGCCTCCTCAATATTCCCGAGCTTCACCTGCTCAATGAAGGCTGGGATATCAATCGCCACTGGACATCCCTTGACACACTGCGCATTTTTGCAGTTAATGCAGCGTGTCGCCTCGTCCATCGCTTCTTCTTTATTATATCCAAGGCATACCTCGTCAAAATTCTTTGCCCTGGCAGCTGCCTCCTGTTCCCGTACAGGTACTTTTGTTAATACATCCATTATTTGTCACCTCCACAATGACCGCATCCACCATGATGCGTATCGCCTTCCTGTAATCTCAGCATCGCCCTTCCCTCTGCGGTCTTATAAATCTGCTGACGCTTCATCGCCTCATCAAAATTCACAAGATGACCGTCAAACTCCGGACCGTCAACACATGCAAATTTAACCTTGTCGCCCACTGTGACACGACATGCACCGCACATCCCTGTACCGTCTACCATGATCGGGTTCAGGCTGACAATCGTAGGAATCCCAAGCTCTTTCGTGAGCTTGCAGACGAACTTCATCATGATCATCGGACCGATTGCAATACACAGATCATACTTTTTGCCCTCGTCTACAAGCTCCTGTATCGTCTGTGTCACCATACCCTTGCGCCCATAGGAGCCATCATCCGTCGTAACATACAGATTTCCGGCTACAGCCTCCATCTCCTTCTCCAGAATCAGCAGTTCCTGATTTTTCGCTCCGACGATGACATCCGCCGCAATCCCATTATTATGTAGCCACTTTACCTGTGGATAGACAGGCGCCGTACCCACGCCGCCAGCCACGAAGAGAATCTTCTTCCGCGCAAGCTCCTCCCTGTCCTCGCTGACCATCTCGGAAGCACATCCCAGAGGTCCCACAAAATCATGGAAAGAATCTCCCGTCCGCAGCGCTGCCATTCTGGTTGTCTCAGCGCCTACTGTCTGAAATACAATCGTTATCGTACCCTTTTCTCTATCATAATCACAGATCGTGAGAGGTATTCTCTCCCCATCCTTATCCATTCTTACAATCACAAACTGCCCCGGCTGACAATTCTTTGCCACACGCGGCGCCTCCACTACCATAGAATAAATGTTAGTAGTGAGCTCTTTGGCCTCTAAAATTTTATACATTTGCCCGTTCACCATACCTTTCCAAATTTGTAGTTCATTATCATTGTATACGAAATACTACGCAATTTCAACTAATTTTACAAAAACACTCTCTACTCCCCAAAGGGCTGCAGATCATACTTTCCCTCATCGACCTTATATGCCTGATACAAATCCGCCGTATTTGCATCAATCGCGTAAATGTTGCGTGTATCATGAACCTCTCCTGTCACATCCACATATTCCTCATATACAATATAGTACACAGTCTCATCTGCCGCAAATAAAGTTCGCACTTTATATTGGTTCTTTCCAAGCTTATTAGGCACACTCCCCTCCACATCCGACAATTTTCCGCTGGCCCACAAGTTATTGATCAGCACCTGCAACGCAAGCTCTGTGTCGAAATTCGCTTCGGCCTTCAATTGATACGTCCGCTTTACCACATCACTGCCAAGGCCGGACTCATCGATCGCAATAAACGAAAAGTTGCTGATACCATATGGCATCTCAATCGGATCAGTATACCGGATACTGTTTTTGTCCGGTACGGAACCATCTGTTGTATAATAAACCTTTGTGCCATAGTCACGATGCACCTCTATCAGCGCAGGCTCTGTGTAGGTCCCGCTCTCCAGATTGGGCACAGGCGCGTCAGGCGCGGATAAATTAATATAGTAATGCTGCGTTTCTACCTCACTCCTGATACCATACATATTGACAAACATGGCTTTGATCGTGTACTCGCCCGACTCAAGCAGGATCGGCGTCTCGTACACAGATGAATTTTCTGTCGGCGTTGCGCCATCAAGCGTATAATAGACAAATCCCTGTGTATTGCCTTTGAGCGATATGGATATCAACTCATCATACACCCCGCCCTTCTTGTTAAATTCGGGCTTCAATGCGGTATACTTATTGTATTTCGACACAATCCGCGGCACATCACATGTATCCAATATATCCTGCATCTTGCTGTAATCTTCCCCAGACTCATAGATGCCCAACAGCATATCATAGACTTCATCCCTCTTCTCATACTTTGGATCAAGCTTCAGAAGCTCTTCCAGCAACGATATCGTACTCTGCTGCTGTCCGTTTTTCTCATAATATTCTGCAAGCAAAAATCTGACATCTAAATCATCCGAATTGATGGCGAGTGCCCTCTCCAGATAACTCACCGCCTCAGAATAATTATTGTGCGCCGCACATACAACTGCCTTGTCATACTGATAGTCAAAGGAATTGTATCTGTAATCATTTATCATATGAACCGAAAAAACCGCGATGCCTCCTGCCGTAGCGGAAAAAATCGCCAATGCGATCACTGCCTTTTTCACCCGGGACAGCCGGATAGGTTTGTCTGGAAAATAGTCCCTGATCGAATCCTTGATATCATCATCTGATTCGCGGTCATCCGCCTGACCAGACGCGTGTCCGGACATCTCCTCCTCAGCCATTTCTTCCATCATAGAGCTTATGGACTCTTTCAGTTTATCCTCAAGCTCTATATCAAAATCAGGTACGATCTTCACCTCATAGCCACAGTTTTCGCAAAGCAGTTTTCCTTCCTCCAACTCATTTCCACAATTTGGACACTTCATGCTTTACTAGCCCCAATCACACGTCTTAAAATAATCCCGTTATCACACCGTCATCTGTCACATCAATATTGTATGCAGCCGGATTTTTGGGTAATCCCGGCATAGTCATAATCGCTCCCGTAAGTACCACCACAAATCCGGCACCCGCTGATACATATACTTCCCTGACATTCATTTGAAAATTCTCCGGTCGGCCGAGCAGCACCGGATCGTCTGAGAGGGAATACTGCGTCTTTGCCATACATACGGGCAATGTGCCAAAGCCAAGCTTCTCCAGCCTTTCAATCTGTTTCAGGGCAGCTGGCGCAAACATGACGTCCGCCGCTCCATAAATCTCTCCAGCAACACATTTTACTTTCTCAATAATGGAGCAATCATCCTCATAGAGCGGTGCAAAATGACTCTCCTTTGTCTCCAGCGTATTCAAAACAGCACGGGCAAGCTCGATACCGCCTTCTCCACCTTTTTCCCACACTTCTGAGAGCGCAAAATCACAGTTTCTGTCCTCACAAAACTGTTTCACAAAGTCAATCTCCGCCTGCGTGTCGGACACAAATGCATTTAATGTGACAACCACAGGAACCTTATACTTATGTATATTCTCAATATGCTTCTCCAGATTCACAATGCCCTTTGCGAGCGCCTCCAGGTTTTCCGCATTCAGATCGCTCTTTGCCACACCGCCATTGTACTTGAGCGCCCGAATCGTTGCCACCAGCACCACTGCATCCGGCGCCAGTCCTGCCTGACGGCACTTGATGTCAAAAAACTTTTCCGCTCCGAGGTCTGCGCCAAAACCAGCCTCCGTCACAACATAATCTGCCATCTTCAGGGCTGCCTTTGTCGCACGCACACTGTTGCAGCCGTGCGCAATATTGGCAAACGGACCACCATGAATGATCGCCGGCGTATGTTCAAGTGTCTGAATCAGGTTTGGCTTGATAGCGTCCTTTAACAAGGCTGCCATGGCGCCTGTCGCATGAATCTGTCCGGCCGTCACAGGCTCGCCTGCATAATTGTACGCAACCACCATTCTGTCAAGGCGCTTCTTCAAATCCTCCATATCCGTCGCGAGGCACAGAACCGCCATGATTTCCGATGCCACAGTGATAACAAAGTGATCCTCCCTGACAAACCCGTCCATCTTACTGCCAAGCCCGACGACTACATTTCGAAGTACTCTGTCATTCATGTCAAGACATCTCTTCCACACGATCTGCCTTGTGTCTATGCCCAGCTCATTTCCCTGCTGAATATGGTTGTCAAGCAATGCCGCACACAGATTGTTAGCCGCTGTGACCGCATGAAAATCTCCCGTAAAATGAAGATTCAAGTCCTCCATGGGAACCACCTGCGCCATCCCGCCGCCTGCCGCGCCGCCCTTGATGCCAAAACAGGGACCAAGCGAAGGCTCTCGAAGCGCGATGACAGCCCGTTTTCCTAATTTGCCGAACGCCTGGCCAAGCCCAACGCTTGTGGTAGTCTTCCCCTCTCCCGCCGGAGTCGGATTGATCGCAGTCACAAGAATCAGCTTTCCTTCTTGATTTTTTTCGATTTTTTTCAAATATTCTTCAGAGATTTTTGCTTTATACTTGCCGTACAGTTCAAGGTCATCTATTGTCATATCCAACGCTTTTGCAACCTCAGTAACAGGGTACAGTTCCGCCTCCTGTGCAATCTCAATATCAGATTTCATAAACGATGCTCCTCCTTTGCGGTGCCCTAATTCAAATACTTATTTTAATAGAATACCATTTATCATGTCCACTGTCCATTAAATTATAGGTGTTCTTCCATATAATTTTCAAATTGTTCCATGCTCATCAGGATACGGCGGGGCTTTGTGCCCTCCTCCGCACCGACCACGCCTGCTTCCTCCAGCTGGTCTACAATGCGCGCAGCACGGTTAAATCCGATCTTAAACACGCGCTGGAGCATACCGATCGATGCCTTGTCCTTCTCGATCACAAATTTTGCCGCCTCCGCAAAGTAAGCATCCGTGTCATGTCCGCCGCCTGTGCCCGAACTGCCTTGTACGCCCGAAGACGACTGCATTGTCTTTATCTTTTCTTCAATGTCACTGCTATATGTAGTGTTGCCAAGCATCTGATTTTTCAGGAAATCAACCACATCAGATACCTCGGAATCAGACACAAAAGCTCCCTGTACGCGGGCCGGCTTCGCATATCCCTGTGGATAGAAGAGCATATCTCCTTTCCCTAAAAGTTTTTCTGCGCCAGTAGTATCAAGGATTGTGCGCGAGTCAGTTCCGCTCGATACGCTGAATGCGATTCTGCTTGGCATATTTGCCTTGATCAGACCAGTGATGACATCAACAGAAGGCCGCTGCGTCGCAATTACCAGATGGATTCCGCAGGCTCTCGCCAACTGTGCCAGACGACAGATTGCCTCCTCCACCTCACCTGACGCCACCATCATCAGATCTGCAAGCTCATCCACGATAATCACAATCTGCGGAAGTTTTTGTATCGGTTCTCCATCTGGCGTCGTTTTTCCCTGCTCTGCCGCTTTATTGTATCCCTTCAGATCACGGACATTCAGATTCGCAAATTTCTTATAGCGGTCATCCATCTCCGTCACGCCCCAGTTTAACGCCGCCGAAGCTTTCTTCGGATCGGTCACCACTGGTATCATCAAATGCGGGATGCCGTTGTACACGCTGAGCTCCACCACCTTGGGATCAATCATGATCAGCTTCACATCCTCCGGATTTGCCTTGTACAAAATGCTCATAATGATCGTATTGATACATACCGACTTACCGGAACCTGTCGCACCAGCAATCAATACATGTGGCATTTTTGCTATGTCTGTGACAACAACCTGCCCTCCAATATCTTTTCCGACTGCAAAAGCAAGATTGGAGGAAAATTTTTGAAACGCATCGGATTCCAGTAAATCTCTGAGTGCAACAGCACTTGTTTCCTTGTTTGGCACCTCTATTCCTACCGCGGCTTTTCCGGGAATTGGCGCCTCGATTCTGATATCCGTCGCGGCAAGGTTCAATTTGATATCATCAGTCAATCCCACAATCTTACTGACCTTTACCCCCTGCTCCGGCTGCATTTCGTATCTGGTTACAGATGGCCCCTGGCTGATGTCTGTGATTGTCACTCTGACACCAAAGGTCTGCAGTGTCTGCTGTAGATGCAATGCCGTCTCTTTTAACTGATTTGACGAGTCTCCTTTTCTGCCATCGCCCTTTTTAAGCAGACTTAATGGTGGGAACATATACGGTTTTGGCTTCTCCTCGGCCTTAGCGACATGCTCCTGTACTTTGATTTCCTCCTGTCTGATCTCCGCCTTGTCTGCCCTTGCTATATTTTCTTCTGCCACAGGCTGGGGAAGAACAGTGTCCTCCGTGATCGGCTCCGGCATACTGTTAATTGCCTCGACATCATACTCCACCGCATCAAATTCATCCCAAAATGACTGTTTGGCCGAAATACCCGGATTGTCAGCAAAATAATCAATGCCGGTTGAAGACTCATCGTCCATCATTTCACTATCAACTGACTGATCTTCGGCATATTCATCCCCTGTCATTTCGTTATTAGCAAATTCATTGTCAGCAAATTCATTATCAGCAAATTCATTATAATACAAATCGCCCTGGGAATCGTAGTATGCATCATCCATTCCTTCGCTGTCAAACGATTGATCATACGCCTCTTCCGGATATGATTCCTCCACACTTTCCGATTCCGGATACACAGCTTCATTATATGGCCTCGCTTTAATCTCCTCGAACGTATCTGCACCCGCCGCATCCATCTCGTCATCCAGCAGCATGATCTCATGAATATCCTGTGACCTTTCAGTCTTTAATGTTATGGCAGAGCTTGATACTACGCCTCGTGCCCTCTTGTCCATCCTTTTGACATTTTCCCTGGGAAGCTCCACCTTTGGTTCCTTCACACTTTTTACCCGCTTTGGACGCCTCGGGCGCACTGCCTCCTCACGAACCGGCTCTTCGGGCTCTTCGTCCTCCTCGTCGTATTCATATTCATATTCTTCCCGCAGACTTTCCCGATATTCCCTCATTCTGGCGGCGTCTTCTCTTGCGGTCTCATACAGATAGGCGCTGCCTTTTCTGACACCTGACAAAAAGCTTTTTTCCGTGATAAATACAATACAGATAATCCCAAGTACCACCGCGACAAAAAGTGTTCCGCCAAAGCCGATTAGCTGATACATTCCATGAGCTATACTGCCAAAGAGCACACCGCCTCCCGCGCGATGTTCGACAGATGTCTCATACAGACTCTGAACCAGCGAATCTCCTGCGATCATTGTCTCCTGCTTCAACAGCATATATGCAAAAATGCCCAATAAAAAGATCAGGATTACACCGCTGACCATTTTCACGACCGCGACCGTATTTCCCTTGTTGGAAATGCCAAACGCAAATCCCACAAAAATAATTATCGGTATCAGATAAGCCAGCAAACCAAACACACCGAACATGACATTGCTGATTCCGGTAGCTGCCGCGCCATGGATTAATCCTACAATGCACAGAAACATAAAAATCGCGGCGGCAAATATGATAATGAGCATTACCTCACTTTTTACCGCTACGTCCACATTCTGTCTGGATGTCTTTGCTGCGGCTTTCTTCCCACGTGCGTTCGATGTTGTCTTTCGATTTCCCTTTGATGTGCTGCTTTTTGTATTTGTTCTGCTCCTTGATGTACTCTTTCCTGATGCAGATGCCATTATACTCCTCCCCCTCAACGAGTTTTACATGATATTATAGCATTTTTTTCATCACTTGTCATATTTTATTTCACATTTTCCGCAGTTCTAGTACATCTGTTCAGTCGCATTGACCTATTTGCAGTAAAAATCTACATTTTTACCAATTCATTTTTTTGCAGCAATCAACTCGTGAAGTTTGGCAACAGCCTGAGAAATACCGCCGATCTCACAGATGATTCCCTCTCTCACGGCCTCCTCACCTTCGAGAACACTCCCCACGTCTTTGGTGAGTACCTCCGTCTCCATCATCAATTCCTCGTACCGTGTCTTTTCGATCCTACAGTGGGAGCACACAAAGCCCGTAATCCGGTTCTGTACCTCCTTGAAATAATTAAATGTCTGAGGGACTCCAATCACAGTACCATTCATCCGTACTGGATGAACCACCATTGTGCCTGTGGGAACAATAAAGGAATAATCCGTGCTCACGGCAATCGGAACCCCAATACTGTGACTGCCGCCCAAAACCAACGAGACAGTGGGCTTGCTGAGCGACGCAACCATCTCCGCGATCGCGAGTCCTGCTTCGACATCGCCGCCCATAGTATTTAGCAGCAGTAATACCCCGTCAATTTCATCGCTGTCCTCTATAGAGGCAAGCTGCGGCAAAAGCAGCTCATACTTTGTCACCTTAGATTGGTTCCCTGCATTTTCATGTCCCTCTATTTCCCCGATGATTGTGATCAGATGTATTCTGTGATTACTACTATTTTCGTCCAGTGTCACCTGACTTTCCTTCTCTATTTTTTCGTCTTTGTATTTCTGGCTTTCAAGCGCATCATTCTTTTCATTATTCTCTTCTTTCTGATTCTTCATAGCACACATCTCCTTGTTTTTTTATTAGAAAAGGAACCCTTTTCAGGGTTCCTTTTAGTATGTGCAGTCATATATTCCTTTTATTCAATATCAAAGAAATCTTTGCCAGTCAAGTCCTTCATATCATAATCATCATTGCCAGTCGGCTCAAACGCGTAATCCATCTCCTTATGCTCCCTGCGTTTTGGCACAGGAAGCGGATTTTCGATGTATTGAACCTTATTGTCCTCCAGATCGTCATAATGAATCTCTTTCATCGAAGTATCCTGCAAGATATTCGCATTCAATACATTCGCTGAATCCGTATTACTATTGACATCCTCTTCCAGGTTCATCTCATTCGCATTCATATTATCAGGAACACTCTTTGGTACAGTATACCTGTGATAAAACCACCGAACAGCTAAAATAAGGATTGTTACCGTCAGCGCAGCAAGCAAAATTTCCATGTTCTGTACTGTTACTTCCGACAATGTATCAATATATATTGGAAGTATGGCAAGAATCAGACTTCCCGCAAATCCAACATATCGGTTTGCCACATTACTGATCGCAATATATACAAACAGGACCGTCAGAAATTGATACAAAATATTCAGATAAACCCCCGCCACTGTAAAGTTTCCAAAGATCAGAAACACTAAATACAAATTACATATATACAGCGACTGTATCCGAAACCCATCCGCAAAGGCGGAAGTCAAACCGCTCGCACCCATACTCACCTTTGCGGCGTTATAAATATCCTCATTAATATTAACCTCGGACATCAGATAGTTGACATAATGCATTCTAACAATAATCGTGATACACGACAGAATAAGCAAAAACAAACCTGTCAGCCAGCTTTTTTTTCTCATAATCTTTTATATTCTCATCATCAAATATGTGCAAGCGCCTGTTCAATATCGGCAATAATGTCATCCGCATTCTCTATTCCTACGGAAAACCTTATCAAATCCGGCTGAACGCCCGCCTCAATCAACTGTTCGTCATTCATCTGCCTGTGTGTATGACTGGCCGGATGGAGAACGCACGTTCTTGCATCCGCGACATGCGTCACGATCGCAACAAGCTTCAAATGATCCATAAATGCCACACTGACATCCCTTCCGCCTTTCAAGCCAAAAGAGATTACGCCGCAGGTACCGTTTGGCATATATTTCTGTGCAAGTTCATAATATTTGTTTCCTTTTAGACCAGGATAATTTACCCACGCTACCTTATCATTCTGTTCAAGCCACGAAGCTACCTTCAATGCATTCTCACAATGTCTGGGAACTCTTAAATGTAATGTTTCAAGACCTATATTGAGCAAAAATGCATTCATCGGGGACTGGATCGATCCCAGATCTCTCATGAGCTGCACAGTCGCCTTTGTAATGTAAGCTTTCTTACCAAATTTTTCCGTATATGTCACTCCATGATAAGATTCGTCCGGAGTTGTCAACCCATGAAATTTATCGCCGTATTTCGCCCAGTCAAAATTGCCGGAATCAACGATGGCACCGCCTACGCACATAGCATGTCCATCCATATACTTTGTCGTAGAATGTGTGACAATATCTACACCATACTCAAACGGACGGCAATTGATCGGTGTCGCAAATGTGTTATCGACAATCAAAGGAACCCCATGTGCATGGGCAATCTTCGCAAATTTCTCAAAATCGAGCACTACCAGCGCCGGATTGGCAATCGACTCTGCCAGAACACATTTTGTATTCTCCTGAAATGCTTTATTTAACGTCTCCTCGTCAGCATCCGGATCAACGATCGTACACTCAATGCCCATCTTTTTCATCGTGACAGTCAACAGGTTAAACGTACCGCCATACACAGTAGACGAAAGCACAACATGGTCTCCCGCCTCGCAGATATTAAACACAGCATAATAATTTGCCGCCTGGCCTGAGGATGTCAGCATCGCCGCCACTCCGCCTTCCAGCTCACAAATCTTCTCTGCAACCATGTCATTGGTTGGATTCTGCAGTCGTGTATAAAAATATCCTTCCGCCTCAAGATCAAACAATTTGCCCATCTCATCTGAAGTCTCATACTTATATGTTGTAGATTGATAAATGGGCAAAACACGTGGTTCCCCATTCTTTGGATGCCACCCCGACTGAATGCATTTTGTTTCTATTGAATATTGATTTGAATATTGATTTGTATTCTCGTTGTTCATACTGCCAACTCCTTTTATCATATATTTCTTTCTCTTTTCTGATGTAGTATATCATAATATAAGAATAAGAGCAATGATTTTCGTATCATTGCTCTTATCAAATGGGACCTATAGGGCTCGAACCTATGACCCTCTGCTTGTAAGGCAGATGCTCTCCCAGCTGAGCTAAGATCCCATATGACTCCAACGGGAATTGAACCCGTGTTACCGCCGTGAAAGGGCGATGTCTTAACCGCTTGACCATGGAGCCAAATCTCTAAACCTGTTCCCTCAAAACCGAACACAAAAATATTTTATCTGTACCATATCTTCCTTCTGTTATTCCATCCGTCTTTTCCA
>VSNM01000046.1 GCA_009774245.1 Lachnospiraceae bacterium | reverse complement strand
GTCGCAGAGAAGATGGGGGTAGCCACTTCCACAATCGTGCGCTATGAGGCGGGAACAATCGACAATACAAAGAAGCTAGTCTTGGAAGGTCTGTCGGAAGCCCTCCATGTGTCTGTGGAGTGGCTGAAAGGGGAAACGGAAGAATATGAAACGGATATTACGGATAAAAGGGAACTGTTTATTCGTGATGTGATGTCCTCCATTCTCGCAAAGCTGCCGTTTGACATGGAACAAGCAGAGTCGGACTTTACAAAGGATTTACTGCTGCTGATGTTGAGGGAGTATGAACTGTTCGTGGATTCTTTTCAGTTTGCCTGTAAGAATTTTAAGGACAATGCGGAAAATGCCGCACTCGCCCAAACAATGGGGTTTGAATCGAATAAGGAATATAACGAGATTATGTTCCTTCGGGAAATCACCCACACCGTAAATATGTTCAATGATATGGGCGACATTGTGAGGCTCTATTCCAAAAATCCCGAAACAGCCACCGTAAGGCTTGCAAATCTTCTTTCTATGGTATCGGGGGAAGAATCCGAATCGGTATAGTCAGGCAACCGGAGTCATGATACAATGAGTGCAAGCGAGCCAGAGGGAGTTTACTCACTCTTGGCGAGCGACGAATTGGCTTACGGACTTGTCCGTAAGATACTTACACGCAGAAGGCATTTCATCAGTTCCGATTGCCCCAATGCAACCGAGGTTGCATTTGCGAAAGGAGAACGGATTATGGCAAAAGGTTCTGTAAGGAAAAAAGGAAAGAAATGGTACTACCGCTTCTATGTGGAGGACGCAAGCGGCAACTTGGTACAGAAAGAGTTTACAGGTACGGAAAGCAAGAGCGAGACGGAAAAGCTGTTAAGGCAGGCAATGGAGGATTACGAGGAAAAGAAATTTATTGCAAAGGCTGACAATATCACGCTTGGGGAACTGCTCGATATTTGGGCAGAGGAAGAGTTAAAGGTCGGCACGCTTAGCAACGGTACAGTGGAAAATTATCTCGGTGCGATACGGTGCATTAAGAAACACCCTGTTGCTGACCGAAGGTTAAAAACCGTAACAGCGGAGCATTTGCAGACATTCCTTGACCTGCTTACTTTCGGAGGGACTTATCCCGACGGGAAAGTCAAAAAAGGATTGAGCAAAGACTATATCCACTCTTTCTCAGCGGTTTTACAGCAGTCGTTCCGTTTTGCGGTATTCCCAAAACAACTGATTACGTTCAATCCAATGCAGTACATCAAGCTGAAACGAAAGGCAGAGGAAGTGGATTTGTTTTCAGAGGAAGATATGGGACAGTCAGGCACGCAGCCTATTTCCCATGATGACTATGAGAAACTTATCGCTTATCTTGAAAAGAAAAATCCCCCTGCGGTTCTGCCAATACAGATAGCCTATTATGCTGGTCTTAGGATCGGCGAAGTATGCGGGCTGACTTGGCAGGACATCAACCTTGAGGAACAGTATCTTACGGTAAAACGGAGTGTCCGCTATGACGGCGCAAAGCACAAAACGATTATCGGACCGACAAAACGTAAGAAAGTACGGACGGTTGATTTTGGGGACACGCTTACCGCCATACTGAAAAAAGCAAGGAAAGAACAGCTTAAAAATCAGATGCAGTACGGGGAACTGTACCACCGCAACTACTACAAGGAAGTGCAGGACAAAAACAGGGTTTACTATGAGTATTACAGCTTGGAGGACACGCAGGACATTCCGGCGGATTACAACGAAATTTCTTTTGTATGTTTAAGACCGCACGGCTGTCTTGAAACGCCGAGTACATTGAGTATCGCCTGCCGTACGCTCGCAAAGAAACTGGACGGATTTGAGGGCTTTCATTTCCACCAACTCCGCCATACTTATACAAGCAACCTGTTGTCAAACGGTGCAGCACCGAAAGACGTGCAGGAACTCTTGGGACACTCTGATGTGAGTACCACAATGAATGTGTATGCCCATGCTACAAGAGAAGCAAAGCGGACTTCCGCAAGGCTCTTGGATAAAGTGGCGGGCAACGATTAGATACATTCAGAAAAACTTTCCCTTGTAAACTGCCCATAAGGGCAAAAACAAGGGAAAATACATAGCAATTCACTGTATAAGGCTTGAAAAGCCTTGAAAAATAAGGAAAGTTCAAGAAATTCATCTGCAAAATTCCGATTTGTCGGGGAGAACGATACATAATTGAATATATGGAGGTATTTATGTACGAGAGAATGCTCAACAAACAAGAAACACCCAGTATAGAAGAAATAACAAAATTTTGTGGTGAAAATGCAGAAAGATTTTCCTTACTTAATGAATGGTTAGCATCTTCTTTTGACACAGAGAAAAAAGTAGTTTTTCCCTATGGAAATAAATATGGTTGGGGAATAGGGCATTACAAAAAGAAAAAGCTTATATGTAACATCTTTGCTGAAAATGGTGCATTTACAGTTATGATGAGGCTAACGAATGTGCAATATGAAACAATTTATAATGAGATGACAAAGTACACGCAAGAGTTTATTGATAAAAAGTATCCTTGTGGCAATGCTGGCTGGATACATTATCGAGTTATAAGTCAAGAACACTATGAGGATATAAAGAAATTATTAAAAGTTAAATGCTTGTGAGGTTTACTTTGAAAAATTTCCTGTTTGTCAGGAAGAAGAACATATCATCAAAGAGCGAGGTTGCACAGGCGATAAAAGAATAAAAATTGAAGAAATGGGAGGAAATAATCAAAGAGCGGAATGCCCATTTGTTGGAATGCTGTAGAGAGCATGAAACAGGGATTTACAGAAAGGAAAATGTATATGAAAACAAATTTAATCATAGTGGAAGGACTTCCGGGCAGTGGGAAAAGTACAACAGCGGCGATGATTGCTGATGAACTGAATAAAAAGGGGAAAAAGGTAATCTGTGTTGATGAAGGTGTCGGGGAACACCCGGCTGATTATGCCGATTATGATTTTCCCGATTTTGAAACAGAGCGGACAAAGATACTCGAAAAGTGGCGTTCATTTACGGAGAAATCCGACAAAAATACAGTATATGTTTTTAACTGTATCTTTTTGCAGAATCCGATGTGTGAAACAATGATGAGATTTGGCATGGATGAAACAGCTTCTCAAAACTATATTTCGGAAATATCAGAAATCATCAAGCCGTTGAATCCTGTCATCATATACATAGACCAGCCGGATGTCAAAAAGGCGATTGACCATGTAATTGATGAACGTGGGAATGACTGGCTGAACGCTGTTATCGATTATCATACCGCACAGGGATATGGAAAAGAAAAGAACCTTTCCGGTTATGAAGGATATATTCAATGTCTGGAAGAAAGGAAAGTCAGGGAATTAAGGATTTTGCAGGCACTTGACATTGATTATTATACAGTGAGTCAGGATATGAGAGTTGCAGAATTTTCAGAATTATTCGCCTCTGTAGGTTGGGGCTGTCCTGCGGAGGAACAGATGAGCCTTGCCATTAGGAACAGCACAAAGTCCTTTATTGTACGCCATAAAGACAGGGCAGTGGCAACGATAAACTGGCTTGGCGATTATGGTATGCACTGGTTTATGAAGGAATTTATTGTAAGCAGGGAATTTCAGGGACGGATGATAGGGACGTTTCTCTATCGCTTTTCGGAGAACTATATTCAAAGCACTTTGAAAGAAAACTGGAAGGTCTGCATTGACCTGAGATCTTCCAAAGGGCAGGAGGGGTTTTATCGCAGTCTTGGCTTTCAAATAATGTCTGAAAGCGAAACGGGCAGTGGGATGGAAAAGATGATAGGGGAGGAATGATACATGGAGTTAATTATGCAGCCTACTTTTTCAACGTGTGGACAGGCGTGTATTGCCATGATTGCAGGGAAAAACGTTGAGGAAGTAATAAAGGATATGAAAACAGACGGAGCTACGAGTATCGGTCAACTGATAGAGATACTTGATGTTTACGGTATCAGACACGCTGAAAGAAACAAACGGATTTCCAAGAAGAATCCTGTTCCCTACAAGTATTCGATTCTGACAGTCCATACAGATGCGGGATATACACATTGGACACTGCTTTATGACAATAAGTATTATGATCCGGAGTTTGGTCTGATTGAGGGCGAATATACGCATGGGAAAATCACGTCATTTTTAGAAATATATGTCGAGTAGATAATTCCCATTTATCGGGATGGTGTATATAAAGAAAAATCGGAGGAAGTAGGTAATATGCTGATAGCGGAATTAGTCATTTTATGTGTCCTGTTTTAGGGAATATGCTGCTTAAACACCAGGAGTGATGTGAGAGTGAACGGCTGCTCTGATGCGGATATAACCGAATTGTTTCGTATTTCGAAAGTGTTCGGCGCCGCCATCATTGATTATGACGGCGCTGCTGTATTCCATACTATTTTTCGTTGCAACTAATGAAATTTAGCGTGACAAAACTGCCGTTATATGGTATCATATATACGCAAGTTACGTATATATGATAGGAGGCAGATGAAATGGCTATTCCAGACAATATCAGAATCCATAAACCTGATACAGACCAGTATGGAGCTACCGAAATAAGGTGCATTAAGAATCATTTTTATGTTTATGAGATTTCTTCAAAGTGGGATGCAAAAAAGAACCGTCCCAAAAAAGTCACAGGGAAATGTATTGGAAAGATCACAGAAAAAGACGGGTTTATCCCAAATGCCGGTTGTTTAAGAATGTACGAAACGATAAGCCCCATTGTCCGCACTTATGGTGTATTTGAAATGTTTGAACAGCTTGGAAAAGATATTTCGGATAAACTCAGGGAAGCATTCCCGGATATCCATAGGGAGATCAAAACGGTTGCCCTGCTGAGGCTGGTATATGGCTGCACGCCCAGGCTGATGAAGCGCTGCTTTGAGGACTCGTACCTTGCAGACCTTTATCCTGATATTGGAACCTGCGATAAAACTGTCCGCAGTCTGGTATCCATGCTGGGCACAGACCGTGAGCCGGAAATGGAACGCTTTATGAAGATGTTTGTTTCAGACCGGTCAACAGTGCTGATAGACGGAACCTCAATCTTTACGGGAGTTTCAGATTCCTTCCCACGCAAAGGGTACAATCCGGAACATATCCAGAACAGGCAGGTACGGCTGCTGTACCTTTTCGAATCGGGAAGCCATGCACCAGTCTTTTACCGGATGGTGCCGGGGAACATAGCTGATAAGGCTGCAATGGCAGATACGGTAATCCAGTCCGGGGTAAAAAACTGTACAATAATAGCTGACAAGGGTTTTTATTCAAAGAAGAACGTTTCATTTCTTATGGAGAGGAAGCTGAATTATATCCTGCCACTGCAGAGGAACACGAAGCTGATCAGTAAAGAGTTTGAGACAGCCCCTGACAATGAACGGTGGGACGGCCAGTTTGTCTTTAAGGGCAGGGTTATCTGGTATCACAGGGAACCGTGCGGAAATGCCGGGAATTATCTGTACGTTTTCCGCGATGATGCTAAGAAAGCGAAGGAAGAACTAAAGACAGCCCGGCGCATAGAAGATGCCCGGGGGGAGGAAGTGGAGGACATGTTTGCAGACAGGCAGAAAGGGATGTTTGCTTTTATCAGCAACAGGGATGAAGAGGCGAAGAAGATCTATCTGGCTTACAAGGAAAGATGGGATATCGAACAGTGTTTTGATTACCTGAAGAATTTAGTGGATATTGGGGCTGCCTCTCAGCGGAGCAATGAATCCCTGCCTGGCTGGACATTCATAAATCATATAAGCCTCCTGTATTTTTATTCCCTCGTCCTGACTATCAGAAAAGCAGAACTCAATAACGAATGGACACCGAATGAGATCATAATGATGGCAAAAAATATATATAAGATCTACACGGCAGGTGTGCTAAATAAGGATAAGTTTGTCGTTTCAGAAATGTCCAAAAAAGATGAGGAATTATTCCATACTTTAGGTGTTGACCTATTACGTAATTAATTCCGTTTTTGTGTTGTAATGTAAAATACGTTTTTCTATACTTGGCATATCAAAACAAGGAGGCAAACTACTGCACAGCTTGCTGGGCACTGCTCCATGCAATGGCAGTCGCATTTTGCTTCGCAAAACATAAAGTTAAAAATTATCTGCATGGACAGGAAAAGGAGCTGATGGTATGAATGATAACAAAAGCCGGATTAGAATATACTTGATTTTTGTATTGGGTATCTGTTGGACGCTTGGCATGGCAGCGATTTGTTTGCAAGGGAACAGCAAAAATATCTTCTATCAGATTTTGCAAAAGGGCTTTACGGCATTTCCCGTTATAGCTGCTGTTTTTACGAGACGCATTACAAGGGACAAATCAGAATGGCGCATTTCTTTCCGCATATGGAAGAACAAAAAGCTCTGGGCTTTCTGCGCTTTAGTTCCCAGTATTTTGATTGTAATGGGGACAGTTCTATATTTTATTCTGTTTCCGGAACAATACAGCGGTGTTTTTAATTTGGTCGGTCTGACAGGCACAGAACAGGTGATACAGATCACAAACCCATTGCAATTTTGTGTAATATGCATACTGGTTTCGGCAATATGTATTCCAATTCAGGTGTTGGAGCTTGGGGAGGAAATTGGCTGGAGAGAATACCTGCTCCCGAAACAAATAGCGGAGTATGGAGTGAGAAAAGGAGCATTGCTGAATGGTCTTTATTGGGGAATTGCCCATTTGCCGCTCATTTACCTTGGCTTTAATTACAGTCCGGAAAATGTTGGCGCACCGTGGAGCAATATGCTTATGATGATGCTTGTGTGTGTGACGATGGGAATGATATGTTCCTGCGTTATGGTACGCAGCAACAATGTCATGTACCCTGCAATTATTCACGGTGCAGTCAATGTCATAGGAGAAATACCCGTTTTTATTTCTGTTTCGGGAAAAAGTGGGCTATTAGGCCCCAACCCGACAGGACTAATTAGTATGTCGGGACTGATACTGTGTGCAATTATCATGCTGATTAAATTGCCGACAGCAAAAATGGTAAAGGGGGAGTAATGATGGAAATGGAAGATAAACAGATATTGCTTGATAACATTGATAAAATTCATACAACCGAAATGGGAGTTGATAGAATTAGAAGAAATCTAAAAATAGATACAACAGATGTTGTTGAATATTGCAAAAATAAGGTGTTGGATAACAATTGTAAAATATACAGGCAGGGTAAAAACTGGTATTGTGAGGTCGAAAATATTAAAATTACGATTAATTCATATAGTTACACAATTATCACGGCACATATGGTTAAGAAAATCGGAATCTAGGAGAACGTTATAAATATGAAAAATTCTTTAACAAATAAATACTTTGCAGTTTTCGTAATATTAAGTTTTCTAATTTATGTAATGTCCAACGGAGAATGGTGTGTTCCGATTTTTGCGTGGATTTATCCAATTTTGTTTCTGTATATGATTGATCTCAATCATACCCGAAAAGTATATCTTATCATTTGTTCTATATATGCCATTGGATTTGTTGTCCAGTTTGGAAGAGCCATTGGAATGGACATAAAGATCTGTATAGTGGCAGCAGTTTTGTTATCTTTTCTGAAAGTTTTGCCATATATCTACTGGTCAAAATCAAAAATGAAATTTCAAGATACTATTATTTTTGCAGGTATCATGGTATTAATAGAGTATGTTATCTATCTGATATACCCTATATTGGGAGGGCTGTCTGACGCTTATACACAATACCAAAATTTATATCTGTTACAAATAGTAACGGTAACAGGTATTTATGGAATCACCTTTTTAATATATTGGACGGCGGCAATGGTTATATGGATTTGGAACAATAAAAGCCAAACAGAATACATCAGAAAATATATCATCGTATATGGCTCTGTAATTGGATTGGTGTTTGCTTATGGAATTGTTATGTTTCATTTTATAGGAAATTCAGACAAGAGTGTTAGAATCGCCGGTGTAACCGTTCCGATTTCGGAGCTGTTAGATAATGATGAAGATGTATATTCTGCTTTTTATACCAATACATTTACTGATGAAAATCTTACAAATACAAGGAGTAAACTATCATCAGTAGCGGATGAACTTTTCCTGAAAACAGAGCTGGAAGCACAAGCGGGTGCAAAGATTGTTTTTTGGTCGGAACTGAATGGAGCGGTTTTAAAACAGGATGAAGATATACTGCTGCAACGAGCGTCGGATATGGCAAAACAGGAAGAAATTTATTTGATTGTTTCGTTACTGGTAAAATCTCCTTATATGGACTTAAAGGAAAATAAAACGGTAGCATTCAATCCACAGGGAGAACTTATTTCAGAATATTTTAAGCATGGACGTTCCATTGGAGAGCTGTGTCAAAAAGGAGATGGCGCGTTAAAAAGTTTTGATACAGAATATGGGAGAATCGCACCATTTATATGTTCTGATATGGCATTTTTGTCGAAAATACAGCAGGCGGGTAGAGATAATGTAGATATACTGATTGTTCCGGCTTCGGATTGGAAAGAAATGACATTATTAGCTTCAAAGACGGCGATTGTACGAGGGGTTGAAAATGGAAGTAATATAATCAGACATACAAATAAGGGAATGTCGATTGTTTCAGATTGTAAAGGCAGTGTGCTGGCACAGGCCGATTATTTTCAGTCTGATACAAAGACATTATCTGCACAGGTTACAATGAAAGGACGCTTTACGCTCTATTCGTATATTGGAAATCTATTTGTTTATCTGTGCAGCATCTATTTGTTGGGAAGTTTTATAATCCCAAAAATTAAGCAATTATTATGAAATTCTGTTGAAATTCATGGAATCAAAGCTGTTATTCCAATTAAAAGGCAATTAGATTTCCGTTTGACGGGAATTTGTAGAGAAAGAAAAATGATAGGGGGATTGGAGAAAAATGATGATGTAAACTGTTAGTTGACATTATCTCCTCAAATGTTGCTCTGGGTATGGTGGATTTTCATTGATTACTCTGTTATATTCAAACAGTGAATGATACTGAGCAGTCAGTCTTTTCGACTGTCAGTACAAATTTTTCATAAATTACGGAGGAAAAACGGAGGAACATGGTATGGAATTAAAGGCAAGTGACATTCAAAAGCAAAGAATTAAGGAATTGATTGATGAAAGGTTGTAGGTATGGCAATGTGGAATCCGTGGCGTGGCTGCCACAAGCATAGCGAGGGATGTAAATACTGTTACATTCATAAAGGCGATCTGAGGCGTGGGATGGATACAGATGATATTGTTAAAACAGACAATTTTTATGCGCCTGTCGCTAAAAATAAATCGGGGGACTACAAAATCAAATCGGGGCAAACCGTATATCTCTGCTTCTCCACGGATTTTCTGATTGAGGAGGCTGATGCATGGCGTCCGGAATGCTGGCAGATGATACGGGAGCGTTCTGACCTGCACTTTTTGTTTCTGACAAAGCGTATTGACCGGTTTATGGATTGCGTCCCAAAGGACTGGAACGATGGATACGACAATGTGACGGTCGGCTGTACGGTGGAAAATCAGGACAGGGCTGATTACAGGCTTTCCATTTTCAATAAATTGCCGATCAGGCATAGAAATATTATCTGTCAGCCATTGATTGAGGAAATAGACATTAGTGCCTATCTTAACCATGTTGAATTAGTCGTGGTTGGCGGCGAATCGGACAGAAACGCCAGACCGCTTGACTATGCATGGGTACTTTCCATACGGGAGCAATGTATTGTCCACAAAGTACATTTTGAGTTTCGGCAGTGCGGGACACATTTTATCAAGGACGGAAAGCGTTACGTACTGGCTACCCGTGATTTGTGCAGTCAGGCGAGAAAAGCGAATATCAATTATTGAGCTGATAAAGGAGAGAGAAACTGTTTGTGCGGTCTGCTCCAGATGCTTCCGTTTCCGGGGATTATCAACGGGCTTCTTGTTCCGACAATGCTTGTACCGCCGTATTTCTTTGCGCTGTCGGCACAGGAAACCGTAGTGTATCAGTTCCTATGGCATCAGCGGGGAAGAAATACCGCTCTGCGCAAGGATTATGGCGGTGGCAGATGTATTTGACGCGCTGACTTCCAAACGATGTTATAAAAATGCCATGCCGCTTGAAAAGGCGTATGCAATCATTAGGGAAGAATCCGGCACACACTTTGATCCGGTGGTAGTGGAAGCGTTTTTTGCGGTAACAGCAGACCGGAAAGAATCGTATAGCTTGAAATAAGAAATTAGTATCAGATTGGAGGGAAAATATGTATTTTAAATTATTATGGGGCGAATTTGCCACACTCCCAGAGGTAGAGGCGATCGCGCTCGGCGGTTCAAGAGCTGGTGCGGATTATGATGAAAAATCAGACTATGATTTATATATTTACTGTACCGGCATACCAGATGAAAGTGCGCGGAGGCAGATTCTTGAGAAACACTGCAGATATATGGAGATTGGAAACTCCTTTTGGGAACTGGAAGATGACTGTACGATGAAAGATGGGACAGACATTGACATTTTATATAGAAATATCAGGGATTTTTCACAGACAATCCGCTCGGTCGTTGAGGAACATACAGCCTATAACGGTTATACGACCTGCATGTGGCATAACCTGTTACACAGCCGGATTCTCTATGATAAAAACGGGGAACTGGAAAGACTGCAAGATCAGTATCGGATTCCATATCCGGACGAATTGCGGGACAATATTATCCAAAAAAACCTGCGCCTGCTGACCGGAAACCTGCCCTCATATGACACGCAGATCAAAAAGGCTTTCGCCCGCAAGGACATGGTGAGTGTAAACCACAGGACGGCGGCTTTTCTGGAATCGTACTTTGACATTATCTTTGCGATGAACAGGCTGACGCATCCCGGGGAAAAACGGATGGTACAGTATGCGAAAGAACATGCGGAAATTCTTCCGGCGGGTTTTGAAGAAAATCTGGACAGATTATTTCAAAATATGTTTACCGATTCGGACAGGGCATTACAGGCGCTTCGGGAGATGATCAACGAACTGGAGAGCGTCATAAAAAATGCTGACTCAGGCAATTCAAATTAGAGATTGCGAAAGGGTTATGAAGAAATAAATAAAACATACTTGACTTTTAAATCCTACTGATGTAATATTTATACAAATCTTACATCGGTAGGATTTAATATTATACTGGCGGTCGAAAAGACTGACCGCTCAGTATAATGTGATGCACACAGCCGCATAAGAAAATATGCCACTTCGTGGCTTCGGCTGGCGCAATATAATAAGGAACTGCAGATCATTCCGTTTTGATGGCTGGTTGATTATGCAGGAGGGAGAGGAGGCAGCAACCATGCTGCAGGAAAAGGGAAACAGGTTTTGGAGAGCATGTCTGTTGTTATGTGTGATGGTCGCCATGATTGTGTCTGGGACTGTCGGCTGCAGCGACAAACCGCCGGTCGTATCTTATACAGATATAACAGTGCCTGATCGCACGGCAGCTTCCATGGAAGAAGGTAATAATACCGATGCAGAGCGTATCGCGGCTGTTTATCACGACATTTATGATGAGGCGGTCAGGTCAGATACCTTGGACAGTCTCGCAACAAAGCAGCGCATTATTGCCAGACTCGGGGAGAATGGTTATGTGGCTGTCGACAGCGAAAATCAGATTGACATGGCAGGGGCAGAGCAGGTAATGGATTTTTGCGGGGCGGTGGACGACAGGGAAAATGACAGACTTACGATCATAGTGATCGTGGATTTGGGATTTCAGAAATATGATTTCGAGACAGAGGACGGCAATGTAAAGGTTGTCAGGGAATATTACCAGTATGACCGCAGCGGTTGTCCGCAGAACAGAGATACGGTAAGCTATCCGGCTGATCTGTGGCAATACACAGAGGAAGGATATTTGATCTTTGAGGGGAGTTATTTCTCGGATGAAAACTATGTACTTACGTTGAGTGACGCACAGGAACATGCTGCGCTGCGGGTATTGCCGTTGGACGAGAGATGCAGGGAATTGAACCGGAAATATATACGGCTGGTCGGTTATGAGCAGAACAATATTTTTCTCACAGATTGGAATGAGAAAGATTTTGGCGATTTGGATTTTTATGATATTTTTGATCGGTTTTATCCATTTGTATATGGAAAGTCCCTTCCCTATGGCACAGATTTTGATGCGGGAGCCGAGACAGTTTATCAGATTCCGGAAGATGTCTTTGAGAAGGTCGTTATGGCACATTTTCACATAGACAGAGAGGCGCTTCGGCGGGAGACGGCATATCTGTCAGAGGACGCAGCTTATATGTACAGACCACGCGGCTTTTATGAGGCTGAATATTCTGATATTCCGTATCCGGAGGTGGTGAGCTATACAGAAAATGAGGATGGAACAATCACGCTGATCGTCAATGCGGTATATCCGAATGAAAATACATCCAAGTCGTATACGCATAAAACGGTCATTCGTCCGCTTGACGAAAACAGCTTTCAATATGTATCGAATCAGATGCTTTCACCGGCAGAGGATTATGATACATGGTGGCATTCCGATCGTCTGACGGAGGAAGCGCAGGAGCCGCAATGTCTGTTTACTGAGGCGGAGCAGGAGGAATTGGAGAATGCGGCCCTGACCGCAGCAAGACAGGCCGCAGATGTGTATAAGGATATAGAGCTTGCAGGCGAATCATCATTCGGCTCTAATATCAGGGAGTTCACAGCAGAACAGAGCAGGGAGGTTGTCGCACTTCTTGGAAGCGCGGGCTATGTCAGCGTCACAGAGGATGCCAACATGGAAAATTATGAGAAGGTTGAAGAATTTTACGCTGCATATGAGGAAAAACGTGATGCGGAGATGACCATATTTCATGTCAGTCAGGACGGTCTGATCAGAGCAATAACGTTTCTGTACAGAGACAGCGCGCTACAGACCTGTTATGTGGGAATCGGCTGGCAGGAGGGCGGCACACCGGAGATTAAGAGCACTATCATCAGTGATGTGGCGGAGATGACGCTGACAGACAAAGGCTATCTGATCTATGCGTATAAGGACTCGATACCGCACTCTGACCTGTGCCAATACTGGAGGATTAAACCGCTTTCCGATCAATGCAGGGAACTGACGGCAAAATATGTATACGGGTTAAGCTATGTGAATTACAATGTCCTTGTGACGAACTGGGACAGTACCAATGTAGAAGATATCCTGATGCCCTGTATGTTTGAGGATATATACCGGATATATACCGGAGAAAATTTAAAGGCAGAAAACTGGCGCATACCGGCCGATATATATGAAAAGATAATGACTACCTATTTTCCGGTGTCCGTCGAGCAGCTTCGGGGAAAGTGCGGCTATGATGAGGACAGCGGCAGCTATGAGTACGAGATGATATCAGCGCGTCCGTATCCGCCTTTTGGGGAAGTGGTAGATTACAGACAGAATGAGGATGGGACAATCACGCTTTATGTGGACGGAGTGTGGCCGGATTACAATTCAGACTGTGCTTTTACAAATACAATCGTGGTACAGCCATTTGCGGATGGCACATTCAGGTATTTATCAAATACAATAGAACAAAAGGAGCTGGAAATACCGGAGGTATTGCGATAAGTATTGGGAGGATATGGAGCAATGAAAATATTAGGAAAGACCGTCCTGGGTGTCATAGCTGCTGTTTTTGCCATAGTCGCCATTTTTGGGGGAAGTATCGTGTATGTGTCAGAGTACAGAATAACAACCATTGATACATCTGTTTCACCCGATGGAGCTTATGAACTGGTTTTGCAGGCTGTCGGGGAGGCGGATTTTCCATTTGGTTCTGCCACAGGCAGGCTGGTTCTGAATGCTGGCAAAAGCAAAATATCAAAAACAGGCTTTGAACTGTAAGATGACGGCAAAAGCATACGCGGCAGTTCGTGGAAAGTTACATGGCACGAGGATTATGTGGAAGTGCTCCTGTCCGGGGAGGAACAGTTTGACGAGCAGATTATCCTATATTTTGATGGTGGGAAAGAGCGTAAACAATTGACAAAATCCGGAATTATCTAATAAGCCAACTAAGATAGTGTAACTTTACTTGGGGGATTTTCCAAAAAAATAATATGGAGCACCTGCTTTTTATGTACAATATTTAAAGGATATGCTCGGAGTGGATAAAACAGTGACCTTTGGCAGCATTCCCAGCCGCTATGATATTATTGTGGAGCCGGGGGATGTAAACAGGGTAGTACATATATTGAAAAAACAATATGAACCGATTAAAAAGTTTCCTGGTCTATGCGATTGAATCTTTCCATGTTATCGGATATAATTGAGAGGATAACAGAACCAGATAATGAATCGGGATGGAAAGGGGAAATAAGAAAATGGCCAAGTTGAAGGAGCAGGAGAAGCGTTATCTTCAGAAATTCTGGAATGCAGTCTCTCAGGCAGGGAATGATCTCAGAAATCAGGAGCCGCCCGCGTTGACGGAGGAAGATTTTTATCTGTTTGAAAAGACGGGCAACCGTCTGATGTATGAAAACGCGTACTTCGCACGCAGAAAATATCTGACGGTATTTGGAATCTTATATGAGTTTGGGAAAAAGGAAGAAGATCTCGAGGCTCTCGACAAAATCATTGTTTCTATTTGTAGCAGGGAGCGGTTCTGGGCGCTTCCCGCGCATGTGGATTTTGCGCATTTGGATGAAAGGACGATCGATCTGTTTGCGGCAGAGACAGCGCAGGCATTGGCGGAAATCCTCATGATTGCCAAAGACCGTCTGCCTGCGTCGACTGTCGCGCTCGCACAGCAGGAAATCATGGACAGGGTGCTTGCGCCCTTCTGTACCTCAACATTCCCATACAGCTGGTGGGAGACTGACCGGTGCAACTGGTCTGCCGTCTGTGCCGGTTCCATAGGTATGGCGGCTATCATGATGGACAGGATGGGCAGGCTCCCCGCAGAGTGGAAAGAGCCCTGCATGAAGCGGGTATGTGATGCACTCACATGCTATCTGGATGGTATGGAAGCGGATGGGACATGCACGGAAGGACTCGGCTATTTTTCCTATGGAATGAGTTATTTCACTGCATTTGCGGAGCTTTTGTATCAGGAGACAGGTGGCGCTGTCAATCTGATGAATCAGCCCAAATGTGAAAAAATTGCTGCCTTTCAGGAAAAATGTTATTTTGGACATGGTGTATCCCTAAGCTTTTCTGACGCAGACTGCCATGAGCATTTTCTACCCGGACTGACGGCATACCTGGTGCATTGTTTTCCAGATACGAGGACGCCTGATTATGCATCGGCGAGGACATTTGAGGAGGATTCCTGTTGTCGCTGGCTCATGAATGAGCGAACAATCCGCTGGCTGATTGACTTTGGAGGTCATGAAAATACAAGGGCAGACAGCGCCTCCTGTGATCTGCTGCCCTGTGCCCAGTGGATGATCTGCAAGGACCAAAATGGCAACGGCTTTGCCGCAAAAGGCGGACACAATGATGAAAATCATAATCACAATGATGTGGGACATTTTTTGTGTGCTTACCAGGGGGAATTGCTGCTGACGGATTTGGGAGCAGGCGAGTACACGAAAGACTATTTTAACGAAAATCGTTATCAGATTTTGTGCAACCGCTCGCTGGGACATTCCGTTCCGCTGATCAATGACTGCGAACAGTGTCCGGGAAAGACCAGTCAGGCTGATGCGTTTGTATGGGACGAGGAAAAGGAGACGCTGACCATTTCCTTTGCGGGAGCCTATCCTGAAGGCTGCATTGACAGGGTGACGCGCGTGATCGCAAAGGAGCGGACCTGTGGGGAACATTTGGGAATGGCATTGTCTGTCACGGACTGTTTTATTCCCTCCGGACAGACAACCAAAATTACAGAAAACCTGATCACCCCGTTTCAACCGGAAGTGGTACAGGACAGTGACAGGCTGCATGTCCTGATCAGGGGGACACAGGGGCTTTGTATGATTACGGACGAGGCGGCATGGCGCTCCCCGCAGCAGATACAGATTCTTTCGAAAGAGCATTCCCTGCATGATGGCACGAAAACGACCGTGTATCTGATACAGTGGGATCTTCCGGTCAAAGGGATGCGTGAGATCCAAAGTCATATGTTGTTTCGTTTTTCTTAGACATTAAGGTTCATTTATTTTACTGACAACTGTGTCGGGTTTGACAGTCATCTCCACCCAGGCGGGGAGAAAGCCGCTCTTTATGGCATTTCTCATGGAGCGGATATTTGACCATGCGGAACAGTAAAATGGAACCTTTTTGCGCTCGAGAATCTCATGGGCCAGCCGGCTGGTGAGTGCGCAGGCAATTCCTCTCCTGCGGTACTCTGGCAGCACATCCACCCCGATCTGCCACATCTCCTCGCAGTCGGCCGAGCAGCCCGCGAGCCCGACCAGCTTTCCGCCCTCATAAGCTCCGACGCCGAGCACATCCAACTGCCGTCTGTCTTTGCACAGGGCATTGCTCCACTCCGGCAGATACAGGTTTTGAAAATCCTGTGGTCCAAGAATCCGCAGCTCATAATCGCAGGAGAGTGGGCGGAGCTTATTGAGATCAGGCAGATAATACTCCGCCATAAAACAAATTCGGTATCCATAACTGTCCAGCCTGTCATCCAGCCAGTGCATATTCGGCGTCTCAAAGAGGTGGTAGAAGGTATATTTGTTTACATATTCGGTTACAATATTCCTGACATCTTCCGAGACCGACGCGACCACATTATTCCCATAAGAAACAAAATCTGCTATGATGGGCTCTTTGAGATATTTTCTTGCGTTTTTTCCGAGCCGGAATGGAACGACTACATTTTCGCTTTTCATAAAGTCTCCCATGTGACAGTTGATGTCCTCGGCTGACTGTTCCATCGCAACGTGTAATATATCTTCCGTATTCATAAATGATCTTCCTCCATACTTTTTACATTGACGTACACAAAATATCGGTTTGTACTTCTGACAGAATACCACATTCACATGCATATGTCTATCACATCTCTGTCATGACTTGATGCATCTCAACCACTACGCGTTCTTACGGACTTTGCAGCGTAGTGCAAAGTCCTAGTACAGCATTGCATTAATAATCGAGTAATAGGTACCTGCCTTTTGCGCCAGTACTGCGTTGTCGTCAGTCAACAATGCCACCGCATTGCCTCCTTCCTCCGCCTTGTCCTGACACAAAATTCAGGTACCTATTACTTCGAAATTAATGCAACGCTGTACTAGGCTGAACTGTAACTGATTGTTCCGTTATTTTGTGAAAATGCTTGACACACAAATCTTACTAGTGTAATATTTATGTTGTTGTGTAGATACATAAACAGATTTTTTGGCGCCAGTAAGTGAGAAAGAGTGTTTTATGAAGAAAAAGATAAAATATGCCGTTGTGGCAATCGTGATATTGATGGTATTGATGGTTTCTATTGTGCTTTATTCCCGATACATGGAACCTGAAAGGCTGGTTGTCAGGAAGATTACAGTCGAAACAGACATGGATATAAAGAATTGCAGGGTGGTGTTTTTTTCAGACACACATTTCGGAGAGCTTTATGACGAAGAACACATCGAGAGAATTGTGGAGATGATCAATGGGTGTGAGGCCGATCTTGTCATTTTCGGCGGCGATCTGCTTGACAATTATGCGCGCGACAGAGAGATATTGGATATGGAATATCTGCAGGAGGGATTAAGCAGGATAGAGGCGAAGGATGGAAAGTACGCGGTATTTGGGAATCATGATTACGGCGGCGGGGCGGTTCGCATCTATAAAGATTTCATGAATGACTGCGGATTTCATGTGCTGGATGACGAAACTGTCTTTCTTGAAAAATATAATATGGAAATCATTGGATATGATGATTACCTGCTGGGGCAGACAGAAGAGGAGTTTTATCATATTCAAAGCGAGCGTTTTCATCTCGTGGTAACGCACGAACCCATCATATCAAAAATGATAGATGGTTCCGGCGAGAATTTAATATTATCAGGGCATACGCACGGAGGGCAGATATTTGTGCCGTATGTCACAAAAAGACTGCTTCCAAATGGTGCTGGTCAGTATGTAAAGGGATTTTATGACATGCGGGATATCGGCGCGGATGCCTGTACTCAGATGTACGTCAGCAGCGGCATTGGACTGACGCAGTATCCGTTTCGGTTTGGCAATATTCCGGAGATTATCGAGGTCAGTCTAACCGATATCCCATAAGTTCAGATCAGAGAGGATAGAAAAAGTAAGCTCTGTGGCAACAGAGCCGGAGGCCAGGTTCTCGCTTTGGATATTCGTGGCAAAGAAATAGGTGCGGTTGTCTTTTTCCACATATCCGATGAACCAGCCGGAAGTATTGAGCCCATTTACTTCTTTTGTGCCTGTCTTTCCGGAGAGAGTACCCTCCTCCGTAGAATAGAGACGGATGGAAGACTTGACAGCCTCGATATTTTCCTCTGCAAATCCGAACCGGTTGTAATAGAATTTTTCCAGCAGTTCGACCTGCTCAACCGGCGATATTTTCAGGGACGAATTGATCCAGTAAGAGGATATGTCGCCCTCAACGGTCTGGCTGCCATAGCCGATCTTTTGAATATACTCTTTTATGGCGGACAGGCCGGTCTGCCGGTCAAGCGCCTGAAAATACCATGTGACAGAATTTTGCATGGCGGATTCTAAGGTCTGGTCAGCGTTCCATGAGTCATATGTGTAATGCTGCCCGTCCCAGGGAATCAGTGATTGTTCAGGTGATATCATTCCGGATTCCAGACCGAACAAGGCACTGTATATCTTAAAGGTTGAGGCAGGGGAAATACGTGCGGTGGCATACTCTTTATGATAGATCTGCCAGGAATCACCGGCTGCATCATATAATACAAAACTGCCGTGATATCCCTCAAACATATCATTTAAGTCAATATATGTGATATTGCGGTTCGCTTCATCAAAATAGCAGCAGTCGTTTTCCGTAGCCTGTATGGACAGGAGCGGAGCAGTCCCGATCAGGAAAAAGGCAATGATAGTAAACGAGACAGCGCTGCGCAGTGTTTTCCGGAAAGAAACCGGATGATAATTCGCAATGTTCAAAATGCGTTTTTGCATTTGTTTCATACTTCCGCTGATTCCTGCTGCAAAAGGAAATGAGGTAAGCGATACTTTTTCCGCAAATTGAATCAGGGTATTTCCATAATCTTTGTAGGCGTCCTCATCCAGCAGTTTTAATACGGAAGTGTCGCAGGCGGTCTCTCTGTCATTTTTCATTTCTTTCAGTGCGTACCACACAAACGGATTGAACCAGTAGAGGACGCCAATGATGTTCATGAAATAGTTTGCCAGTGCGTCTTTGTGCTTATAATGAGCAAGCTCGTGCATCAGCATATACTTTATGTCGTTTTCCTTATAATTTTCCTTATAATCTGAAATCAGGTGAATCGGCAAATAGATGCACGGTTTCCATAATCCGCTGATCACGGGCGATTTCAAAAAGGCCGTGCTGTACACGGGAACTGGCTTCTTGATGCACATTCTGTCTATACATTCATAGTACAGCTTGCGCACAGCAGGATTCTGCAATGGCAGCGCGGAGTGTTTCATGTTGTGAAAGCGGAGCAATGATCTTATGATCAGCATAATCATAATCAAAATTCCGATGCCCCACAGGATAAACAGTATCAGGCCAATCGTGGAAGGCGTATTCCTGCTGACTGATATGCCAATATCGTTCATCCAATTGGCAGCAACCGACAGGTTTGCGGTAGCAGCTTCCCTGCCAGCAGCTCCAATGGGGAAGGAGGATGCGTTTTTAAAGTTCCCGTACCATGTGAAAATCTGCAGGAAACGGACTGACTGGGCTGGAATAAAGGGAACAGTCAGCAATCCAAGCAGCAGATACCAGATATGATACTGCATCCGGCTGGTCAGGTTTTTTCGTAGCAGATGTTTGACAGGCAGGAGTATTCCGATGATAGCGCTGATCAAAATGTTGCATATCAAAAACTGAATCATAAATTCGTCCACAGTGGTTCCCCCTGTCTTAATGCTTGGAAAGAAGAGAGCGGAGTTCGTTGATTTCAGCCTCAGATAGTCTGTCATTGTCAATATAGGCGGAGAGCATGGATGTAATATGTCCGTCATAAAACCGGTTGAGGAACGTGCTGCTTTCCTGTCCGATATACTCCGTCTCGCCTACCAATGGCGTATAGACAAATACGCGGCCTTGTTTTTCATAAGAAAGAACGCCCTTTGTCACTAAGCGCTTGATCAAGGTCTGTATTGTTTTCGGGCTCCATGTTGTGGTTTGCACCAAGCGGTCTGTGATCTCATTTGTGCTGATGGGGGCATGCTTCCATATGATTTTCATGACCTCAAATTCAGCTTCCGAGATTTGTGGTAAAGCTTTCATTTGTAAACGCCTCCTGAAATATTACTGACGTAATATATTATAATGCGGAGTGGACGGAAAGTCAATGTTTGTATATTGAATTAATGTTTCTTTCATGCTACACTATTTTTAACGAAAGGATGCCTGAGCAGAAAACAGACTGTTTTTCTTCACATCATTTCTGCCAGATGCGCAACGGCATCCGAGAAAGCGAGGTATGAGTATGGCGAAAGTTATGATGAATAGCCTCCCGGCAGGACTGACACCGGAAGAGGTTGCTGAAATTGAAGCCGCTGAAAAAATACCAGTCATTTTTGATGATGACTGTCCTGAAATGACTGATGAAATGTTAAAGCAATTTCACAGGCCGGCAATTAAATATCCGTGAAATCTGCCATTTTCAAAAAAACTTCCTGTTGGCTTAGAAGCTCTGTCCGTTTTTGCATGGGTAGTTTCTCAAATATTTTGTCATAGTCAATATCGCCCATATGCATGGTTTCTGCGTATCTGGCCAGTTGAAAGTCAAGCCACGCATCCCATAACTCGTCAAACATTTCCTGACTGTCAGTAAAGGATTTCACTGTGTCAAAACCACGCGGGGGCGTATAATAAAATAGTGCGACAAAGCCATATCTCCCAGCATCAAGTAAGACGATATCATCCTCTTCCAGCATAGAAAAAACAGCGGCAACCTTTTTGCACTTTTCGTATTCTGCGTCGGTAATATATTTTTTACGCTTCATCAGATTTTCTTCACCTCATTATTGATCTACTTTATGGTACAACAAAATTAGCGGCATTTTTCTTCGAAATAAGCTTTTTTAGACATTATTTCTGACTGCTTTTCTCCGGGCAGGGCTTTTAAGATATCGGGATAATCAAGCTCCAGGAGCGGTGTTCCCACTGCCAGGGTAAAAACCTGTTCATGCCACCATGTCTGCCACAAATCGTCGAACAGATCTTTGCTGTTGGTGAAAGTGGTCATTTTCGAAAATCCATATTCAGGTTCAAAGTAGTAAAGCTTTACAAATCCATATTTACCGGCATCTTTCACGGCAATATCAATCTCATCATACAGCCCGGCAAATGCCGCTGCAACCTTTTGACAGGCTTTTCTCTCTTTGTCAGTGATATATGTTTGCTTCGACATAGTTATTTTCTCCTTAATGAGTACGTTTCTTCGATGATGCACTTATCTAAAGCATACGCTAGAAAAGTTCCGATGAGTTCATTTCTGCTGTGTCCCGTTTGGGCGGATATACTGTCGATCTGTGTGACGATTTCTTCTTTTATTCGGATGGAGAATACCTTGTATCCATCTTCTCCTTTTGCTTTTTTTGGCCTTATTATCAGGTTATCATTTGTCATATCGCCGCACCTCCGTGTAATACTATTTTATGTTTAAAACAAGGTGCAATATATGCTCAAATTTATGTTATTGATTATGTTATGAACTGCGAAAAATATCTTTGCCCTCTTGTTTTTCTCTGTCTCCTATTGCACAAGTCAAAAAGCCTCAACATGGCCCACTATGCCTACATTTTTTGACTTATACACAGAACACTTTATCTACAAACAAAACAAAATACCTTGATAATTAAATAGACTTTATATTTCAAATGTGGTATACTCATTACAATATAGCTTGAAACCCAATCCAATAAAGGAGTGCTCATATGACTGATAACGAATTATTGCTAGCAATATCAAATATGATGGATATAAAATTAGAGCATGTTACCAAAGATGTCCAGGATGTCAAAAAGGACATCAAGAAAGTCAACACAAGACTTGAAAAAGTTGAATCAAGAATGGGAAATCTTGAAAAAGGTGTCAATGAGATTAAATCAGACGTACTAAATATCAACTTGACACTTGAAAATGACATGAAACCACAACTTAACGACATTCAAGCTTGCTACACTTCGACTTATGACAGATACAAAGACAGCGTTGAGGACTACGAAGCAATGAAACAAGACATTTCTATTATGAAAAGAGTAATTACAGAACACAGCGAAAAATTAAACAAATTAGCATAACAACTACATAATGTATATCACATAAAAAGTGTAAGGTTTATTGAATTATCGAGAGGCGTTGCACTTTTTATTTTATTGAAAAAATATTTAAAGTGCCTTTTTAGGTTGTGGACATCATTCAACCTATGCTATACTGTTATATAATGCAGCTTTTGGGGAAGGGGTATGGTATGGCAGGAAAGGCAAAGCTTCCTGTGGGGATTGAGAATTTTAAGGAAATGCGCACAGGAGGATTCTATTATGTTGATAAGACCGGACTGATTAAAACACTGATGGAGAATCCTGGAAAAGTGAACCTGTTTACGCGACCGAGACGGTTTGGAAAGACACTGAACATGAGTATGCTGCGGTGTTTCTTTGAGATGGGCAGTGATGTCATGCCGTTGGATAACAGCACGATTTTTGATGGGTTGGAAATTTCCGGGGAAAAAGAACTATGCGAAGAATACATGGGGAAATTTCCTGTGATTTCAATTACGTTAAAGGGGGCGACAGGGGAAAACTTTGAAGAGGCAAAGGTAATGCTTCGGAGGATTATAGGAAAAGAGGCCCTGCGTTTTCACTTTTTGATGCAGAGTGACAGGCTGACAGAAACGGACCGTATTCAGTATGAGGCACTTGTAGCCATGGATAAAACAGGCGCATTTACAATGTCCAACGAACTTTTAAAGGACAGTCTGCAAACGTTGTCACAGCTTTTGCAGAGACATTATGGACAAAGCGTTATCATGCTGATTGACGAATACGATGTGCCGCTTGATAAAGCCTACCAGTCGGGATATTACGATGCTATGGTGGAACTGGTCAAGGTTTTGTTTGGAAATGCATTTAAGACAAACGACAGCCTGAAATTTGCGGTTCTGACAGGATGTCTTAGAATATCAAAAGAAAGTATTTTTACTGGTCTTAATAATTTTAAGGTATATACCATAAAAGATGTGCGTTACAAGGAATATTTCGGTTTCACGGACGCAGAAGTCCGGCAAATGCTGGAATACTATGGATTTTCAGACCAGTATGATGCGGTTAAGGAATGGTACGACGGTTATCTGTTTGGAAATCTGGGAATATACTGTCCGTGGGATGTGATTAATTACTGCGGCGACCTGCGTGACGGGAGTGTGACAGAACCGCAGAATTACTGGGTAAACACAAGCAGCAACGATATTATCAGGAGATTTTTAAGCAGGGCAAAAACAGCGGACAGAAACGACATCGAGCAATTGATTAACGGGAACAGCATTCAGAAGATAATCCGCCAGGAACTGACTTATCGTGATCTTGATTCCAATCCGAACAATCTGTGGAGTATTCTCTTTACGACCGGATATCTGACACAGTGCACCGCACAGACCGGGGAGTTGACCGAGCTTGTTATCCCGAACAGGGAGATACAGTGGATTTTTATCCGGCAAATCCGCGAATGGTTCAAGTGGGAAACTGAGAAAAATATGGAAAAACTGGAAAATTTCTGCATGGCATTCCTGAAAAACGACACGGCTGCCATCGAGGAGGGATTCAATGCCTACCTGAAAAAGACAATCAGCATCCGTGATACGTATACAAAAAAGGAAATGAAGGAGAACTTTTATCACGGGATATTACTCGGCCTTTTTGGAAACATGGACGGATGGGATGTTCAGTCCAATGCGGAGTCCGGCGACGGCTATAGCGACATCAGCGTGGAAATCGAGGAGAAGGAAACCGGCATTGTCATCGAGCTGAAATACGCCGAGAATGCATCGTTTGACATCGCCTGTGAGGAAGCGCTGAAACAGATTCGTGACAGGAATTATGCGGAAAAGTTAGTTGATGACGGCATGACAACCATCCGCAAATATGGGATTGCATGTTATAAGAGACGCTGCAGGGTGGTGTCCGGTTAATCGCGGCACATAAGCAACACAAAACAATCATAATAAAGGAGAGGTATAAGATGGCATTAACAAATGAAGATTTGCAGGCAATAGCGGCATTGATGGATAGCAGGCTGGAACCCATCAATAACAGACTTGACAACATGGATAACAGATTTGACAACATGGATAGCAGATTTGACAACATGGATAGCAGACTTGACAACATGGATAACAGACTTGACAACATGGATAACAGATTTGACAACATGGATAACAGACTTGACAACATGGATAACAGATTTGATCGGCTGGAATCTGAAATATCTGCTCTGAAAACAGGGCAAAGGGAACTAAAAAAAGAGGTTAGAGAAATAAAAGACAAAGTAAATGATACGTATGATCTGGCTCTTGATGCATGGGGACAAAGTACAGAGAATAGATATTGGTTGGAGAAAAAAGTTGAGATGCCATAACAAATGCGATCTGACTTTTCGTGGCAAAATTTCCGAAACAGGTTGATTCTTTTCCGGTACAGACCGATATAAATGATAGAAAATCATACTGTCGTGTGATTATGGAAACTTGAATTGGCAGTTCTAAGAAAGTGATAGGGGTTTTGTATGAATATTTCAATGGCAAACAGTCCGCTTTCAGTTCTGACGCAGCACTATGGGGCAGGGTTGAAGAGCACGGAGGAGAAAATCGAGAGATTTCAGAAAACACAGTCGCAGATCGACTTTTTTGAGGGAAAGAAGGCAGCGCTCAAAAATAAGCGTTGTACTACAATGGACGAGATCGCGGAGAAGCTTGAGTTGTTTAATAATTACAATGATCAGATCGATGCTGTGAAGAAGCAGTTCAATCAGGAGCAGATGATGCACTGCATGGACGAGGCACAGGAGCTTGGGGAGAAGATTGCCAAGGCTGCGGAGAAGCTTGAGCCCAAGACCGCTGAGGAGCGGCGTGCAGAGCTTGTCAAAGAAGCACTCGGCATTGAGGATGATAGCGGCATTCTTGATGAGCTGCTTGACGATCTGCCAGAGGAAGTATTGCAGGAGACGCTTGACGAGGTTTTGACAGACAGTGCAGCAGTCAGGGAAGAATCCGGCGAGGAAGAACTGCCGGAAATCATGGAACAGGAGAAGCTGACGCAGATGTATCTCGAGAGACAGTACACGCCCGTTGATATCAGGGCATAGGGCGGGTTGCTTGTATGCTGAAGGAAGGTCATAAGGATTCGGATGTCAGGTACAAAAATCCATACGAATATGCAAAATATGTCAAAAAGCATTTTGAGTGCATGAAGGCAGACGGATATCAGGTGACGATCAGTGAGCGGCTGTATTATAGGGCGACGAAGGATAAGAAAATCGAGCAGTGGCTTGAAAATAATCTGACAATGCTGCCGTCCTGTATGAAGAGCCTGAGTGATATCATCACTGTCACAGGAGGGCATATCGTAAGCTGTATCTGTCATATGAATAATTACAACAATATCAGCACCGAGATCTGCGCTGCAGACCGGTTTCGTGAAAGGGCACTCACAGGCGGCAGGATGACAAGTCGTTCCATGATACGGACAACGACTGTCAGCGAGATCGAGGAGCAGATAAAATATAACAGTATATTTTGGACGCCCGAGGCAAAGAGCGCAGGCTTTAAGGCGAAGGCGTGAAGAAATATAGCAACATATTCACTAACACATTTACTCAAAAACAACGGTACCGGCTGAAACGGATTTTAGCCGCAATAAATCAGGGAGGGATAAACTATGAGTACCATTTCTGCGGGTACGCCCGCTGTTGCAGAGAGTGTTTCTGCTTACTACAACAAATCAAAGACAAACAAACGTACAGACGAACAGACAGAGGACATCGCGATCACAAAGTCGGATGACTCCGCGGAGACTGTCAAAAAGACAAAGGTCAATGGCAGGACAGTTGGCAGTCCTGAGCTGACTGAGGAGGCAGCAAAGTATTACGAGCAATTGAAAAAGAAGTATGGCAATCTGGACTTTATTCTTGTGAGCAAGGATCAAAAGGAGTACGCTAAGGCAAACGCCTCAAAATATTCCAATCCGAACAAGATGGTCGTTCTGATTGACGAGGAAAAGATTGAGCGTATGGCGGTGGACGAGGACTATCGCAAGCAGTATGAGAGCGCCATCTCACAAGGGGCGAACGGACTGACGCAGTTAAAGAGCAGGCTCGCCAACATGGGGCTGAATGTCAAGAGTTGCGGCATGAATGTGTACGATAACGGTGCGACATCGTTCTTCGCGACGATGGATCAGTCGTTTAAGGCGCAGAACAAGACCGCACAGGAGCGACTGGCAAAGAAGAAGGCTGCGAAAAAGGCGGAGGACAAGAAGGCTGCAAAGAAGGCGGAGGAGAAAAAACGGCAGGAGAAGCTGGAAGAGTCCCGGACAGAACGCAGGGAGATCCGCGAGGAATTTTATGACAATGATGGTGATGACGAAGTGACCTTTACCGCGGATTCCATTGACGACCTGATCAGCCAGATAGAGAACGCGGATTATCTTGTCAGAAGAGATATCCGGTCAAGCTATGAGAAACAGATCGGACAGAAGTTTGACTCTGCGATTTGACGATTTAAAAAGTGACAGCAGTTTCAAGGCGTGATATAATGTATGTAATTATTTGGAGCAGCGCTCTGAGTGGTTACATACATTTTTTTATGCACACGGGCACCCAAAGGAAATATGTCAGCTAAGGCTGACGGGTGCCCGGCGCGCGAGTAGTGGAGAAGGACATTTCCCTACTCGATTGTACTATTTATTTAACATATGATACGAAGGAGGAGAATGGGATGGGAGTAGTAATTGCAGCAGTAGTAGTCGTAGTTTTGGTCATATTGTTATGTCTGGGGTATGTGAAGGCGCCGCCCGATATGGCGTTTATCATATCCGGTATTAAGAAAAAGTCGAAGGTCGTAATCGGAAAGGCGAGTATCAGGATTCCGTTTTTTGAGAGGCTTGACAAGTTAAATCTCAGACTGATTCCCATTGATGTCAAGACAAGCAATGCAGTGCCCACGGCCGATTATATCAATATCAATGTGGACGCCACAGTCAATGTCAAGATCAGTAACCAGCCGGACAAACTGAGGCTCGCGGCTGAGAATTTTCTGAACAAAAATACGGAGTACATCGCAGGCGTGGCAAGGGAGGTACTTGAGGGCAATGTGCGTGAGATCGTGGGGCGTATGCGCCTCGAGGAGATGGTATCAGACCGTCAGAAGTTTGCGGAGCTCGTCAAGGAGAATGCGGAGCCGGATCTCGCGGCAATGGGACTGGATGTCATCAGCTTTAATGTACAGAACTTTGTCGATGGCAATGATGTCATTGAGAATCTTGGTATTGACAATATCGTGAAGATCAAGAAGGCTGCGGCGATCGCGAGAGCCGAGAGCGAGCGCGATATCAAGGTGGCGCAGGCAGCTGCGGACAAGGATTCGAACGACGCGGCGGTGGCAGCGCAGACCGAGATTGCCAAGAAGCAGAACGAGCTTGCCATCAAGAAGTCGGAGCTCCAGATGGAGGCGGACACCAAGAAAGCGATGGCGGACGCCGCCTATGCGATTCAGAAGGAAGAGCAGCGCAAGACGATTGAGATTACCACTGCAAACGCGGATATCGCGAAGCAGGAACGCGAGATTGAGCTGAAACAGAAACAGGTAGCAGTCAGGGAGCGCGCACTCGAGGCGGAAGTGAAAAAGCAGGCGGAGGCAGAAAAGTACGCGGCCCAGCAGAAGGCGGACGCGGCGTTATATCAGCGTCAGAAGGAAGCCGAGGCCCAGCAGTTTGAGGCGCAGAGAGAGGCGGAAGCGCGGAAAGCGCAGGCAGAGGCCGACCGTTATTCTAAGGAGCAGGAGGCTCAGGGTATCAGGGCGTACGGTGAGGCGGAGGCTGCGGCAGTGCGGGCAAAGGGCATCGCGGAGGCCGAGGCGATCCAGGCAAGAGGTCTTGCGGAGGCCGAGGCCATGGAGAAGAAGGCCGAGGCTTATGCGAAGTACAATAAGGCCGCTGTAGCGGAAATGATGATCAAGGTGCTGCCTGATATTGCAGGAAAGATTGCAGAGCCGCTGTCACAGATTGACAAGATCACGATTATTGGCGGAGACAGCGGTTCTAACGGTGTCGACCAGGTGGCAGGGAACGTTCCGGCGGTGATGACAAAGCTGTTTGAGTCCATGAAGGAGACGACGGGGATTGATCTCGCGAGTATTATCAACGCAGAGTCCTATGATGCCAAGGTCAACAGAAACATTACGGTGAGCGGGCTGGACGGCGTGAATCTGGCAGTCAGTCCGAAGCAGGACAATCCGGGTACAGAAATTGAGTAGGGGAAATGCGCTCGAATGCATAATTTTCAGAAAATTTGCTGCAATATCAGAATTTTATTCCATGCGATATTAATATTTCAGGTGGAACAGCCGATATATATTACGTAAACAAGGATGGAACCTGATCTTACAAAAAAGCACACATATGCGAATAGGAAAGGATAGAGAAATATAGTATGAATATTAACAGTTCAAGAATTTCCCTTTTGAGATCAAGGAATCTGCGCAGTGCCAGAAGAAGCCGTGCGGGAAAAATCATCAGCAGCAGGACTTCAGGTACGAGCAGGACTTCATCGTCAAGCTCAACGAACAGGACCAAGAGGACCACTTCTGCGTCGTCATCTCTGACACAGACAAAGCAGCTCGCAATGTATGAGCGAGTAGAGAAGTATGCGAGCAGTATCCAGACAAATGTGGAGAGCATGCTCAAGATTGGTAAGATGTCGTACACAGATGACGAGACAGGCAAGAAAGCACAGGAGAATGATCAGAATACCCTGACCAAGTATATCAAAAATTTCGTGTCAGATTACAATGATGTCTACAATGATCTGACAGATCTTGGCGGAGGCACAAACACTGCGTTCAAAAAGTCGCTTGACAGCATCATAGCAACGAACAAAACAGCTCTGCAGGAAATCGGTATCACAGTTTCCAAGTCCGGAGAACTCACGATTGACGAAAAGACGCTGGAGGCCGCTGATTTCGATAAGGTGAAAGCAGTGTTTGCAAAGGCGGGTGGCTTTGCAGACAAGGTTAGCGCGAAGATGGAGAGTATAGAGAGCTCCTCGGCGACCAGTCTCACAATGCTGAATAAACTGTATGGGGCAACCTCCACCTATAATAAGTACGGGACAAGTAATTCTTATTTTAATGGATTTGGCAATTACAACAATGGTTACTCCTATTATAATTATGGAAATTATGGCAGTAACAGTGGATGGTATTTTTGATATAATTTAGCTCCTAAATAATCCTAAAAATAATTCTTAAACAAAAGAAGCGGCTGTGATGTTGACAGCTGCTTCTTTTGTATTTTGCATAAATTTATCGCTCAAATTTTTGCTGTTCCTTTTTCTCCTTTTTGTTTATGTACATAATCTTATCGGCTCTGTTGTAAGTATCCTCCAGATTTTGGTCTGTATTGGGATCATATGTGGCACAGCCGTAAGCAATCTGCATTTTCATTTTCGCATTTTTATGTTCCCGGTTTGAGGCATCAACGCTTGACTCAAGCATTGCCAGATAGTGCGTCATGTCGATTGTGGAGGCCTTCTCAATCAGTGCCACAAACTCGTCGCCGCCAACCCGGTAACACTTTCCTATTCCGTTAAAAATCTCGTAGATGATGGTAGCGCAGCTCTTGATGTACAGGTCGCCCGCACTGTGTCCCAGGGTATCGTTTACACGCTTTAGATTGTTTAGGTCAAAATCAATCACCGCGATGTCGGCCGGACTTTCAGACAGTTTGGCAAAGTCCACATTAAAGCAGGTGCGATTGTTCATGCTGGTCATCTGGTCTGTATAGGCAAGCGTCTGGTAGGCGTTTGCCTCCTGTCCCATCTTCATGAGAGCGGTGGATTCTCTGGCGGAGGAGACACCAAGTGCGATGATATAGGTGAGGAAACCAAGCCGTCCAAATGTGTTTCCATCCCACGTGCCGGTGTAAAAACCAAACATATCCAGCATCAGGGTTATGACGCATATAATAATGCAGGTTATATGCAGCTTTACTGTGCGCGAGTGGACTCCATTTTTAATCAGAATAAATGACTGAGCCGCGATAATGACTGCGAGAACGATCATCATGGCATGGGTAGTCCAGATGGTCTCTCTCAGATCTGCAATGTTAGTGAGGGCAAGCACCAGGCAGAGAGCGATCTGTGCAATGTCCAATTGGCAGAACCAGTTCCATATTTTGCTCTCGTCCTCATAAAAGGTCTGCACAAACATGGCAAACGGAAAGGAGAGCAGCATCAATGACAGAAAAGACAGGTAGGATGTCACCAGATTGTTCTTTAGGAGCAATGTGGTCAGGCTGCACTCATTGATGGACCAGATGGACAAAAATATTGAAAAAATTCCCAGCTTTAACATTTTTCCGCTTGTATTGATATTGCGTGATATAAATAAATGGTAAGACACCAACACAATACCAAGTACAAGCATAATGATACAGAGCGCAAAGGGAAGAATATCCTTTGTAATGATATGCGCGGGCAGGGAAAAATCGTTTCCGATATAAATTGTCGGTATATTCTTCAGGTAGGACGAGTACGGACTGGTGATGACAATTTCAATATTATTCGTTTTATATGGTAGGGGGACAAAGTTCCAGCAGTACCCCGGGGAGTCCGATAATGGATTGTTGTTGGCAACCGGGTATTCGTAGATCAGTCGGTTGCCGACATAAACCTTGATATTCTGATGGACGGAATAAAAAGCAAGCACATTGCCAATGGAATTGTCGATCGTGATTGTCCCTGATATCACAGTTTTATTGTTGTGAAAAGCGGTCCTGCAGTCTGTCCACTGTGACACTGCATAGGCGGATTGCTGCTGACGTGTATCGGTCGCCCTGTCATAACAAAGGATGACGGTCAAAAAGATGAAAATGACAATGCAAGCCAGAATATATAATATATTATTTTTTTTCATATTACTTTTACTCATTTGTAACTGCACTCCCGCTCATAAGATAATTTCATTATATCATATCCATAAATATATTCCATTTAATTTTTGTAAATATAGAACATTGAACAAAAATTAAATGAAAAATATGGCAAAATGTACATGTCGGAAGAGCTTTTGCTGAGCGGGAGACTTTTTATGCGCAGCCCCGTGCAGGGGATAGTTCTTTAGTTCAACAGATAAATCATAAAATTCAGATATCCTGCATAAGTCACCCACAGAAGATAAGGAATCTGCAGGTAGGCAGCAGTGGTATCGAGTTTGCTGAACTTGAAGATCATTTTCAATATGCTGGTCCACAGGACTACGAGCCATATAAATGAGAACAGGAATGTGTGCATATTAAAAAAAATGATGGGCCACAGGAAGTTAAAAATCAATTGGAGCACGTAGTTTAGGAGGGCGTCAAAAACGTCGTCAAGGTAGGCGTCTCTCTGCAGAAAGATACGGGCACTGCCTATTCCCATCAGTATGTAGAGCGGCGTCCACACAATTGGAAATACTATGGAAGGCGGAGCGAGAGGCGGCTTGCGCAGCAGAGAATAGATATACACGTTTTTGCGAATCAGAAATGCTGAGAGTCCGCCGACGCCAAGGGCAATCAGGATAGAAATAACATATGTTTTTAATTTGGCCCACGTTAAAAATCGCATAAAAAACCTCATGGTATAATAAATTCTGTAATATTTTATGCACAGTATGATTTCCTTATGTGGGAATTGAGCTGGAAAGTCTATTTCCGCTGGTAGATGGAGTAATGCAGGCTTTGTAGTAATACAACCGCTTCGTCCAGTGTAGTTTGTTCATAAAATTCAATGCGCAGCACACCCTCCTCAAAATCCCTGTTGTGAATAATGCCAATATTTTTGATGGAGATATCGGCCTTGGCAAGCAGTGTGGCGATGGAAGCGATCGATCCGGTTTCGTCAGGAATGTCCACGTAACATGCAAAGACCTTGTTGATGGGGCCTCTTGGAAGGTCGGAGAATGAGTCCCGGTATGCCTTGGAGGCGGCAAATAAATCATGGGTAAAACCAGCCTGTTTTGCGCGCACGGCTTTGCTGATCGTCTGCAGCGAGTTAATGTAATCGTCAAGCAGGTTAGCGATATTCTCAGTGTTTGACATGCAGATGGATTCCCACATGTCCGGGGAGGAGGAGGCGATGCGCGTGATGTCTTTGAATCCGCCGGCAGCGATCATCTTCATCGTCTCATTCGCGGAATCGTGGTCGTGCACCAGATTGGCGAGCGCGGCGGCGACAAGATGCGGTACATGGCTGATGGCTGCAGTCACGTAATCATGCTCCTGGTGGCTTAGGATCAGAGGCAGCGCCCCCATTTTTTTTACGAAGGAGTAGTACTCTGCAACAGTCTCCTGACTCACGGCTTCCGTGGGCGTGAGAATGTAGTACGCGTTTTCGAGAAGGAGAGGACTGGCATTGGCAAATCCGGTTTTCTCGCTGCCCGCCATGGGATGTCCGCCGATAAAATGACTGTCAAGACCGAGCTTTGTGACGGTTTCATGGATAGAGCCCTTGACGCTGCCTACATCGGTGATGATGGTCTTATCGGACAGCACTGGTTTTAATTGCTCTAAAAATGTGTTATTGACTGCGACAGGCGCGCATAGAAATATCATATCACAGTCAGAAAAAAGTTCGTTAATCTGTGTGGTGCCCTCATCGATTGCACCGGCAGCCAGTGCCTCGTCCAGCGTGGACTGCCTGCGCGCATATGCCACAATATGGGCATCCGGGCAGATCTGTCTGATCGCGAGTGCGATCGAGCCGCCAATCAGGCCAAGACTTAAAAAGCCAAATCGATTTTTATTCATAAAGCATAGTATCCTTTCTGGGGGGGGGTATCGTATTTTAACATACATCATTATCGCACTTTAAAGCATTAAAGTCAATTGTTTCAATGATGACCACTATATATGGCTAATGTCAAGCACAAAGTTTCGGCAATTGTGACGAAATTTCAGCAAGGATTTTATGCAAAATAAAGTATGCAAATTGCACAAAAATGATTGAATTGTATGAAAAATTATAGTAAACTTGTAATAGTTAGGTCATGCGGAGCGGGCGTGGAGCTGACAGAATTGGTTTTGCGCAAATGCCCGGACATGATGAACTATCATTATATAATACAGGGCGTTCTCACGGAAATAGGTGTGTTGGATTTATGTGGGCGCTCAATCAATTAGGAGGTAGCTGCAATGAACATTTACACAACTGATAAGATCCGAAACGTAGTATTGTTAGGCCATGGTGGGGCAGGAAAGACGAGTCTTGTGGAATCGATGGCATATCTGTCAGGGATCACTTCACGTATGGGAAGAGTGGAGGACGGTAATACCGTTAGTGATTTTGGCAAGGAAGAGCAGAAGAGAAAGATTTCCATTAGTACGTCGGTCGTACCGGTCGAGTGGGAGGGTGTAAAGATCAATATTTTTGACACGCCCGGATATTTTGACTTCATAGGTGAGGTTGAGGAGGCTATCAGTGCGGCAGATGCAGCGGTTATCGTGGTATCGGGCAAGTCCGGCGTCGAGGCGGGAACGGAGAAGGCATGGGAGTTGTGTGAGAAATACAAGCTTCCGAGAATGATATATGTTACAGGAATGGACGCGGACAATGCGTCGTTCAAAAATGTTGTGGAGAAGCTCACAGAGATGTATGGCAAGAAGATCGCTCCATTCCATTTTCCGATCAGGGAGAATGAGAAGTTTGTGGGCTATGTCAATGTCGTGAGTGAGACGGGAAACCGCTGGAAGGGCAAGGACGTGGAGGCGTGCGAGATCCCTGATTACAGCAAAGACAACCTGAACCTGTACAGGGATACGCTGATGGAGGCGGTAGCTGAGACGAGCGAGGAGTTTATGGAGCGCTATTTCGGAGGGGAGACCTTTACGGAAAACGAGATCCGCGCAGCGCTGCGCACAAACGTGATTGACAGCTCGATCGTGCCGATCAGTATGGGTTCAAGCCTGTTATGCCAGGGTACATACACGCTGCTTGACGATATTGTGAAATATATGCCAAGCCCTGAGAACAGACAGATCGCGGGCATCAATATGAAGACCAACGAGGTGTTTGAGGCAAACTATGATTTCTCAAAGGCGAAATCCGCGTATGTGTTCAAGACGATCGTCGATCCGTTTATCGGCAAGTATTCGCTGATCAAGGTATGCTCCGGCGTGTTTAAGTCAGACGACGTCATCTATAACAAGGACAAAGATGTGGAGGAGAAGGTCAGCAAGCTCTATATCCTGCAGGGGAGCAAGCCTATCGAGATCAGCGAGCTGCATGCGGGTGATATCGGGGCGATCGCAAAGCTCACGGCCGCAAGGACCGGAAATACCCTTTCCACCAAGGCGACTGTGATCGAGTATGGTAAGTTTGAGATTACGAAGCCGTACACGGCAAAGCGTTATAAAGTGCCGAACAAGGGGGATATTGATAAGGTTTCCCAGGCGCTGCAGAAGATGTCGCATGAAGATCAGACGTTGAAGGTGGTCAATGATGTGGAGAACAGGCAGACATTGTTGTACGGCATTGGCGACCAGCAGCTTGAGATTGTCCAGAGCCGTCTGGCCAACGAGTACAAGTGTGTGATCGAACTGAGTGATCCTAAGATTGCGTTTCGCGAGACAATCAGAAAGAAATCCGATGTGGAGTATAAATATAAGAAACAGTCCGGCGGACACGGACAGTACGGCCATGTCAAGATGCGTTTTGAGCCGTCCGGTGATCTGGAGAAGGCATATGTGTTCGAGCAGGAAGTCGTGGGTGGTGCTGTTCCGAAGAATTACTTCCCAGCTGTCGAGAAGGGTATGCAGGAATCTGTATTGAAAGGACCTCTGGCTGCGTATCCGGTTGTGGGTGTGAAGGGAATCCTGTATGATGGTTCTTATCATGCGGTAGATTCTTCTGAAATGGCGTTTAAGACGGCGGCGATTCAGGCGTTTAAGAAGGGATTTATGGAGGCAGGCCCTGTTCTGCTCGAGCCGATTGTGTCGTTGAAGGTGACAGCGCCGGACCGCTATACCGGAGACATTATGGGTGACCTGAACAAGCGGCGCGGCAGGGTGCTTGGCATGAATCCGGTCGGAAACGGCAAGCAGGTGATCGAGGCGGATATTCCGATGATGGAGCTGACAGGCTACTGTACTGTACTTCGCTCTATGACAGGAGGACGCGGCAGTTTCGAATTCCAGCTCGCACGGTATGAGCAGGCGCCGAGTGACATTCAGGAGGCACAGGTGAAAGCGCGTGCTAGCAAGGTGGCAGAGTCCGGTGAGGACTAAAGCGTAATAATAAACGTCGTACCACCGCCGGGAGTGTCGGTCACGGCGATCGTTCCGTGGTGCGCTGTGATGATATCATAGGCAATTGATAAACCAAGTCCGAAGTGATTTTTATCACTTCGGGCTTTTTCACTGCGGTAAAAGCGGTCAAAGATTTTGCTCTTCTCCTCGTCGCTGATTCCGATACCCGTGTCGGATATCCTGATCTCGAAGTGCCGGTTTGCCCTGTGCAGTGAATTCGTGTATGCGACAGAGAGGCAGATTTTTCCGCCCTCTGGTGTGTAGCTGACGGCGTTGTGCAGCAGGATTGTGAGCACCTGCATGATGCGCTCGCTGTCGCACATACAGTCGGGAAGGGCGCTGTCAGGGAGTGATGCACTGATGCGTATGTGCTTGGCAGCAGCAATGTTTTCAAAAGCCTCGCACGCGTTGAGGACCAGTGTGTCAAGCGGGGTGCTTTCGGGTTGGATATCAAGGTGGCCCGTATCGCAGCTAAGCAGTGTGAGCATGTCGCCAAGCAGTCTTGAAGTGCGCAGGGATTCGCTCTTTATGGTTATCAGTTCTGGGATTTCGTTTTTGGTCAGACCGGCCTCCGCGCAGGACAAGATCACTGCGAGCGGTGTGCGCAGTTCATGTGAGGCGGCAGCGATAAACTGGTTCTGGCGGAGTCGGTTTGCCTCGATGGGATTGAGCAGCTTTCCAGTGAAAAACCATGCGAAAATCCAGATCGCGATGAGTGCGAGTGTGATGATTCCCAAGAACAAAAAGCGCTGCCTTGTGATCTGTTCCTTGATATCTTCAAGGGGCGCTGTCAGTAGGATTTCAAGCATGGAGTGATTCTTTTCGATACTTATGATAAAGCAGTAATATGTCGAGGAACTGACACTCGTGTCAGTTTTATAATCCATGATGTAGGAGACATAGCCACTGTTGAGTGACAAGGTATGTGTGGTCTTGGGAACGCTGTCGTCATGGTAAAGTTTCCATGCGGCGCCAAGGACCTGCTGCCTGTCGTCGACGATAAGCTCTTTGTTTACGTTATAGAGAAATTCCGCACCGTTGTCCATCAGGGAGATATAGTAGCGGTTGTTGGATTCGAGCTGCGACAGCCATGTGCTGCTGATGATATCCTGCTGTTCGATGTAGGAGGCGATCGGATAGATGTCTCTCGGGTAAGAGGAAAGCCTGCTCTGCATCATATTGTTCTCGGATATGAACAGGTAGCCGAGTGTCATGATGATCAGGATGAGCGTGGTGATGCCGCCGTTTAACAAGGTTAGGTGGAACTGTGCTTTTTTGATGGTATTCATGAGTCACTCCTCCATCAGACAGTAGCCGATTCCTCGGATGGTTCTCAGGTTCAGGCAGCTTCCGACCGCTTTGAGCCGCCTGCGGACAAAATAGATGTAGTTGTCAAGGTTTCCCTCCTCGACATTGCTGTCGGGTCCCCATATCTTTAGAAGGAGCGTGCTGCGCGAGAGTGTCTGCCCGCCGTTCTTGATCAGTACGTCGAGCATCGCGCCCTCGCGCCTGGAGCAGGAACAGCTGCCTGAAGGACCGGTGAGCATGTTTGTCGCCTCGTTAAAACAGATATCGCAGTAGCCTGGCAGGTCTGCCTGGCTGATGATGGGAGAGCGCCTCGTGACACACTGGATTCGCGCCAGCAGTTCCTCGAACGCGAACGGTTTTACCAGATAATCGTCCGCGCCCAGGTTCAGCCCGGTCACTTTGTCGTTCAGTGTGCCGAGCGCTGTTATGAGGATGACTGGGATACCGCTGCCCTGCTGGCGGAGGCTGGTCAATACGGATGTGCCGTCCATGTGGGGAAGCATCCGGTCGAGCAGGATCACGTCGTGGATATTCTGTTCGGCGTAGTACAGGGCCTCCTCCCCGTCGTAACAGGAATCCACATCGAAGCCTTTTGCGGTCAGCTGGGCTGTGAGAGATTCGTTTAGTTTCTTATCATCTTCGGCAAGTAGTATGCGCATGTTGAAGCCTCCATTTGTTTAGGAACTGTATATTTTGAGAAATATTATACTTTATTTATCTCTAATTTTTCTCTAAATATTGCCTTGGACCAAAAAATTTATTCCTGCAGATTCCATCCGTCATACGCAAGGAGGTATACGTCGTCCGGCGTCACCCTGCCATCGGGCGTAAAAATGATCCAGTCCGTGATCTGGCTGTACGGAAAGGTCAGGACAGCGCCTTCGTGCAGGTCTTTTATGTAATAGGGCTCCTGTGTCAGTTCTGCCGTAAAGGTATCCTCATGTTTTTCCTTCAGGTCAAACCAGATATGCTCAAAACCGTTTCCCTGTTCCTGGAACTCCTTGTCGGTCTCGAGTCCGACCTTGACAAGAATATTGATGTTTTGCCGGCCAAACATTTTCAGCATGTACGCCAGCCGCTCGGCTGCCAGTCTTCTCATGCGCTCTGTCTCCTGCGTGGTCAGCATATAGATCGGATTATGACTTAAGTATTCATCGTATACGCTCACTTCGCAGTACTGTTTTTTCTTCATGGCCTTTGGGTTTGGATAACAGAAAATAGCAGCCGTGTTTCCATTGTGGCTCTCCGTCCTGTCCGACATGCTGCCAAGGATATCGGCGGGATATCTCCGCACCGCTTCTTTCCAGTTGACGACAGTTGCCATCAGCGGAATCCCGTCCGCGACCATCGCAAGGTAGACCGGCTCTTTTTCCTTTGGCGGCTCCCCGCTCTCGAGCAGGCGCTTTGCCATGATCTCGATAATGTTATAATGGTCGTTAAACATCTCCTTGGTGGAATTTAGTATTTCAAGCTCCGGGAGTCCGCACCGGTTCATTCCATGGCTGTGGAGCCATACCTCGTCGGAATCGCCGGCCACGGCCTGCACGGTAAATATATATCTTGGGGAAGGCAGTACGTTTGACTGCGCAGCGAGCTGAATCCATTTTCCAGAGAGTACTTTCTCGGAGCTGTGGTCCAGAACCGCGAGACAGTCCGGAAGCAGTGCGCTGATGATCTTTAGCTGCGTGTGGTACGACTCCAGGATATGTTCATCAAACATCATTTCCACGACCAGCCCTTTTGTCTGCCGCTGGATTTCTTCCATGTCAATATCGCGGAAAAGATGCTGTATGCGGAACATTTCCGGAATTTCAACTGTTATGGTGTCAAGGTGCACCATATACTGCAGCTCACCAGATGCGATGCGCAGCATCAGCCCGCTTGCCGGTGATATGTCCTTTCGCCCCGTAACCGACAGGCCTGTATCCTGGAGCCGCCCCGCCAGTTGTTCAAGGTCGTCAATGTCCGCTGCGTTTTTGGGAATGACAACCATAAACGAAAGTTCCTTTTCCCATGTGTTTTCCGGCCGGTTTTCCTTGTGTTTGTCAAATAAATTGTCAAATAATGCCATCGTTTGTTTCCTCCATATCTCTTATTGATTCTGCGAGTCTGCGTTTTTTGTGATATCATTATAATCTATTTCTGGCGGGGATACAACTGTGATTTGTGTCTGGTTGGAGATGGGGTAGATAGACAGTATTTTTTTCACTGGTAGGGAATTAGGATAGCTTTATGGTTTTTATATTGGTAAAAATAATGATTTAAAGTCAAAATTTGCAGAAAAGGTGCAGAAATAATTGACAAAACTTTTAATAGAGGGTAATATATAGGTATTAAATAAAAAAGGAGCACTGCAATGATTTTACAATTTTCGTGTTCAAATCATAAATCAATTAAGGATAGAATAACTTTTTCTACAATCGCAAGCAGTGATAACACATATGATGAGACATTAAAATCCTTTTCGAATATCAGGGTGCTGCGTTCAGCAGTAATTTATGGGGCAAATGGTTCTGGTAAAAGTAATTTTATCAGTGCTTTGGAGTTTATGCGCAATTTGGTCAGCGAGAGCATTAAGTATCAACCGGGGCAGGGGATTTTTCAGGCACCTCATAAACTGAATCCGGCAGATACTCCGAGTGTGTATGATATTCAGTTTGTAAAGGATGGCATACGGTATGCATACGGATTTTCAATTGTGAAAAATGCGGTTCAGGAAGAGTATTTATACTATTTTCCCAAAGGGCGTCAGGCGAAAATTTTTGAAAGAAAAGCCATGGAAATTAAGCCGGGTGACAAATATAAAAATGTTTTTGGAGTCAGTATTGGTATTTTAAAGGAGAACAGGCTGTTTTTGTCGTGTGCTGCAAATTATACGAATATTAAGGAGATAGAAAATGCCTTTCTTTTTTTTACGGAAGATATTGTGATCTATAATCCGCAGGTGAATAATTGGACGGAGTATTCCATTCAGTTAATGCAGCAGAGTGAGGAAATAAAAAAGGGTTTTGTGGAAATATTGCAGGCGTTGGGGACGGGAATTAAGGATGTTAAAGTGAGGCTGGAGAAAACCAGACTGACAACAAAAGATCTGCCGCAGGATCTGCCCGAGGCTTTGAAAATGCTGGTGACGTCCCAAGATGCAAATATGATTGAGGCAAAATTGATTTATGATGAGTTTGAGACTGATTTAATGTCTGAAGAATCCAGGGGCATTCGAAAATTGTTTGAAGTAATTTGTCCCATTATTGATATTATCAGCAATGGCAAAATTCTGGTTTGTGATGAGATTGAGACAAGTTTGCATGAATCAATTGTTTATCAGATTATAAAATTATTTAGTTTGACAAAAAATGATCAGTTCGCGCAGCTCATTTTTTCTACACATGACACAAGTTTATTAGATTCCAGCCTGTTTCGGCGTGATCAGATTTGGTTTACACAGTTGGATCAGCATCGATCAACAGATTTATATTCGCTTGTCGAGATCAAGAATGTGAGGAAAACAGAGAATCTGGAAAAAGGATACATTTCTGGTAAATATGGCGCAATTCCAGTTGTAAATAGGAATTTTTCTTTTGCTGATGAAACTTGTGGGCGATAGAGGAGAGTAGTATGGACGAACGGAGTCTTGACCTGGCATCGAGACGGGAGGGAACAAGGGAAAAAGCTTGTCCCGTCATTGTGAAATTTTGCCTGAACGAGATCAAAAAACATTTTGATGAGAATGAGAAGAGATAACAAGGGATATGGTAGAAAGTTACATAATTTGTATTGAGAAGATTGTTGGGAAAATTCAGGACATGGCAAAAAATAAATAATTTCCTGGAAAATAAGTTTAACAGGTGCATGATAAAGAGATAATCAATATCATACACCTTTTTTGATGCGCAGAGGCACATAAGGAAATTAGCAGCTTCACTGCACGTGCCCCGCGCGGTGAGTAGTGAAGAAGGTCATTCCCCTACTCGATTTGTCAGCTTGCAAAAAGCAAACTGACTCTCAAAATTAGAGACTGTTTAGAGACAACTGTGTTACGATACCACTATGCAAATCATACATCAATTTACATATGGAGGTAGGTTATGAGAAAAAAATCAATGGTTACGAGAACGGCGGCTGTTTTTACGGCGGCAGCCCTAAGCGTCGCCGCGTCAGGCTGCGGTGTGAAGGAACAGTCAGAAAATACGTCAGGGGTGCAGTCAGACGTGGCTGTGGGCGGTTCATCTGATGAAACGCAGAAGGATGCGGCTGACAGCAGCGGCAAGGGGCGTTATGTGGAGTCGACGGTTTATGAGAGCAGCGGATTTTCGGACTTCGTATGGACGCAGATACTAGATGACGGTCAGATCATTTTTCTGAACTGTCTGACGAAACAGAAGGTCGTGTCAACCGATGGAGGCAGTACGTGGGAGGCTGAATCGAATGATGCGTTTTATGATTTTGTCGGGGAGCATTACGCAGTCGGTGCAGCCATCGCGAAGGATGGCACGATCGCGATCGTCGGGATGGACAGTGCAGGAAGTCAGCCGGATGGAGGGAGTGCGTATGTTTTCAATCTGTACATTTACAATACGGACAATACCTCAAAACAGATACCGGTCGAACTGCCGGATACGGATTCCAGTCTGGGATGTCTGGCGTTTGACGATCAGGGAGTGCTCTACGCGTATGCGTCAGGCTGCCGAAACATCTATCAGGTCGATGTCGGGGCAGGGACATCGGAGAAGCTCATGACGCTTGCGGACGGATGCGAGCTGATGCAGTGCAGGGATAACATGCTGATGTGTGTGACCTCGGAGAAAATTTTCCTGTATGACTTGGAAAATAAGAGTTTTATCGAGGACGAGACGCTTGACAGTTTCATAGCGGATCATTATGAGAGACTGGAATGGACAGGGGGCGGGTACACGGCATATCCGTTCCTGTGCGCGGACAATACGATCTGTGTGGCAGGGGATAAGGGACTGTATCGCCATATCATCGGCGGCAGTGCGGTGGAACAGGTGATCGACGGGGAACTGTCCTCGCTCAGCGCCCCGTCAAACAGCCTCATGGCAGTGACCATGAATGACAAAAATGAGTTCCTGGCGGCATACGGCAACGGGAAAATCGTCAGGTTTGCCTACGACGGGGAGGTATCCTCTGTGCCGGACGACAGGATCACGGTCTTTAGCCTGCATGACGACGATCTGGTAAGGCAGGCGATCACCACTTATCAGACACAGTACCCAGAGATGTTTGTCGAGTACCAGGTCGGAATGGACGAGGGCGGCGTCACAAGGGAGGACGCGCTCAAGAAGCTCAACACGCAGCTGCTCGGTGGCACGGGACCGGACATTATCATGCTGGATGGCATGGACATCAATACGTATGTCGAAAAGGGCGCGCTCAGGGACTTGACGGATATCGTTGAGGAGATCGACGGACAGGAGGGATTGTACAGGAACTTTATTGACGGGCTGGCGTCGGAGGGCATTCCGTACGTTGTCCCGGCGAAATTTTACCTCCCTGTTCTCTATGGAAACGGGGACTATGTGAACAATGTCAGCGACTATTCGTCCATGGCGGACGCGGTGGAGCGGGCAAGACAGGCGTATCCGGACACCAATCTTATGGAAGTCTGTTCCGCGGGAGGGATTATGAGACGCTTTGTGCCGGTGTGCGCACCGTCGTGGAAGGACGACAAGGGGCAGCTTGACCAGACGAAAATCAGGGAATTTCTGGAGCAGAGCAAAAGGATGTATGATGCGCAGATGAATGGAACGCCTCAGGAGGAGATTCTTTCCTATCAGCGTCAGATGATCGGGGAGGACGGAAAAAGTATTGAGGAGGATAAATATTTCATGATCGCGAGAGATACCTGTTATATGATGCAGGAGTCACCGATTGCTTACGGGGAGATCGTGGATGCGCACACCTATCGGGATACACTGTCCGTACCGACAGCGCAGGGCATGGAGGGGACTGTGATCAGGCCGTTAAATGGGCAGAGCAGCGGCGTTTATCACCCCGCGTCACTCGTAGGAATCAGTGCGACGGCAAAGAATCCTGACGCGGCGGCGGAGTTTGTGCGCGTGATGCTGGGCAGCGATGTCCAGAAGACATTACAGTGGGGTCTGCCTATGAATAAAACCGCATTGCCGGCGCAGTTTGCGTATGAGGAGAGCGACCTTAGCGAGGACGGATGGCAGTTTTACATCAGTTCTTCGACAAAGGACGGCAGGGGCTATGAATATGCCATTTATCCTGTCGAACAGGACGGTATTGACCGGTTGGAGAGCTGGATCGCAGGACTGGATACGCCGTATCTGAGCGACGCGGTGCTCGAGGAGGCTGTCTACAAGGAGGGCGCGGCATATCTCGAGGGCAGGCAGGATATCGACACGGCGGTGAAGGCGATTGCGGATAGTGTGGAGATTTATTTGTTTGAATAAAGCGTTGCACTTCTTAGAGAATCTGATAGGATTGACAGGGGATAAAGAAAAGTTGTTATCCGAGAATGAAAAGTTGAATAAACAGCAGAAAAAGTTACAGCAGGAAATCAACAAAATGGTACAGTCAAAGGAAGTCATGGAGCGTAATATCCACGTTTATGATGAAGATGCAAAATGGCAGTTGGCAGAGCCGGGGCGTTGATGAGTGCAAAGAATTATCGGGATAAAAAGGCATTACCGTTTATGGAGAAGTTGAAGGAAGTCATACAATCCGCAATTTGATCGAGGAATATAAAAAGATAGAGCTGGATTGCCGGGAGGGAGAACGGGCGTAGTTAAAGCGAATGAAACAACTTTGCAAAGAGAGAAATAATCTGTATGAGAAGCAGAATGAATTGAAAGGACAGAAATGGAAGATTGAAAAGTCGTTAGAACGATCAGAAATGTGGGGCGTGGCAGTTGTCATGCCCTATATTTTATGGTGGAAAATAGAGGGTAAGAGTGATATAATCAAAACAGGAGAGATATAGAAAAAACAAGATTATACAAGGGATTGATAACGATGGATTGGATAAGGCAATATGAATCAGATAGGATGACAGAAGGAAAGAAAATAGAAGCCCGTGGTATTTGTGAAAGAAAAGAATTTCTAAAAAAATATCCTATCAAGGATATTCCGAAGTTGACAATAGAACAATATATATCTGGTGACGACTCTTTTAGTTATTGGTTGCATTATAAACTTCGTAATATTTCAGAGACAAAAGGGTTTTATACAAGTGATTTTGAGATATATATCAAAGATTCACAGAAAAGTTTATCACCAAGCTTTAAAGCTCTATTTGATTCTGATTTTGAGAAAGCTTTTGATTATCTAAAAAAACAAATAGTAAATTTTTTAGAGGATATAAAGCAATATAAATA
>VSNM01000045.1 GCA_009774245.1 Lachnospiraceae bacterium | reverse complement strand
AGGAGTTAAAACAGAGAGATTATTGATTGTATAGGGGATAGTATGTTTATCGACCCATTTTGTAACTAACACCATAATTTTTGTCTATAGCCCAATAATTGTGGTTCCAAAATGGAATCAAATAAGTTATAATGGTATTATTACCAAGACAAAAATTTATGATTACGAGGTGAAATAATAATGAGTGATTTTTTCGAATTAATCTATGACGCCGCTTTAGACCAGAAAAATGAACTGCTGACAGATGATACTGAATACAAGCGCCTGATGGAACAGGTAACTGACTTGAGTGATGAATACAAGACGCTGAGTTTGACTACAGAACAACGACAAATTGTCGACGAGCTGATTCATACAGAGGATTTGATTCACGAGAAGGAAATGCAGGCCATCTACAAAAAAGGAATCCTGAACTGCGCTGAGATCCTAAAAGATTTACAATTGCTGCAATAATATGATCTTTCATCCAGCCAGAAAATGATAAATTGATACTAAAAGAATGATAATAAGATAATAACATGGATGATAATAAAAAAATAAGAATAAATAAGAATAAGAAAGGTTAGATAGTACATGAAAAAGAATACACTCGATGATTTAGAACTGCTGATGGCAGATCATCTGGACAATGCACTCCATGAGAGCACAGAATACCACGAAGCCACTTCCGCTATGGACGAAGCGTTTGACAGGCTCAAAACTGAACTGACCACCGCACAGCAGGAGCTGCTCGACCAATATCTTGTCCTGTCAGGCGAGGCCGCGGCCATACGCGAAAAAATCGGGTATCGGCAAGGGCTGCGGGACATGATCAGGCTTTTGTTTCAGGATGAGGATAAAGCGGATTAATGTTTTGCATATGTACGTCCGGTTTTTCATTTTCGGAAACATAGCCCGCGCGAAATTCCATGTTGGTATCTTTCAGTTCTTTTTCCCGTCAATGTAATCCTGCTACATCTATGAGAAATGAAGCGGCACAAAATAAAGCAAAAAAACAGCGGTTCATTTAATAAAGTTAGATAAAATGACTTTGGAGGAAATAGCAGAAGCTACGGAATTATCCCTTGATATTGTGAAAGAATTAGAAAGCCGAATGCTTGCAGGGGAATTCGGTTAGCCCATTAAACTAAATTTATTTTAAAAATAATCGTCTAGTTTGCCAGGCTGATGCGATTATTATTTTGTGTTATTACTGCCTGAGATAATCTCTTATTTCTTCAAAAGAATGTTCCTTATGTTCTCTTCTATTCCAAAATACAACTTTTCGAATATTCTCTCTCGTTACTGGCAATTCAGCTTTTCGGATGTAATTTTCCACTCTGCTACTCATTTCTTTTCCCTGCTCCAATGCATCCTGCACAATCTGGTAAAGATAATCTGGTTTTCTCAAATCTCCTAAATCATGAAATATGGCATTCGCAGCTACCAAGGCCGAGCGCATATAAGAGGCATTATCCTTAAACAAATCACTATCAATATAAATTCCCTGTGCCTCAATGAACATACAACAAAATGTAACAATTGTTCTGGTATTTCCCTCCCGATACGGATGAACTTTCCAGAGTTTTGCCATATAATTACTAAATGTCCTTGCTACATTTTCAAAAGATGCAGTTTGCCAATCAAAAGCATTCATCTCACTCAAAACATATTTTGCATCTTTCGCAATATCAAAACAATCTGAATATTCAATTGAAATCTCTCCTAAAACAATTTCTGCTTTCTCTATATTGATAACTCTGGGCTTTCCTGTCCATTCATAAATATCCTGAAAAATATGATGGTGCATATTGCAAAGAGTATCAAAATCATAAGCCATTTCAATATCATCCGCAACTATTTCCGAAAGCCTGAAAGAACTATAATCTGCTTCCATATTTCTCAGCATATCCACATCATGAATATCAGCCAAATTCCTTAATATTTTTGAATCTGGGTACAAATAAGGATCTCTCATAATCTATCCTCACTGTTTCATTTTGTACTTACGGTCAAGCGCTTTTTTTAATTCATCCATAGTAATCTCTCCCTTTTTTTCCCGTTCTATTAATTCTTTCATCTCTGGGGTTGGTTCTAGTCCATCAACCTTAATCATACCCAAAGAATACTCCCACTTTTTTTCCGTCTCAACTAACATAAAATATCTCCTTTAACATATCTCTTATTTAATGTTACATGTCTTTTTGCCCTAGAGCGTGTTTGAAAAATGCTTTCTGCCAGATGTGCGTCACAATTTGTGGGAGATTTGTGCCAAATGAAGGGCGCATAGCGGGCTATGTAACCTGAATTTGGCATAAATATCACGCAAAGTGGGGCGTGCAGATGGTAGGAATGATTTTTCAAACACGCTCTAGGACAATCCGGAGTATCAGTTCCACTCCCTCAAAATTATCGGCCAGACAAACGGTCATAAATGTGTCGTTCATATACCGAATTTGTCTGATACGTTCAGATCTTTTTGATATCTGCTCTGTCGTAATAAAGTATAACATATCCACTGCAATGTCTCAACCAAATTCCAATACGCTCAGCGTGACAACTGCCCCTGTCTGATCTGTTTTATTTGCAAGTGTCAGACTGCCGCCATAACTGCGCGCCGCCATATCCGCAATGAATAATCCCAGTCCATAGTGCTTTCCCGACCGCTCCTGGCATTCCGTATAGAACTGCCCTGCGGCCAGCCGCAGACCGCTGTCCGAAAATCCTTTTCCGCTGTCTGCCACCCGAAATACGAGCTGCCCTGCGCAGCCCTCGACAGAGAATGCGATCTCTCCCTGCTCCGGCGTATACTCAACCGCATTGTCAAAGATATTTGACAATGCACGGACGAGAAGCTCCCTGTCTCCACAAAAGGTTTGCGGAAGGTTTTTCCTTTTAACATTCAGTACGATACCCTTCCTTCTGCACTGAGCGCCTGCCTGCCGCTCCATCTCATCAATACATTCCGCCACAGAAAAGCACTCCGCCCGCATCTGACCTGTACTTTCCGCCTTTGCCGCCTCATTCAGCAGTCCAAGATATTGCTCGATCTTGCCTGAGCCTGCACAGATTCCTTCCAACAGCTCCCTGTCCTCATCAGAAAAATCCTCCTCCAGCAGCAGCTCCGCGTTCCCTCTCACCACGGTCAGCGGAATCTTGATATCATGCGTGACAGCCGCTATCTGCATTCTCCGGTTCTGCTCCATCTCCCACTGCGCTTTTAAGGACTCCTCCAAAGTCGCGCCCATTTCCTCTATGGTATCCAGCACCGCATTCAGTTCCCGGATTCCGGTCAGTTTTTTCTCAAAATGCAGTTCCCGGCCTGCGATCTTGTCCACCGTCTCGACGATCGGCTCCAATTCCCTCTTCAATCTCCGCCCGAACTGAACCGCCGTCACAACTGCATTCAACAGAAAAAACGTCAAAAAAATGAGCGGAATTAACAGCTCCGGATTCCAAAGCCACTTGTGCAAAACAGGCGATGAAAAATGTGCACGGATATCATAGCAGACAACGCAGACCGAATCAGACCGCTCAATTATCGCATACTGATACGCGGCATTCCCCCCTGTATGATTTAACTGTTTTCTAATCCGCTCCACCGCCCGCTCAATCTCCCCGGGAGTCATATCGCTCTCGATAACCGTTCCATCGAAATCAAACAGGATATAAGTACATGGAAATGGAATCAGCGTCCTGTCAAAGGCATCACTCCGAGCAATCCCATCCCGCGCCTCCTTTACTGCCCGCTCCGCATAATTCGCCGGCAGCACAAAGCCGCTCCGGAATCCGGCCTCCACACAGAGCAGTGTCACTCCCGCCAGCAATATCGTAGTCAGACTAAACACCGCCAAATACTGCAGAAACAGCTTATGCAGACTGATCGTTTTTCTACGGGCTCCCTTGCTTACTGCCATTTGTACCCCACCCCCCAGACTGTGCTGATCGGACACGCCGCATACGCAGAATATCTGGCAAATTTACCGCGGATATTCCTGATATGCATACGAATCGCAGAGACGTCACTCTCTGAATCATACCCCAGCGCCGCCTCCAATATCCTTTCCAGCGAAAATACCTGCCCCCTGTTGCGCGCCAGATACTCACAGATCTGATACTCACTCCTGGTCAGCAAAATCTCCTCATATGTCGTATCAGAAATCCTGATCTGCACTACCCTGGCAGACAGATCAAAATAAAACGGAGGGATGGCGAGCGTCTGATGGTGCTCTCTGACCTCCCGCCGCAGATGCGCCTCCACCCTTGCGCGAAGTTCCGCGATGCCAAAGGGCTTTTTGATGTAATCGTCAGCACCCATCGCAAAGCCCTCCACGATATCCTGTTCCATCGCCTTCGCAGTCAGAAACAAAATAGGGCAGTCCACAGCCCCGCGTATCTGATAACAAAAAGAAAAACCATCAATCCCCGGCATCATGACATCTAAGATCAACAGATCATACTGCTTTAAATCCGCCGCATCCAGCCCCACTGCACTGTTCTTCGCCGTCACCGTATGTCCGTCCCGTCCGAGAGTCTTCTCAATCAGACGACAGATCTCTCTCTCGTCGTCAATCACCAAAATGTGCGCCATACAGTCAAATCTACTCCTCCCTCGCCGCCCTTGCCTCCCATGTTTTTCCCCAGAAAAACAACAGCATCAGCAGCAGTAATCCTGATACCACCATGAATATAACACTTTTCTTCACATCTGTACAGCATATCTGCGCTGCATTTCCGGTCTGACGCATCGCGTACAGACTGCACCAGCGCAGGGATATCCCGCAGGGTACATAGTACCAGACCGCATCGCCCAGCCCTGTCTGCATCAGCGCCGCAACCAGACTGCACACAATCCCGAGCCCAAGCCCCACTCCTCTCTGAAACTGAAAACTGACAAGGTAACTGATCTCATACAGCGTTATATTTCCGCAAAACAGAAGTATCGCAGCCTTCACATAGAACACTATCGGAAAACCGCCGTTTCCCATCATGCGAAATGCCACACCAAATCCCAGGACTGCCAGAAAAGAGGACAATACCCCGCATATAAGCAGCACAGACAGCTTCACAATATGGACGATACTCCTGTGACAGGGCATCGTCAGCACCAGCTGGCAGCACCCTGCCCGTGTCTCAAAATCCGATGCCATCGTGGTGACCAGGGCAATCATAACAGGATACGCGATCGATAAAATCTGCAGATACCCTGTCACCTTGCCCGCCTCACTCCACACAGCGAACCTGTAATACGCCAGAAACACACTCACTGCACAGAGCGGCACAACTATGTGAATCCATATCAAACCGGAATGCGCCAATTGATACAGCTCCACTTTTAACATATTTTTACACCGCATTATGACACCTCACGTTTCTCAAACCAGCATGCCGTAGCCAGCGTTATCCCCACATACCAGACGATGGCAAGCAGAATGGCCGGAAACATCACCGCGCGGTCAGACAGAGGATCTGCCGCTTCCATCGGCAGACCGTTTGGCAGTATATGGACACAGACACACATCAGCCGCGCCGGAATCGCAAATGGAATCCACCAGCAGTCCTTTACCGCCATCACAACTGCCGCAAAATTATTGCAGAGCAGACTGACAAAAACAGTGACCGCAACACTCGTCTTTTCCGCCAAAAACATCCACAGCGGAATCTGCCACGCATATGTGACGACCAGCACAACGCTCGCCGCCAGGCTATCCAGGACAAAGACAGTCTCCCCGAACAGAAAGCCCACGACTGATATAAACAGAAAGAACAGGGCGCAGGTAACCATAAGATAAAGCGTTCCTGTCAAAACCTGCGCTGTCCAGAGCCTCTTTTTTGAGACGACGACACCGAACATGCCATGCCTGTTTTTCCTGCGCTCCCTCACTGCTGTCAATGCACAGCACATGGTAAAACTCCCCGGCAATATCAGCATATACCACCAGTTATACGCTCCGATCTGCAGGAAACTGCCGCCCATCAGCACGAGCGCCAGCAGTATCGTGACCGCCGGAGCCAGCCACAATAATATTCTATTGAAACTCCTCTTTTGTTTGAGCAGTTCTGCCCGCAAATACCTCCCCATCTATCTCACCCTCCTTTCTGTCACAGAATCCCGCTGTCTTGTCTGTTCACCGGATTGTCTGACCACCTCCAGAAACAGCGCTTCCAGGTCCTCTGCCTCGTGAACAGGCGCTTCATACCACAGCCTGCCGTCCGCGATAATGCCAATCTCGTCCGCTGTCTGTTCCACCTCCGAGAGCATATGGCTTGACAGGATTACAGTGATACCCTGCTCCGGAAAGGAGCGGATCAGCCTCCGCAGATCGCCGATTCCTATGGGATCAAGACCGTTTGTCGGCTCATCGAGAATCAGGAGCTTTGGATGATTGATCAGCGCAGCGGCGATTCCAAGCCGCTGCTTCATCCCCATTGAGAAATGCCCCGCGCGTTTTTTGCCAATGTCCGTGAGCGCCACTATCTCCAATACCTCATCAATCCTGCTCTCCGGCAAACCATACAGAAGCGTGCGGATTTTTAGATTTTCACGCGCTGTCAGGTTGTCATACAGCGGCGGCGACTCGATCAACGCTCCGATCGCTGCCAGATCTCTCCTGCTCCACGGTCTGCCGTCAAAGATAATCTCCCCGGAATCCTGTACGGCCATACCTGTCAGTACCTTTAACAGCGTCGATTTCCCTGCCCCGTTTGGCCCCAGCAGCCCATATACCGTATTGCTCCTCACTGAAATAGAAATGTCATCATTGGCACGCTGCTTTTTGTACTTCTTGCACAGATGGCGTGTCTCCAGCATATTTTCCATAATAAAATGTCCTTTTCCTTTCGTCATTAATCTTGCGGAGCTGTTTTGCTCCTCACAACGTAAGGATAAAGGACATTTATAAAGATTTTATAAGGTTTTGTAAAAATATGACAAAAACTTACCGGACTACCCGAACCTCGAAGGCCGTCGTCTGCGGCGGAATACTCATCGTCATAAATGCAGCGTGGCGCACCCGCACCCGCAGACCGGGAACCAAACCGGCAAAATTCATCGGCCGCCCCATCGCATTAAAAATCTGCGCATTGTCCGCCACGTTGAAACGCATTATGGAAGATATATTTCCATCGCTGACTGTCGTGAAGCTCCTGTTTTGTCTGTCCACATCGACAATCCTGCCGACTGTCACATTGTCGCCGCGCGGCCTGCCCACCACCTGTATGACATACGCTGCCGCCTGCGGCGGGATGCTCCTCGTCGTCGCATTGGAGAATGCCGCATTGACTGTCATTCCCACTCTCAGCTCTGTCAGCGGTATCCGGCTGCTGTTTTCATCCATGATCACGGTGTTGCTTACGACATTCAGACGGATTGTCTGATCTCTGCCACAATTCGGGCAATCTCTGGAGGAAACGAGAACGAAGGAGCCGTTCCTGCCCGTCTCAACGGCCTCAACCCTCCCATTTGTAATCTGTGTCAAAAACGTGTTATCCATCGGTGTCTCACCCATAAGGTTTTACTATACTATATGCACAGAGCCCTACTCCGGATACACCAGCCTTGTCTCGTCGATCTGGTACAGCACATTGTCGAGATACCGCTTTGCTAGATAATTTGCCATACCCAGATTCATGTCCAAATAGTTACCGCAGTCCTTCGGACTGGCTCCCGGGACTTCATCCTTATAGTCCCTGATAAATTCATACAGCTCAATCATCAGTGGCACGATATCCTTTGACTCATAATCGCCCGCCAGCAACAGATAAAAACCGGTACGACATCCCATCGGCCCGAAATAGATCGTCTTATCGCCGTACTCCTTATGATTTCTGAGGAATGTCGCCGCCAGATGCTCGATGGTGTGCACCTCCGCGGTATTCATGACCGGCTCCTCGTTCGGTGAAGTCATCCGAAGGTCAAACGTCGTGATCGTACTCTCGCCTACTTTGTCCTTCCTTGAGACGTACACTCCCGGCTGCAATTTGATATGATCAATCGTAAAACTTGTTATTTTTTCCATCGTGAATCTCCTTCATTTAATATCTTGTCATAATATAGCTTGACGCGTCAATCAGGCGCGCTTTGGGTATCTCCCGCCCCCAGTGAATCGAAGAATTGTAATTGCCCTCCGCCACAATCACGGAGTTCTCCCTCACTTCGAGCACAATCACAGAATGCGTATCATTCTCCACCCTGAGAATATCACCGACTCTGATATTGGAATAGTCCCTGTGAATCGTTGCCCTCACATCGCCAAACGCCGCATCGCTCACCGCAAACGCAAACCCTGCGCATCCAAAACCGCCGGTGTAGGTTCCGCCCTTCCAGCCATAATAGTTGTCGTTTGTCCAATGCAATCCCTCCGGAAAGACAGCTTTCTGTGCCATGATGATCTCATACACCCTGCTCTCCTCTGTGCCCACTGTGTCCGCCGTGTCCGCTGCACTCAGACCAATACCCTGAATGTAGAAAGTCTGCCCATCCAGACAAATCTGAAAATAACCGTTACTTGTCACGCCTGTAACCTGTATGGGCAGGTCTGCCGCCACCTCGGGAAGCACCACCGTACTGTCGTCTGCGTCAGCCAGTATCACTGTCTGATCATTTGTGTACAAAACAGCCGCCGCCTCTGTCACTGTGTACTCTGCCGCTGCTGCATCCATCGCTGGTATGCCCAAAATAAGTGCGACTCCAAATACCAGCCCTGCCATACGATTCCAAATCTTTTTCATCTTTTTCTAAATCCACCTTTCTCTTTTTTGGCCACCTTTACCTTGTACATCTGATCATCCGCAATCTTCATATAATCGTCGAACAGCATGTCCGATGCAGGATCAGTCACTGCCTGGCCAATACTGACACTGATGTCGTCTTTCCCGAGCTGCGCGATCACCTCCTCCTTGAAGCGCTCCGCCTCAGACTCCTCATCAATCGGGAAGAACGCGATAAACTCATCCCCGCCATACCGGTACACAAAGCCTTCCTTCGGGCATTTGCCGACGAGCACCTTTGCGATCTCCTTCAATATCATATCGCCCTTTTCATGTCCATAAGTATCGTTGACCTGCTTAAAGTTGTCCGCGTCCACAAAGTTGACTACGCACTTCCTGCCTTTTTCGCAGTGCCTGCGGTATTCCGGATCGATCATCTCCGTGTATGCGATACGGTTAAACAACCCTGTCAGCTGGTCCCTGTTGTAGATCTCGCGCATCTTTTTGTTCGCAATCTCAAGCTGCAGCTTCTTGTACAGATTTTCGACTGTCTTGGTGATCGTGCTGTGAATATCATAAAAATAGGGATTGTCATACAAAAACCTTCCGTTTTTCAGGATACTGTATCCGACCGTCTTCTCCCTGAAATGTATCGGCGTAAACAAGTATGCGCTTCTGCCCCCTGTTTTTTCATAATGCCGCTCTAACTCAGTCAGTTCCTTGATCTTCAGAGTCCTCCGGCCTTCTGTCGCATACGCCACCACCAGATTGTCCCTGTCGTAGCCGTCTGTCACAAACACGCTTTCCGGCACACCTTCATACAGTCTCCTGTCTATCACGATCGCAAAGCCGTCACACGCCAGACTCATAAAATATTCCGCAATCTGATGAAATACCTCATCATAGGTATCGCACTTCACAATATCGCTCTCAAGCTTTATGAGCAGCTCCTCCTTCTCAAGCTTATCGACCTCGGCAATGACCTGTCCCCTCGCATATTTCCTGTAGTCGAGAAGCCCGCTGTTCGGGCATCCGCAGCTCTCAGAGAAAATACACTTCGACGGCATAAAGTGGTTTCTGGGAACATCCTTTCCAGCCCATACATCAGACAGAATTTCCATCGTCTTATTCCCTATGTTTTCCCGCATATGTCCCACCGTCGTGATCTGCGGCTCAAAGTAGAGCGCCTTGTCCAGATTGTCGAACCCCGTGATCCTGAAATCTCTCGGTATCTGATATCCGCTCTGCTGTGCCTTGTAGCAGAATCCCGCCGCGATGTTGTCATTCGCGCAGACGAACACATCCGGAAATTCTATCATCCTGCCCTGAAAGCTCTTTATGTACTGTTCAAAATACCGCACTCCGGTAAAAAAATCATAGTCACCGTACCACACAGGATTGTGCTCCCTGGACAGTCCCAGACGGTCAAGACTTTCCTGGTATGATATCACCCGAAGGGAATTTTCGTAATTTTCTTTCGGTCCCCCTGCAAAAATATACTTCCTGCAGTTATGTTTGTGATACAGGTGGTCCATGAGATCAGCGACAGGTTTCTTGTTGTCAATACCCGCATAATAAAAACCCTCTATATCGCTCCCGATGCTCACTGTCGGCTTATCGCTCCTGCGGATCATGTCAACCAGCCAGTCAAAATAGTGCCTGTCCGAAATATTCGTACAATCCATAATGATACCGTCAAACTCTGACAGGTCCGGCAGCGAATAAATATTATACTCCCCGTGATTGTGCATCTCATCACGACTCCAGTTTCCATGACAATTGTACTGGTACAGGCAGATCTCCTCATCACTTCCGGATATGAACTTCATCATTCCATCCACCCACGCATAGGTGATCAGACGTTTCCAGCCGTCTGAAAATAGTGCTACTTTCTTCATAACCCAATATCTCCGTTTCCTAAAGGCGGCATTGATCAATCGCAACTTCAAGTACACCTTCAATTATTATAGCGCATTTCTATATTGAAAAACAAGTCTTATATAATGGAATATGCGTTTCGTTGACTATTTTATGATTTTCTTATATAATGATTAGGAATTGTTCAGGAATCGGGGTGATTGTATGTTTTCAAGATTTTTTCATGTGATATTTCGAAATTTACACCACATTTATATGATTCCGCAGATGGAGTATGTGTCGCGCCACCCTGAGAAATATTCAGAGGAACAGATGTATGCGCTCGACCGTCTGTGCATCAGGCGCATGATCAAACCGGGCCATATCACCACAGAAGGCTATGGTATCCACAATCTGCCCGACGAGGGCGGCTATATCATGTGTCCCAATCATCAGGGAAAATATGACGCGCTCGGCATCATGCTCACCCATGACAAGCCCTGCTCTGTCGTCATGGATATCGATAAGTCCAACACCCCGCTGGTCAAACAATTCATTAATTTAGTACACGGCAAGCGGATGGACAGGACTGACGCCAGGCAGTCGATCAAAATCATCCGCGAGATGGCCGACGAGGCAAAGCAGGGGCGCAGATTTATCATCTTTCCGGAGGGCGGTTACCACAAAAACGGCAATTCCACCACGGAGTTCAAACCGGGCGCTTTCAAGAGCGCTGTGTGGTCCAAGGTTCCGATCGTCCCTGTCGTGCTGATCGACTCCTACCGCGTGTTTGAGGAGCGGACACTCAAGCCGATCAAGACGTTTGTCTACTACCTAAAACCGCTCTATTATGACGACTATAAGAATATGTCCACGATTGAGATCGCCCAGACGGTACAGCGGCGCATTCAGGAAATCCTGAACCGCTACCTCGCGGGCGCCGCACCCGCTTCCCTGGAAGAATAAACTACATCTCGAACGCTTCTTTGATGCTGTCATAGTGCAGAAAGATTCCCTGTGCGGCAATCGCCCTGATCTCATCTATAGAAGCGAGCATATATCCATCCGTCTCCTCCTCCTGGAGACGGATATCTTTTTCGTCAAAATCTGCCACAAAACGATAGATATCCACAAAATAGTTGTCCCCCTCGCCTGGATTTTCCCTCTTATAACTAAACAGATATCCTCCGTCCCAGCCGGACACGTCAAGCCCTGTCTCTTCCCTGATCTCCCTGAGCACAGCGTCCCCGGAATCCTCGCCTGCCTGCGCTGCGCCACCTGACACCTCCCACCAGCCGGGAGCCCACGCCTTGGTCATCACCCGTTTGGTGATGAGGAATCTGCCATCTTTATGAGCCACCACGCCGAGCACTGTCAGATGATACTCCCCTTCCTTCAGACACCAGTCATTTTTTTTCATCGTTCTTCCCGTGCGCTTTTTATCCGCATCATAGATATCCCACATTTCCATCATCATTTACTCCTTTATTCACTTCACTATTCGTCCATCTTTGCCCGGCATTCCGCGCACACTCCCATCAGCACAGAGCCTGAGCACTCCAGCGCAAACTTGTGATGCTCATAGAGATGCCGCACGATCTCCTCCATAAAGTCACACTCCAGATGGAGGATTTTACCGCACGCCCTGCACTGCATATGAATATGCTCATGACAGTGCGCGTGGGGCTTGGCGCACTGATAACGGCAGCACTCATCCTCCGCCGTCTTGTACTTCATGATCACACCGCTCTCCGTGAGCTTGTCCAGATTGCGATAGATCGTCGTCAGATTGACCTGTATACCGTTGTCCCGCATATACGCATTGACATCATATGCACTGAAACTGTGCTCCCTGTGCATATCAAGATATGTCATGATCGCATCCTTATTCTTTGTGCGGTATTTCTTCTGCTGATCATTTTGCACGGTTGTCTGCACCTCCAGATTCTTAGGAATTGTCACGAAATAACTTACCGATAGTCCGCAGGATTTTTCTTCGAGAGTGCTTCCTGAAAATCAGGCGCATAGCGGGCTATGTAACTGATTTTCAGGAAGTGCTACCGGAGAAAAAGACAAGGAATATGGGAAGTTATTTTGGGACAGTTCCTTATTTCTTCTGCCGTTCACTGATGCAATCCAGAAATTCACAGTAGCTCTTGACTGCCGTGACAAGCAGCACCAGTGTATTGTAGATACACTCCGGCTCAAAAATCGCCCTGAGCTCCTCCTCAATATCCGAGAGATCAATATCGAGACTGTCCAGCACCGTCTGACAGGCTTTGGCAAAGCGCGGCAGGCGCCTGATCTGCTCAGTCTCCTGCACCTGCCGGATGGCATCTGTCAGATTCGCTTTCCACTTATTAAATGAGGTATCCTCCAGTCCGGCGCAGACCACCTCCACCATCGCCTCCTGAATGTTCCAGAACTGTCCTGCGTCACCGTCGCCCTTCTCTTCCATGACCGTCGTATATCTCGTATAGACAGCGACCATCTGCCCAGACTCATGATGCAGCAGCGATCTTGCTACCAGCACCTTCTCCTGACGCGCCTTCTGCTCCTCATCTGTTATCCCTGACAATATCCTCCTTTTCTCCTGACAGTACTCATCAAATCCCCTGATTGCCTCTGCTTCATATCCCATTATGCATTAATACTCCCTTCTCCCAGAATCGCCTCTCTCCATGTATCTGTCAGTCTCTCAAGCGACCATGCCGCGTTGGCAGGACTGGTGGAGGGCAGCTTCACGAGCGCGGGGCTGTCCCCATGGACATACCGGACACAATACTTCATAAAAAGTTCATATGCCTTCCCACCATTGAGAAAGATCGTGCTGATCGCGGCGGCAGACAGTATGACATTCATATCATTTTCCCTGACGTTTTTTATGCTGCTGTCCGACGAGCCTATGATATCACAGGACGCTATCACATCCCAGAGCGCAACGTGATTTCGCAGCAAAAATGCTCTCTTTCCCTCTATCGTATCGGGCTGCGCTTCCCCCAATACCGCAGGCAGCACCTTCCAGAATCGGTTCTGCGGATGTCCATAATAAAACTGCTGCTCTCTGGACTTGACGGACGGCATGGAGCCCAGTATCAAAATGCGCGAATCCCTGTCATACACGGGACCAAACGTATGCGTCACATGTTCGTACTCCGCTGAATCTGTTGTCTGTCTCTTCATAATCAACACCTCTAGTACAGCATTACATTAATAATCGAGTAATATGTACCTGCCTTTTGCGCCAGTACTGCGTTGTCGTCAGTCAACAATGCCACCGCATTGCCTCCTTCCTCCGCCTTGTCCTGACACAAAATTCAGGCACCTATTACTTCGAAATTAATGCAACGCTGTACTAGTTCCACTCTGATATCGAATTGAGCAATTTCTTTCGCTGTTTCCAGTCCGGCATCAGCCTTGTCATCAGCGCGTGAAATGCCTTGGAATGGTCAGGATGTATAAAATGGCAGAACTCATGTGTCACCACGTACTCGATGCAGCAGCGCGGCGTCTCGATCAGCCTGCTGTTCAGCGTCACCACCCCTCTGTAGGGCTGGCAGGAGCCCCATCTGGAAGTCATGCGCCGCGTCCGTAGCTCTGGATAATCCACTCCCCATTGCCGGAACTGTCTGTGAACCTGATGGGCAATCTCCCCATAGACCTCCTGCTGACACGCCTTCAGCCATTTTTCGTACATCAGCTCCTTATGGCGCGCATCCCTTGGATTCCTTACCATGAAATAAATGGTATCCTCCCCGAGTATAATGCGCTCCGCCTGCCCCTGCACTGCCTGTGCCACCCTGACCGCACGCTTTTGTCCCAGTATTGTAAGCTGCTCGCCATCTGTATACTGACGTTCTGCATGCGGTTTTAAGTCCTGCTGTCTGCGGCTGTTCTCCTCGGCACGTTCGACCGCCGCGACGATCAGCGCCTGCTTCTGCCGCAGAAACCCTTCTATATAGTCAACCGGCACGCGCCGGGAAGCAGAGACCTTTACGTTTCCTGCGGCATCAATCCGCAGGTTCACATTCTTCACCGACTTTCTCGTGAGCTCATATCTGATTTCCATATCCCCTAATATGATGGCACGCGTCTCACTGCCATATACCTTTGTCGCCATTCACTGCCGCCCTTCTTCTCACCGCTGTTTCACTTTCCTTTTATTTTCATACATTCTCTGGTCTGCCATGTCAATAAAATCTTCCTCGCCAAACCCACAGTATCCGATCGCATAACTGATGGGGACGTTTCGGGACTGATTGCACTCTCTGCACCTCTCTGCCAGCTTTTGTGCGAACTCCTGTGCGTCTTGCATATACAGAACCACAAACTCATCACCGCCCTGGCGGTATACCCTGCCATTATTTCCAGCCACCTGTTCCAGCAGGGCGGCAAATCCCTGCAGCAGCTCATCGCCCGCGGAATGTCCAATGGTATCATTGACCACCTTCAGATTATTCAGATCTGCCATAATATACCAGCCGCGGCTGTCCCTGTTTACGTTTTCCAGATCCCTCTCCAGCGCGTTTCTATTATAAATGTGCGTCAGATAGTCAATATATGCAAACCGTGTTCCCGTCTCCGCGCAGAACGCTATGATCTTCTGCATACAGCTGTGTTTTGTGGCTGTATCCACCCCTGTAAAAAGCATTGCTTCGACACAAATCCCCTGACTCCCATACTGATTCCCGATGGTATTTTTGACTTCCTCCAATACCATTTCCGCCTTCCCCCTCGAACTGCTGACAAATACGACTCCATTCTCACAGACATGGTAGGCGCTCATATGCCGCTGCCGCAATTCCCCGCAGATATCCTGCAGAATCAGATGATCCTGTTTCCAGTCCAGATTGTTTTCCGTCTTGCAATAGCAAAGAACTGCAATGCTTATCTTCTGTTTTTCAAAGTCAAGCTCCTCCAACACGGTCTCGAAAGAATACTGGTTAAACAGCGCTGTCTTTTCGTCCATATACTTTTCCGTATTTTCATTGCTGAGCATCAACCCGAGCAAAATCATCGTCGCCGCAGCCACCTCCAGCAGTGTCTCCGGGAAAAACATCTGGACCAGCGAGATGGTCACAAAAATAGGGACGGCAAGGATGATGGCCATCCTCTTATCCACATTCAGGCTCTCCCAGTATCTGAGACAATAATACAAAATCAGGATCAGGTAGATAATGACACTTCCATAGAGCGCGTATGCTTTTGGTCCCAGGGAGTAATCTGTTGTATTCCCATGGACATACGTGATCGGCAGCGTCAGTATTCCCAAGGCGGATAGGATAACCGGCAGGCTTTGGCAGAACCGGACCATTTGGGAAAATTTCAGCCGTATCTCCAGATAACTCCTCATATAGATAAAAAGGAGATAGATATATCCCAATATGGACAGCAGGTAAACAATGTGCGCCAGCAGATTCCATGGCTCCGAAACCGTATCCCTGTGATTGACCGTATATAGTGTAATCAGGTCAAACAGCACATTGACCAGCGCCACACCGGTAAGCATCTGGAAAATCCGGGTGGAACGTATCGGAATATGCGGCTTTCTGTAATAAAACCAGAGCATATAGATTGTAAACAAAAGACAGACGATGGGTGTTTTTATAATCATAAGTACTATACCTTTCCAGCTGCAACATGAGAAAACAATTCAATTTTATCGTAAATATCCCCAAAATGCAATTACTTATGATAAAAACGTACGGCATTCTTGTAAAATAGTTGAAAATTTGGTATATATCCACTATAATATATTTATAATGCACGCAGCCGCATAAGGAACCTGCGCTGCCATTTTCAATTTTTACGAACAATCTATTTATGAACGATACAAGGAGGATAACATGAGATTAATAACACGTTCTGACTTTGATGGTCTTGCCTGCGGCGCACTTTTAAAGGAAGCCGGAATCATTGATCACTGGAAATTTGCACATCCGAAGGATTTGCAGGACGGGCTGGTGGAAGTGACAGAGGATGACTGCCTCGCCAATGTCCCTTATGTGGAGGGCTGTGGGCTATGGTTTGACCACCATTCCAGCGAGCATGAAAGACTCCAGCTGGCGGGAAAGTACAAGGGCGAGAGCCGCATCACGCCCTCCTGTGCGCGCATTATCTACGAATACTATGGTGGCAGGGAGCGTTTCCCACAGTTTGACGATATGATGGTGGCGGTGGACAAGGTAGATTCCGGCAATCTCACCATCGATGAGATCCAGAATCCAAAGGGCTGGATTCTCGTCGGATTCCTGATGGACCCCCGCACCGGTCTCGGCCGTTGGCGGAATTTCACGATCTCCAACTATCAGCTCATGGAAAAGCTGATCGATGCCTGCCGCACCATGACGACAGACGAGATTCTCGCACTCCCCGATGTGCAGGAGCGCATTGATATCTATTTCGAGCAGAATGAAAAATTTATGGAGATGGTTAAGAAATATACGCGCGTGGACGGCAATCTCATTATCTCTGATCTGAGGGGTGTTGATCCGATCTACTCTGGAAACCGTTTCCTAATCTACAGCATGTACCCTGAGCAGAATATCTCTGCGTGGATCGTAAGCGGACGCGGTGGAGCGGGATGCAGCGCAGCGTGCGGCTACAGTATCCTCAACAAGACCTCCAATGTTGATGTCGGAAGCCTGATGCTCAAATACGGCGGCGGTGGCCACAAAAAAGTCGGGACATGCCAGTTCAGCGATGACAATATGGCAGAGGAACTTCCAAAGATGCTCTCTGAACTCTCCGCGATGGCAAATGCATAATTAATACATAAAAAACGAGTGTTGCACACTCGTTTTTTATGTATTAATTATGCATTGCTTTCTTCTTTTCAAAAAACGTATCCACGGACTTCTTGATCTGCTCATGCGGCATCGTCTTTAGCAGATAGCCGTCCGGCTTTAGCTCCATAACCTGCATGACGCTCTCCTTATCCCCCTTGCTGGTGAGAAAGATGACCGGAATATCTGCAAACTCCACCTCGCTCCGGATCATGCCGAGCACCTGCTTGCCGTCAACGATCGGCATCTCATAATCGAGCAGCACCAGATCAGGTCTGTTCGTCGAGAGGTATTTGATCGCCATCGCACCGGAATTGGCGAGAATCACCTGGTATTTTTCCTCCAGCCAGCCCTTCACGTTCCGCAGCATGGCGCCGGAATCATCCACCACAAGGATTTTCTTTTTATTCTGCTTTCCAAATGTCTTGAGGTACGAATCAATCGCCTCCGCTACCTCATTGACATTGATCGGACGCGGAAACTCCTTCTGGATCAGGTGCAGTGGAATCACCTTAACCACTTCCGCGATCTCCTGCGGATCTCCCGTGACAAAGATCGGAATATCCTGCTCCACTGCCAGATCTTTCAGATATGTAAGCCCCTGCTGCAGCTTTATAAGCTCCTCATCTGCAAAGATAAAAAACAAATCCATGTTCTCCTTTATCTTGCTGAGTACATCCGGATTGGCTTGTGTATTTGTCACCTTGCAGCCCGCCTGCTCTAGTTTTTCCTGAAGTGACACGAGCAGATAACTCTGTACCTCCGATACGATCAATACTTTTTGCATAATAAACCTCCACATTCTATTCTGAACAGTGCCTAAGCTCCTCAAGTACTTCTATCATCTTTTTTCCGGTATTCATGACATCTTCCATCGCAACATCCGCCACGTAAGCCCGCAGCTCCTCCATGCAGGAGCCCAGTTCCTCCGGAAGCCGGTACTCCTCAAGCTCTGCGAGCGCCGCATCCGCGCCGTCAAGGTCAAAGCTGTCCATGGCAGCGTTCAGCTTGTCGAGCGCCCCTATGATCACCTCCTTGGGAACTTCCTTCTTATCCTGTTCATTTGCCTTTCCATACGGCTCCAGGATCGGCTTGTAACTCCTGTACAGCTCCATAATCGCCGGATTCTCCCTGCTGATCGTCTCCACATCCTCTGCATTTCCACACTGCTCCATCTTGTAAAACAGCTCGGAAAGCTCCATGGCACCGATCATGCGCGCCGTATTTTTCAAGGCGTGTACCTCTATAGTATAATCGCGTATCATTCCGTCTGCAAGACATTTTTCTATTTTTGTGGACTTTAAGTCAATCAGTTTGTAAAAATCACCCAGCAGATTCATGAACAATTCCAGACTGCCGGAATTCTTGATTCCCTCGGCGACATCAAGACCTTCGATCTCGGGAAGCTCCTGCTCTGGAATCTGCTCCGGCGCTGTGGCGGGCGCTGTCAATTTCCGGATTAATTCCTTTGGCAGCCATGCGCGTATCTTGCTGCAGATATCCTTGAGTTCAATCGGTTTTGCCACAAAATCATTCATTCCTGCTTCTTTAAATATTTCCCTCGCACCCATGACCGCATTTGCTGTCAGCGCAATGATCGGCATGTTCTGAATATATTCATCCGGAAGCTTTCTGATATTCTGCGTCGTCTCCACGCCATCCATCACGGGCATCATGTGGTCCATAAAGACGATGTGGTACCGCTTTTCCTGCACCATCGCGATCGCCTGTTTCCCAGAACTGGCAGTGTCAATATTCATCTGCAATGGCTGCAGCAGACCTTTTGCCACCTTGAGATTCATTTCGTTATCATCCACAATCAAAATCTGCGCCTGCGGTGCGATAAAGTTCATTACGTTGTCGGTCTCCGCGAAAGCCGCCGTGGTCTCATGGTTGATAACCTGGCAGAAATTAAGTGTATACAATGGTTTGTTGATAACCAGCGCCTGCTCATTCCATACAGTCTCCCTCATGGGATTCTGCAGCACACAGAGCTCTGTTCCATTCGAGACAAAATACTTCTCAATCCCCTCTTTCAATTCCTGATAGATGCTTTCGTCCACAAAGAAGAAGTCAACCCGCTCATCGCTATCCCTCGCCTCATAGCAGTCCACATACCGCAGTCCATATCCCTCTGCCAGATTTTTCAACTGTTCGAGAATACGCTCGTCGCCCATATGTCCGCTCACCACCATCGGCTCATGGACGATCGACTCTTCCTTGACGACTGCCGCGAGCTGTGTCCCAATTACCTTCTGTGGAATATTGAAATAAAATTCACTGCCCTTGCCATACTCACTCTTCACGCCAATCTGTCCGCCCATGTTTTCCACAAGCTGTTTTGAGATCGCAAGCCCTAATCCGGTTCCCTCTTTATTCCTGTTTTTCTTTGTGTCAACCTGCTGGAAAGAACCGAACAGTTTATCCAGATCCTCCTCCTTAATCCCCTGACCAGAATCCTGAATCGAGATATCCAGATTGACCATGTCCTCCTCTTCCATATGCGTCATCCTGATCGTCAGCCTGACAAATCCTGCCTCCGTAAACTTGATCGCGTTGTTTGCGATATTGATGATAACCTGTCTGATGCGGAGTGAATCACCATAGAGTCTGTTGGGCAGCTTCCTGTCGATATCAAACATCAGCTCGATCGGTTTGTCGCCAATCCGGTTGAGAAATATCATACTAAGATCGCTCAACATGGACATCGGCTCATACTCCTCCGGAATGATTTCCAGTTTACCCGACTCAATCTTGGAGAAATCAAGAATATCGTTGATGATCGTAAGCAGTGAGGCTCCCGAATTCTTGATATTCATCAGATATCCCCTGTCCTGGTCACTTAAATCACTTCTCAGGAGGATCTCTGTCATTCCCACGATGGCATTCATCGGTGTGCGGATCTCATGCGACATGTTGGACAGAAAGTTGGACTTGGACTCGTTAGCCTCCTCCGCATAGCGTTTTGCCTCCTTGAGCTGTTCCATCATATGATAATTCTCAGTAAGATCGATCAGAATCATGGCGTGGCCCCTGATCTTATTTTTCACATTCAAATCCCTGACGTATCTCTTGTAATGTCTGTCCTCAATCACAATCTCCTCTTCCGATGTACAGAAGAGCCGTCTTAACCGCTTTGACAGCCGCTCCCCTTTATGGATTCCCGAGAGTTCCTCAAAATATTGCTTCGCATATTTGTTGGAATCGAGATATCCATAGGATTTGTCCGCAACCACATACAGGGCGTCAATGTTCTCAACCATCCAGCCACGCCCGATATCCAGGATATCAAAGATATTCCCCTCCACGACACCCAGTATGATCAGCAGCACCGCTATCGCCGAGAAGAGCGGAACCACCTCAAAGTTATACTTGAACAACACCTCCAGCACAAGCGGTATGATGACTACACACATCGCGACAATCAGGCGTGACAGATTCTTTTTCTCTGTCCCTCCCTGCCTGCGAAACTGTACCCTCCGCACGATCATATAGAGAATCAGCGCCAGCAGAAAGGTGATCAGAAAGCCATACCGGACCGCATACACGATTCCTCCCTGTCTGCTCACAAAGTGATATCCATATCGGGCATTCTCTCTGAGGTCCATCTCTCCAAACGCACTATTTCGTGTCCTATCGTTCCACATGACAAAAAGAGCCATCGCCTCAAAAGCCAGCCAGACATTTACGAATATTCTGATCATCCTGTGCCTCGTATCAATCTGCATATATGACAGGATAAACTTGAGAAAGAAGAAATAGAACAAAAAATTGCCGAGATACTCAATCTGCAGTGCCAGTATCGCTGCGGAAGGGCTGTTCGTCCGAATAATCAGATAGTAGGCCCCATTCATGATCAGGCAGCCAATGTTCGCCACCATCAGACTCGTTGAGGTGCTGTTCTGATCCTTCCCCATCAGGACGAAAATACCAACCAGCGGTATCACAGCTCCAATCAACGGCACGAAACTAAACACTGCCCTAAAACTCAATTCAAACGGCATTCTCAACTCACTCCTTTACCTGCCTCCGGGGTAAAGCCCAAAAACACAGGGCCATTATGAACCAATGTCCCGCACATCCCTGCCGCCAGTGTTCCTGCCTGTTTTCCTGAAAGGGAAAGAATCAGCTGGGTATCATCTTTCAGTAAAAACGTGACATGATATCTCCCATCCGTTCCGGCGCAGACTGGCCCGGCCTTTGAAATATATTGGCCCGGGTTGATCTGGCTGACCGAATTAATCCCTGTAATCCGCGCATGGTTTTCTTTTTCCTTTTTCTTTGTAATCAGCATAATCAGGACTACAGCCATTAGCGCCATGAGGATGATCAGAACCTTTTTCACCTGCCAGTCACCCCAACTGTCAGGTATCAGATACAAAACTGTCATCGCAAGAATATCCACTGCCAGGAAGCTTGACAAATTTTTTCTGTTCATCATAGTTTTTCCCTCCATTCACATTAAATTTTCTTTATTAATAGTTCATTTTCTGATTTTATTGTAACACGTTACTGAATCAAAGTCCAGCAATTCTACGCCGTTTCCTTTTGACTTAACACTGTCTTAGCGGCATATTTTCTAAACAAAACACCGCCCTTTCGGGCGGTGTTTTGTTTAGAAATCTAACAGAAAATTTAAATTGCTTCGTGGAACGTTCTGGAAATAACATCTGCCTGCTGCTCCGGTGTCAGCTTAATAAAGTTTACAGCATAGCCTGAAACCCTGATCGTGAGCTGCGGATAATTCTCCGGATGCTTCTGCGCATCCAACAGGGTATCCCTGTTGAGTACATTGACATTGAGGTGATGGCCGCCCTTTGTCGCGTATCCATCTAAGAGATTTACTAAGTTACTTACCTGTGCGTTATCTGTCATGATAATTCCTCCTTTTATAAAATCACATTTCATTGTTTTTTGTACTTTGTCTGTTCTGCTCTGTTCTTTTGTGATTTTAGTATATTGAATTTTCGGAGAAATATCTGTAACAATTGTTACATTTTTAAATTTTTTATGTATTTTTATCAGTACAGCATCTGCAGCGCATCGCGATCCACGATCCTGATCGTATTTTTATCCGCCTCAATCAGATGTTCCTGCTGCATCTTCATCAGCTCCCTCGACAGCGATGGCCTGGTCGTACCCAGATAATCCGCCAGCTCCTCCCTGTTCATGGCAAGCCTGACAATATCCGAATCAACGCCGTCATCCTCAGTCTGCTCGATCAGCCACAGGGCAATGCGTTCGCGCAGCGTCGTCCCTGACAGCAGATGAAGCTTTCTGGTCATCGCAAAATTTTTTTCAGACTGAATCTCGAGCATATTCCGGGTGATCATGCGATGGTGTTCGCAGGCGTTGCTGCAAAAGCAGTAAAAAAATTCCCACGGTATCTCGAGAACCTTCACTTTTCCCTGCGCAATCGCATCATACCAGTACGCGCCGGCATCTGAAAAGAGAAACATCTCCCCAAAGACGTCGCCCTGCCCTACTATAAAGAGCACATCCCGCTTTCCCGACGCGAAATCCTTTGAGATCATGACGGAGCCCTCAAGCACCAGAAACAGGTTCCTCGGCGTCCCGCCCTGACGGAAAATGTACTTTCCATCCTCAAAGGAGCGCTCGACTGTCTTAGAACACCGAAACATCTTCTCGATCTCTTCTTTCCTGATATCCCGGAACAGGTGAATCCGGTCACAGTCCTTGATGTTTTCTACCATACAGCCCTCAATTCCTTTCATGTGAAAACAGGGAACGCAGATCTGCGTTCCCCAAAATCTCATTTCTATATTGCATTATATTACATCATTCCGCCCATTCCAGGACCGCCTGCAGGCATTGCCGGAGTCTCCTCCTTGATGTTTGCCACGACAGACTCTGTTGTGAGGAGTGTACTTGCCACGGAGCATGCATTCTGCAGCGCGCTTCTTGTCACCTTGACCGGATCAAGGATACCAGCTTCAACCATGTCAACATACTCTTCCTTAGCAGCGTCAAAGCCGATACCAGCCTTTGACTCTCTCACCTTGTTGACAATGACACTTCCCTCGAGACCTGCGTTTGCAACGATGATGTACAGCGGCGCATCCAGCGCTTTCAACACGATCTTAGCGCCTGTCTTCTCGTCACCTTCCAGTGTGTCAACAAGCTCTGCAACCTTCTTGGAGGCATGGATATAAGCAGAACCGCCGCCTGCGATAATACCTTCCTCCACTGCTGCCCTTGTCGCGTTGAGGGCATCCTCCATGCGGAGCTTTGCCTCTTTCATCTCTGTCTCTGTCGCTGCGCCGACACGGATCACTGCCACGCCGCCCGCAAGCTTTGCAAGTCTCTCCTGCAGCTTCTCCTTGTCGAAATCAGATGTCGTCTCCTCAACCTGCTTCTTGATCTGTGAGATTCTCGCATCGATTGCAGCCTTATCGCCCTCGCCATCAACAATGATCGTGTTCTCCTTCTGAACCTTTACAGACTTCGCACGGCCGCACTGCTCCAGCGTTGTCTCCTTGAGGTCAAGACCAAGCTCCTCGCTAATCACCTGACCGCCTGTGAGGATCGCGATATCCTCGAGCATAGCCTTTCTCCTGTCGCCATATCCCGGAGCCTTTACAGCCACGACATTGAATGTGCCACGGAGCTTGTTGACAATCAGCGTTGTCAGAGCCTCACCCTCAATATCCTCAGCAATAATCAAAAGCTTTGCGCCTGACTGCACTACCTGCTCCAATACCGGCAGGATATCCTGAATATTGGAAATCTTCTTATCTGTAATCAAAATATATGGATTCTCCAGATTTGCCTCCATCTTATCCATGTCTGTTGCCATGTAAGCGGAGATATATCCGCGGTCAAACTGCATACCTTCCACCAGGTCAAGCTCTGTCTGCATGGTCTTGGACTCCTCGATCGTGATCACGCCATCGCCGGAAACCTTCTCCATAGCGTCCGCTACCATGTTTCCTACTTCCTCGTCACCGGAAGACACCGTCGCAACCCTCGCGATGTGCTGTTTTCCGTTTACCTTGGAGCTCATCGCCGCGATCGCGTCCACAGCACAGTTCGTTGCCTTCTTCATGCCTTTTCTCAAGATAATCGGGTTTGCACCCGCCGCAAGATTCTTCATGCCTTCATTGATCATTGCCTGCGCGAGAACCGTAGCCGTTGTCGTACCATCGCCTGCCACATCATTTGTCTTGGTAGCCACTTCCTTCACAAGCTGTGCACCCATGTTCTCAAATGCATCCTCAAGCTCGATCTCCTTTGCGATTGTCACACCGTCATTTGTGATGAGCGGCGCACCGAAGGACTTGTCGAGAACGACATTTCTTCCTTTCGGTCCCAATGTCACGCTCACAGTATCCGCCAGCTTATTTACACCTGTCTCTAACGTCTTACGAGCCTCTGCTCCATATTTGATTTCCTTTGCCATGATTGCATCATCCTCCAATTTTTTGATATTATAAAACTTTTCATTCAAAAACTTCGTCTGGAGAACGCTGCCCTTTGCGTTCTCCTAATAACTTAGAAAATCTTATGCTGCGTCTTTTGCAGCATTTTAGATTTTCTTAGTTATTTTCTTATGCTGCGTCTTTTGCAGCATTTTAGATTTTCTTAGTTATTTTCTTATGCTGCGTCTTTTGCAGCATTTTAGATTTTCTTAGTTATTTATTTACTGAATAACTGCCAGAATGTCATTCTGTTTTACGATAATGTACTCTTCCTCGTCGATCTTGACTTCTGTTCCGGAATACTTTGAGAAGATCACGTTATCTCCAACCTTGACTTCCATCTTGACTTCTTTGCCATCAACGACTCCGCCCGGCCCGACAGCGATTACCTCTGCCTGCTGCGGTTTCTCCTTGTTCTGTCCCGGCAATACGATACCGGATTTTGTTGTCTCCTCTGCAACTAACTGCTTTAATACGACTCTGTCTCCTAATGGTACTAATTTCATGTGAAATGCCTCCTTATGATAAAATAATTATTTCCCTTTTTAATTAGCACTCCTATCTATTGAGTGCTAACAAATCATATAATAGTTTTTTACTGAGCGTTCTGCAAACAGATTTAGATTTTATTATCTCCTATTTTGTTCCATTTACTCTCTCTTTTTAATATTTTCTCTCGTTTTCAAAGTTTATAGTACTTAATAATTATTTTAGATTTTGGCATTTTCAGGCATTTTTCAGACCTTTTTCCAATCTCTCCTTATATCCGGGTGCATTCTTGATCGCAAATTTGTTCTCCAACATAGCATATTCAGCATCGGAGAAAATATTCTTAAAGCTCTCCTCGACATTTGTCCGCATCACGCATCCCACAGCGACACTCGGAGCAAGCTTCTCATCCTCAAAGCTGTCGCACGCCTGCTGCACCGCATCACAGTATGCCTTCGCCTCGTCCTCCTCCACAAGGGGCAGAAGCACATGAAACACATCGCCCTCCACCCTGCCGATCACAGCATGTTTCAGTCCGGCTTCCTCCACTTGCGCCCGGAGAATCTCAGCCACTGTCACAATCAGGCGGTCGCTCTCCTCCTCACCGAAATTGTTGTCGACAAACCTCCAGTCATTGATGTTGACACAGATGGCCGCGGTGGGAACGACCTCGCGCTCCGCCAGTTCCTTCATCTGACTGATAAAGTGATTTCTGTTCAGCACACCCGTAAGCGGATCGTTCTGTCCGGAATACTGCGCCTGTGCGACTTCCTTCTCCAACTGCTGCTCCAGTTCTTCGATATAGACGGCCTGCTCACTTGCCAGATATGATTTATCACTGTGATTCTCCAGCGTCTCAATGTATGCGCCAAGGATTTTGTTCACTGTCTCAAACTGCCCCTGCGCAACATGATCATACTTCGCATAGATATGACACACCGTTCTGCCTTTCACGCGGATCTTATTTCCCGGCTTGTTGACCACATCGGGCTTAAAATCGCCAAAACTGCCTATCGTCATCAGAATATTTCCATGTCTGTCCGTCATCAGCGTGTCCAGTCCAAAGCACTCATGAAACTGTGTCAGCATGGTCCTGGCCGTCTCCAGATCAAATAAATCCTTCGGCGAATAATTCTTGCTGTTCTGCTCGATTCTCTGTGCAAATTCTGTCCTCTTCCCGTTCATTATTCCTCTTTCTCCTTCCATTATTCTGTTTCGTTCGTCATCTATAAGACAAACCGATCAATGACCTCGACAATCCCGTCATGATCGTTATCACACTCTGTAATATAATCCGCGCACTCCTTCACAACCGGTCTGCCGTTTGCCATGCACACTCCGACTGCAGCAGCCTCGATCATCGTGATATCATTCTCCTCATCTCCCGCCGCGACAGAATTTTTGATATGGACGTGAACTGCGCCGCACAGGTTTTTCAGCGCGTTTCCTTTTCCTGCCCGTTTATTATAAAATTCCAGATAATGGGCGTTTGAAAATGCACAGGTGATATCCTCCCCAAAATCAGACGCCTCCACCTCCCTGCGCAGTTCTTCCAGACGGGATCTGTCGTCAATGTCGATCGCGAGCAGCTTAAACGGCGCATGCGCCAGTTCCTTTTTCAGATCGGTTCCGACTTTATAGGGCGATTTGATTGCCCTCTTGTAAAAAGCAAGCTCCCTGTCTTCCGCACAGCTAATAATATGCGTGTCCGTGTAAGTCTGAATATGGATTCCTTTTTTCACAGCCATATCAAAGATTGCCTGCGCTGTCGGTATCGGAACATCGTACTGCTCTATGACAGAATGGTTGGTGCAGTCATAGATGACCGCGCCGTTGTATGCCGCCATGTACACCTTCCCCTCTGTATCAGCTCTCTGTATATCAAGAACTTCGAGCACGTCAAGAATACTGTTGACAGCCCTGCCGCTTGCCAGTACAAAATGATGTCCCTTCGATAACATCTCCATGATTTTATTTCTCGTCCGCTCTGATATCGTTTTTTCTGAGTTGAGAAGCGTGTCGTCAAGGTCTGTGAACAGGATCTTTGTATTCAGCGCTGCTTTCAAATCCGATAGAACCCTGTCGGGCACATAGAGTTTCCCATACCCGACAGCGAGGTCAAGCCCCGTTTTATTTGCTCCGTGGAAGTCCGAACCACCGCTTGGCAGCAGGTTGTATTTCTCCGCCAGTGCCTTCATCTGCCTCTCCTCCGACGGCGAATATGTGCTGTAATAGCACTCTATTCCCATCAGTCCTGCCGCCTTTAACCGGCTCGCCAGCACATCAAGCTGCTCACGCCCGAGCTTATACAGCGTGGGGTGCGCCAGGATCGGTATGCCACCGGCTCTCAGCGTCACCTCGATCACCTCCTCCGGTGTGACCTTCTCGCGATGCACAAAATACGGCGTGCTGTCTCCGAGATACCGCTCAAACGCCTCGCTCCTGCTCTTCACATATCCCTGCTCCAACAGATACGCGGCATAGTGCGCCCTCGTGATCACCGCACCCGGAAAAGCCTCTAGCAATGCCTCATAGGTGATATCGATGCCCGCGCCGCGTAGATTCGCGCACAGCTTATAATTCCTGTCTGTCCTCGACTGCTGAAACCGCGTCAGATATTCCAGAAAGACAGGTGCCTTATGATCAATGAACAATCCTACGATATGCACATCGCGGTTATTGTACTCCGTCGAATACTCAATCCCGGGAATCACTTCAATTGGCTTTCCCTTCGCGTACTCCATCAGCTCGTCCAGACCATCCACCGTGTCGTGGTCTGTGAGCGCCACTGCGCTTAACCCCTTTTCTATGGCATAATCCACCAGCTCATTTGGCGTGAGTGTCCCATCAGAGCAGCGCGAATGCGTATGCAGGTCAACAAATCCCATTTTCAACTCTCCTTTTATTTGACACTATAAATCGAGTAGGGGAATGACCTTCTCCACTACTCGCGCGCCGGGCACCCGTCAGCCAACCGATTTATCGGTTTGATGACATATTACATCTGGGTGCCCGTGTGCATAAAGAATGAAAAAAGACAGTCAAACTGCCTCTTTTTCACAAACAAAAGTAAACTCCTTACTCCTCGCCGCTCTCGTCCTCTGCCTCCGCGGTGTACACAGAAGTCCTCTTTCTCGCCATCTCGTCACTGGCCAGATACTCGTCGTAAGTCGTGATCTTATCGATCAGTGTGCCGTCTGGCAGAATCTCCATGATACGGTTCGCCGTCGTCTCCACAAACTGGTGATCGTGGCACGCAAACAGCGCCACGCCCGGAAACTTGATCAGTCCGTTGTTGAGCGCCGTGATAGACTCCATATCCAGATGGTTCGTCGGCTCGTCGAGAATCAGGCAGTTTGCCCCGCTGATCATCATCTTGCTCAGCAGACAGCGCACCTTCTCGCCGCCGGAGAGCACCTTCACCTTCTTCACGCCATCCTCGCCCGCAAAGAGCATGCGCCCTAAGAAACCGCGCACATACGTGATATCATCCATTGGTGAATAGCCCATCAGCCAGTCCGCGATCGTGTAGTCATTGTTAAACTCATTTGTCGGATCTTTTGGAAAATAAGCCTGCGAGGTCGTGACACCCCACTTGTAATTCCCCTCGTCCGGCTCCATCTCTCCCATCAAAATCTGAAAAAGCGTCGTCTTGGCAAGCTCGTTTGCCCCCACAAACGCAACCTTGTCCTCACGTCCTAAAATAAAGGAAATATTGTCAAGCACCTTCACGCCGTTGACTGTCTTGGACAGATTTTCAACCGTGAGCACCTCGTTCCCGATCTCGCGGTCAGGACGGAAATCAATGTAGGGGTACTTGCGGCTCGACGGCTTGATATCATCGAGCTCAATCTTCTCCAAAGCGCGCTTTCTCGATGTCGCCTGCTTGGACTTGGATGCATTTGCGGAGAACCGTGAGATAAACTCCTGCAGTTCCTTGATCTTCTCTTCCTTCTTCTTGTTTGCTTCTTTCATCTGCTTGACGAGCAGCTGGCTTGACTCATACCAGAAGTCATAATTTCCGGCATAGAGCTGAATCTTGCCATAATCGATATCCGCGATCTGGGTACATACCTTGTTCAGGAAATAGCGGTCATGCGACACGACGATGACCGTATTGTCAAAATTGATCAAAAACTCCTCGAGCCACGCGATCGCGTCCAGATCTAAGTGGTTTGTCGGCTCGTCGAGCAATAAAATATCCGGGTTGCCAAAGAGCGCCTTTGCCAGCAGCACCTTCACCTTCTCGCTGCCGTTTAAATCCTTCATCAGGGAGTAGTGAATATCCGTGTCAATACCAAGACCGTTCAACAGCTGCGCCGCATTGGACTCCGCCTCCCAGCCGTCCATCTCTGCAAACTCGCCCTCAAGCTCACTGGCACGGATTCCGTCCTCATCCGTAAAATCCTCCTTGGCATAGATGGCGTCCTTCTCCTTCATGATCTCATATAAACGGGCGTTTCCCATAATCACGACATCCATGACAGGGTACTCGTCATACTTAAAGTGATCCTGTTCCAACACAGAGAGCCGCTGTCCCGGTGTGATCGCGATATCGCCCTTTGTCGTCTCAAGCTTCCCTGACAGAATCTTTAAGAAGGTGGATTTGCCCGCCCCGTTCGCTCCGATCAGACCATAGCAGTTCCCTTCCGTAAACTTGATGTTGACATCCTCAAATAATGCCTTCTTCCCAACTCTATAAGTTACATTGTTAGCACTGATCATGATAAATTCCTCTTTTTTATTCCTATTTTTACATATTTTGGTTACACACTCTTACTATTATACATGAATAATGTGGATTTTCAAGGAGAATTTTCTTGCATCTACAATTCATCAACAATAATAACTTATTTCTCTAGCGGATTATTTTCATTTGACCAGAAATATATGATATATGAGCCAATCCTAAAAATTTGAGGCATTTAAAATTCCTCCCTCTTTGGAAAACTCAATCATCAAATAGGCATTATTGCGCACAAACTCTTTGAAATAATCCATCTCAGCGTCAGAATATCCATTGATATCTTCCCATGAATATTCTGGCAAAAAACATGTGGCATTGTGAAAACCATCCTTTAAATCAGGCGTTTCTATATAGACTTTGACTCTATCGTCAGGCAGCATCTTCGAATGTGTGATCTCCGTGTCATCATTGAACGTCACATATGGGTACATCATGAAATAATCAACCTCCATCAACCCACAGGTAACATAATATGTCCTGTCTTACTATTTCTTAAACAGCTTCCCAAAAAGCCCTTTTTTATCAGGACCATCAGAACTGTCAACGTCGTCAGTTTCGCCGGAAACACTATCCTCAGACACCGCTGCTCCCCGGAACTTCTCAGCGTTTGCAGGATTCTCCTTTATGGACAACAGCGCATCATACGCCTGCAGCATATTGAACCCTTGCGCCTCGGCAAGCCCCTGTGCAGTAACCCCTTCTATCGTAAGCATTCCGATCGACGGATATGCCCCGTCTCTTACAGATGAGACAAACTCGACAAAAATGCTGTTTTCTGTCCGAAATCTCCGGTAATAATACATGGCCTCTGGATAGGAGAGATCGCATCCCTGTGTCAGATAGATCATCAGCTCCTCGCGGAGCGGTTCCGCGCTCTTCCACTGTTTTGCCACCTCGCTCATCAGATGGGTATCCATCATACACAATGTGCTCGGTCCGTCTGTCAGCACTGCGGCCTTGCTTGTCTCGCACAGCTTTTCCATAAACTGCGGATTGTCAATGCCGGCGGGCGTGAGTCTTCCCTCGCCTTTCCGGCCTGTCTCATAGCGATTTGTCACGACTAGATATGCTATGCCGTTTTTGAGGGTAAAATCACCGTTCTCCTCCCGCAGAGTATAGATATACGGCTTCTCACACAGAGCCTCCGTCAGGAAGAACGTGATCTTGTTCATCAGGCGCACGTACTTGTCCGTATTCTCCTCGTCCGATGCCTTTCTTGCAGTGTCAAAGCGCGCTGCAGCCTCCTGCATCGCCGTCATCAGCTCAATGACAGTGCAGCCTGCCATATACGCAAAGCCCTGATCACGGTCATTATCCATATGCGCGGTCAGCTCCGCCTTGCGCTCTTCGCTCACAAGGTACTCATTGTCCCTGTCGCAGAATGGCACAATCGGCATACGATACTGCTTCACGCCGCCTTCCTCGCGCATAACGTGCGACAGCTCCTCCTCAGACAGAAAAGCCTCCACATCGCGGTCATATCCTGCCACACTCCTGATATACTCCATCCTGCATCCGATGGCGTGCACCGTGTCAAAATCAAGATTTACCCCGGTAGCGCCAAGCTTTGCGGCGAGCGCCAGCAAAGTCTCCAGGTCAGTCAGCTTATTCCCGCGGTCCAGCACTCCGATCGGAAACACACTGTCAAATATGGGCATTGTCATCGGGTTCTGCAGCACATAACTGACTGCATCGTCGTATTTTTCAAACAGATACAGCAGAATGTTCTTGTCATCCTGTTTCAACAGCAGCGGATTGCCACATGACAGTCTGTAGTCGCAGTGTATGGGCGCCAGCAGAACATAGATCCTGTCCATCTGTGCATATTTTCTGATTCTCGCACGCACCATCTCCTCGTCGTAGCGTGGGATATCCAGGTGCCCTGTGAGATCAAGCGTGGCCGGATCGTATTCCAGATAATAATTTCTGTGTGGCTCTATGATGATCTGCAGCTTCCCCCTGACCAGCTGTGACAGCATGGCAAGCTTGTACTTGTTGACCGGCTTTTTGTCCGGATTGAAGCGCATGGCGCTGTCCATCGTCAGAAATACCTTCAGCGACTCATAATCATAGTCATCCGCCGTGGCCTTTCCGCCATCCTTCTTCCGCCGCATCGTCATGAGCTCAAACACAGGCTTCTCGCCCTCTTTGGGTTTCACACGGAAATCTGGGAGCTGTCCTATGATATAGACATTCTTCGTCCACAGACGCGCGGCCGCGTCCTCCCTGCTGCAGCGGTCAATCGCCGCAGTATAAAGGAAATGATAGCTGTCCGCCGCATCCTTCAGGCCAAGCAGCTCCTTTGCCGCGATGTATTTCTCATCGCCGAGCAGGTTTTTCGGCGCATTCTCGTTCATGTTGATATGAAGCACCAGTCCGGAAATGTCCTCGTCAAAGATCTGATTGACTACCTCTCCCAGCTTATCCTCATGGTACGCATACCGGTGACTGCTGTACCTGGTGGCTCTTGTGACATACGCATCATAGTACTCCTTGTCAAAAAACACGTGAATCGCATCGTCAAAGACTTCCTCCTCATCGCGCTGCATAACCATGATATCCTTGTCAAAGCCTTCAAATAATCGCAGCTGCCATACTGAAATGTTTGTTTTTCTTTTCACCTTGTCTACCTATCCTTTAGCTTTCTACGATCAGATATCTTCCGTCCCCGATGTCAAATACCTCCGGCGCGTCCACGATCTCGTCCTTTTCCTGTCCTTCCAGATCGATTCCCTCCTCATCAAAGTAATCCCACACCTCATCGATGGAATCGACGACTACCGCCATACATTCCTCAAGGAATGCCTCTGCCTCGTCAATATTCTCTGCTACCTTTTCCGGTACGAGCTGGAGCTGATTTTCCAGAAAACAGTTCAGTACCGCCTCATCATACTCGTGCATACTCATGATCTCCTTTTATTTCATAATAATTGCATTCCAAAATGCCTAATACCACTGTAACAGTATCCATACTATTTTGTAAACCCTTTTTTCATCAATTCAGCAATTGTCTTAAAAATAATTCATGCATCAGTCTCGCGAGTGGCAGTCCCACCACGTTATTATAATCCCCGTTGATGCCCTTGATATACACTGCACACTTCCCCTGGATCGCATAGGCGCCCGCCTTGTCTATCGGCTCTCCAGTCGCCACATAGGCAGCAATCTGCTCTGATGTCATCGGATACATATGGACATCCGTCCTCTCGTGAAAGGTGATGACCTCCCGCCCCCGTTTTTCCTGTCCTTTTCCCAGTACGATGAGCGTCACGCCCGTGTACACCTGATGCGTGCCGTCCTGCAGCTTGGCGAGCATTGTCGCCGCATCCGCCGCATCTTTTGGCTTTCCCATAATTTCGTCATGATGCGCCACGATCGTATCCGCCCCGATTATGACAACCGTGTCATTTTTATATTTCATCAGATACCGCTGCGCTGCCTCGTCCGCCTTCTGATAGGAAAGCTCCTCCACGATATCCGCCGGCGCTTCCTTCGTGCTGATCTCCTCCCCCTGCGCCTTTGAAATCTCAAAGGCAATCCCCGCCTTTTCCAACAGTTCCCACCGTCTCGGGGAACCAGATGCAAGTACATATTTTATCATTGTATTTTACACTCCTGTCAGTTTTGTATCGCCTGATTATACTCCGGCTTAAACGTGCGCGCCTGCTGCTCCGCCTTCTCCTTTTTTGCCGCCAGCGCCACATATTCCCTGCAGAATAATTCCTGCGCGTTGACAGCGTCCTTAGGAGAGACCGCCTTGCGATAGCTCCCGTCCTCCTGCAAAAACTGTGCCTTCTGTGTATCGCGCAGCTGCACCTCAAGAACGTGCCACACCTTCTCCTTCAGATCAGCATTGAGCACCGGGAAGAGAATCTCTACCCTGCGCTCAAGGTTCCTTGGCATCCAGTCGGCGCTCGCCATATACAACTCCGGCTCTCCCGCGTTTTCAAAGTAGAAAATCCGCGCGTGCTCCAGGAAGTTTCCCACGATGGACCGCACTTCAATGTTGTCGTTCGTACCCTCCACGCCTGTACGCAGACAGCAGATTCCCCTCACAATCAGCTGAATCTTCACACCTTTTGCCGCCGCCTCATACAGCGCCCTGATGATATCCGGATCACACAGGGAATTCATCTTCGCCACGATTCTGGCAGGCCGCTTCTCAACCGCATTTTCTTTCTCCCTGTTGATCAGATACAGAAACTTATCCTTCAGCCACAGCGGCGCCAGCGCCAGATGATTCCACCCCAGTGGCTCCGAGTAGCCAGAAAGCATATTAAAGACTGCCGTCGCGTCCTCGCCGATCGCCTCATTGCAGGTGAGAATGCCGAGATCAGTATAGAGCTTTGCCGTGGCATCGTTATAATTCCCCGTGCCGAGATGCACATAGCGGCGGATACCTTCCTCCTCACGTCTGACCACCAGCGTGATCTTGCAGTGCGTCTTCAATCCCACCAGCCCATAGATCACATGGCACCCTGCCTGTTCAAGCTTCTTCGCCCACACAATATTGTTCTCCTCGTCAAAGCGCGCCTTCAATTCCACCAGCACGGACACCTGCTTGCCATTCTCCGCCGCCTGCGCGAGCGCCGCGATGATCGGAGAGTTGCCGCTCACGCGGTACAAGGTCTGCTTGATGGCAAGCACCTGCGGATCTCTTGCCGCCTGCTTGATAAAGTCGACAACCGGCTCAAATGTCTGATACGGATGATGCAGGAGAATATCCTGCTCCCTGATACGCCCAAAGATATCATCATCCTCCTCAATCTCGGGAACCGGCTGCGGTGTATAAGGACTGCACTTGAGATGCTCAAACCCTTCCAGTCCATACATCTTCATCAGAAATGTAAGGTCAAGCGGCCCGGGAATACTGTAGATATCCCTCCCGTCGATCATCAGCTCCTTCTCGATAATGTCAAGGAGACGCTTGTCAATCCCCTCCTCGACCTCGAGTCGGATTGCCTGCCCCCACTGCCTCTTTTTGAGCTGTTTCTCGATCTCCTTTAACAGGTCCTCCGTCTCCTCCTCCTCGAGTGAGAAATCTGCATTTCTCATGATCCGGAACGGGAAAGAACACTCTATGTTATAATTCAAAAACAGCTTATCCATATTCCGCTCGATGATCTGTTCCAGCAGGATCACGCGCTTTGTCCCGTCCTCGACCTCCGGAAGCTGTATGATACGCGGGAGCCCGCTCGGCACCTGAACCGTGGCAAACTCCAGCTCCTTCCCCTGGACAGACTTTTTATTAAACAGATGCCTTCTTCCCTTGATACCCTTGCGCGACACCAGAGCCCCCAGATTCAGGGACTTATTCCTGATGAGCGGAAACGGTCTCGAGGAGTCCACCGCCATCGGCGTGAGCACCGGATACACATTGTCCTGAAAATACCGGTCCACAAAGGCGCAGTCCTTCTTCGTGAGCTCCTCATGGCTCTCGACCACCATCAGTCCATTCTGCGCAAGGAGTGGCAGCAGCGATCTGTTGTAAACGGAATACTGCATGTCGACAAGCTCATGCGTCGCTCTGTTGACCTTCTCCAATTGCTCCGCGGGCGTCATCCCGGCGATATCCTTCTTCGTGTATCCCGCGTTCACCATGTCCTTTAATGAAGCCACACGCACCATAAAAAATTCATCAAGATTTGACGCAGTGATACCCAGAAACTTGAGCCGCTCAAACAGTGGAATATCCTTGTCCCTCGCCTCGCCCAGCACACGGTTGTTAAAGGCAAGCCAGCTCAATTCCCTGTTATAATAATATTCTGACCTGCTGTAGTCGATCTTGTTGTCCGACTTACTGTTCTTATCACCCATCTTAATTCCCCCATTACTTTTATATATTACTCTTTTTCTGCCGCAGGACTGGTTTGATATTGTACACTTCCTCAAAAAAGGTGGCGTACTTGTCAAACAATCCAAACTCCAGCGTCATGTCCGCGTTCGTCTCCACCGTGAGCACCAGCTCATCATTTTTATTCACGGCCTTCAGCCTGCTGCATTTGCCCCTGTTGCTCAGGTCCAGTCCGTCGGAAAGCTTGATGATCGCTGTCAGCTTCGCGATTTTCAGATATGCCTCCCTGTCAAGCGAGGCATTGTTGTCCATGATATGATAATAATCAAACTTTTCCGTCGCGTACTTTACGATGTTTGCCACAATCTCGCGTTCCACATGGGACAGCCCTATGATCTCCGTCGCGATGATAATGTTGTATGAATTTTCACCGACGCCCGCAAGGCTGATGAACCGGCCGCAGTCACCCAGGATCGCCGCAAGCTGCAGCAGCAGTCTGTCGCGCTTTGACAAACCATGAATCTCCTTCATGCTGTCAAAGATAGTGAGCGCGATCATCTCCCGCTCGCGGGTGCGGTGCTCACTGCTGTGATAACGCCGGTTGATATCCCTCGCGCAGTCGAGAATGTCCTGCTCAAAGTCATGCGGCATACTGTCGGCGTCCGACGACAGCAGTCCATTTTGCTCCGCATACTCATATGCGATACCGTCGCACAGGGATACCCCCGGCGCCCACAGCATCTCCGCACCCAGCAGCCTGATCATATACTTAATCATCAGGGCGGACAGATGTAACAGCGAGATGTTCTCCTGCGCCAGTCCCAGCGACAGCGCGATCTCTCGCGCCTTTTTCTTCTTGAGGGAATCCACAAATTCCAGAAAATTCTCTGTGCTGACCTGTCCCTTTTTGATCGTATCGATATAGTTTCTCTGCACGACCAGAGACACATAGTCGTCAACCAGAATCACGTTCTGTATCTTCTTATCTCCCACAAACATCTCGCGAAAACTTTCGAAACTGTCACAAACCATCTCCTCCACGATATCCTCAAGCTGATAACTCCGGTAGGATACTCTCGACAGCTCCTCTCTCATGCGAAGCACACCCGGTCTGATATTCTGTGAAGTGACAAGGCTGTCCTCATCAAAGAGAGAGATCTGAATGCTGCCCCCGCCAATATCAATAAAGGCAGTACTCTTGTCAATGATACTCTGAAAATCCTTCACCCGCGACGCCACCGACTTGTAATCGAGAAAACGCTGCTCGGAATTGCTCAGGGCATCAATGTGGATTCCCGTCCAGGTCTCAATCTGATCTAGCAGAATCAATCTGTTCTGCGACTCCCTGACGGCGCTTGTGCCATATGCCTTATAAGCGTCCACCTTGTATGATTTCATAATTGCCATAAATTCGTTCAGCATCCTGCACAGTTCATCAACCCTGTCATTGTTGATCTTCCCCATAAAGTACGAGTCTGTTCCAAGCTCGATCCTGTGTCTAATATGATCAATCTCCTTGATGCCATTTTTGCCCGATATCTCGTATATTTTCATCGCAAGCTCATAGGAGCCCACATCAATCGCAGCAAATGTCTTATATGCCATAGTTACACCTCTTCCCCTAAAAAGTATCCCTATTCTTATCTGATTCTTATCCAATTTATCTTATAAGTCAATAATTTTGATCAGTAATTTCCGAGTATCTTCATATTGTGCGTCTCCTCACGCAGTCCCCTGAGCGCGTTCCGGACTGCACTGTCGGTGAGATTCCCCTCAAAATCCAGAAAAAACCGATATTCCCAGTTTCTTCCCGCGATCGGCCTCGACTCGATCTTAGTCACATTCAGTCCGTTGTACATCAGATGGGAAAGCGCATGGTAAAGTGCGCCGCTCTCATGATTGACCTCAAAACACAGACTGATCTTGGCTGCCTTCTTCGCAAACACCTTCTGATTGGTGACAATGATAAAACGCGTCGAGTTGTCCTTTAAGTCATTTACCCCTCTCCTGAGGATGTCCAGCCCATAGATCTTGGCCGCCGTCTCACTTGCGATCGCCGCCTGCGTCCGGTCCCTGTCATCCGCGACCTTCTTTGCAGCAAAGGCATTATTTTTCATGCTGATCTGCTGCCAGCCTGTCTCGAGCAGATAGTGTGAGCTCTGCATCAGCGACTGCGGATGGGAGTACACTGTCCTGATATCCCCGAGCTTCGTGCCCGGCGACGCCATCAGGCAGTGCTCAATCCGGATGATCTGTTCCCCCACGATATAGTTCTCAAACTCCACGAGCAGATCATAGATCTCACTCACGATGCCCGCGGACGAATTCTCGATCGGCAACACCGCAAAATCCGCGCTCCCCTCATCGATCGCAAGCATCGCGTCCCGGAACGTATTGACATTGAAGCTGTCAACCTCATCACCAAAATACTCCATCATCGCAGCCTGCGAGTATGCTCCCTCGGCTCCCTGAAACACAACCCTGCACCGCACGCTGTCAATCTCCCCCATCTCGATAAATGAAAGCCTTCCCTCGCCATTGCGCCTCGTTATCATCTGATACTGAAGCAGTCTGCTCATCGACATGATCTGCTCAAACAAATCCCTGACGCCCTGCGCGTTAAATTCATTGTGCGTCAGCTCGCTGACTGCCTTGAGCTTCTGCTGCTCCCGCTCCTTGTCAAAGACTCTTTTCCCCGTCTCGATCTTATATTCTGCCACCTGGGCACATAGTTCCATGCGTTTCTCATAGAGCTCCACGATCTGACGGTCAATCCCGTCAAGCGCTCCCCTGAGTTCTGATAAATCCATCCGACTTGTCCTCCTGTATCCCTGCTTTTATTTTCAGTATAGCACATCAAATAAAGTTTGTAAAAAAATAATACAGAAATCTTTCATTTTTCACAAAAATTATTTATAATATTATTATACGTTACATTGTGCACACCTGCACAGCCACCACACTACCACAATATACATAGGGGGAAATACTATGAAAAAAAAAGTTATCACCATCGTCTGTATCGTATGCGCCGTGCTGATCATCGCCGGCCTGGCAGTCTTTAAGTATCTCTCCGACAGGGTTCCGCAAAATCCGGCCGGAACCGTCGGGAATACTGCCGGAAATCTCTATAACAATGGACTTTTCTGTGAAAATGACGGATACGTCTACTTCGCAAACGCATACGATTCCTCTTCGCTCTACCGGATGCGGCCGGATGAATCCGAGATGGAAAAAATCGCTTACACAGAAGTGTCAAGCATCAACGCAGACAGCAAGTATCTGTACTACTACCAGGGAGGCTCCGGCAGCGGCTCCGGACTTGGTTTTGTGCTCAGCACGACAGGCGTCTACCGCGTGAATAAAAACAAATCCAACGACGCCCTCTGCCTTGACCGCGTGATCGGCAAATACGTCCTGCTCGCGGACAACGATGTATACTACACCTGCTCTTCCGATGAGGTATCCCTGAAAAAGGTATCGACGGACGGCAAGACCAAAGAGACGCTCCTGCAGCTCGACATCCTTCCTGTCAGTGTACAGAACTCTACCTTCTACTATCTGAACAATGAGGAAAACCTGCACCTGATGGCACTTGACCTGCGGACCAACACCTCGCGCCAGGTACTCGCTGAGGATGTGTATATGCCCATTATCGAGGGCAACACCGTCTATGGTATTGACATTCATGACAACTACTCGCTGATCAGCCTCAACACCACCGACGGCAGCAAGACACTGCTCGATACCGGCAGGATCGACCTGATCAATGTGACGGACAGCTATATCTATTATCAGACCTCGGGCAGTTCACCCCAGCTGAAACGCATCCGTCGCGACGGCTCTGACATGGAGGTAGTCGCCGATGGCGCCTACAGCAATATCAACGCGACCTCGCAATATGTGTACTTCACACAGTTTGGAAGCGACACGCCCGTGTACAAGACACCAGTCTCCGGCCCTGTATCCGTAACAACATTCGACCGGGCCTCACAGGCTGCCATCGCGGAGATCGGCAAGAATTAACGTAACAATTCACGTAAAGACTGAATAAGGTAAAGGAAATCCGGTTATGCTGATAGCATGAGAAAACCGAAAATTCCTTTACCTTTTTATGATTGCATCCGCAATCTCGCAAAAAATTTTATCAAATGCGGCACGATCGGCTGGTGCATGGAAATCACCTTCACCGCACTCGGTGCGCTGAGGCGGCGCGAACTGCCCCTCGTCGGACAAACCTCCCTGTGGATGTTCCCGATCTACGGCAGTGCGGCCTTTTTCAAGCCGGTATTTTCACTGTTCAGGCACTGTCATCTGATCGTGCGCGGCACAGTCTATGCCCTGTCAATCTTTGGCGCGGAATATGCCAGCGGGCGTATCCTCGCAACACATGAGCTGTGTCCCTGGAACTACAGACGCCACCACTGGCACATAAACGGACTGATTCGTATCGACTATTTCCCTTTCTGGTTTCTTGCCGGACTCCTGTTTGAACGGATTCTGACCGATCACGCGTCCCCGGCCGGCGGCTGCGCTTCCCCTGACATAAACTGCTGACACAACGCCACATGGTCATAAATGCACAGCCATGGGCTGTTGGCGTGCGCCGTGACGCAGATGTATTCCTTTCCATCATTCCCTACACTCAGACTGGCCGCGCAGCTTCCGGACTGTTCCACAAATCCGGTCTTGGCGCAGAGTACCTCCCCGTTGGTATCCTTGTCCTCTATCCTTCTTAGAAACCAGTTTGACAGAATGATTCCGTCCGGATGCTGCTCTGTGGCAGATGTGGTGTAAGTGTGCGCATTCAGCACCTCCCTGCAAAAACTATTGTCACAGGCAGCCTTCAACATGACAGCAATGTCATAAACGGTACTGTAATGATTCTCGTCATACAGGCCGACACAGTTCGTAAAATGAGACGTTCTGGACAATCCAAGCGCATCGATCTTCTCATTCATCAGCTCAACAAACGCCTCCTGGGAACCCGCGACATAGATGGCAAGTCCCAGTGCCGCATCCGCTCCGGAAGGGAGCACTGTCCCATAAAACAAATCGCGTACCGTGACCTTCTCCCCAACGTCAAAACCGGCATTGCTGCATTTGTTGACATAGCTGTAATCCGTGATATCCTGTGTGATCTCAAAGATATCGTCCGGATCTGTAATGTGCTCCGCCGCCACAAGCACAGTGAGAATCTTTGTCATGGAAGCCGGACTGATACGCACTCCGGCATCTCTCTGCCCCATAATCCTCCCTGCCGCCACGTCGATAAAAATACTGTTTTCGCTCAGGACCGTCTGATCCGGCAATACTGTCGCCTCATCGGCGACCGCACTCAGCGGCGGCTCATTACCCCGCCCGCCCAGGGTGCGGACAAAAAGCGCCGCGATCTGCGTAATCTCCTCATTGATACTCGCAGCAGTAGTGCCTCCGGGATCGCAGCCCGCTATATTTAGACTGCCATCATACAAAATACCCTTATTTGATGCCTTCTTATCCAAAACTTTCTCATCTGAAGTTTGTTCATCTGAAGCTTTTTGATCTGAAGCTTGTTCATCTAAAGCTATTCCACCTAAAGCGCTCTGATCTGCCTCCGTTTCTCCCCCGACTGTCTCGTTTTGCGTAACCTGCTGCCTGCCCGACTGTCTTCTGACCAGGCTTCTGATTCCTATTCCGGCAAAAATCACACAAAGCACCAAAACAACAGCACATGGCACCACCAGCCTGCGCAGTCTCTCCTGCTGCTTTTTTCTGCGCCGCATCTCCTGCAGCCGTTGTTGTCTGCGCAGATCGCGTTCACTTCCTGTCTCCTTGGTCTTTGTTATCTCCCCACTGCCGTGACTGCCGGCCTCGTCATCCGAGGCACCATTTTCCTTCAAATAAGTGCCCAACACCGCAGCAATCTCATCAGCGCTGGGCTGGGCTATGTATTGATCTTCATTATTGTATCTACTCGACATCATCTACCTCGACTGCTCCGATATCAAGCGTGTTCAGCGTGCGGCGTTTTCTCCTGTCCTCCTCGGACTTTTCCAGGATAAACTGTTTCACAGCCTTCGCGTTTTTAATATGCTGAATCAACAACAGCGGACTGGTAACGTCGCCCGTGTGGCACACGACCGTCCCAAGTCCAAATATTCTCTCGATCAGTGAGTTTTTGAGTGTCACGTCCTGCACCTTGTACATATAACAGTCGTTTTCTTCCCTGTTGAAAAAACCTGTGTTAACTGTGATGACATCCTCTTTGACCGTATATACTGTAAAAGTAAATGGCAGCCCCAAAAACAACCACCGCTTTCTCTCTCTAAATTCCATCGTCTCTCTCCTCATCCATTACTGAGCCTCCGTTCTGTCTGTTCCTATTACTTTATCATTTTTCAGGCAGTTCGGCAATACCTTTTAAAGACTTAACCTTTCCTACCACTCATATGGCGTCGCCTGGTAGACGTAGTAAGTATATCAGAAAACAGCCTTTATATGTTATTAAACCCTTGATTTTACTACATTCCATCATTTTTGTCTCCATTAGTTTTCATTTTGCCACCATTCTGTCTCCAGCAAAACGAATTATATTTTTATTTTTATCATGCTGGTCGTCAAATTGTTGATCTATAAGACTTTCTGATTTTTCGTTAATTAGCTCCAGATTATTCTCAAGCTTATCCATCTCTGAAATCTGATGTTCTTTTAATACATGTGTATACAAGTCCATAGTCATCTGCAATGTTGCATGTCCCAAATAATTTTGTACAGTTTTGGGTTGTATCCCTGCTTCAAAACATCTGGTCGCAAATGTATGTCTAAAGCAATGACAAGAAAAAGTATCCATTTCATTAGTAACATCTCTCATTAAATTTATTTCTTTTATAATCTTATCAATAGCATCTGATATAATTTGTGCATTTAATGGAGTATTAAATTTTGTAGTAAAAAGCAAATCCAAAAATTCTTTTTCTACTTTTTTCTCATCGGGAGCCTTATCAGCAATTACATTTTTCTGTATATATTGCTTCTTTAATGCAGTCTCACATTGTCTGTTAATAGGTATATCCCGAATACTTGTTTTGGTTTTCGGTAATTCCAAATGGAAAGTTTTACACTCATCGTCTTCGTATTTTTGATAAACAAGTGTGCGCCTAACATGTATAATTTTATTGTCTAAATCAATATCCTTCCAACGAAGAGCAGCAAGCTCGCCTATTCTCATTCCAGTTGTAACTGCTGTGATGAAAAAATTGTCATAAAAAGTTCCTTTGCAACAGTCAAAAAATAAAATCTGCTCCTCTTCAGATAGCACTCTTATTTCTTTACTCTCATCATGTCTTACTTGTATTCCCTTTGCTGGATTTTTGTGTACAAACTCATCTATCATAGCTTTGTTAAAAATATCAACCAATAATACTTTGGCCTTATTTTTTACTTGATAGCCGTATCCTTCTTTATCCAGTCTTTTTATAAGCTCACGAATATTCAATTGCGTAATATCTTTCAAAAACATATTTCCCAAATATGGCGATATATGATGATAATACAATTGGTTATAACATCGTTTTGTATTTTCTCTTATCATTTCATATTTATACACATTCATCCATTTTAAATACCAATCATCAAGCCTTATGTTATCTTTGATATTAATTTCTTTTTCATTTTCATATATGGCTTCATTTAGTCTTTTTTTAACATCTTTCAAATCAGAACCAGATATAGATTTTCTTTTCCCAAACCTGTCTATATATCTAGCTTCATATCGGCCATCCTTTTTTTGGATAATGCCATGTCCAATTTCCTTTCCATTTAAATTCTTACCCACAATTTTCTCCTTTCTGAATATAGATGGAAAAGTCCTTATATGTTATTATTGTAATATGATAGCACATAAGGACTTTTTTGTAAATTATATATAGTGTTTCTCGTTAATATATTTTTCAAATTCTCGCCGTTTAACTAAATTTTTATTTCCTACTTTCAACAAAAACGGACAGCCTTTTTCTCGCAATAATTTTCTTATGGTTGTCTCTCCAATATTGGAATATAAAACTGCCTCTTTAATGGTCAAATTTAATTTATCCTTTATTGGAACTATTGTTTTTTCTTTTTTATCTTCCCGTACTTCCAAATCCTCCATCTCCTCTCTCGGTGTCAGACAACTCATCTACTTCATTAAACTCCACATTTAAATATGGCATTACTATAAGTTGGGCTATTCTATCTTTTGGATACACAATTCTTGCAATCGCAGAATCATTATGTAATGCAACCTTATATTCTCCTCTATAATTAGAATCACATACCCCTACACAATTTGCAGGACGTAAACCATAATCAGTCGCAAGTCCACTTCTAGCAAATATTGCACCAAAATATCCATCTGGTATTTCAATTGCTACTCCTGTTTTTATAAATTTCGTAGTATGTGGTTCGATTGTTACTGGTTCCTGAATATCTGCATACAAATCATACCCCGCATCACCCTTGTGTTGTCTTGTTGGGATCTTTGCAGTTTCCGTTAATTTCTTTATGTTTATTTTCATTATTATTGTCCTTCCTATAATGTCAAGTCCTAAATTATTGATTTTACAGACTTTTCTTTAAATTTTTACCTCATAAAACAGAGCC
>VSNM01000044.1 GCA_009774245.1 Lachnospiraceae bacterium | reverse complement strand
AAGGAGTCACGGCTATGTGTAAAATTATGGAAGATATGAGGAATGAAGCGGTTAGGAAAACAACAAAAGAAAATGCACGCAGACTTTTGAAATTGGGCAAGATAAAAATTGATGAAGTATCTGATTGTTTTCCTGATTTGCTTGATAGTGATGTAAAAGAACTAGAAGCCGAAATTATGCAGTTGGTGTAAGGAGTCGCAGCTACAGTAAGGATAAATTTATTTGATTTTGCGGCATAAAAACGGATAGCTGTTACAGTTGAAGAGCTATCCGTTTAGTTGCAGTCATGTGTAAAATAATGGAAGATATGAGGATTCCATTATTTACAAGGAGAAACATCATAGTTGTCCGTCATCATAGGCGATTGAACATCTTATGAATAGGTTTTCCAAAAGAAAAACAATGAAAAATGTTATTTTCCATACCATATCTGGCAATGAAAATAATCCCCATTTTGAATAGAAGATAGCATATACTATAAACGTAATAATCAATGAAAACGAAATAGTCTTAATCCAAAATCCGATCTTAATGGATGTAACCAGAAAAAGAAGTCCGGCTGCAGCAACACCGATCAGAATACACGCTACCGGATGCCACTTAAAATTCATATATACTGCAAATCCAAGTATTAATCCGAAGATTCCGTTTTCTATAATCTGAAATTTGCTGAATAACCATACAAGAAATACAGCTATGGCAAACGCCAGCAAATTTTGTATCAACGTAACTGTCGGTATATCTAAAATGGCCGATATAATGAGAAATGGAACTGCTAAAATGGAAATTCCAACAAGTTTTGGAATACCCCAAATAAGACCGATAACAGTTTCTACAAATAAATCATCACTGAGATTTGACATGTTTTGTCCTCACTTTCATCTGTGTTTTTTATCTTGGTCTATGGTTGCAATTCATCTTATTAGTACATTCGATCACTCCCTTTTCGCTGTTAAAACTGATTTTATATTCCCATATTCATCAGAGTCTACGCTAGTTCCTGATAAGAATAACAAGTGAAATTATACATTAGTTGGGAAAATCCTGCAATATTTTTATTATAGAGGCACCGTATTTATCAACCTTAACGGAACCAAAGCCAGAAATCTTAAGTAATTCATCTGTTGTACGGGGCATTTTGAAAATTAAATCATTCATCTGGGCGTCGTTAAAAATGAGGTAAGGAGCAATCCCCTCATCCCGGCTCTGTTGAAGCCGGTATTCTTTTAGTTTTTTCACAAGTTGCCCATAAATAGTATGTTCTGGATTTTGGGTTTCAGACCGTAATATAAAAAGTATGACGTCGCCATATTTATTAACTTTGGCTGCGTTAAAGCCAGAAACTTTAAGTAACTCATCTGGTGTATGGGGCATTTTGGCGATCAGATCATCCATTTGGGCATTATTGAAGATGAGATAAGGAGCAATTCCTTCACGCCTGCTCTGTTTAAGCCGGAAATCTTTTAAATGCTTAATTAAATTTTCATTATTGCCACTGTCTTTATTGTATTCTGTTTGCACTGGTGTACGGGTATGTGTTGCTTCTGCTTTGGCAGGGTACGGTCCGGTAGTGGATGGTGAAATAACTTCTTTTTCATCCACATTTCGTGAATTTATGTTTGTGGTACACAAAAGCTCTTCGTATTTTAATGAATAATCAAGCTTGTTGGGCTTGTGCTGGCTCAGATAAAACTTGGCAGCGTCTAACATATCTCCATTACTCAGATCATTTTTAGAATCAGAGTCCTTTTGGCGGATATATGTTATTAGCTGATCTGCTCTTATGACCTGTTCTTTGATATCTTTTGGGGCATATTTCATATTGATACAAGTCTCGGGATTGGCGAGAACAACAATGGAATGAAAATTGGTATCAAAATTCTTTTCAAAGTTTTTTCGTGTAAAAATGTTTTCTCTATAATGCATCCAGATTTCCTTGATCACTTGCAGATGCCTTTTGTTTTGGGTAACAGGCGAATACATACCTTTCCTATAAGACTTGCCAGAATAGTTATAATATCTGATGAATGCCCCGGTATTGTCAATCTCGATATTGCCGGAAAGCATTTTGCATTCAATGATATAGGTATGTTTCCTGGTAATGACAAGATAATCGATTTGTGCAGATAAGTCCTCATACTCCAGATAAATGTCATGCAATATATACATATCCATTCCGCTGTTTTTTAATTCATAGGCGACATTTGATTCGCCCTTTTTTCCATATATCATCCAGCTTATTTGTTTTTCTATCTCCTTGGCAGTATTGCCAGAAGCCTTCTGGGCCAAATCCTGCAATTTTTCGATATATGTATCTGCATCATTATTTTCCTTTAAAAACACTGGCCCTATACGTTTTGAAAATAATCCCATAATCTTTACCGCCTTGTATTTTATCTATTTATCTTATATAGTTCCTCGTATGAAATATATTCATCATTGGGATCATCAGCTAAAATCAGTTCTTCCTGTGGTGCGTATTCAAAATAAGCATAATCATTTGAACAGAATGCGACATTCCAGTTAAGCTGTAAGGCTGGATCGATGGGAATATATTTTATTTTTAACCTGCCCATCCGTTCGATAAGTTCATTGCCATCCACACAGGAGGACAGCGGGCTGTCGGGTTCATCAAACAAAAACCAGTTTCCCTGCAAAGCTCCACAGCAGTCACAATGATTTGCAAAACATTTTTCGCCAAGTGTTTTTGAATATGAAGTCTTGACAGAATAGGTGCTCTTTAAATACTGCAGCAGCTTTGGCGGGATGTCATTTTCATGATCTACCCATGCAAGGTGCAGTTCATCTTCATCGAATTCAATATGTGGCTCGTCCACTTCGCCATATATTTGAATGATATCACTTACCCCCAGACCAATGACTCTCGTGGGATGTTTACATTTCCAGCAGGATTGTTGTCCTTCTATTATGTAAATATATTGTGTGGCTATAATGTTTTCGTCATTATCTTTTAAGAGCCATTTTGAAAAATCAAGGTATTTTTCCGGTTCGTCAAGGTAGATCTGGATATACCATTTTTTTAGTTTCGGATTCCATTTGGCGCCAAATTTTTTTGCCTCATCCTTTTCCGCGTAGGGAACATTTAAGTATAGGTTCATGATTATTCTCCTTGTTTATTATTCAGAATTTTAACCCAAATAAATTCTTTAAAAATTGTGATAAGGGAAAGTGATTACCGTACCTTTGTGGCAGGCATCATAAATTCTCTTTTTTCCTCTAATCGCTGTTGGCGAAGCAACTCCCTGGATTTTCCTATAATAATATCTTGGCTTTCTTCATTCATACTTTCGAAATACTCTATCATCTTTTGGCATTTATCTGAATGAATTTTCATTTCCAAAGATGTGAAATTAGTATTTTTGCGATCTAAAGTAAAGAAAGTGTCCATGCTTACATTAAAGTAATCTGCAATCATCAGTAATGATTCCAACGAAGGGCAGCGTTTGTTTACTTCCCATAAAGCTACAGCACTAGGACTTACGTTTAGTATAGCTGCCAGTTCTTTTTGGCTAATGCCTATAAGTTCTCGTTGTTTAGCAATGATATGACCAATCTGCATACCATTTCACCTCTTTTTCTTTTACTCAAAATGCTATCACTATTTTTCAAAAAGAAAACCAAAAGAACATAAATACACACATATTGAAATGATTGAGTTGACATTTTACAATATGTAATGTAAAATACTTACATATTGTAAGTAGAAGAGGAGGCAGCAAATGGAAAATGAAAAAAAGATACCATTGAGCGAATTGCGTAAGGCAAAGGGTTTTTCACAGAAAGAGTTCGCCGTAGAGTTAGGGGTTAGTAGTGCACTTATAGCATTGTACGAAGTGGGTAAAAGGAAGCCTAAATTGGAAAGAGCCATTATGATAGCTAAGTATTTTAATGTTCCAGTTGAAAATATTTTATTTGCCAGACGTGAAGATGCCAATAAGGAACTGATTTGTAGGGACGAGCTAAAAAAGACAGCTATAGAACAGCAACAAAACAAGCAGATGACAGTATTTGATTTATGAATTTTAAACTGGAGGAATATTATGGACAAGACAGTCATTCAGCTACTGCAGACAGCAGAACCGTGGGACAAAGTTAATGAGGCTATGAGGGAATATGAGGAGTATGGAGAAAGAGTACAGAGTTATGTACTGTTTTTGATGGGAGGAATGAGTGGTCTCTCACAATATGAAATACAAAAATGTTTTGAGGAGGCACCAAAGAAAATAGAGGAACTGAAGAAAAAGAATATGTATTTATCAAGCAGAATGTTGGAACTAATATATTCAGATAAGGCAGGAGAGCATGAGTTGGATGAGATTTATCGCAAGTCGATGGTGATAAATGTTAATGTCATAAGCTGGCTGGATGCAGCATCGATATATGTATGCGATTCCATGGACACAAGTATGGTTATAAGTTCTTCCAGGGAAGTAATTACTGAGCTGGTCAATTTTATCGACATATTGTTGAATGAATTTTTCTAGTGGATGGGGCAGCAAAGGAGGGAATATTATGGACAAGACAGTCATTCAGCTACTGCAGGAGGTAGCGGAAGATATATGTGACAATTATTGCAAGTATCAGGATACGACAGATGATGAAGGTGTTTGTGATTGTATCAGAAGCGGGAAAAAATGTCCGCTGGATATAATTAACTGAGAAAAAAGGCAATCGGAAAAGGAGCGGCCCCGATTCCGTTCAGAACCGGGGCAACCGTTTAAGCTAATAGCAGGAAAAAACATTTTCTGCTGCAGAAGAAAGGTAAATTATGACAGAGCAAGAATATAACTTAGAAGTTCTTTGTACTTGCTATTCGTTCGAAGATTTGAATTTACAATATCGCAAATTGTGCAATGGAAATGTGAATATACATAACAACCAAAATAGTTCAGAAATAATTGATAATGTGTCAATGGAGCTGCTGGATGAGGCAATGAGGTGTTATAACACAGGGAAATATGTAAATATTCGGAACGAAATGTCAAGAGATCAAATTAAATATGGAATTATTTAATTTTGTCTCGTTGTGCAAATTGTTGATATATTTCTGTGTCACTCAAAGGATTTTCCTCGCGATAACAAAAACTGATAGTGTCATCATTGCCAAGCATTTTATATAAATTTTCTCGAAGCAATTTGGTTTTATCACTATTAAATGGAGTCCTACGATATTGGATACCATTATGTTTTCCATTGCGCTTAACGGAATAGCAGCAAAGATTGTTTACATTTTCATGATCATTTTGATTTAATTTATGTATAATAGCTAATTGCGTTTCAGCATCAAAGTTTTGAACACGCATGGTTGGAACAAAGCCACCAAAATAAGTATAAAACTGTTTAAATATATCACCAAGATTAGGCGCATAGCTTATGCCAAAATATTCACGAAATTCTTTGGCATTAATTGAGAAACTGAATTCATTTGCTTTTGTTTGGAGTATGCGATTTCCGTCATTTCTGTCGATAAAAGTCAACAATACCAAAAAAATGTTAGCAGTTAGTGGTAAATTTGAAATATCTTCGAAAAGTACAATGTACTGAACGTTTTTGTAAGTAAATGGAAACGCTGTTATATGCCATTGATTATTTTGTAAATCACGGAGCAACAGCAAAATGTTTGTCATGGGCGCCATAAATATACCTCCATTCAATGCCTGAATACTGCGTAGAGTCGATGTTTGATAAAAGCTGGTGTATACGTTTTACTATTGTGCACTTATAGTATATGTGATTTGTAATATGAAATCAACTCAATGGACGGAAAAACCATAAATTATTCATTCGAGATTTATAGAGAAGGACAAGAAGAACAACGATGCAAAAATATGTGAAAAACTGGAACGTGCTGGACACGGTGATTTATTACATAGAGATATTTGCCACCAGGATAAAGCACCGACTACATGAAGAGACAGAGCCGGCTGTGGAGGAGATCATAGATGCGGAGACGCAATATCTGCAGGAAGAGATTGTATATTATAGATCGCATCAGAGGCCGGGGCGGATCACAGAGCTGCAGGGGGGATACTGTTGTCCGGAGTGCAGAAAGGGCATTGCCCCAGAGCTGATCGACAACTATAAGATAAAGTATTGCCCGGAATGTGGCAAACGGATTGTGAAGCACCAACCGCTAACGTTAGGAAAAGAGGAGACAGTCTAATGAAATGTGAATACAAAGTAGAAAGAATATCAGATGATTTGGAAAAATATTTAAATGAGAAAGGCAGCCAGGGATGGCGCTGTGCAAGTGTAACAACTGCCACAGGATTAGGCTGGACATATGTTGTCATCTTAGAAAGAGCTGCTAAGGATCAGCCAGTTGATACAGAGATCAAGATTATGGAATCCAAAGCAGAAGCAGATGATGAAAAGCTGAACGAAAAGAAAGCAGCACATGATTCTAATCTTGAAGAACATATAACAGAACAGAAAGAAAAATCTACTTTAGAAAAAGAAGCAGATGATGAAAAGCTGAACGAAAAGAAAGCAGCACATGATTCTAATCTTGAAGAACATATAACAGAACAGAAAGAAAAATCTACTTTAGAAAAGATTGCCGAGTTTTATGTGGCATTTGAATTTGCATGGTTTTTCTTAAATATTGCAATTCCTTCTATACGTTCGCTGCTGATTCCAGATTACAGCAGCATGGACACACAAATCAATCCGATCAAATGGATAATACTATTTATAATGATAATTGTAGATTTGATATTACTTTTTATTTTAAATAAACAGGACAGGAAAGGTGGGATGAAAAACGATGAGATATGAATATAAGGTAGAAAGAGTTTCTGGGGATTTGGAAAAGTATTTAAACAAGCAGAGTAGTCAGGGATGGCGTTGCATAAGCGTAACAACTGCTACAGGCTTAGGCTGGACACAGATAATTGTTTTGGAGAAAATTGTAGAGGATAGTAAAAAAAATCATAAATAAAATTAGATCATTTCAGATTCTAACTTTTGGACTTCCGTCTCCGTAAGGAGACGGTGTCTTGATAAATAATTATCTGAATGAGTGAAATAGGTTAATAATTGTGTTAGCTATTGTTTGAACCGCCACGGAAAGAGCAACTATTGAAGCCAATAGTGCGGTGATATTTTCGATGAAGGCTTTTGCTTTGGAGGTGGGAGGTTCCGTTGTATTGTATAGTTTGTTTTTTAAGTACTTAAATGTTTTTTGGAAAAATTCAAATATATCATTAAACTTGACAACAAGATAAAAGGAACATAGAAAAATAATAAAACAGGCAGCTATTGTAAGTAAAAAGAGTAAAAGTCCGGTATAGTTGGAAATATTTATAAAAATATTTAATACAACGAAGAAACATGCAAAGAATCCGCATAAACGAAACAACTCATAGACAAAATGTTGTACAGTAGTAATCCCTTTTGCGGTTCCCATCCAAGTGGCGAAAAAAAATCCACAAAACATTACTAAAAGTTTCCATACTGTAGAATTGTCTTTGTATAGAATCGAAAGTATAAGAAATATGATACTTGTTGTTAAGGCGGATAAACTAAATTTAAAAATTATATTTTCTTTAGTGCCAAAAAGAATTTCAATAATTTTTTTAATATGGTTTTTCATATATACATGCTTCCTTTCTACAATTTTCTACAACATTATAAATAAATCTGTATAAAATTGCAATAATTTAAAGGATTATTAAAAATAATTAACACGAATAATACAGAGCAATCTTATTGTCCTGATTATTATACATCTGCACCTTGACAACTTCATAAAGAAAAGTCCGACACGTCCGATATAAGTAGCTTTTTATGCAGTGGGGATCTGGAAATCAGAGTTGACAGTTCTTTTTGGGAATTTATATATCGCACAATTTTGATGGACAACCCTGTTCTGCATGTGGGTGCCTATTGGCACGGCATCCTAGCAATGAGATATATCGAGTAGAATAATGATACACCCGCTAAACACGGGCTCCCGAACCGAAGGGAGCGGAGAGAAAACTTCGTGGAGCTTGCCAGAGCCGTCGGCAATTATGTATTGAATATTTAATCTGTTTAATGTGCTGGAGGAGATAACCTCCACTGTATTAAGCAGATTAGAAAAGTTAAGCATCATAGCATGGTACAAACTGTACAAATCATATATATAGTAAGAAGAACTGGAGGTAATATGAATGATGGTAGAGAATGTTTCTGAAAAAAGATGTGCAAATATATTTGCGCACGATGATGAAGAGCTATCAGAGGTTTTTACGAGCCTCTGGATAGATATTATTAACAAAAAAGAGGCAGAAAGCCAGATTAAGATTGTCAATGCTGATGTTTTGGATTTATAATAAATCTGAGATATTGGTTTGTATTATCAGAGGTTAGTAATATGAACAATATAGTAGCGATTTACAGCAGGCTGTCCGAGGAGGACAGAAATAAGCTGAATGAGGATGACGAGAGCCGCAGTATCCAGAATCAAAAAAGCATGTTGATTACATATGCTGCAAATCAGGGCTGGGAAATTTACAATATTTATTCAGATGATGATTACAAGGGAAGTGATCGCAATAGACCAGCGTTTAATCAGCTCCTCGCGGATGCACGGAATCACAAATTTAATATTGTATTATGCAAATCGCAATCCCGCTTTACACGCGAACTGGAGCTTGTGGAGAAAATCATACACGGCGATTTTGCGGAGTGGGGAATACGGTTTGTAGGTCTGGCAGACAATGCCGATACTGCAAATCATGGAAACAAAAAATCCAGGCAGATTAATGGTCTTGTCAATGAGTGGTACCTGGAGGACTTATCTGATAATATCAAGACCGTTTTGACAGATCATCGAAGAAAGGGAATGCATATTGGCGCATTTGCTTTATATGGATATCAGAAAGATCCGGAGCAGAAAGGTCATTTGATCATTGATCCGGAGGCTGCTGCGGTTGTAAGGGAAGTATTTGAACTTTATGCATCCGGTGTAGGCAGAACAAATATTGCAAGAATCCTGAATGATAAGGGAATACCCAATCCGACAGAATATAAGCGCAGAAAAGGGCTGAGATACAACGGCGCTGACAGGACATGTGGTACTCTTTGGAAATATTATGGGATATCTGACATGTTGCAAAATGAAATGTATATTGGCAATATGGTACAGGGAAAATACGCAAATCCTACATACAAATCACAGCATAGCAAGCCGGTTCCGCGCGAAAAATGGATTCGTGTGGAAGGAACCCATGAGCCTATCATTGATATGAATCTGTGGAATCGTGTACAGCAGCGCCGCGCAGAAAAGGCAAAACCGTGTTATACTGGAGAAATCGGTCTATTTGCAGCAAAAGCCAAATGTATGTACTGTGGGTATACGCTTTCGAGTTGTGTTAGCCGTGGACTTCGATATTTAAAGTGCCCTACAAGAAATCTTGGGAATCAGTTTTGCAAAGGCGCATTTATTGCCCAACGTTTTCTGGAGAAGGCAGTTATTGATGAGCTGAACCATATAATATCACAATATTTTGACGAAACTTCCGCGGAATCAAAGCTTTTGATAGCCAGGAATATTGATACTCGAAGGCAGCACTTAAAAAAAGAGATTGCCAGTATGGAGTCAAAAATAGAGAGTCTTAAAAAAGCTATCCAAAATCTTTATGTTGATAAGGCAAACGGACTGATATCGGCAAATGAATATATAGAATTTCGCAAGGATTTTTCAGCGGAAATAGAGCGATATAGCAAACTGCAGACAGACAGGACATCAGATCTGGAAGCATTAGAGGCAGAAGGTAAAATCATTCATTCGAAAGAAGAAATCTTAAAAAAATATAAAAATGTAACCCAATTGGACCGAGATATCATGGATGCCATGATCGATTATATTGAAATAGGACGCTGTGAGAAGAAAGTACATCGAAATGATTTACCGCCGATCACGATTCATTGGAAATTTTAGTCTTTGGTTATATATATCAAGGTGTGGCAGAACAGAAGGCCCGCACAACATACGACAATATCCTTCGCTTAGTTAAAGATCCGGAAGTATGCGATCCAATCAAATTTTTGCGTGCAAGGGAAATTGTGCACTTCCAGCGGTTCGGTGAAGCGCTCCGCATCGCGCAGGAGAACCTTGACTCACGGAACTTCTACGCATTCAACCCGGAATTTGACAAATAATTATTCGTTTTTCGTTTCAGTAATGAAAACTCCTATGTCCGTATGTGTTTGATAAACCGATCGCATACGGAATAGGAGTTTTTTATGAAAAATCTGTAAATCGTTTGGTATCTATGACATTTTATGGTAAAATAGTAGTTGCCTGCAATCATGTGACAGGTAAAATATTTTGAGGAGGAGAAGCAGACAGTGGAAAAGGTTACAGAAGGTATTTATAATATTGGGGTGAACGACAGGGAAATCACGCTTTTTGAGGGACAGTATGAGGTGGAGAAGGGAATGGCATACAACTCCTATGTCATATTGGACGAGCAGGTTGTCGTGATGGACACCGTTGATCCCCGTGCCACGGAGGAGTGGCTGAAAAATCTGGATGAGGCACTGGGTTCGAGAAAGGTGGACTATCTGGTTATCCAGCATATGGAGCCCGATCACGGCGGCAGTATCATGCGGCTGAGCGAGCGTTTTCCGGACATGAAGCTTGTCGGAAACGCAAAGACATTTCAGATGGTTCAGCAGTTTTTTGATATCACCCTCGGGGATAAAATAGTCACCGTGAAGGAGGGGGACACGCTTCCTGTTGGAAAGCATACATTGCAGTTCTTCATGGCGCCGATGGTGCATTGGCCGGAAGTGATGGTTACATATGAGCAGACGGACAAGGTACTGTTCAGCGCTGACGGCTTTGGGAAGTTTGGGACGCGTGATGCGGACGAGGACTGGACATGCGAGGCAAGAAGATACTACATCAATATTTGTGGAAAATATGGCATGCAGGTGCAGGCGTTATTGAAAAAGGCGGCCGCTTTGGAGATCGAAACGATCTGTCCGCTGCACGGTCCGGTACTGTCTGAAAATCTGGAATACTATATTAATAAATACCAGATCTGGAGCAGTTACGAGCCGGAGGATGAAGGCGTGCTGATCGCCTGTGCGTCTATTCATGGACATACCATGAGGGCGGCAGAGAAAATGAAAGAGATATTGGAGCGAAAAGGAGCAAAAAAGGTTGTCATAGCCGATCTGACAAGAGATGACATTCACGAGGCGGTCGAGGACGCGTTTCGCTACAGCCATCTGGTACTCGCAGCGGCTTCCTATGATGCCGGGGTATTTCCGCCGATGGAAGATTTCTTAAACAGGCTGAAGGCGAAGAACTATCAGAAACGAACGGTTGGGATTATTGAAAATGGTTCGTGGGCGCCGACGGCGGCAAGGAGTATGAAGGCATTGCTGGAGGGGGCGAAAGCACTCACGTTTGCGGAAACCGTTGTAACGATCAAATCAGCTTTAAAGGCAGAAAATATTTCACAGCTCGAAGCGCTTGCCAGTGAACTGCTTAATATATGAGTTATTTGCGCGCCGGACGTCCGTCAGCTCCAGCTGACATATTTCTTTTGGAATTCCGTGTGCATAAAAAGGATAAAGTGGTGCCTACTCACGGTAGGTCACCACTTTATCGCCTTCTAATATTCTCGTTTTCCCATCGGGTATCAGGGATTCTTCCCCGCGCATGATCATGGCAATCAGTTCATCTGGCGCCAGTTTCAGATCTGCGATCGTGCGGTTGCACCAGGGATGGTACCGGTCAATGAAGATCTCATCGAGCAGTTCATTGCCGCTCGGATTGTAGGCAGGAGCGCTCAGGATAATGCTGTCGCCTGCCAAAATCAGGGTATTGCCTTTCGTAATGATCGTTTCATGGTTGCGCTTGATCATAAGGGCAAGGGAACCGGTCGGGAAATTGACCTCCTTGACCAGTTTATTTTCCCAGTTGTGACCTTTTGGTATGTACATACGGATCAGGGTGATGGAAGAGTCCTCCTGGTAATCGTTGAAGGTTTTCCGCACATCGGCCGCCTCATCGATCATATCCAGTTTTTCGGCAACTCTCGGCAGCAGCGTACCCTGGATTGCGGCAGAGAACAGCGATACCATAAATACGATATGAAACAGGTTGTGCGGCATGATGACGCCTCCGGCAACAGCCATAATGGCAAACACGGAGGAGGAAGCCCCCCGCAGCCCGGCCCACGATACCAGAAGGCACTGCCTGGTGGAACAATGAAAAGGTTTCAATAGTAAAAACACTGCGACTGGTCTTGCGATCACGGTGAGAATCAAGGTGACAACGATCGCCGTAAAAATTACATCTGACATCTGATGCGGTATGGTCAAAAGTCCCAACAGGAAGAATATCAGTATCTGAGCGAGCGAGGTTACGCCGTCAAAAAACGGAATCAGCGTCGCCTTATTTTTGATCGGACTGTTTCCGATGATGACGCCCATGATGTACACGCTCAGATAAGCGTTTCCGCCAAGAAGCTGTGACAGGCCATAACAGATCAGAACCATTGCGATCATAAAGATTGTGTCCAATCCGTCAGAGACCAGGTCAGTCTTGGTCATGAGCCGTATTGTCAGCATGGCGAGAGCGACGCCGACCATGGAACCGACTACTAGCTGTAGGAAGATTCGCAGCACGATATGTTCTGATTCTCCGGAGAAGATGATTCCCAGTGCAATGAAGGTGAGCATATATGCCATCGGGTCATTACTTCCACTTTCCAACTCCAGAAGGGAGGCTGTGCCGTCTTTCAGGTTCAGCTTTTTCTGGCGCAGGATAGCGAACACGCTTGCGGCATCGGTAGAGCCAAGCACCGCACCTACCAGAAAACTTTCCGGCCATGTGTATCCCAATACCAGTCGGACAAATAGGGCGGTGACGACTGCGGTGACAGCCACTCCGAGCGTGGAGAGGAGGACAGACCGCACTGCCACATCTTTTGCAAGTTCCCATTTTAAGTTGAAACCGCCGTAAAACATGATGAACAGCAGTGCAATCGAACAGACATTTTCTGCAAGCTTATAGTCGTTGAACGGAATCTTGAAGAAACCATCGCTTCCAAACAACATACCGATAAACATAAATAAAATCAAAGCGGGCATGCCAAACTTTCCAGAAAATTTTTCCGCCAGTACGCAGAGCAGTATCACGGCAGCCACAAGCAGCAATACAATCGTCATAAATCCATCCCCTTTTTATGTGTCCATTCTCCGATTCCTTCTAACTATAATACTAACTTTTTCCGGCGGAATATGCAAGTGTTAATCATACAAGGAAGCATGGTATACGATCTTGCGGTATATTTTATAGATTAAGACCGCAAAAAGGGATACGATGATGTAAAGGGTTGAGACAGCGCCAGTTGCGCCGCCGACAAAAATTAAAATCCACATTAATATATTCATGATAAAAACCTCCGTTATCTGTTATTCATTTTGATTGTTCTGTTCAGTACTGGTTTGCTCGCCGGCATTGGCGCGGGAGGAGCCCCCGACCTCGTAAATGCAGGTAACAATGCCTGCACCGACAGCGATGAGAACCATAATGCCAAATATGATATTTTCCATGATAAAAACCTCCAATCTGATTGCATGGCACGCAAAAAAGACGCTTTCACAGTGATAAGAGCGTTTTCGGCTGTGCCGTTTAGTTGAACAGATTGTGGGATTTTTTACCATCATGGTGGTGAATGTAATCCAAAGTCCTGCGGCTGTACTGATTGTCGTATCCGGCAATGCACAGGGCAGAATATTGGAAAGAAAGAGATAACAGATACGCGCCAACCATCAGCAGGACAGCAATCAGGCACTGGCTGAACCGAATAACAGCCGTGTCACGGGCAGTCTGTCTGGAGAAAATGAATTCCTCGATCAGACGCAGCGGGCTTTTCTCACAATAAATATGTATGTCGGCCAGATTGTCCGCGGCCTGCAGTGAGAATGTGCTGATTGTATCAGCAGCACGCGAAAAAGAGGAATCTGAGTGAACATCTTCACAGTAAATTCCCAGTACAAGTACAGATACCATTATTAAAATGCAAAGCAGTCTGCTATGTACGATTTTTCGCATAGGCGCCTTCCTTTCGGCTGATTTTCTGATGATACGGCGTCTGGACAGCTTGCGGAAATCTGGTGATTAATTCCGGCAAGATAATACAGATGTATGTAATATATCACAAACGGAAAATTAGTTCAAGAAAAAATTTCTCAGTATCGTTTTCACAGCAACTCCTTAGATTTGAAAAAATAATAATCGTGTGTGAATTGTAACAAGGCGCAGAATATGGTATGCTGTTTCATATGGAAATATGTGACAAACAAGGCTGTCATACAGCGATTTCATCGGGAAACGGACGGTAGGATTGTTAAGATCAGGAGGGATTCTATGAGATTTGAATTTGACAAAAGGAACTGGACAACCATAGCGGAAGGGGAGAAGGACTGCTATCTGCTCACAAACGGGCTGGGCGGATACAGCGGTCTGTCGCTCATAGGCGCAGCGGCAAGAGGCGACCAGGCGCTTCTGATGTCGGTAAAGAAAGCGCCAAATGTCAGAATGCATCTGGTGACAAAAATTTTTGAAAAACTGGTGATTGATGGTCAGGCGCATATACTGACTTCGCAGCGCATGAAATCCGGGGCGGATTATGAGGGATTTCGTTATCTGGAAAAGTTTGTCTATGACGATTTTGACACCAGTGCGCCCGCATGGACGTTTTGTGTGGACGGGGTGACGGTTACGAAACATCTGTTGATGGCGTATGATGAGAACACCGTGGCTGTAAGGTATGAGGTGGACAATCCGGCAGGGAAGAGCGTGACACTGGAGCTGATGCCGCTGCTGCGTTTTACATCAAAAAAGGAGGACTTTGACGCCTCACAGGACTTAGATGCATATAAGCTGGAGTCATGCGGGGAAGTGGCAGGTGATGAGGATGCGCGCAAAGAGCATATGCAGGATGATGTATATGGGGAAGGTATGTGCAACACAAATGAAGGGGCAGGGCGGCCAGACAAAGCATACTGTGTTACCGGAAATGGCAGCCGGTTGTATCTTATGGCAAATGCAGGGCTGAATGCACAGCAGCCTTGTTTGTTTGGGGAGATGTATTTCTCACAGGATGAGCGTGACGGGCGTGTTGCATACGGCAATGCATTTAGCATTTGTTCGATCAAAGAACAGATCCCGTCAAAAAGTGACATATATGTCATTTTTGGTACAAAATGTTGTGAGGGGGCTAATGCGAGGGAGCTTTACAGGCAGATTGAGCGGCAGAATAAAGAGCGGAAAGAACAGCTGCTGAAACAGGCAAATGTGTCCTCGGAGCTTGGGCAGCAGTTTGTGCTGAGTGCAGATGCGTATGTTGTGAGACGCGAATCGACCAATGGCAGGAGTATCATAGCGGGATATCCGTTTTTTGAGGACTGGGGGCGCGACACGATGATATCACTCGCCGGAGCCACGATGGTGACGGGGCGCTTTGAGGAATGTAAGAGCATTTTGAGGACTTTTGCAAAATATGTGAAAAACGGGCTGCTGCCAAATCTGTTTCCAGAGGGCGGTGAGAATCCAATGTACAATTCGGCTGACGCGCCGCTGCTTTTTGTAAACGCGGTGTATGAGTATATGGAGTACTCCGGGGATACGGCATTTAGGAACGAGATTCTTCCTGTCTTAGAGCAGATTATTAACGCTTACAGAAACGGTACGGATTTTCATATTAAAATGGACAGCGATGGTCTGATTATGGCAGGCGCAGACCTCGAGCAGCTCACGTGGATGGACGTGCGCGTGGGCGATTTTCTGCCAACGCCAAGACATGGAAAGCCAGTGGAGATCAATGCTTACTGGTACAGTGCGCTGATCATTATGTATGAGCTGACAAAGGACAGGACATATCAGGAGCTCGCGGCACAGGTGAAGACATCTTTTCAGGAGAAATTCTGGAATGAAAAGGAACAGTGCCTAAAGGATGTCCTGTCGGGAAAAGCGGACGAGAATCAGATACGGTGCAACCAGATCTGGGCATTGACGATGCCGTTTACCATGCTGCCTGCGGAAAAAGAGATTCTGGTAATCAATAAAGTCAGGAACGAACTATACACGACAGTCGGCCTGCGGACGTTGGCAAAGGACGATCCGAATTTCCACAGCATCTATATCGGACCGATGGAGGAGCGCGACAGAGCTTATCATCAGGGGACTGTGTGGGCATTTCCATTGGGTGCATACTACAGGGCGTGCATCAAATATGCCAATAAGTGCGCGGACAGCGATGAAAGAGAGCGTATCAGGACGGAACTGGCGCGGGGCTTTGAGGCGCTTGCAGGCTGGCTCAGGGAAGGCTGCGTCGGACAGATCGCTGAGATTTATGACGGTGATACGCCAACGGTGTCAAGAGGGTGCTTTGCGCAGGCATGGAGCGTTACTGAGCTTTTGCGGGCAGTGTATGACTATGAAAAGGCGAAATAAGAATCAGATTCTATATGCTTCGAAAGAGGAAGTCAAGGCAGCGAAAGTGAGCGCAGTACATCATGTATGACTATCCGCTGATGCTGCTTGATAAGCCGCATCTAAAGGAAGAGATCATAAAATGTAAAAGAAATGTAAACGCTTACATTTTTGCTGGAAATTCTGATTTATTTATGCTATCCTATATTAAGAAGTAGGGATAGTCTTATATGCGCAGCCCCATACAGAGGAAATAAGCCGCAAAGGTGGGGCGCGTGGCGAGTGGGGAAGGTGGCTCTTCCCCACTCGATTAGTAAGGGAACTGGTATTACAACAGCGCAGTGCAAACTATTGATATATACCATGGTTTATTTCTGATAGAATGGAGGAAATGATGAACGTTGAGGTAATTTACAAAACTTCCACAAGCTTTGTGGTGGAAATCAAGGAAAACGGCTACTTTTCATCGGAGCAGGAGCATGAGATCTATGTGAATGGAAACCTTGCAGAGAAGAGCGACCGAAATGTGGCGACAGTGTTTGGTCTGGAACCAGCGACCACATATGAGGTCAGAATAAAGTGCGGGGCAAATGAGAGTGAGACGTTCCATGTTACGACCGCTGAGGAGTATGTCACACTGAATGTAAAGGATTTTGGTGCAAAAGGCGATGGCGAGACGGACGACACACATTTTATCCAGTGTGCTATCAACGCATGCCCGAAGGGCGGAAGGGTTTTCATTCCGGCAGGTGTGTACAAGATTTATCCGCTTTTTCTAAAGAGCGATCTGGTCTTGGAGATTGGGAAGGACGCAACGCTCTCCGCGTTTACGGACAGGACGAAGTTCCCCATTCTCCCAGGCAAAATAGAGTGTGTTGACAAGAACAAAGAATATCTGCTCGGCACATGGGAGGGCGATCCGCTTGACATGTTTGCCGGAATCATTACGGGAATCAACGTGGAGAATGTCGTGATCACAGGACAGGGGACAATTGACGGCTGCGCGAGCCGCGAAAACTGGTGGGATAATCCCAAGGTGAAGCGCATCGCATGGCGCCCGAGAATGATTTTCCTCAATCATTGCAGGAATGTTGTGCTTCATGGCATCACTGTAAAGAACAGCCCGTCATGGAATATTCACCCGTATTTTTCCGAAGATCTGCGGTTTATCGGCATATCGGTTCTCGGGCCGAAGGATTCACCAAACACGGACGGACTAGATCCCGAATCCTGCAAAAATGTTGATATTATCGGCGTTTATTTCTCGGTGGGTGATGACTGTATTGCGATCAAGTCCGGCAAGATTTACATGGGTGCGAAGTACAAGACGCCCTCTGAGAATCTCACGATCCGGCAGTGCTGCATGCGCGACGGGCATGGCTCGATTACCATCGGAAGCGAGATGGCGGGCGGCGTGAAGAATCTCAATGTCGAGAACTGCCTGTTCCTGCACACAGACCGCGGACTCCGCATCAAAACCAGACGCGGGCGCGGCAAGGACGCTGTGGTGACGGGCATTCGATTTGAAAATATTATCATGGATCATGTGATGACGCCGGTGGTGATGAACTCCTTTTATTTCTGCGACGCAGATGGGCATTCCGACTATGTGCAGTCCAAGGAGTTTCACCCGGTAGATGAGCGGACGCCGTATCTTGGGGATTTTCTTTTTAAGAATTTAAAAGCGACGAACTGCCATGCGGCGGCATCTTACCTGTACGGACTTCCAGAGCAGAAGATTCATCATGTGGTATTTGAGAATGCTTCTTTCTCCTTTGCGGAAAATCCGACGGCGGGCGTCCCAGCCATGATGGACGGGGTGGACAAACAGACAAACACAGGTATTTTCGCAAAGAATATTGAGACGTTGGAGCTGAAAAATGTTACGGTGACAGGACAGAATGGTGATGTTGTGATCAGCGACGGGATTGACCGATTTGTTCAATGATAGGTAGAAAATGATATGACGAAAAAACATTCAAGAATGATTGCAGCACTCATGCTGGTGATTGCGGTTGTATTTATCAGCATCGCTCTGAGTAATCCACAAGCAGGCTTTCCGTGGAGCAACATAATTACACATACGCTCTATGGGATATACCTTATCATAATGATAGTACTGTTTGCCGCACCATTTAAGAAAGCAAAATGACGCGGATTGATACATTGGAATTTTTTGTGAAAAGGAGTTGTGTTGCATGGCAATAGAAATCGTAGAAAAATATGTAAATGAACTGATTGACAAAAGCACACTGGATGAGCCTGTGTGGAATATTGAGAAAATACGGGCAGGCAAAAAGGCTTCATGGGACTATATTGACGGCTGTATGATCATGTCGCTGCTCGAGCTCTACAAAGTGACAGGCAACAAAAAATATTTCGAGTTTTCGGAGAAATATATAGATCATCGGATTCAGGAAGATGGTACAATTGTTGGCTACAAAAAGGATGAATTGAATCTTGACAATATCAACGAGGGCAAGAATCTGTTTACGCTGTATGACTTGACGGGCAAGGAAAAATACGCAAAGGCGACAGAGAAGATTTACCAGCAGATTCTTGAGATGCCGCGTACGAAGGAGGGTAATTTCTGGCATAAAAAGATTTACCCAAATCAGGTCTGGCTGGACGGCCTGTATATGGCACAGCCTTACTACATGGAGTATGAGAACCGGTTTCATGACAGGAAAAATTACAAGGATATTTTTACACAGTTCTTTAATGTAGAGAAAAATCAAAAGGACGCCGCGACGGGACTGTACTATCACGCGTATGACTCAGAGAGGCTGATGTTCTGGGCGGACAAGGAGACAGGGCTCTCACAGAACTTCTGGCTGCGGGCGCTTGGGTGGTTTTCGATGGCGCTGCTTGACACATTGGCGCTTGCGGACACGGAGTATCCTGATTATGGGCATCTGCTGAAAATGTATCAGGATTTGATTGACTCCATGCTGAAATTCCAGTCGCCAGAGGGCATGTGGTATCAGGTGCCCAATTTTCCAGGCAGGGAGAAGAATTATCTGGAGACAAGCGGCAGCTCCATCATGGCGTACTGCCTGATGAAGGGGGCGCGGCTGGGCTATCTTCCGAAGGAGTACAGCAAATATGGCGTGAAGGCTTTCAATGGAATCTGCGATACCTATTTGTCGACAGTGGAAGGTGAGATGAGCCTTGGCGGAATCTGTCTTGTGGCAGGTCTGGGACCAGACGACAATCCAAGGCGGGATGGGACGTATGAATATTATATGTCGGAGCCGATCGTAAAAGATGACGCAAAAGGAACCGCCCCGTTCCTGTTAGCCTATGCGGAAATGTTGAGATTAGAGGAAGAGAAAGTGTAGGCGTGCCTGTTATTCTGACAATTTTCGGGAGATTGTAAAATGAAAAAAATATATGATATTGATTTTGCAGCGTTAAGTGGTGAGGAAAAATCGAAATTTATCCTTGATTTTCAAGAAATGGCACGAGAAAGTTTTGCAGATTGTTCATTTGAAGTTACAATCAATGCACAGCTGTTGATATTTACCAGATGGTGGAATTCCTATCGACTGATGGATCCTGAAAATCCTACGCCGGAGATTTTGGATACCATCATGGAAAAACTGTGGGATTATCAGCAGGGTAAGATAGAACAGTCAGATTTTGTGCATTTCGCAAATTGCCTGGATGCAATTACGATTGAGATTGCGACAGGTGATACGGAGAAAATGGACGAAGACGAGGTGTATTATGATTTTAAGGCGGAACATTTTTGGAATTGGGATGGTTCTTATAATTCATTTTTGATCAATGTTTCATACATATTTTATGAAATCAGAGAACATGAGACAGATTGGTATTGTGTTGGTGAGATGCTGGATAGTGATATTGCGGATCTCAAAGTTCCTTTCTTTGAGGACATGGATGATGAGCCAGACTGTACAGCTGCGGTGATGGAACGTCGTTTCCGGGAAATTTATAGTACACCTACATTTTGCCAGGTGATTGCACTGCTTCAAAAGGACATGCGGACCGTGCTAGAGGGAAGGCCGATGGTGGAACTTAGAAAAATATATCAAAATGAATATTTGTTTTCACCCAAAGAGTGTGCCAGAGTTACTGAGGACTGGCTTTGATTCTCATAAAGGGCAGCATAGTTGCATTGAAAAAGACAGACGAGATGCAGTGTTGTCAGGTATATTATACTGGCGGTCGGAAAGACTGAACGCTCAGTATAAAGTTATGCATACAGCCGCATAAGGAAATATGTCACTTCGTGGCTGCGGCTGGCGCGATATAATAAAGATGTGTTGTATTGGGAATATTTTTCAAGGAGGATGTTTTTTAGAAAGGCACTGAATTATGGAAAAGAAAGAATTGTATGTAGATATCAGCGGCGGTCAGCAGTTTGTCAGCATCGGGGACGCCTTAGCTGCCGCAAGGCAGCTTGATGCCGCAAGGCAGTCTGATGCCGCCTCGCAGGGTGCAGCACGGAGTGCAGAGATGGAGGTTATCATACATATCGCGCCGGGTATTTACAAAGAGCGGCTTGAGATAAAGCAGGATCATGTCTCGTTTATCGGTACAGACGCAGAACGAACAAAGATAACGTATTCGGACGGTGCGCTGGACCTCATGCCGGAGGGGGATAAGCGCGGGACGTTTCGGACGCCGAGCGTCTTTATTGATGCGGATTATTTTTATGCAAGGAATATTTCATTCTGCAATGAGGCAGGCCAGGGAAACAAGGTTGGTCAGGCGCTCGCGGTGTATGCGGACGGCGACCATCTGATATTTGAAAACTGTCGGTTTGACGGCCATCAGGATACGCTTTTCACAGCTCCGCTGCCGAAAAAAGAAAAACAGGCGGGCGGATTTAAGGGGCCGAAGGAGTTTGCGCCGCGCCGCATGGGACGGCATCTGTACAAGGACTGTTACATCGCGGGCAACGTTGACTTTATCTTTGGCAGCGCTACCGCCTATTTTGAGAACTGCGAGCTGTTCATGAAGCAGCGGAAGGGCGAGATCAACGGCTATGTGACAGCTCCCTCGACTTACGAAGGGCAGAAATACGGCTATGTGTTTCGGGACTGCCGATTTACAAGCGACTGCCCTCCCGAGAGTGCATATCTTGGCAGACCATGGAGAAATTTTGCGAAGTGTGTCATCATAAACTCCGAGATTGGGGCGCATATCCGTAAGGAAGGCTGGCACGACTGGGACAACAGAGAAGCGTGGGAGACCATGTTTTTTGCGGAGTATGGCAATTATGGGGAAGGTGCCGGAGCGGAGCGCGCGCCGTTTGTGAAGATGCTCACAGAGGAGGAGGCAGCAGAGTATACGCGCGAGAATGTGATCGGGTTTTAGCGGAAAATGAATGCAGGGGAGATGCATCTGGATTGTTTTCTGTGCGGAGTGTTTTTAGGGGATTATTGATGGAAAAAATATGTGAGATTGATTTTGCAGCGTTAAGTGGTGCAGAAAAGTTAGAATTTGTGCATCGTTTTGACAAGATTGTTGAACGGGAGTTTGCGGAATATCCGTTTGAGACTGCTGTTATTGCACAGCTTTTGATATTTACAAGATGGTGGAACTCTTACCGCCTAATGGTTTCCGAGAATCCGACACCACGGATTTTGGATATTGTTTTGGAAAAATTGTGGGATTACCATGAGGGGAAACTGTCACACCCGGATTTTGTATATTTTTCTAAATGTCTTGATGCGGCTGTGCTTGAGATTGTGACAGGCGATACTGAGAAATTGGATGAGGACGAAGCGTATTATGATTTTCAGACAGAATATTTCGGGGACTGGGACTGTTATTATGATGAATTTATAGTAGATCTGACATACCTATGTTGTGGGATCAGCGATCATGAAATGAATTGGACAAATGTCGAGTCCATTTTAGATGGAGATATTGCAGATATTAAAGTTCCGTTGTTCGAAGGGATAGAGAACAGTGACGGAACTGCTGCTGCAATAGAACAGCGCGATCAGGAAATTTATAGTACACCCAGATTTTGTCAGGTCATTGCACTGCTTCAAAAAGATATACGAACAGCCTTGGAGAACAGACCGATAGGGGAACTTAGAAGTCTGTATCAGAATGAGTATGTGTTTTCGCCAGAGGACTGTGCTAAAGTCACTTCGGACTGGTGTTGAGTTGAGGCGTATTGAGGTCTGTATTCGGCTTGTCATTAACAGGGAAAAATTATAGAAAGAGTGTTAGGAGGAAAGAATTATGCAGTTTGGAATCAGGTTACACGATGCCGTGCAGGCACCGATCGAGGAGCGGTTAAAGATTGTAAAGGAACAGGGGTTCACTTGTGCACATGTGGCGCTCTCAAAGGTCATCAGCGAAAATTCAGTGGCGCCGCAGGCGCTCACCCCCGGATATGCGATGTACTTAAAGAGGCTGTTTGACAAGAATGAACTGGACTGCGCAGTGCTTGGCTGTTATCTCAATCTTGCAAACCCTGATGCGGCACAGCTAAAGGCGATTCAGGAGAAGTACATGGCAAACATACGGTTTGCGGCGCATCTTGGAGCAGGTGTGGTCGGTACAGAGACGGGCGCGCCTAATGTGGAATACAAATTTGAAGAGGCGTGCTGGAATGAGGAGTCCCTGCAGATCTTTATCAATAATCTCAGACCTGTTGTAAAGTATGCAGAACAGATGGGTGTACTCATGGCGATCGAACCGGTTGTGCGCCATATCGTGTGCAATCCTGTCCGCGCAAGGCGCGTGCTTGACGAGATCGCTTCCCCGAATCTTCGCATTATCTTAGATCCGGTCAATCTGTTGGAAAGCTACAATTATGAGAAGCAGGACGAGATCATTGACGAGGCGATTGATCTGCTCGGGAAAGATGTGGCGGTGCTGCACGTGAAGGATTTTGTCATAAAGGACGGCAAACTGATATCTGTTCCCGTTGGACAGGGACAGTGCCATTGGGACAGAATCATGCCTTATATGAAGAAGGAAAAGCCCTATATGCATGCCACACTCGAGGACACCAAGCCGGACAATGCGGTGGCGGCGTTGAATTATATTAAAGAATTGTAATAGTAACTCATTGCATTTATGAGTCTGGGAAAAGGCTATCGTACTGATTGATATAGTGCGGTAGTTTTTTTGTGCACAAAGGATAAAGATTATTAGGAGGATTTGAGATATGAAACGCTATGGATATATACGTGTGTCTACAAAGGAACAGAATCCGGAAAGGCAGGTTTTGGCAATGAGGGCACAGGAGATTGAACAGAGCAACATTTTTTGCGACAGGATGTCTGGTCGGGATTTTTCACGGCCGCAGTATTTAAAATTGATCAGTGTATTGAGCAGGGGAGATATACTCGTCATCAAAAGCATAGACCGTCTTGGGAGAAATTATGGAGAAATCCTGGAGCAGTGGCGGTATATTACAAAGACATTGGGAGCGGAGATTCAGGTGATCGATATGCCGCTGCTGAATACGAATACCGTTCAGGCGGATTTGACGGGTACTTTTATCGCTGATCTGGTTCTACAGATCCTGGCATATGTGGCGGAGACAGAGCGGTCGTTTATCAGACAGCGTCAGGCGGAAGGCATCGCGGCGGCGAAGCAGAGAGGCGTTCATTTTGGCTGTAAGAAGAAGGATATTCCCGGAAATTTTGCAGAATATTATCAGCTCTGGACAGAAGGGAAAATATCATTGCGAAAAGCTGCAAAAGCCTTGCGTATGAGCTATTCAACTTTTTACAGAAGGTGCCTGGAACAGAAAAATGATGAAGAAAGTTGTTGTAAATAGCAGGTAAAACAGGTCACTAATTGGTACTTACCCCAAAACGCAAAAATACCGCAGAACCCGTGATTCTGCGGTATTTCGTACTGTTTAGTTCAATCGGAGTGACAAGATTCGAACTTGCGGCCTCCACCTCCCTAAGGTGGCGCTCTAGCCAAACTGAGCCACACCCCGATTATAGCGTGTATATCCACACAACATATATTATTATATCGGGAATAAATACTAATGTCAATAAAAAAACAAAAAAATAATAAATTGAGAAAATTTACATATTCTATTGACAATTGTCTGACAATTTAGTATATTATTTATAGATTCGTGATAATTCAATCGCGAATACTTTCACTTAACTCTTTTTCAATATAGTAATCCTTTGAAGAAAGCTTTTTCATGACAGTATCCTCCCAATTCTTTGCTGCCGGAAGAAGCTTTTTTTATGCACATGGGCGTCCAAAGGAAATGTGTCGTTACTGTTCACGCCGTTCCAGTAACAGGTAAAAATCCATGCAAAATTTGCTTCGCAAATGGATTTTTACTTGCAACCACTACGTTTTCGCACGGACTTAGCAGTAAATGCTAAGTCCTGTGTGAACAGTAACAATATGTCATCTGGAGCTGCCGGATGCCCGGCGCTTGAATTGACATTTGCGTGATTTTGCCCTATACTGTTCAGAAATGGAGGAATTTTTGGCGGATTCATTCTGGCAGAGGGGGAGGAATATATGGACAGGGTATTGATTGTAGGCGTGAATATGACATCGGGGACGAGTCTGAATAAAAGTTGTTTTGACCTTGCCATGGCTGAGATGGTCAGCCTGGTTAAGGCGTGCGATATGGAGCCGGTGGGGCGCATTGAACAGAATATGGAATCACCGAACACGGCCACGTATATTGGCGTCGGTAAAGTGCAGGAGGTCCGGGAGATGGTCAGGGCGCTTGAGGCGGATCTTGTGGTGTTTGACAACGGGTTGACGCCGATACAGCTCAGAAATCTGAGCAGGGAGCTCGACTGTCCGGTTATGGACAGGACGACGTTGATTCTGGAGATCTTTTCTGGGAGAGCGAGGACGAGAGAGGCCAGGCTGCAGGTCGAGGTAGCGAGGCTCCAGTATATGCTGCCGCGTCTGGTAGGACTTCACGACGCCCTGTCGAGACAGGGGGGAGCCAGCGGAGCAATGAGCAATAAGGGAACTGGTGAGAAGAAGCTGGAACTGGACAGACGGAAGCTGGAGCAGAGGCTTACGAGTATGCGGCGGGAGCTTGAGGAAATCGCGGGTGAGCGGGAGACACAGCGTAAAAAGAGGGCAGAGTCAGGGATTCCGAGGGTGGCGCTGGTCGGGTACACCAACGCGGGAAAGTCCACGATCATGAATGCTATGCTGGAGGCGTATGCGGAAGGCGAAGAGTCAAAGATTTCCGAGAAGAAAGTCTACGAGGAGGATATGCTCTTCGCGACGCTTGACACCACAGTCAGAAGGATAGCGCCGTCAGACCGGAACATGTTTCTGCTGTCTGATACAGTGGGATTTATCTCCAATCTGCCACACAGTCTTGTGAAGGCGTTTCGCTCGACACTGGAGGAAGTCAGGGAGGCTGATCTGCTGATTCAGGTCATAGATTATTCGGACGAGAACTATATGGAGCATATAAGGGTGACGGAGGATACCTTAAAGGAGCTTGGCGCGGCGAATATTCCGATGATCTATGTGTTTAATAAGGTTGATTTGTGTGGTATGGGAGAGTTTGCAACCGTGCAGGGCAGCGATAAACTGTACATGTCTGCGAAATCGAGGAACGGTATTGATACCCTGCTGACGCTGATCACAGGGAAACTGTCAGGAAGATATCGGGACTGTGAGTTTATCATTCCGTATAAGCGCGGGGATGTTGTGTCCTATCTCAATGATAATGCGGTGGTACACAAAATGGAATACCGCGAGGACGGGGTGTATATGGAGACCAATGTCAGCCACATTGACGCGGCGCGGTACGCGGAGTTTGTGGTTCTTCCATAATGTGGCATTGAAGTTGGCAAATGTTCACAATTTATCTATATTTTCATAACAATAATGTGATATTCTGTATAATAAATAGCGGAATAAAACGTTTGCTGGAGGGGAAAATATGGATAATACAGGAGAAAAAACGAACCATAAGGTAAAAATGCACAAAATCGTGTATGCGGTCGGGATAGCGGGTATGGTGATAATCAACGCAGCGTCATGGCAGAGCGTGAAATTCGGCGACTGGTATATCAAAAATATTTTTCCTGTCTGGCTGAATACATATGCGCGCCTTACGAGCAAGGTGCCATTCAGCGTCGGAGAGATCATGTTGATTCTGGCAGTGGCGGTCACAGTATTTGGAATCGGATTATGGATTGTGAATTTGATCAGCAGACAGAAATATAAGAAGGCAGTAAAGGGTTTTGGCAGATTTTATACGTGGACGTTTCTGGCTGTTAGCTATGTGATGACCTTGAACTGCTTTATCCTGTATCACAGTTCAAGTTTTTCTGACAAATATCTGGCGGGCCGGGTGGAAGAGGAGATGATGGTTGCTAGTATTTCCGATCATGCGGTGGCGCAGGTACATATAAAGGATGACACAGTTACAAATGAAACAGCGTACACAAAGCGGGAGCTGGCCGTACTGCGGGATTATATTGTTGAGAGATGTAATGCGCTGGAGAAGGTGATTCCGCATGATGACAGTGGCGATGCGTATTACGCGGGTGATCTGGTCGAGGCGTCCAGGCAGGCGATGATGAAGCTTGGCGAGGATTATGATCAGCTTTCCGGTTTCTATGTCACGCCGAAATACTTAAGCTTTTCTGATTTTTTCAGTCAGCAGTACATAATGGGATATTATTTCCCGTTTTCCATGGAAGCAAATATTAATTCCATGATGTATATTACTAATGTGGCTCCGACAATCTGTCACGAGCTTGCGCATACAAAGGGCTTTATCTATGAAGATGACGCCAATATGATTGGCTATCTGGCGTGTATCAATTCAGATGAACCGTTTCTGCAGTATTGTGGATATCTCAGTGTGCTGGACTATGTAAACAGGGATTTTTATGATTCGATCGGAAAAGATCAAAAGGTTTACCAGAGTCATGTGAGGATCAGTGACGGGGTGGCTGGCGACAATATTTTCCTGACGAGGGAGAACTGGCAGACGGTTGAAAAGACAACAGTTGTGAATACATCCACGGTAAAGAAGATGTCTGATGCGCTCATGGACACAACGCTGAAATTAAACGGTGTCGAGGAGGGAATGCTTCAATACAACAATGTGGTAGGCTTGCTGCTAATCTATTATGATGGAGAATTATACTGATTTTGGAGGATTTTATGGGAGACATTATATCATATGTGTATGAATTTGGGGGCTTTACCTTTACGGAAAAGCCCTTTTGTGAAATTGACGGACTCGTCTTTTCCCACCTTTCTTATTTTATTTATGATGGGATTGTTCCCGGGATAGACGACAATAAGCCGTCTGTCGCATTGTGCGACGTGGCGCAGAGGATGGACTGGCACAACTTTATCTCTGTAAAGTGGGAGCTTGACAAGAACAGAGAGCTTTTCTACAAGACGGCTTTCTCGCGCAGATACAGGAATACCAAGGTGAATTATCTGGTGCAGGATATGGACGATGATGAGGGAACGCAGTTTTGCGCAGTGACATTTCTGCTCGGAAATGGGGATACATTTATTTCCTTTCGGGGAACGGATGACGCACTGGTCGGGTGGAAAGAGGATTTTTATATGGCATACCGCACACCGGTCGGCGCCCAGCTGCGGAGTACAGCATATGTGAACAAGGTGGCGAAGCTTCTTGCCAGAAAACGCAGTCTCAGATTTTACCTGGGAGGACATTCTAAGGGTGGAAATCTGGCTGTGTATGCGGCGATGACCTGCGATGATCATGTGAAACACAGGATTGGCAGAATCTATAACATGGACGGTCCGGGCTTCCGACCGGATTTTATGGAAAAGCTCGACTATGAAGGAATCAGGGATAAAATCGTAAAGATTGTGCCGGACGAGTCCTTTGTGGGGATGCTGATGGAGCAGAAGACGGATTATGAGCTGATCAAGAGTACTGAGATCGGCGTGCAGCAGCATGTCTGTTTTTCGTGGAGCGTGGAGGGGGACCGCTTTGAGCGCTCTGAGTCGCAGCAGCCTAAACGAAAGGAATTGTATGACCGCATCAATCGTTGGATTTTTGCGCTGGAGATCGAGCAGGTGGGGGATTTTATTGACAGTCTCTTTAAGATGATAGAGATCACAGAGGCAAAGACGTTGACCGATCTCAAGAATGTAAAGGGCGGGGAGGCTGCAAAAAAGCTTCATACGATCATGCAGGAGTACTCGGATATGAACGATGAGACAAAACAGATCTTCTGGGATATCAGCGTTTTCATGGTGGAGGTTCTTGCCCGCGACCGGCAGGAGCGCATCAGACGGGGAAAGACAGTCGAGAAGATCAGACAGCGGATGGAGCATTAATGCAGTTTTTTGCATGAAAATGTAACTGTTTTCATGAAATGTTGAAAATATATGGAAAAAGACTTGAAAAGCATTCCAAATATAGTTGACTTTCTGCTGAAAACAATATAAAATGCAAATTGTAAGCACTTACAAATCCACATGTAAACCAACGATTTGGAAAAGGAAAAATTGATAGGAGAAAGTGATATGGAATTATTAAATGCGGCAAAGACCGGAAAAAAGGAAAGACCGATTAAGGTACTTCAGTTTGGCGAAGGTAATTTCTTACGTGCATTTGTTGATTATTTTATTGACATCGCAAATGAACAGGGCAAATTTGACGGAGACATTGTTCTGGTCAAGCCCATCGATGGCGCCGGGATTCTCAACATGTTCCACGATCAGGACTGCCAGTACACTGTTTGTCTAAGGGGCATGGTCGACGGCGAGCCGACGGTGCAGAAGCGCGTGGTGACAAGCGCTGCCGACGTGGTGGACGCTTATGAGGAATATGGGAAATACAGTGAGTATGCCAGGTTAGATACATTGAGATTCATCGTGTCAAACACGACAGAGGCCGGTATCGTATTTGATGATTCTGACAAGTTTGAGGCGGAGCCGCCAAAGACCTATCCAGGTAAGCTCTGCAAGTTCCTCTATACGAGATATAAGCACTTTGACGGTGCGGCGGACAAGGGACTCGTCATGCTTCCGGTAGAGCTGATCGATGACAATGGAATTCATCTGAAAGAGTGTGTTGTCAAGTTCGCAAAGCTCTGGAATCTGGAAGAAGGATTCCTCACATGGCTTGATGACGCCTGCGTATTTACATCAACACTGGTTGACCGCATTGTTACGGGATATCCGAGAGACGACGCTGAGGAGCTCTGGAAAGAATTTGGCTATCGCGACAATATCGTTGTCACGGCGGAGCCGTTCGGACTCTGGGTAATCGAGAGCGCGAAGGATATCAGCGGGGAATTTCCGCTTCCCGACGCGGGCTGTCCAGTAATCTTTACAGACAATCAGAAACCGTATAAACAGAGAAAGGTACGTATCCTGAACGGTGCGCATACTTCCTTTGTCCTGGCGTCCTACCTTGCGGGAAATGACTATGTGAGGGAGTCCATGGAGGACGAGCTGATTGGGAATTTCATGCACAAGACGATCTACGATGAGGTGATTCCGACACTTGACCTGCCCAGACAGGATTTGCTTGATTTTGCGGAGGCAGTGGACGGCAGGTTTAAGAATCCGTACATCAAACATGCGTTGCTTTCTATTTCGCTGAATTCCGTGTCCAAGTGGCGGGCAAGATGTATGCCGTCTTTGCTTGGCTATGAGGAGAGAAAGGGCGAACTGCCAAAGCACCTGACATTCTCTATCGCGGCGCTGATGGCCTTTTATACAGGAAGCGAGATCCGGGAGAAGGCGCTGATCGGCCATCGGGACGGACAGGAATATAACATTATGGACGATATGGCCGTGCTTGAGTTCTTTGCGGCAAACAGTGCGAAGGCTTCTGCGGAGTTTGTGCAGGCGTATCTGGGCAACACGGATTTCCACGGACAGGACTTGACACAAGTTGCTGGTCTTGCCGATGCGGTGACAGGGTATCTGGAAGATATCAGGACACTGGGAATGAGACAGGCGCTTGAAAAGAATTTTTGATTTGAATATTGGATAAGGATATAGAGATGACAAATTTTATAAAAATTCATGAAAATGATAATGTGGCTGTGGCGCTGGACGTGATTCCTTCGGGAACAACTGTGAACGTAGGCGGTGCTGATGTGACGACCACGTTGGAGGTTCCGGCGGGGCATAAGTTTGCGCTTGCAGATCTGGCAGAGGGAACGCCGGTGATCAAGTACGGCTTCCGCATTGGAAATACAACGGCCGCGGTAAAAAAAGGCGAGTGGATTCACACGCACAATTTAAAGACTGGATTGGGGGATTTGCTCGAGTACAGTTACAAGCCGGATTTTGCCGAGGAAAAGTTTACAGAAGATGTCACTTTTATGGGATATAACCGTAAAAACGGCAAGGTTGGCGTCAGAAATGAGATCTGGATTATTCCGACAGTTGGCTGTGTCAACAATGTGGCAAGCAGGATCGCGGAGCTCTCGAAGGGGCTTGTGCGTGAAAATATCGAAGCGGTATGCGCCTTTCCGCACCCTTACGGATGTTCACAGATGGGTGACGATCAGGAACACACCAGACAGATTCTCGCCAATCTGATCAATCACCCGAACGCGGGCGGCGTGCTGGTACTGGGACTTGGCTGCGAGAACAGCAATATCGATGTGTTGAAGGGATATATGGGCGAGATTGATACGGACAGGGTGAAATTCCTTGTGGCGCAGGAGAGCGACGACGAGATTGCCGAGGGTGTCGAGATCGTGAAGGGACTGGCGGAGTATGCGTCGCAGTTTCAGCGTGAGCCGGTCAGCGTTTCCAAACTGGTTGTGGGCATGAAGTGCGGCGGCAGCGACGGATTTTCCGGAATAACGGCAAACCCTGCTGTTGGACGTTTTTCTGACATATTAATCAGCAAGAAGGGGACAACCATTCTCACGGAAGTACCGGAGATGTTCGGTGCGGAGACGATTCTGATGAACCGTTGTGCGAATGAGGAATTGTTTGGCAAGACGGTTGATCTGATCAATAATTTTAAGAACTATTTCAAGAGTCATAACCAAACAATATATGAAAATCCTTCACCAGGCAACAAAAAGGGCGGGATTTCCACACTGGAGGACAAGTCGCTTGGCTGCACACAGAAGTCGGGAAGCGCGATTGTGAAGGGCGTGCTTGCGTATGGTGAGATGGTGGGAACACCGGGATTGAACCTGTTGAGCGCTCCCGGCAATGACCTTGTGGCTTCGACGGCGCTTGCGGCCAGTGGTGCCCATATCGTGCTGTTCACAACAGGGCGCGGCACACCGTTTGCATGTCCTGTTCCCACGATGAAGATTTCCAGCAATTCAAGGCTTGCGGGCAAGAAGGACAACTGGATTGACTTTAATGCGGGAGTTGTCGCGGAGGGAGAGAGCCTGGACGATGCGGGACAGAGACTGTTCGACGAGGTGGTAGCGGTCGCTTCCGGCAAGGAAGTCAAGAGCGAACTTGCGGGATTCCACGATATGGCGATCTTTAAGCAGGGTGTAACGCTCTGATATGGCGGTAATGAATCGTTTTTGTGCACTAGATAAGTATATAAATAAAAATATCATGAGAACAATAAAATGGAGGAATTATGATCATGGCAAAAAAAGTAGTTACAATGGGTGAGATTATGTTAAGACTTTCCACACCCAACAACGAGAAGTTTATCCAGGCAGACGAGTTTGACATCAACTATGGCGGCGGCGAGGCTAATGTGGCTGTATCGCTGGCAAACTATGGGCATGATGCGAGCTTTGTGACAGCGGTTCCCGACAACGAGCTGGGCGAGTGCGCGATCGCCGCTTTGAGAAAATACGGCGTCGGCACGGCGAACATCGCAAAATGCGGCGAGCGGCTTGGGATTTACTATCTGGAGTCCGGCTCTGCGATGCGGCCTTCCAAGGTTGTGTATGACAGGGCGCACTCCTCGATCTCCACAGCGACAGCGGCGGACTTTGACTTTGACAAGATCTTTGAGGGTGTCGACTGGTTCCATTTCACAGGAATCACACCGGCTGTGTCTGACGCGGCTGCAGTGCTGACAGAGGAGGCTTTAAAGGCGGCTAAGAAGCACGGTGTCAAGGTTTCTGTCGACCTGAATTTCAGAAAGAAATTATGGTCTTCCGAGAAGGCGCAGAAGGTTATGAAGAACCTGATGCAGTATGTCGATGTCTGCATCGGAAACGAGGAGGACGCGGAACTGGTACTGGGCTACAAGCCGGGCAATACAGACGTGACAAGCGGAGATCTCGAGCTTGCGGGATATAAGTCAATCTTTGAGCAGATGGTTGCGGACTACAATTTTGAGTACTGCATTTCTTCGCTCAGGGTAAGCCATTCCGCTTCCGACAACGGCTGGTCGGCATGTATTTATTCAAGGGACACGAAGGAATTTTATCATTCAAAAGAGTACAGTATCCACCCGATCGTTGACCGTGTCGGTGGCGGCGATTCCTTTGCGGGCGGCGTGATCTGCGGACTGCTCGACGGTAAGGATTTCAAGGCGGCACTGGAGTTTGGTGTGGCGGCATCTGCGCTCAAGCATACGATTCCCGGCGATTTCAACTTAGTGTCAAGGAAAGAGGTTGAGACGCTCGCAGGCGGCGACGCGTCAGGCAGGGTACAGCGATAAAAAAACGAATTTAAAAATTTTAAGAATATTTAGGAGGAACAAAAAAATGGTAAACACAAATCCATTTTCACTCGAAGGCAAGATCGCACTGGTGACTGGTGCGTCTTATGGTATTGGTTTTGCGATCGCAAAGGCGATGGCAAACGCGGGAGCGACGATCGTATTTAATGATATCAAGCAGGAGCTTGTGGACAAGGGACTTGCAGCGTACAAGGAGGAGGGCATTGAGGCTCACGGATATGTATGTGATGTTACCAATGAGGATGCGGTGAATGAGCTGGTGGCTAAGATCGAGAAGGAAGTCGGCGTGATCGATATTCTTGTAAACAACGCAGGTATCATCAAGAGAATCCCGATGTGTGAGATGACAGCCGCAGAGTTCAGGCAGGTGATCGACGTGGATCTGAATGCGCCGTTTATCGTGTCAAAGGCAGTGATTCCGTCCATGATTAAGAAGGGACACGGCAAGATTATAAACATATGTTCTATGATGTCGGAGCTTGGCCGCGAGACTGTATCTGCGTATGCGGCGGCTAAGGGCGGATTAAAGATGCTCACAAAGAATATCTGCTCTGAGTATGGTGAGTTTAATATCCAGTGCAACGGTATCGGGCCGGGCTATATTGAGACACCGCAGACAGCTCCTCTGCGTGAGAGACAGCCGGACGGCAGCAGGCACCCGTTTGATACCTTTATCTGTGCCAAGACACCGGCGAACAGATGGCTGCAGCCGGATGAACTGGGCGGACCGGCAGTATTTTTGGCATCAGAGGCATCAAATGGTGTCAATGGACATATACTCTATGTTGATGGCGGTATCCTGGCATATATCGGAAAACAACCGAAATAAGCATGAAGAGAATTTCTAACCCTGCAAAGGACGCAGGCTAAGAAATTCTAAAGCTTCATGCCAGAAGAACGCCAGGGGCAGGCGTTCTTCTGAGTGGCGCGAAGGGTATAGGATTATAAATCGAATGAAATAAAAGTGAGGGAAAATATGAACGAAGTATTAGAGAAAATCAGTAAAATCGGTATTGTACCAGTTGTAGTGCTGGACGATGCAAAAGACGCAAAACCCTTGGCGGAGGCACTTGTCAAAGGTGGTCTTCCCTGTGCGGAAGTTACGTTCAGGACGGCTGCTGCAGAGGAGTCAATCCGGATCATGGCAAGTGAGTTCCCGGAGATGCTGGTCGGTGCAGGCACCGTCCTCACGACAGAGCAGGTTGACCGTGCAGTGAACGCGGGCGCAAAATTCATTGTCAGCCCGGGACTGAATCCGAAGGTTGTAAAATACTGTGTTGACAAGGGCATTCCCGTAACACCGGGCACATCGAATCCTTCCGATGTGGAGCAGGCGATCGAGCTTGGTCTTGATGTGGTGAAGTTCTTCCCAGCAGAGGCTGCAGGCGGGTTAAACATGATCAAGTCCATGGCGGCTCCCTATACGCAGATGAAGTTTATGCCGACAGGCGGTATCTCTGCGAAGAATATCTGTGAATATCTTGCGTTTGACAAGATCATTGCGTGCGGCGGTTCGTGGATGGTAAAGAAAGATCTTGTGGCGGCAGGAAAGTACGATGAGATTCAGGCGCTCACGGAGGAGGCTGTGCGCACGATGCTGGGCTTTGAGCTCAGACATGTCGGTGTAAACTGCGAGGACGAGGCTGCAGCGGACGCAGTGGCATCAAGATATGATGAACTGTTCGGCTTTACCAAGAAGGTAGGAAACAGCTCGATCTTTGCGGGGATTGAGGTTGAGGCCATGAAGAAGATCGGACGCGGTGCGAACGGTCATATCGCGATTGGCACAAACAGTGTGGCACGCGCAAAGAATTACCTTGAGTCTGTGAAGAATGTGAAGTTTATCGAGGATTCCGCAGTTGTCAAGAACGGAAAGCTTACGGCGATTTATCTGGACGAAGAGATCGGCGGATTTGCGATTCATCTGGTACAGAAATAAGGAACACAGGGCAAAAAGAAATCAGGATGAGGCATCACGTGGTATGTGATGCCTCTTTGAGCGCAGGCCTGTTTTTTGATGGTTCTTAAGCAATATCTGGGTTTGGCAGAACAGATATATGAAGGAGTGATGGAAATGTTATACAGGATTAACATGATTACAGAGGAGGACGGCTGGATTGTCCTGGACACAGACGGCTGGGCATCAGAGCCGATTCGGCTGCTCGTGCAGAGTGTTGCGGAGGAGATGGGAAAGGAAGCGTTTCAGCCCTATGAGGGGGATGCTCAGTTTATGATTAAAGGTGATCCGTACAAGCTGATCTTCCAGTATGACGATGTGTTTGGCTCCTGTGTGATACTGGACAAGCTGGAGGATAAAGATGCTGTTGTCGAACTTTTGCAGCGTCATTTCGAAAAATTAAAAAACAAGCAGTATAAATGAAATCAAGGAGGCATATGATTATGGTAGATAAGAATTGTGCGTATTGTGTGGAGGGCGAACTGGTAGACAAGTTCGGCATCAAGATCTGCGAGCTGGACGCATCAAAGGTGTATTTGTTTAGGGAACAGAGTCATAAGGGAAGGGTGATCGTCGCGAGTAAGCATCATGTGAGTGAGATGACCGAGCTCTCCGAGGAGGAGCGCAATGCATTTTTCCAAGATGTGAATCATGTTGCGGAGGCGATTCACAAGGCGTTCTCGCCGGACAAGGTGAACTATGGCGCCTACGGTGACACAGGACATCATCTTCATTTCCACCTGGTTCCCAAATATAAGGAGGACGAGTTCGAGTGGGGTGGCACATTTGCCATGGACCCGAAGAGAAAAACATTGACTGACACTGAGTATGATGCGGTGATTGCAGAGCTGAAAAAATACTTATAGGATGATGCAGAACAGTTGATTTTGCATGAGAAGGACCGAACGGGCAAAACGAAATCAAAAACGAAAAGCATAAACATGCAAAAAGGTGCAAAAATGGTGATGGGAAATAGATACTGAATTGGAAGAAATTGACTATGTAGCAGTATTGCACAAAAATACGATGCGAATATAGTCTAATATGCAGTAAAAGAGAGAAAAAGAAGTAAAGACTTGCACATAGGACGAAGATAAGCGATAATAGGAGAGGCGACAGCGGACTGGCTGTCACAGGAAATGGTGTATAGAGAGAAACCCAGATCGATGGGGAAAAGGAAAAGGAGTTAATCATGGGAGTGAAAGTTTTGCTTGATTCGGTAGACAAGGTTCGGGATTTTATTGATATCACAAGGAGTGCACCATATGATATCGATCTGATTAGTGGCAGGAATACATATCTTGATGCAAAATCACTTCTTGGCATATTGAGCTGCGACTGCAGGAAGCCGCTGCTTCTTGATATTCATGCTGAGATGGAAGAGAGAGCAGAGCTTATGTCAAAGCTTGAGAAGTATGTTGTTGCGTAAATAAGACACTGTAGGCAGTTCTCAGGGAGTGCAGATTTTGCACTTCCTTTTTCGATTTTTATAGTTTTTTCATCATCCAGTCTGCCGATGCATAAGAGCCATCGGCATATTTCATGTTGTCGGGAAAGGAACCATATTTCCGAAAGCCGAGTTTTTCATACAGGGCAATTGCACGTTTATTGTCAGATATCACTTCAAGCTCTGCCTGCTCAAAGCCTGATTCCTTTGCGGTTTTCAGTACATGCTCGAGCATGATTCTCCCGATACCACAGCCACAAAATTCCTGATATAAAGCAATGGCAACCTCGCATCTGTGAGCGTATCGCCTGTAGCTGCTGATCGGATTCAGAGAACAGTTACCAATATGTCTCTCATTTAATGTCGCAATTAGCAGCAACGATTTGTCTGAATCCAGACATTTGTTTATAAAGGATACTTCCTGCTCATGTGTAATCGTTATTTCATCAGGCTCCCGAATCAGATATGGTGTCTCGGCTGTTGTGACTTTCAGATATTCTATCAAATGATCTGCGTCAGACGGTGCTGCATGGCGCAGCACTATAGTTCTGTTCTGGTTATCTTTTATTTCAATCGGTTCAAATCTCATGATTTCAAATCTATCCTTTCCTACGCATGATTCTTTTCAGTTTCATGATACTTTTCAGTTTTCTGTTATTAGACTATCTGATTTGGAGAAAGTAGTCTGACGAGCTGCTATAAATCCTATGTATATCAGTCATTTTTTTAGAAAGAAAAAACCCTGGTAAATTTTGAATTTACCAGGGTTAACTGCGGAAGATGGGACTTGAACCCACACGTCGTTACCGACACAAGATCCTTAGTCTTGCCTGTCTGCCAATTCCAGCACTTCCGCATTTGACGCAGACTCACGATAAAGTGAATATTTCGCGCATCAACAAAATATATGATATCACTATATTGCAGATATGTCAACAGTTTTTTTTAAGATCTTCAAATTTCTATGATTTCTTCAATAAAGAAATCGTCCATCGAACATCTTCCGCTTGTGTAGACAAGCAGTGGAAATTCACTGTAATATCCCATGCCAACCTCTCTTAATATCATGCCGATATTTTGACGGTCGGGAGGCACGACGCGCTCTTTGACGAAACGCCGTGCCCATTTATCATCGATTTCCCTGATTCCCTTTCTGGCCAAAATTCCCGGAATGGCCGGCAAATCGTCGGGGTTAACGGACGGGGGAATGGAGATATGGTACTTGTCTGTTTCTTCATCGTAAGAAAGGATAGCATATTCATTCTGCCCTGTTGAGAGGTCATTGTCCTCTTTAATCAAAAATCTTCGCAATGTGATCCCTTCTTTCCCCAATCATATCCCGTACACAGTTCCAGTACTGTCGGGGAACAGCCGTGTCTGCAGACTGTCTTAATGTTTCCATGCCCCTGAAAATGATCGTTTCACCTAAATCAATCGTTTTAACCGCAGCGATCATTTCCTTTGGAACGGTTTTCAGGTTCTCTGTAAGCGACATGGTTCCTGCAAAGTTGTTGACAGGACCGTCCTTGAGCCGGTCAAAGTTTTCCATTGCCATGCCATCGTTGTAACAGGAAAACAGCAGTGACAATCCATTGTCAAATACAGGCGCCATGTGGTATACGCCTTTTTTCTCAAGGACTTCGATGTTTGCGCCATGACGGTCGCGGTTGCAGATCAGATAGTCCAGTATGAAAATGTTATAGAAATACTGTGTTAACTGATTGCGCTCAATAAATATCCAGACATCCTCATCAGGATTTTTATTGATCTCGTAATATGTTTCGAATGCCAATTTGTGCTCACCGGCCTTTTTAAATCTGCTGATCTTGTAAGCCATGTCCGGTAGTGTTGGTGATCTATTTTCACGTCCGCGCAAATGAGATCATACTCAAGATGGGGTATATGCAATGCGGCAGCAATGTTTTGCGCTATGATTTCATTCAGGCACTCGTGACCATAGAATCCTCTGACTGTATCAAAATTTGATAATTTATAGTAGTATTTTATCCCGTCGGACTGTTCATATGATTTCAGAAAGCTTCCCGCCGTACCGGATGAGTTTCTGGATAAAGTCCATTTCAAATGTGTGAGATCCATAATATCATGATAAACCATCTGCAATAACCTCGCTTGTCAACAGTTCTGTTATGTACAATCATGAAATTGGTAACAGTTCAGCCTTGGGTTTCCTGTTGCTGAAATTGTCCAATGTGGTTATTTTACCATATTCGTACATATATTTCCATGAAAAAACAAAAAATAAATTTTTTTGAAAATATAGTTGACATTTGAACCAAAATACGGTAAGATATATCTTGTTCGCAGGAGTGGCGGAATTGGCAGACGCGCAGGCTTCAGGTGCCTGTGGTAGCAATACCGTGTGGGTTCAAGTCCCATCTCCTGCAGCTAAAAACCTTGTAGAGAAAACTTTGCAAGGTTTTTTTGTTTACATTTTTGAGATCTTATCCTTTTTATTAATTGACTGGTCAAATATGAAATAAAAAGGAGAGAATCAAATGAGTGATAATTTTAATGTCACAGCCACATTGAATAATGATGGAACAATATCATGTACGTGGTCTAGTGTAGCGAATCTGGATCATTACCTGGTGCGTCTCGTTCTCGTGGCAGACAGCAGTGTCCTTCATGACGAGGTGACGACTGCGACAAGTTGTGTTTCCAGGAATAAGGTAATTCCTGGTGGTGTATACCGAATTACAGTATGGGCAAAAGGAAAAGGTGGCTCCCTGCTGGGTTCCAAAGAGATAAAGCTGACCGTACCAGCCGACTTCTATGCAAGGAACTTAACCGTTCCGACCAATATAAAGGCAACTGTAGGAACGACCTCGATTAGTCTGACTTTCAGTTCTGTAACTGGTGCATTGAGTTATGATATCTTGTTTGACGGCAGAGTGTATAACACAAAGCGGACAAATTATACATTTACAGGCCTTGCACCAAATTCGACGCATACATATGCAGTTCGGGCAAAAAATAGCAATGTTACAGGTCAATACAGCCCAACGCAGACTGTCACGACAAAGCAGGTAATTCCAGGGGTGCCTGCCGGAATCACGAAGAAATCAACTGACACATCGGTGACGATCAGCTGGAATCCTGTTCCCAATGCGACGGGCTATGATTTGATATTCAATGGAAGTACATACAGCCTTACAGGATCAAGTCAGACGTTTTCGGGCCTTGGCTCTAATGTTGCGTTCCGGTTCCGGATTCGGGCAAAAAATGCCAATGGAACGAGTGCATACAGTACAGAGCAGACGGTGACCACAGCGCCGAAACCGCCTACGAATATCAGCGCAACAAGCACAAAAAATGCAGTAACAATAAAGTGGAACATGGTGGCAGGAGCAGGTCTCTATACAGTTAACTTCAATAACAGGAATCATGTGGTGTCGGGGGGAACCACATCCCTGACTATAGATAAGCTCAACTCCAATACTACATATAATTATAAGATATGCTGCAATAATTCGGACGGCGCGGGTTCTTTCAGCTTTGTACAAAGTATAAAGACACAGGCAGCATCATCTCCGCAGTTGCCACAAGTGCCGTCCGGCACCACAAAAAGATCAACAGACAGTTCGGCAGTGATCGGCTGGTCCGCGGTCAGTGGTGCGACAGGCTATGATCTCAGATTTAACGGAACGGTATACAGCCTTACAGGAACAAGCAAAGAAATTACCGGACTTTCTGCAAACACGGGGTATAAATATCAGGTGCGTGCAAAAAATTCCCAAGGGACAAGCCAGTACAGTACAGAGCAGACGGTGACGACAGCGCCAAAGGCGCCAACAAGCATCAGTGCGACAGCAGCTCCCAAATCAGTGACGATAAACTGGGGAAGCGTGGCAGGAGCAACAGGTTATGGAATAATATTTAATGGCAAGGACTATAATGCAGGTTCGGGCAGTACCTCACTTACAGTCAGTTCATTACAGCCTAAAACCACCTATAGATATAAGATCTGCTGCAAAAATGCAGATGGGATTAGCGCTTATAGCACAGAGCGTCAGGTAACGACTCTGGCCCAGGTGCCGGCGATGCCTTCAGGTATAACAAAGAAATCTACAGACACCTCTGTAACAATCAGTTGGAACGCTATAAGTAATGCAGCCAGTTATGATCTAATGTTCGGTGGAAGGGTGTATAATGTAACAACAACCAGCAAGACCTTCACAGGTCTTAACGCCAACACAGGATATAAGTATCGGGTACGGGCGAAGAATTCTTATGGGTTAAGTGCATATAGTGCGGAACAGACGGTGACGACAGCGCCAAAAGCACCGACAAGTATCAGTGCGGTGAGCACGGAAAATACAGTGACTGTGAGCTGGAACAATGTAACAGGCGCTACAGGGTATATTCTCAATATCAACAACAGAGATTACCATATAGGAGCAGGAGTCACATCGTATACAGTGAGCGGACTGAATCCGAAGACAACATACAGTTACAAGATGTGTTGCAAAAACGCGGACGGAGCAGGTGCGTATGGCACTAGCAGATCGATAAAAACACAGGCAGTGCTTCCGGCGGTTCCTACAGGCATACATCAGACGGCAACTGATAATTCTGTAACAATCAGTTGGAACACGACAGCAAACGCAACCGGTTATGATCTGAAATTTAACAGGAGAATTTATAGCCAGACAGCAAACAGTAAAACCATTACGAGTCTTGGAAGCAACACAGGATATAAGTATCAGGTACGGGCAAAGAATTCCGATGGGGCAGGTGCATATAGTACAGAGCAGACAGTGACGACAGCGCCGAAGGCACCGACAAGCATCAGCGCAGTAAGCACGGCAGATACGGTGACTGTAAGCTGGAATAATGTAACAGGCGCTACAGGGTATATTCTCAATATCAACAATAAGGATTACCATACAGGGGCGGGAGTCACATCGTATACAGTGAGCGGACTGAATCCGAAGACAACATACAGTTACAAGATGTGCTGCAAAAACGCGGACGGAGCAGGTGCGTATGGCAGTAGCAGATCGATAAAAACACAGGCGGTGCTTCCGGTAGTGCCTACAGGCATACGTCAGACGGCAACCGATAATTCCGTAACGATCAGCTGGAACACGACACCAAATGCAACTGGTTATGATCTGAAATTTGACGGAAGAGTATATAGCCAGACTACAAATAGCAGGACACTGACAGGACTTACCGGTGGCAGAAAATATAAATATCAGGTGCGGGGGAAGAATGCAGACGGGGCAGGTACTTACAGCGCGGAGCAAACCGTAACGACGGCGCCCCAATCACCCTCAGGCATCCGGACGACAAGTACTGCAAATGCAGTGACAATAAGCTGGAACAGGATGACAGAAGCGACAGGGTATATTGTACATTTCAATAATAAGGATTACAATGTAAATGGAAACAATAATACGTCGCTCACGGTCAGTGGATTACAGCAAAATACGGTATATCGGTATAAAGTATGCAGCAAAGGCGTAGATGGCATAGGATCATATTGTTATGAACGCTCTGTGTCCACACAGTCACTCACTCCGGCTGTGCCATCTGGTATAACAAAAAAATCCTCAGATAATTCTGTAACTATTGGATGGAATGCAATTAGCAATGCGATGGGTTATGACCTGGTGTTTAACGGAAATACCTATAGCCAGTCGTCGCCGGGCAGAACCTTTACAGGTCTGAACGCAAATACCGGGTACAGGTTCAAGGTCAGGGCAAAAAATGCATATGGAGCAGGAAACTACAGTCCTGAACGGATAGTGACGACAGCACCCAAGGCGCCGGCCAACATCACTTCAAAAAATTCCGATACTGAAGTAGAATTAAAGTGGGATGCAGTCAGCGGTGCGACAGGCTATGAACTAAATTTTAATGGAGCGATAAGTAACGAGACTGGAACCAGCAAGAAGGTGACAGGGCTGAAACCGAACACAAAGTATCCATATAAGGTGCGCGCAAAGAATGCAGACGGCTCCAGTGCGTACAGCCCGGAAAAGACAGCGCATACAGCGCCAAAATCGCCGTCAGGCCTGAAGGCATCGACTGATGAGGATTCGATGGATCTCAGCTGGGATTCATCTGATGGCGCTGATGGATATGATGTGGATGTAGACGGTAAGAAATACAGCGCATCAGGCAATTCTCATAAGGTAGGCGGACTTTCTCCAAATACAGATCATGATGTCAGTGTCAGTGCCAGGAATGCAGGAGGAAGCAGTAAGCCAAGTGCATCCAAAAAAGTCAGGACAACGCCCAAAGCGCCATCCTCCCCGCATGCATCTGCATCAAAGAAGAAAATTGCCATAAGCTGGCCGGCAGTAGACGGGGCCGAAAGCTATGATGTATTGTTCGACGGGACACCGCACAGGACAACAGACACCTCAATGGAGATAGAGGGGTTGACGCCCGGCACAGAGCATACTTATACAGTGCGCTGTAACAATGCAGATGGTTCGAGCAGATATGGCACAGAGCAAAAGATCAAGACTTATCCGGAACCACAGTACAAGAAGGAAACCAGTATTCCGCCACGAAGACCAAAGAAGAAATATCCCGGCGGAAGGCAGGCGCACACAGAGCTTGATCCTGTAAATGTCGTGACGGGCGCATTTATGTGGCAGCATACATGGCTTGCGAGAAACGGCAGGGACAACCTTGAATTTGTGCCCATGTATGAATCACAGCGCAGCGGCCGATATGAAAAGATGGGGAAAAAATGGACGCACTCCTTCAATTATATGCTGTACGCAGATGATACATATATATATTTTGAGACTCCTGACGGCAGTATCATTTCATTTTACAAAGCGGGTGAACATCAGTACTGCCTGGCGGAAGGCATGAAGTCCACATATAGTCTCGGATGCGACGAAAATTCTGACTATTATGTGACAGACATAGATGGCACAGAATACCACTTTGACCACAGCAGCCAGCTTGTTTCTATAAAAGAGGATGGCCTGACAGAGTACCGTGTCCGGACAGATACGGATGGAAAGATACTGGAAATTGCCGGACGGCATGGCGAGAAGCTGGTATTTACCTATCAGAATGGCTATATCACGAAGGTAGCGGACGAGACGGGGAATGAAATAAGCCTGCTGTATAAGGATCGGTGTCTTGTGGCGATAAGAAATGCAGCCGGTGAGAGCATCAGCTTTACGTATGACAATTCCGGAAACATTCTTACCATTTCTGATTTTACGGGCGCAGGTTATCTGGTCAACACGTATGACGAAAAGCAGCGGATTGTCAGACAGACCATGACAGGCAGGGTAGAAAACAGGGTTGTCTATGACGAGGAAGCACAGGAGACATATTTCTACACAGGCGATAGGTATTTTACAAGATATACTTACGACATGGATGGAAATATTACAGATATAAGGAATTCCAAGACCGGTATTCATAACAGGTTCGATGACAGCGGCAGGCTCATAGAGCAGACCGATGTGTTTGGAAATGTCACGAACATGGAATATGACAGCAGGGGGCGCATGACCAAAATAATGTACCCCGATAGTACGGAAGAAGCGGTCAGCTATAATGAAAACAACCAGCCGCTATCTGTCAAAAATAGAGATAATACGGAAGCGCATTATACATATGATGACAGAAATAATCTGACATCCACGACAGACGAGAACGGAAATATTTCCAGCTATGAATATGACGATCATGACAACCTTACTGCCTACACTGACAGGAATGGCTCTCTCTGGACTTATACGTATGATGAAAAGAATCATCTGCAGGAGGCATCGGATTGTCTGGGAAACAAGTATCAGTATGTGCACGATGATGCAGGACGCCTGACATCCTACACATCTCCTGCAGGACATACCATCGAATACACCTATTCAAAAGACGGAGACCTGTTAAGGGTATCAGACGCCGATGGGGAAATCCTTTACAGCTATGACGCGAACGGAAGCTGTACGAGTGTTACGGACAGGATGGGCGGCACACAGCAGTTTGCCTATAATGAAGCGGGGCAGCTCGTATCCGTCACGGATGCCATGGGGAATGTCCGGACCTTTACCTATGATGACGAGGGAAATCTTGCGACAGAGCAGGATGCAATGGAGTACCGGACATCCTATCAATATAACCAGTGGGGCAGCGTGACATCCTATACGGATAAGAACGGAAACACTACCAGTTATACCTTTGACGACGCGGACAGGCTCACTGTTATAAGGAATGCTGCAGGCGGGGAAATCAGCTACGCGTATGATGTCATGGGACAGGTAACGGGTGTGACAGACGAAAAAGGACGCCTGACGGCATACCGCTATGACAATGCCGGCAATGTCACGAAAGTAACGGATGCCCTTGGAAATACGGTAGAATATACGTATGATGGCAATGGGAACATACTGTCCATGACAGACGAGGAAGGCATTGTCACAACGTACAGCTATGACAAGGAAGACAGACTGCTCTCCATCACGAGGGAGGAGGAGACTGTAAAATTTGCCTACGATGTGTTGGGCAGGCTCGCGTCTGTCGAGGATTCCTGCGGAAATACGGAGACGGCCGGTTATGATGCGGATGGAAACGTCATTTCTCATGAAGATAAGGAAACGAATCGGACTACGTACACCTATGACAGCGCGGGACGCATACTGGAAGAAAAGGCTCCAAACGAAGCGGTTACAAAATATACGTATGATAAGAACGGCAATTGTCTCACAGTCGAGGATGCTCTAGGAAACGTGACGGCGTATGAATATGATGCCAATAACCGCGTGACAAAGGTGACGGATGCGGCAGGCGGCGCTGTCATATATGAGTATGACGGCAGGGGAATGCTTTCATCAGTGACGGACGCCTGCGGCGGAAGAACCGTATATGAGTATGACGGAAACGGAAACCTGACCAAGGAGACAAATGCGGCAGGCGGCATCAGACAGTACACCTATGACAGTCTTGACAGACTGACGGGAATAACGGATGAGGAAGGACACAGCAGCTCCTGCGTTTATGATGCGGCAGGAAATGTAACGCGGTATACGGACGCAAACGGAAATATCTGGACATATGCATATGACAGTCTTGACAGACTGACAGAGGCAGCCGCAGAAAATGGTGCAGGCGTTTCCATGGAGTATATGGCATCGGGCAGACTGGCGGCAGTCACAGACCAGGAAGGCGTCCGGACAGAGTACACGTATGATAACAGGGGCAGACTGACGGGAATTTCAGATGCGGACGGCAACAGCATGGCATACACATATGATTCCATGGGCAGGGTGCTCACGCAGACAGATGCAAACGAAAATACCACATCATGCGAATATTCCCCGAACGGAAACCTGACAAAACTCACGCTGGCAGAGGGCGAGACCATCGAGTATACATATAATGCGCTCGGTCAGGTAGAGACAGTGCGCGACGCACTTGGAAACATCACTGCATACACGCATGACGCAATCGGACAGGTGACAGCCGTTACGGACGCCATGGGAAAAAGCACGACTTTTACCTACACGGCGGACGGCAGGATTGCCACAGTCACGGACGCGCTTGGAAACAGCACCGCATACGCATATGATGGCAACGGCAATCTTACGGAAGTGACGGATGCGCTCGGGAACAGGACGGCGTTTGAGTATGATGCCATCAACAACTGTATCAGGGAATACAGGGGCGCAGGGGAAGAAAAGGAATGTATCACGCTCTACCAGTATGACAAACGCAGCTGCATGATCAAGGAAATCAACCCGCTGCTCGAGGAGACCAGCTACAGCTATGACGGCAACGGGAACATGACGGAAATCGTTGACGGGGAACAGAACCGCACCGTCGTAACCTACGACCTCAACAACCTGCCCACCCGGATACAGTACGGCACGGACATGGAGACGAGGTTCCGCTACAACAGCAGGGGACAGCTTGTGGAGATGCAGGACTGGACGGGCACGACATCATTCACAAGGGACACACCCGGCAGGCTCACAAAGGTGAAAGACCCGCAGGGAAGGGAGATTTCCTATGAGTATGATGCGATGGGCAGGCGGACGGGCATTGTTTACCCGGACGGAAGCAGGGCGGCATTTGCATTTGACAAAAATGACAGGCTGAAAAAGATAACCGACGCGGCAATGCAGTCAATATCCTACACCTATGATGGCGCAGGAAACCTGGCAAAGGCAGTACAGCCGGGAAACACCGTATCGTACACCTATGACAAAAACAACAGGCCGGTAACAGTGGAACGTCTTTTCGGCGTGGACACACGCGCCAGCGAGCAGATCACATATGACGCACTCGGACGTATCACGACGCATACAGGCACGTCATCCATACCGGAATATGCATTCAGCAGGAGCTATACCTATGACGCGCTCGGACGGCTGGCATCATACAGCGACGGCGAAAATACGGAAAACTATCTCTATGACGCGCTTGGAAACAGGACGGAAAAACAGACGGACGGAAAAACGGCGGCAGCATACCAGTACAATGCTATGAACCAGCTCACCGCGATGACACAGGGGGAGGAAACATACAGTTACCTCTATGACCGGCGTGGAAACCTGACGGAGGAACGGCTTGGGGAACA
>VSNM01000043.1 GCA_009774245.1 Lachnospiraceae bacterium | reverse complement strand
CAGTCGGGCCAAACGAATCATGGAACTATATAATACGAGGCTTGAAATAATACATTTTATTTCGTGACGGTTCCTTAATACTATCTGGCAGTATGATGGGCTGATTAAATTTCTCGCACCCTGAAAACATTTCCCATGTATTGATAATGCGATTGTGCATCATAACAGGTTGGTTAAAATTTTTGCAGCCCGTCAGCAAATGAGAACAATTTGTTACATTTTCGCCAATAATCACTGATATGTTAAAGTCTTCCAGTCTTATACCATAATCATAACAAAAATCTTTAATGGCAGTATTATCCTGCTTTCGGTTGGGTTCATAACAAATTGTTATTTTATCACTGCCTTCATCATATATATTTTTCTTTCAATTTCATTAACGTCTCCTCCCAAAACAGATCTGTTGGGGATAGTTATGATAATTAATTTCTATCAGACTTCCCTCTTTCAAACTCCCATTTTTATCTTCAATCACCTTTACAATCCTCATGGCACAGGCATGATATTCTTCATAGTTCAGATCTTCCATCTCCAGCCCATTATCTGTCTCATAACATGTATCTACCTGTGCTTCAATTTTGTCCCCATTGGGATATTCTAAAATATATATTTGATTTGCGTTCTCATTGATTGACAAGAACAGACTCTCCATGATTTTTCTCTCTTCATTCGTAAAAAACATATCATCGCAATACTCTTTTCTGTTAACTGGCTTATACCAAATCGCTCCTCCAGTATCTAATACTTTTCCACGCTCATCAACAATCCAGTGACTTTTTCCATACATTCTTTTAAGAACATATTCATATTGGTCAATATTTCTGTTATGATTGGTCAGTTTATTAAACACGATCCTTTTTATATTTTCTATCGTTTTCTCACTAACATTGGTATAATCGCCTGTTTTTATCTGGGCATATTGCCTTTTTGCCCTCATCTCTCCCAAATGTCCTGCTTCTTTTACCAATTTTTATAAATTTAACTGCTTCCATACAAGAATCATCCCGCAGATCGTCAAAACGCCGGGATTCTTTCTCAGTCACTACAAACAAATTCCTAATAGGATAGCCTTTTTGATTCAATACACAAATCCTCCTCTTCTGCCTCATCCCTTTGATGGATTCTTTTTAAATGTTCCTCATATACTTTCAGTAACAATCTCTTGCCCATAGCGCCTGAATTCATCTCTTTCTGTTGCCATCACCTGTCCGTTTCAATCGACATATTTATAATTAGGGATTCTATTACGGATGCTTTCCAAATCTTCAAAATCTATCATATGGACGCCCTGCGGTATTTCAACCCTGCAGATGCGTGTTCCTTTATTACAATGGTTGCACCATATGGGTAAATATCCAATACGGAGCGCCGGATTGCCAACATATACGCATTCAACGCTCTTGCTGCCGCATTCAGGACAGATAAAATCTTTTGTGGTATAACCATTCCTAATCCATTCTATGTATAGCTTCAACCAGTCGTTATACATTTTCCCTCCTCGCAGATCATTTACGCTGCCATATTCACAATATACTACAATTCTTCCCACTCCACATTTGCTGGCAATGATTGCGTATTAAAAAAGTTTATGACAGCCTCTTTTGCCTGTAAAACTGGAATCACTGCATAATTAGGCACGAGAAACTTCTCATACTCACTATTCATGCAAAATTCCATATCCCCGTCACAGTCCAGACCATTATCCTGCCCAATGGACAGATAACCCGGATCATTTTCCTTCCAGTAATAGCTAAGGCTTGCATAACCGTTATTTACATACATTACTATATAAGGATAATACTCTTCCAAAGTGATTACAAACTCGTTAAATCCGCTTTCTGTCTTTTGTTCCAATTCATTCCGCACTGCCTCACATGTCCTGCACTCTGCTTTCCCTAAAAAATGCTCAATCAACATATTCCACGTTCCTCCTCACCCGCGCTTTCAGTATCACTGCAGACAAAAGCCGATTCATTCACAGCGACAATCTTAATTTTATTATCCACTACAGGAAACACATTGTCAATTCATGATTCAATCTTATTTGTGTCAATGTTACAATTCACACCTATGTCAGTTTTTATCAGCTTATAAGTTACTGAGATGTGAATTATAACAAATTTTGCACACAAAATGCTAAAGTGCAAGCATTTTGGCGCATGATTCCCACTACTTTGGTGTGGGTGTGAAAAGTAACGTGTCAATTACAACATACGCCGTTCCAAAAACAAACCATTAATTTGTTGTAGAATTTTCAATTAGTAATTGATACTCTCCATTCCGTTTTCACCGCATACACACCATATCTTAAATGGCACTGTATTTTATATTGCAGGTGCATTTCTGTGAAAATCCATGTAGGATATATCTTGAAATACAAAAGATAAGGAGATTTTGAACATGAATAATTTGCAGACACAAGTAAATGATTATCTGAACTATTGCCAGAATCAAAAAAGACTGGACGCCAAAACTCTGAGAGCGTACCGGATTGATTTGTCCCAGTTCTGTGGGCATATCCAGCAGGACGATATTTTGAAGGTTACGCCCAAGCTCCTAGAGGACTATATTACGGAACTTCACCAGAAATACAAGCCCAGAACAGTAAAACGAAAGATCACCTCGTTAAAAGCCCTTTTTCACTACTTTGAATACAGGGATTTGATCGAGCGGAACCCTTTTAACAAAATACAGATAAAATTTCGCGAACCTGCCCTCCTGCCAAAAACGATTCCGCTCCACACGGTTGAAACATTTCTGTCCACGATCTACAAACAGTTGTCCGATGCAAAGACAGACTACCAGAAACGCAATGCCCTGAGGGACGCCGCTGTGATTGAGTTGCTCTTTGCAACCGGAATGCGGATTTCCGAGCTCTGTTCCCTAGAAGTAGAAAGCGTAAATCTGTATGACCGTACAATCTTGATCTATGGAAAGGGTTCCAAAGAGCGGAAAGTCCAGATTGGAAATGATGATGTTGTCAGTATTCTGGAACGATATAAAGCAGATTTCCAGACAGAAATACAAAGCTGCGGGCACTTTTTTGCAAACCAGAATGGCAGGGAACTGTCAGACCAGGCTGTCCGCAGAATGATCAACAGGTATACGTCCCTCGCGGCGATCGACCTGCATATCACTCCACACATGTTCCGCCACACCTTCGCCACAAGTTTGTTGGAGGCTGATGTGGATATTCGATATATTCAGGAGATATTGGGGCATAGCTCGATTAATATCACGGAAATCTATACGCATGTTGCAATGTCTAAGCAGAGGGATATTCTTACTACGAAGCATCCGAGGAAGGATTTTCAGCTATAGATTGAAAAGGCATCGTTCTGAATAGAGTAAACTATTTGGAATGATGCCTTTATGCTACTAGGTGATTGATAATTCAGGATTATCAATCACTTTTTCTGTTATCGTATTCAAATTTTATCTAAATACTATGTTCAAGTATTTCTATCATTTTATCACTTTTCCCCCACTCCAACAAGGGACAGAATTGGCCAAACCCGATCTTTATCGATCATAAATACCATAAATCGTCATTCAAACGCAAGACTTTGAACCTTACCCAAATCCAAACAGCAACGTCAACAGGGCTGTCGCTTCCGACAGCCCTGTTTCATGTATAGATCTATTCGTTTTCAATCCCCATCAAATTAATGCGCCCTCCTATCTTCCACTGCGTTCCACAATCAGCGCCTCCACTTCCTCTCTCGACGGCATCACGCGTAACGCCCCTTTTCTTGTCGTGATGATCGACGCCGCTGCATTCGCGAAAGTCAGCATCTGTGTCAGTTTTGGTTCATCCAGATTCTCCAGCCCATACGTCAGCACATGGTATAAGCAGCAGGCTCCAAAGGTATCTCCTGCTCCTGTCGTCTCGATCGTGTCCGCCTGCAAAAAAGGCTTTACCTCAACGCGCAGGTCCTTGTAGTAGGCTCTGCTGCCCTCCTTGCCCATGGAGAGCAGGATCAGGGGAATTTCATACTGCTCCTTCAGTCTGCGGATTCCGGCATCAAAATCTTCCTCCCCGGTAAACCACCGGATTTCATTATCCGATATCTTCAAAATATCACACTGCGAAAGTCCATAGGCTGTCTGCTCCTTCGCGTCCTCAAGGGACCTCCACAGCGGCGGGCGCAGATTGGGATCAAAGGATATCACCGCACCGTTTTCCTTTGCAGTCTCAATGGCCTTTTTTGTCGCATTGCGCACCTCCAAATCCGTCATGGAAAGCGTGCCGAAATGAAACAGCTTTGTACCTTGCAGCAAATCCGTCCGAAGTTCTGTCTCCCGCAACATCATATCCGCGCCGGGATTCCGGTAAAACGAAAAATCTCTGTCGCCGTCAGGATATGTGTGTACAAGCGCAAGCGTTGTGTGGACTTCCTCGTCCATGAGCAGGCCGTCTGCGTTAATGCCCACCTCAGTGACCGCGCACTTTAACTGCTCTCCGAAGAAATCATTTCCAACCTTGCCGATAAAGGCTGTTTTACATCCCAGTTTCGAGAGCATTGCCAGCACATTGCAGGGCGCACCACCCGGATTGGCCTCAAACAGCGGATTTCCCTGCCCGCTTGTGCCATTTTCCGTGAAATCGATCAGCAGTTCCCCAAGCGCCACCACGTCATATTGTTTCATGATCCATCTCCTCCTCTTTAAATGCAGCATCAGCCTGCCGCAAAGCTGATGCTGTGACTTCATGTTATAATTCACACTCTACCATAATTTTGGAATTGTAAAAAAATAAGTGATACAGATTGCACAAGCTATTTCTTCGAGGTGTACTAGTGGTCGAAAAGACTGACCGCGCAGGGCAAATTAATGTCTGTACCACCGCTTATTCACTGTAGATCGACTGCATTCCCGCTACATAGAGACTTTCAACCTGGAGATTCCCATCCGAAAACAACTGTATCCCCTGTGAATCATAATCACTGTACGAGCGCATGGAGATCGATTTCGTGTCATTAAAGAACCCTTCCACCAGAGAGCGGTCAATATATATATCCATAAAAAGCTTTCCATCTTCCAGTGACAGAGGACCGGAGACGTGATTCAGTGAGGCCGCGCTTCCCTTGTTGCGCGTGTCACCCGCAATGGTTTCTGTCTCAATATTGTATGTATAGGAAGTCCTGTCGGAATCCCCGTTTGACTTGAACCAGATGCCAAACTCCTTTGCATCATTGGTTGTCAACGCCGCCCTGATATAGAGCATGTCGCCCTTCACGTCTGCCAGCATATCATTCGCCTGCTCCAGTGTGAGGTTTTGACCGTCCGCCAGAACCGTGCCTTCCAGTGTCTGCAGCGCATCGATGGGACGCATCTTTACGTCCGTGCCCTCGTCATTGAGCCAGATCTTCCTGGTCAGTCCGACACAGTGCGCCCACCCGGCTGCGCCTTCCTCGGCTCCTGTCCGCTGATCCTGCATGATACTGAACACGCACACATCGCCGCTCTGCGGATCGACAAACACACTCGGTCCGGTAAATACATTGCACCCATAATCAAGCAGTGCAGGATTGTTGTCAAACTCCTCGTCCGGCGTAAATTTCCCGGTCTCCACGTCGAAGTCGCCTATAAAATAATAAACCTTATTGTCGGCGAGACCTGCGGGCGCGGGAGAGATCATAAAGATATATTTTGTAATCGTCCCCGCCTCGTTGGTAAGCGGCAGGAGAATCGGCAGCTCCCAGCTGGTGCCGTAGGTCATTGGCTGATTTTCCATCTCATAGACAGGCCCCATATACTTCCAGTCCATGTCGATCGTGCCGTCCGACTTTACTTCCAGTGTCTCCGTTTCGTATAATATAGCGCTTCCGCCCTCTGATTCCATGCTCCCCGTGCACACAAGCATACACCAGATGCCGCACTCTTTCCAGATATGGGCGTCGCGGAATTCGCCGGGCCTTCCCTGTCCTTCTGTCTGTTGTATGGCAAGCTTATCACAGATGATCCAGTCTGTCAAATCAGGATCGGATACATCCGCCGGATACGCCGCGCCGATATTCTGATTCGAGATCAGTCCGTCCTTTGCATAGTTGTCATTTCCCGCCGTGAAAAACAGGACCGGCACGCCGTTTGCGTCCATCGCCGCACCGCCGGACCAGACACCGTCAGGGACAACCGTGTTTTCTGTCGGCGTGATGGCTTCCCGGACCGGCTTCCAGTGCACCATGTCCTCGCTCACCAGATGCCCCCAGCAGATATTCCGCCAGTACGTTCCAACCATATTATTCTGGTAAAACAGTTGATACATACCATTATAGTAAAACGGCGCGTGTGGCTCGTTCATCCAGTGCTGATAGGGCCCTCCGTGATACTGTGTCTTGTGGATATCCTGCGTCAGAATATTTTCCATCCAGATATCCGCAAAGGCAATCTCAGGGATCTCGTCGAATGTGATTTCCGCCCCGTCCAGTGCGCCCTGGTAAATTTTCAGTTCGTCCATCAGCCCGCAAAACATATTGTAGGTTCCCGCAGCAATCTGCTCCGCGTCGTTATTTTTCCCTACCAGCAGTTTTTTCCTGTCCGCAGGGCTGACTACTGCCCCAACAGGCACTTCTGCCGAGCCGATTTTTGTGCCATTCAGATACAGGTTCATCTCCCCTTTTTCGCCGTCAAAAACCGCTATCACCAGATTCCACTGGTATTTTTCGAGATTCGCGCCATCGCCCCAGAGCGTGAACCAGTCCTCACCGGTCCCGACCTGAAAGCAAAGCCTTCCAAACCGCTGATACCCCAGAAGCATGCCCTGTTTTTTATTTTTGTCATACTGACTGACAATCGCAGTCAGATGTTCCGTCCCATTTTCCGCGGCATTTGGATCGTCCCACTCGAAAGCCCGCGGCGCAACCCACACGCTAATAGAAAATGCCTCTCCGCCCACGCAGACCTCATCCGCACTGTAATCGACATAGGTGGAGCACCCGTCAAACAGCAGGGAGCCGCCCTCCACACCGCTCTCCCGCCAGCCGGGTTCCTTGTTCTCCATGTACGTCGCATTATTATAGAGGTAATGCACCTCGGCGTCCTGCGCTTTTCCAGCGCTGTCCGCCACCGTTGTTCCACCCTTCTCATCAAAGGAAAGGTGGAGCATCAGTCTGTCCGCATCGCTGCCCGAGTCCTTGCAGCCAGTACACAGAACAGCAATTATGGAAATGACAGCCATTAGACAAAGCCGCTTTTTCCTAACGATTCCCGTGAAACTCAAAACAGCCCGCCTCCTTTTTCATTGCAAAATCCGCTTTCATACAATCCAACCTAATCCAATCTATTGCCACACCATCGTTGTACAATCCTTCTCACACAATCAAATCGTATTTCACGATATCCATACAAACCGTGCCATCCGCAAAGAAGGAGATGCCGTCCGCAGACTGCCCCGTATACAGGATCGCGCTAAGAACCTGTTCCCCGTCATTGACAAACACCTCAACGCTGAACCGGTCGAGGATCACCCTCAGTTTCAGCTCTCCATTCACACTGTTCACCTTGCTGCGACGCTGATGGATAATCGCCCTTCTGGAGCCGGAGTGCTTCCTGTCCACTTTCAGGATAGACTCTCTCGGCCGGAAACTCAGCGAAGTCTGGTACTTTTCATTCTGCGCAAACCGCAGCGCAAACTTGTGATAGAGATTCCCTTCCTCCCCCGGGCGAATCGTCAGTTCGATGTCCACCCTGCGCCCGCGGATTCCTTCCAGTTCCATCCCGTCTGAAAAAACAACATTCTGATAAGCCACTCTGTTTGAACGAAATGCCTCGAGCTCGCGGATCGGTGTCTGATACAATCTGCCATTTTTAATCGAAAGCTCGCGTGGCAGGCTCATCTGCCCGAACCACAATACATCGGTCGTGCGCTGCTGGCAGGTGTCCCAGTTCTGCATCCACCCGATCATGACGCGGCGTCCGTCCGGCGTGAGCACTGTCTGCGGCGCATAAAAATCAATTCCATAATCAACGGACTGGTCATGCTCTTCCTGAAATCTGCCCGCCTCCTCGTCAAACGCGCCGATCAGGCAGAGCGTCCCGTTGCCGTTGTGATACTCAAAGCCTTGCGGAAGCATATCCTGCGGACTAGTGAGGAGCACCCACTTCCCGTCCAGCTGGAAGAAATCAGGGCATTCCCACATTTTTCCGAATCGGTTATTGTTGGCGATAAGCACGCTCTTGAATTTCCACTGGAATGCATCAGGACTCGTATATAATAAAATCTGTCCACTGCCGTCAGCCGGCCGGCTGCCTATAACACAGCTGTAAGTGCCGTCCTCGTTCCGCCACATCTTGGGGTCCCGGAAATCATACCGGCTGCTGCCTTCCGGCAGATCTTTTTTGTCCAACACGGGATTCTTCTCATATTTCTCATAGTCGACGCCATCTCCCACGGCAAGGCACTGTGTCTGCACTTCCCTGGACTCCCTGCCACGCTGCCGTTCCTTCACCACGCCGGTGTACATCAGCAGCTGCCTGCCGTCTGGCAGTGTAAGCGCGCTGCCGGAAAAGCACCCGTCCATGTCGCAGAGCTCATCGGGAGCGAGCGCTGCCGGAAGATACTCCCAGTGCAGCAGATCTGTGCTGACCGCGTGTCCCCAGTGCATCGGTCCCCAGTGGCAGTCATATGGGTGATACTGGTAAAACATGTGGTATTTTCCGTTATAGTACGAAAAACCATTCGGATCGTTCATCCACCCCACACGCGCGGACAGGTGGAAATCGGGGCGCGCCTCCTCTGCAATCTGCTTCTCCATTGTCTCCTCATATTTTCGTGCATCCCGTAAAATATGACTCATCATAATAAAAACCCCCATTCTGCCGACAGCCTGTGAATTGACCATCAGCTCGTGTAATTTTATATTTTAACAGTTTCTTATGTACAATATCTGATGACATTATACCTGTTCAAATGGGCATGTCTTGACTGTGGCTACACAGCAGTCATTGTATAATACCGGAGCAGATACAACCACTGTCTCCACTCCGATATTAATTCTATACATTCACTTTATTCCGCACTGCCTGCCGACGCATAGCGGTCATACGCTGCCTGGTATACTTCCTGCAGCTTCTCCATACCGCAGTTGTCCTTCAATGTCGAGAGGTAGCTTTCCCATGCCTCGTCCGTCGGGCCGCCTTCCTTGAGCCACAGACCTTCCTGCTCGGAAACTGTGCTCTCGAAATCCGCCTTATATCTGTCGATCGTGTCCAGCTCTTCCTGCGTGAACACACAGTCCACCGGATAGGTCACCGCGCTGTCCACATACGGCATCCAGAAGTCGTTTAAGTCTGTCAGACGCTCAATCGCGCGGTCTTCCATCTTGAATGTCGTGCTGTAGTAATCGCTCAGGATCAGCTTCGGACCGTACACCTCGCATTCACCCTTGAGCTCGCCCGCACTCTTTCCAAACTTTTCCTGCGCCTCCGCGTCCGTGATGCTCAGCCATACCCCATTGTCGTCCTTCTGTGTGAAATAAGTGTCGATCGGGCCATACTGCAGCTGCATCACTACCTCGGGATCATACCACCTGTCAAAGAACTTCAGCAGGTTTGCCGGGCTCTTGCAATCCTTTGTGATGCACAGGTTTCCGCTGTTGATACCGCCGCCGGTGCGCACCGTCACGTTATGTGTCCCGTCAGGCCCGTCGAGAATCGGAAGGAATACATAGTCCTTGGCATACTCGCCCATCACTTCCTCTATGTACCACCACGTCGCGACGCCGACATAACCCTGCGAGCATTTGGAGATGAGCTGTGTGTCGGACTGGCTGAACATCTCGATGTCCATCAGCCCCTCTGCATACCAGTCATGGAAATAGGTGAGCGCATTGCGGTAATTGTCCGACGCACACACGAAATCAACTTTGCCGTCATCATGCAGCACCAGGTCGTTGCAGACATCGTTTGGCCAGTTGGTGAAGCCAAATCCCGCGTAAAAGATATTCTGTCCCCAGCACCACTGGTCAAAGCCGGTGCTCATGGGAATCGTGCTGCCCGCGTCATTTCCATAATATTTCGCGCTCATGTCATTATCCTTGAATGCCTTCAGTGCGTCGTGAAGTTCGTCGAGCGTCTTTGGCACCTCCAGTCCCAGATCATCGAGCCATGCCTTGTTGATCATGGAGAACTGGGGAATCGTATAAATGCTGTAATCCTTGTCAGCTCCGATGCCTGCCGTTCCCATCTGCTCGCCTGCGGGAAGTCCATAGATGCCGCCATTGTTCATCGTGATCGCGCTGCGGATATTGGGATTCTCGTCAAGGATCTTGCTTAAATTCGGCATATACTCCTCTGTAAGATATGGCGTCAGGTCGATAAACACACCGTCCTCGCCATAGTTGGTCAGATCATAATTGTTGAAGCCGACGCCCATGAACGCATCCGGCAGATCGTCGCCCGCGATCTTGATGTTGACCTGCTCCGCCAGGGAATCGCTCATGCAGTTCCACTCGATTTTCACCCCGGCATCTGTCTGCAGCTGGTTTAAGACCTCATTGTTGTCGTACCCCTTACTCAGCGCACTCATGCCACCCATGACGGTAAACTCCGTCTGCGAAGTGTCACCGCTGGCTGTTCCCGGCTCCACCGTTTCCGTCGCCTTTCCACCGCCACACGCCGTCATTGAAACCACAAGCCCTGCCGCAAGCGTACCGGAAACCGCCTTTTTCCATAACCTTGTCTTTCTCATAATAATACCCTTCCTTTCCATATATAATGATATAAAAAACAAACTCAATAACCAACAGCCCGGAAGAACGCTGCACTTTGCGTTCTTCCGGCATGAAACTTAGTTTTTCTTAGGCTGTGTCTTTTACAGCCTTAGAAAATCTTTTCATGCTAACCTTTGACTGCCCCTGCCATAAATCCTTTTTCAAAGTACTTCTGCACGAACGGATAAATGACCAGCATCGGCGCTGCCGCAACGATAATTGACGAAAACTTAATCATCTCTGTCAGTTTGTTCAGTTCGGCATAGCCGCCCGAAATCGTGCTCGCCTGACTTGCGCTCGCGGAACTCTTGATCAATATGTTTCTTAAAATCAGCGGCAGCGGAGCCTTCTCCTCGCCAGGCAGATAGATCAGTGCCGTAAACCAGTCATTCCAGTACGCAACCATGCTGAACACCACCATAACCGCCATAATGGAACGGCTAAGCGGTACTACAATCTTATAAAACGTCGTCCATTTTGATGCGCCGTCAATCCCCGCCGCCTCGATCATTTCCTTTGGAATACTGTTCTCAAAGAAATTTCTCATGATAATCATGTTGCCGACACCGACGCCGCCCGGCAGAAAGAGCGCCCACATACTGTTCATCAGCCCCGTGTCCTTGACTACCAGGTAGGTCGGAACAAGCCCTCCGCCAAAATACATCGTAAAGATAAAGAAGATGCTGATGAATTTTCTGCCCGGCAAATCCTTCACACTGAGCGGATAAGCCGACAGATACAGCATCAGCACCGAAAATACAGTACCGATAACCGTGTATTTAATACTGTTTAAGTACCCCGTCACAATACGGGAATCCGCAAATACCGCCTTGTATCCGTCCAGCGTAAACTGGCTTGGAAACAGGAACGTCTTGCCCGCGTACACATCATACGGGTTTGACACGGAAGCAATCAGTATGTAATAAAGCGGATAGGCGACGATAAACAGGGCGACCGCACAGATGATAACCAGAATGATATCGCTCGTTCTCTCGGAAAATCCTGTCGCATTTCCAGATTTTGTTTTTGCTCTCATACCACACCTCCTATACAAAACTTGTGTCTTCGGATATCTTGCCGGCGATCTTGTTCACCACAATCAGCAGAATGATGTTCACCGCCGTGTTGAACAATCCCACCGCTGTCGAGTAGCTGTACTTGGCGTTTTCGATACCCTGTTGGTAAACATACACAGCGATGACATCGCTTGTCGCCTTGTTCAGATCTGTCTGCAGCAGCCACACTTTCTCAAATCCGACATTCATCAGGCCGCCCGCGCTCATGATCAGGTTCAGCACCATGATGGAGGTCAGCTCCGGGATATCGATGTGCAGAATCCGCTGGAACATCGATGCGCCGTCCACCTTGGCTGCCTCGTAGAGCGAGGTGTCCACATTCGCCAGTGTCGCCATGTAGACGATGACGCCCCAGCCTGCGTCCTGCCAGATGCCGGAGGCGATGTAGATGGTGCGAAACGCGGATGCCTCTGTCAGAAAATCGATGGAAGTGCCCGCGATCAGGTTGACCAGACCGCCCGAAGGACTTAGGAAAATCCGTATCATACCGCAGATGACCATGGTTGAAATAAAGTGCGGTGCGTAGAGCACTGTCTGCGTCAGCCTCTTAAAGCGCTGGAACCGCAGCTGGTTGAGCATCAGCGCCAGAATGATCGGAATCGGAAAACTCCACAGCAGGCTGAAAAAACTAAGCAGTATCGTGTTCTTGATCATCCGCCCGCATGTCGGCGCCGTGAAAAAACGCTCAAACCATTCCAGTCCTACCCACTCACTTCCCCACATGCCGCGGCTTGCCTTGTAATCCCTGAATGCGATCTGAATCCCGTACATTGGTATGTACTTGTAGATAACTGTCAGCACGACAGGCACCAGGAGCATCGCATAGAGCTGCCAGTTGTCCAGAATCCGTCGTTTCAGCGATTTGCCGGGCGCCAGTACCGGTTTCACATTGACTGACACCGCCATGGCCGGATTTCCGGTATTCGATTTTTTGCTCATACTGTCTCTCCTTTCATTATTAAGAATTGTCCGTAGTGTAATATAGAAGCTGTTCACAAATAACCTGTACTTCCCAAGGAACTGTCGCCCAAAAATTTGCGGCAGTTTCTTACTTATTTATCAGCAGTTTCCTGTTCACCAGCAAATCAATGCATTTTCATGAAATTAATGAAATGCTTAACTTGTTATATCAGATGATTTCATTTGGACTTTTCATGAAACGTTATTTGCTGTTATAGTTGCATTATCATTTTCTTTATTTTAAGTCAATATAATTTTTACAATTTATTGTGTTGATTTCCTTTTTTATCTGTTTTATACAGTTTTCGTTGTTCATTTTGTATATTTTTACGCATTTTATTTTCATGAAACATTTCGCGAATTTTCATTGAAATATCTTTACAAAATCATATTTATGGATTATAATGTAAATTACAGAAAAGCAGGCGGTGTACCGCAGCCTGATTATCCACATACGGTTTCATGGTTTTTCATGCGCAGCTCCATGCATCCGGGCAGGGCACCCGTCAGCCCCGGATGACATATTTAGGAATTGCAGGAAAATAAGTGCTCAGATTGCGCAGGATATATCTTCAAGATTGTAGGAGAAAAAACGTAGACGTAGCGGGCTACGGCGAGGCTTTTTGTCCTGCAAGATTGGAGAAATAGACAAGCAAGATGTGTCACTTATTTTTCTACAGTTCCTTACTCCGGGTACCTGTGTACACTGTGAAAATGTGCCGCCAAAGCGGCGCATGAGGCGCGGCAGGCAGGGAAGGCTGTTCCTGCCCGATTGTACACCGCATATTCTAAGAAACTGTGCAGAAAGAGACAATTGCACAGTTCCTATCATATCCGAAAGGGGACTTATTCATATGAAAAAAGAAACTTCCGCCCCCACAATGAAAGATGTTGCCCGCGAGGCCGGTGTTGCCCTTGGCACTGTGTCCAAGGTGGTCAACGGGCTGCCCGTAGGCGATTCCTACAAGATTCGTGTGGAGGACGCAATTCAGAAGCTAAATTACCAGGTCAACAGCTATGCACAAGGGCTGAAGGCAAGCAAAACCTACACGGTCGCCGTGCTGATCCCAAATACAACAGAACCATTTTTTGCAGCACTCGCCTACCATATCAACATCGTACTGATGAAACAGAAATACCGGATGCTGCTGTGCTGCACGGACTCCGATTCCGCACTGGAGCAGGAATATGTCACCATGGCACAGCAGAACAAAGTGGACGGGATCATCGGGCTGACTTATAATCCCAACCTGGTCATCGAGGAGAACACCCCCTTTGTCGCCATCGACCGCTCCATGGGGACAGGCATTCCGTGCGTCGCCAGCGACAATTTTGCCGGGGGACAGCTCGCGGCAGAGAAACTGGCGGATTTTGGCTGTAAAAACGTTGCCTTCCTGCGCGTCGGTTCCTCCCTGTCCAACGAACCCAACAAGCGCAAGGCCGGCTTTGAGAACGGCTGCCTCTCGCGCGGGCTGCATTATGAGATGAAAATAATTGACGACAGCGAACCCTACGAGGAATTTGAGACCTTTCTCGAGGAGCACATGCACGGCGGAAAACTGTCCTTCGACGGCATCTTCTGCGTGACAGACCGCCTCGCCTTCTCGGTGATCCGGACACTGCAGTGCCTGCATCAGCGTGTCCCCGAGGACGTGCAGGTCATCGGTTACGACGGAATCCGCCACTTCGGCAACATGGACTATATGTGCTCCACCATTGTACAGCCGCTGCCAGAGATGGCCGAGATGTGCGTCGAACTCCTCCTGCGGGAAAACATGAAAGCCAAACCCCCTCTTATCTGCCTGCCGGTCACCTACGCCTACGGGGGAACCACATCTGAAGGCACAGATATGGCTAAGGAACTGTAAATAAATAACTTGTTAATTTGACGCCGTATAAGTGTTCAGCTGCAAAGAAGATAATTGCAGGCGTAGGAGGCAAAGGCATAAAGGGCAATGCCTTACGTCAAGATTATCTGATGCCGCAGATGGACATTTAGCCATGTCAGTACCTGACAAGTCAAATTGATGAGTTATTTGTTTACAGTTCCTTAAGTTATAGAGGACACTGTAAAACAATGTGGGAGGAATAGAAATGCGAATTGGAGAATTAGAGGATATCGAGAACACAGAAAACTCCGAAAACCTGATTCGGCTCATACAATCAGAAAAACAAAGGCATCTGCATGGGGTAGAAAAGTGGAAAAACTGGTGGTACTACTATAAATGGTACGTCCTCTGCGGCGTTATCCTGATCGGCATTGCCATCAGCTGGCTCGGAAACGCACTGGGACTGTGGCAGCCTGCCCCCGATTTCCAGATCGCCTACGTCGGGGAGGCTGTTCTCCCGGAAGATACTGTAAACGCCCTGGAAAACGCCCTCGCGGCACTGGGCGAAGACCTGGAGCTTGATCTTGATTTTAACCAGGACGGAAAGATCATCGTAAAAATCAACCAATATCCCGCCAACAGCCAAATTCCCGACAACGATGCGCATTATTATGAAACCGCTGCTGAAATATCCCTGATCGGCGATATTTCGGACGGCGACACAGTTGACCTCTATGATGCCCAGCTCTATTTGCTGCTAAGTGAATTTACAAGCGCCGAGAAGGCACAGGAGAACATGGACGAATGGCTTGACAGGGCAAGATCTAATTACGAGATCTCAGCCGAGGCAGACACCGTCTACAATGAACAGGCTTATCTTATGATAACATACACTTTTCCGGACGAAAACACCCCCTATGCCCGCGGCGTGTCCGCTTTCGCCGTCCATGGAAACAGCGCAGTGTGTATGGAGCTGACATGTCAGGAAGATTTTGCCGGGGATCTGGAAACAATATTAACTGAATTTCTCGAAAACTGTTCGTACAGTGAATAACCCGGCAGGTATCCCCCACACTCTTCCCCTAGTACAGCGTTGCATTAATCTTGAAGTAAATAGTGCTTGATATTCGTGTCATCTGTGCGCCTTCAAAGCGACGGCGTAGTGGACCCTACGTCTAGCTTTGAAGGCGTGCAGAGGGCGCGGATAGCAAGTGATATTTACTCGAGAATTAATGCAAAGCTGTACTAGAGGTGAGAACATGGATTTTACTATTTTGATCATGGAACTTCTAATCGGTCTGTGAATACCGCTTAGAAACAAGACGATCAGAGAATATCGAAAAAAGGGAACCGCGAAAGACTAATTGAAACAAGAGACAAACCACATACAGGGCAGTGTGCGGCAAGACATTACATCTTGCCGCACACTGCCCTGTCATTCATTATAAGAAACTATCCTTCGATCTGAATATACCGGCTCTCTTCAACCGCAGGCTTTGCCTCCTTCTTCGGCACGGATACTTTCAGGATGCCGTCCTCAAATTTCGCCTTGATGTCCTCTTGTGTGATATCCTCGCCGACATAGAAGCTTCTGCTGCAGGTTCCATAATATCTCTCGCGGCGGATATACTTGCCGTTCTCGTCCTTCTGGTCGTTGTTCTGGCTCGTCTCGGCATTGATGGTAAGATATCCGTTCTTGAGCTCCGCCTTCACGTTCTCTTTCTTGCAGCCCGGAAGGTCGATATCCAGCTCATAGCCGTTATTGGTTTCCTTGACATCTGTCCTCATGATACCTGTGGAGGTATTGTAACGGGAAGCTGTCCTCATCGGGCGGGCAAAATCCTCAAAGAAATCATCAAATAAACTTTCTCCAAAAATACTATTCATTACATTTGAACTTGGTAATAACATAACGCATTCCTCCTAAAATTATAATTTAATGTGTCGCAGCTTTGAAAAGCTGTTGTTTTATTTGTTATATATGTGTTATAACATAATTATTAGCACTCGTCAATAGAGAGTGCTAATAATTTTTATTAACAATTTCTAAACTCGTGATTTTATGCGATCTGCGGTTGATTTAGTCTGCCCAGAAATACCGTAAAATATGCTTCTCCCTCTTGACTTATGTGTCTAATCGTATTAGACTATATTTGTCTAACGATATTAGACACCCGCGCGAGGGCGCACGTTGCGTATGCAACTATTTCATCTGTGCGCCCCTGCGCATTAAAAGGAGGTTTTAGTTTTACAATGGATGAAAACAGATTAGGCATGATGGAGGGGCGTTTTGCGGACATCATATGGCAGTCCGCCCCCATCAGCACAGGGGACCTGGTCAAAGTCTGCGAAACGCAGTTTGGCTGGAAGCGCACGACGACCTACACAATGCTCAAACGGCTCTGCCAGCGCGGCATCTTTAAAAATGACGGCGGCACCGTGATCGTCCTGATGCCCAAGGAGAAGTTCCACCAACGACAGAGCGAACAGTTTGTCTCGGACACGTTTGGCGGTTCTCTCCCCGCCTTTATCGCCACATTTACAAAAGGAAAAACTTTAAGCGACGAGGACGCAGACGAGATCCAGCGGCTGATCGACAGGAGCCGGAGCAAAAACAGACACAAAAACAAGGAGGAATCCCAATGACACCGGAATCTTTTATTGGAATCTCTTTAGAGTCTTTGTTTGCGACAGTACTTCAATTAAGCTTTTACGGGACGATCGGCTGCGGCGTGATTTTGGTCTGCGCACTCATCAATTATGCGCGGGCGCCCAGGTGGATTTCCATGATGCTCTGGGGGCTGGTTGCACTGCGATTAATCATACCATTTCATTTCTCCTCCGCGGTGAGCCTGTTCCAGTTTCGTAATCTGTCGGCACTGTCCGCCCAGGTCGAGCGCGGGGACTATCACCGGGCACTGGAAGGAAGCACGGAATTTGAGCGGGCTGTCGCCGCCGGAAGTCCTGTCTCCGCCAACGCAGCAGGAGACCGCGTAGCCTACTATTTTGAACGCGAAAACGGCAAGATCGCGCCGGCACAGACGGCTTATGCATCGTTTCTCCGCGTCGGTTCACGCGTATGGCTTGTCGGTATGGCGCTGTTATGGAGCTGGGCGGTCGTGTCCTATATCCGTTTAAAACACAGACTGCGCTTCTCCATGAAGCTCTACAGGGGCGTGTATGAATCCGATGCCGTCTCCTCGCCGTGCGTCGTCGGAATCATCAGGCCGCAGATCTATCTGGTTCCTGACCTGACAGAAAAGCAGAGAATCCATATCCTGCTGCATGAGCGGATGCATATACGCTATCTCGACCACATCTGGAAAATCGTGTCCTTTGTGGTCATCAGCGTGCACTGGTTCAATCCTTTTTTGTGGTTTATGTACCGCCTGTTTCAAGGCGAACTGGAAAAAGCCTGCGATGAGCGGGTACTCGCACGGCTTGGCGAGGATAAAAAGGAAGATTACGGTGAATCCCTGCTGGCACTTGCTGCAGGAAAAAACTGGAAAAGACCGACGCCGATCTTCTTTGGCGAGACCAACATCAAGGGGCGGATCAAACGAATCCTCGCATACAAAAAACCGATGGTAACCGTGTCTGCTGTCGTTGTCATTTTATCTGTCGCCTCGTGTGGTATCTTTCTGACAACGGCAGAAAACGCAGATGACACACCGCAAAGCGCACAGGATTTCGCACCGTCTGCAGACGGAATGCTGCCTGTAACCACTGGCGCGGAAGAACCAAACCATTTAGAACCAGACAGTGCCCCTGGCACAGAGGCAGGCTCCGATGACGGTCCCGGTCCTGACCAGACAGAAGTGTATGCGGAACTGACAACTGACAGTGGTGTCACTTTTCAGGCAAGATGGGGTGGGATTTACCGCGTCAGCGAGGACGGCAGCGAAGAACAGATTTATAACATTTTCGCGGGAACTCAACCTCAGATGTGCGTCTTTGAAGATAAACTGTATTTTTGCACCGATAAGTCCTACTACGACGGGGCACTGGACTGGTCAGACAACACGATCCGTTGGATCGATCTGAACACCGGCGCGACTGGCGACCTGCCGTTTATCCGTGAAAACCAAACAATTGCTTTCTTCTATGTCAATGAGGGAATTGCGGTTATCCGCTACAACACGCCGGATGTCACGGATACCATCATGCTCTACACCGACGAGGACGCCCAAAGCATCGCGCAGCTGACCAATACAGAAAAACAACAGCTTGGACAAAGCGCCACGCAGACCGTGCTGCAGAACCCCTGCACGCTGGTCAATATCTCGCACCGCACCAGGGAACGGAATACCGCCTATCTGGATATTGACGGAAACGGGAGTGTGGAAGAAATCATTTTGGAGCCTTCCCATGATCCCGAAAACACAACATCCCGGGACGAATATGATCCTCTGTTTTATTTCCACCTGCAGATCGGAAACGCCGGGTTGGAAGCCATGAGCGAGAATCTGTCAAACACGCTCTGGGCTGCCACCTTTGACGGGCGGTCAATCCTGCTTGTGCTCTATGAGGACGGTCCCAGCGGAGATCCCTACACCCGCTTTTACCGCTATCAAAACAACCAGATCATCGAAGCCGGCGGTTTCGCGGACGATATCCGGCTGTGCGAGATCAGCCCGGATGGAATCATCACAAGCGCAATCCGGCAGGATGTCGTACAGACGGACTGGATCACGGTGCGCTGGCAGTTTGATGACAATGGAATACTAGAAGAAATCCCACAGGATGTATACGATTTCAGGAATCCAAACTGGGTAGAACTCAAAGACGAACTTCCGCTTCACTCCGCCATCGGAAGCAGCGAAACGTTTACAATATCTCCGCAAACAGTGCGGTTTGTGCAGACTTCCGCAGACTGGAACTGGGTTCTCGTGGAAACCGCCGACGGACAGCAGGGCTGGTTGCACGTGGAAAATTTTGAGGTTGTAGAAACAGGGAAAAATGTCATGGACATATTTGACGGATTATATATGGCAGGGTAGATATTCCGATCTGCCACACGTGAAAAATGCATACCGACGTTTTTTCCAAATATTTCAGAGGAGGAAACATGCCACTTTATGGCTGTGTCTGTCAGCATACAGAAAATATGCAGTATACTACTCACGGCAGATTTCATTTGTCGTGAGTATATGAAAACGCGCACTGGGCACCCGTCAGCCAACCGATTTATTGGTTTGATGACACATTTCTATGCGAAAAACTTTCATATATGGTTTTTCACATTAATGCCCGTGTGCATAAAAAAGAGAAAAGGGGAATTTACAATGAGAACAAAAAATATGTCAATTTTAGTATTTGCAATAGCAGGCGCACTGCTCATCAGTGGGTGCGAAAAACAGGATGCAGAGGACACGCCAGCGACAGTACTGGACATGTCCGCCTCATCAGAGGCACCGATCGATGTGGATGTCTTATCGGAAACCGTCGAGAACGTCCCCACAGAAACGTCAACGACACCTGTGTCAGAACAGACCGCCACAACAGAATCAACACCGCAAAATACCACATCAGCAGTGTCACAAAACGATAACGCTGCACAGGCTGCGCCAAAAACAGATAACGCTTCATCGACGCCCCAGAAAACGGATAACGCCACACAGACAGCCCCGAAAATGGATAACCCTGCCCCGGCAACTCAGAAATCCGATAACGCTGCACAGGCAACCCAGAAATCCGGTTTTGCCGCACCAGCCGCCTCCGTGGATGTGGCAAAAGCATTTCATCCAAATGACGGTTGGACTTCAAACATTTCATTCCAGATGCCGGGTAACTGGAGCTATACCATTTACGAGGGCGAACCTGATTGGGGCTTTGTCATTCAGGTAAACAATCAGGAAAATGCCTCCGTCGATATTTATGGTCAATACGGAACCCTTAATGTGGGAGATTCCTATACAGACGCTCCCACCGACTTTGAGACATTGAGCGGCATGAAAGGAAAATTTTATCAGGAAAAGCGCACCGGCAAGGACGGTTCTTCTTATGTGGGAGGCGATATTTTGTTTGACACAGACTACTCGTATGACGTACGCTTTTCTATGCTGGAAAGTGTCTATAATGAATACAAAGACACCCTCCAGGCAATCTTTTTGAGTATCAAAATCGAGAATGTTTTTGCGGAATAATCTAATTTTTTCTCTCCCCGCCCCAGAAAAACAGCGCGATCGTCCCAGGACCGGTGTGGCTGCCGATGGTCGCGCCGATCGGGAAGATCTGCACCTTTCCATCCAGCTTCGGAAACCGCTCCTCCACAAGAGCCGCCACTTCCCTTGCGTCCTCCATGCATTCGGACTGGCTTAAAAAGCACTTTCCGGAATAGTCACGTCCGTCCCTTGCATTCTCCTCCATCTTATCCACAATTCGCCTGATGACTTTTTTCTTCGTGCGGATTTTCTCCCGCGGAATCAGCTTTCCCTCATTGTCCATATTGAGCAGGGGGCAGATGCCCATGACAGAACCGATAAAACCGGCTGTCCTGGAAATCCTGCCGCCCCTGATATAGAATGTCAGGTCTGTCGAGAAGAACCAGTGATGCAGCTCGAGCTTGTGCGATTCAATCCACTGATGCAGTTCATCGATTCCCATTCCCGCGTCGCGCAGGTCTGCAAGCGTCTCCATGATCAGTCCGTAACCACTGGAAGCGCCAAGGGAATCCACCACATAGATCTTTCTGTCCGGGTAGCGCTCCGACAGGTTCTCCCGCGCCACACACGCGGAATTGTATGTGCCGGAAATTCCTGTAGAGAGCGTCACATGCAGGATATCTTTTCCTTGTTTTAGATTCTTTTCAAACAGCGCCTCGTACTCCGCGACACTGACCTGTGAGGTCTTGGTATCTTCCCCGGCTACCATCCTGCGGTAAAGTTCTGCTGGCGGAACGGACTCTCCCAGATCATCCATATATTCCCTGTCACCCAGCGTAAAATGAAAACAGACGTACTGAATATCTCTTTTGTGAAAATGTTCTTTTGACAAATCCGCTGTCGAACAGCAGCTCAAAATGTAATCTCCCATCGATGTTACTTCCCTTCGTTATTTTGTGTCTGTCATGATTATACTGATAAGTCATTCGTTTGTCAAATAGCGCTCTATCCTGCACTGATGCTTTCTCTCCCCTGCTGGCGCCTCCTTATTATAACTGATCCCTACCAGGAGAATATCTCCGCCGTATCCCCGGACAGCCTCAGGATACCTTCTTTTCCGAATTTGCGCGATCGCCCCTTCCGCAGACTGATTCCATTTCAGTTCAATGACGAGCGCCGGCAACATAGAATCCTTTTTGGGCAGATATACGATATCCGCATAGCCGGAACCTGCAGGCAGCTCCTCAAACATCACATACTCGTCTCCATAGCTGAAATACGCCCGTTTGATCACGCTTCGCAGCGCCTGTTCATTATTGTAATACAGCGGGGATTCCTCCTCGTGAATCTTCTCGATCTGTCTTGCGACCGCCTCCTCCTTTCCATGAACGGTGTCCTCGATAAGCTGCTCGCTCTCCCGCACCCGCCGTATGGTATCGTCACGTCTTACTTTCCGAATCGCCCTTGTAAACTCCAGACGAATCTCCTCGTTTGGAATAGAAACCTTTTGCGTTGTCTCATCATAAGTCAGATATCCCAGATGAATCAACAATGTCAGTACGTCGTTCCTGTCCCGAAACGTCACCAGGTCATTCGCGAAATCATTGGTATCCACCTTCGCCCCCACACCGCCGATCAAATCCGCAATCGTCCTGCCCAGTCCGTCAAAATCAAGGCTGATATAGCCCATCAGGCTCTCCGCGGCAGAGGTCTGTGTCCAGTAGGAATCAAAATCATCATTGCGGATTGCCTCGATGACCGAATTGGGATTGTAGAAGGATTGAAAATACGCTCCAAACTGTCTGGGCTTGATCATGGTATACTCTTTGAAATCCGAAATCGCGGACTGCGATCCGTCCTTCTTTATGGGCAGAATGCCAGTCATGTATGCCGCCGCAAATATTTTCCCCGTCATTGCGCTGTTTTTGAACAACGTGCGCAGAAACTCTATATATTTCCTCTGCAGATCCGGCTGATCATTCGCCTCCCTGATCGGCGCGTCCCACTCGTCTATGAGCATGATAAATTTGTTTCCTGTCACTGCCACCGCATTTGCCAGTGTCGCCGCAAAGCCTTCCACGACTCGTAGCTGCGGATACTGTTCCGTCAGCTCCCGGATGACATTTCTCTGAATATAAGGTACGATATCCATGCCGGAAGCTTCCCCGATAACCCCTGTCATATCCAGATAGATCACATCATACCGATTCAGATAATCCCGATACTGTCCGTCACCAGCAATCTTCAGATCCTCAAAAAGCCCTGCGGAATCGCAGGTTTTATCATAGTAAGCACACAGCATCTGAGCCGCAAAGGACTTGCCAAACCGGCGTGGTCTGCTGATACAGGTCAAGCGGCGCGGCGTATCAATTGTCTGATTGACCAATCTAATCAGTCCTGTCTTATCCACATATGTCCCATTTCTGATTACGGTGAATCCCTCGTTGCCAGGGTTTACATAATTTCCCATCTTCTTTTTCCTCCAACCCTCTCCACCTTTGCTGTCAACAAATCCTGTTCCCGAAATTCTACTCCACAATCCCCCTGCAGCGTTTGAGCCATTTCCCACGCAGGTAATAAATGATAAACAGAGCCGATGTCACCGTCCATGTCAGCGGGTAGCTGAACGCCACAGTGGAGACCTCCGGGCGCATCGGCACAACTACCAGATTCCAGATCACACGCAGCACGCAGACGCCGACACAGGTCATCAGCATAGGCGGAACCGCGTCGCCACAGCCCCTTGTCGTCCCGCCAAGTATTTCGATACAAATATAAGTAATGTAACTGGGTGAGATCACACGCATCATACCCAGTCCAATCGAGACCACATTCGGATCGTCCGTAAACAGGTGCAGAAAAACGCGCCCTCCCGCGAGCACTACTATGCTCAGCAAAATACTGGTGAACGCCGCCATACCCAGGCAAATCCGCACACTTTTCTTAATCCGGTCATATTTGCCCGCGCCAAAGTTCTGTCCGGCAAAGGTAGTGATCGAGACGCCATACGCGCCCATGATCATCCAGAACAGACCGTCCACTTTCCCATACGCCGTCCATGCCGCGATCGTGTCCGTTCCAAAGGAGTTGATACTGGCCTGAATGATCAGATTGGACGCGGAATACATGGTTGACTGCACGCCCGCCGGCAGTCCGATACGGACGATATTGTGCAAAAGTACCGGGTGAAAACGGATTTCTTTGATGAATAATCTGTAGGAATCCTCTGCCCGCATCAGTGTCACAATCACCATGAGCGCACTGACCACCTGTGACAGCGCGGTCGCCACCGCCACGCCGACTACACCCATTTTCAGTATTGTCACAAAGAAAATATCCAATACAATATTGACCAGGCAGGACAATATCAAGAAATACAGCGGGCGCCTGGAATCCCCCACCGCCCTCAGAATACCCGAACCCATATTGTAAATCAGGGACGGAATGACACCGAGGAAATAAACCCGCATATACACGACGGACTGCGGGAGAATCTCTTGCGGTGTATTCATCGCCCGAAGCGCCACGCCCGAAAAGAGAATCCCCAGTACCATGATCGCAGCGCCGCCCGCGATCGAAAGCGCGAGCGCCGTATGTACTGTCCGTCTGACATCCTCCTGTTTCTTCGCACCGTAATACTGCGCCAGGATAACCGTCGCGCCGGACGACAGTCCCGTGAAAAAACCAATCAACAGATTGATCAGTGTGGACGCCGGCCCGCCCACTGCCGCCAGCGCCTCCTTCCCGACAAATTTTCCCACGATCACTGCGTCTGTCGTGTTATAGAGCTGCTGAAAAAAGGTGCCAAACAAAATCGGAAAAAAGAAAAATAAAAGCTGTTTCCAGATCACCCCCTCCGTGATCTGATTGGAAACCTGACGACTTTGTGCTTTCATACATAACCTCCCTGCGGCCGGACTGCACCCGCCTCGCCACATGCACCGCGAGCGTGTACACTCCAACAAACCAGAATATAGGGCTGCATTTGAGTCACTACTCAAATGAAATACTGTCAATGATCGCGTCAAACAGCGGTTCGGCGTCATCCTCTAAGCTTTCATGAATATAAAACTGGAACGTAAAGAAAAGATCATCTTTCTGTACCGCGACAAATATTGTTTTGAAAATATTGCCCTCATCATCTTCCACCATTCCAACGGCTTCCATAGCAGGAAATCCGCCGATCTTCTTTTCCTGGACATCATATCCTCCCTCTTTGTATGCATCCAACATTAACTGCAAATCCACATTTTCTTCTGGCAGGTAGGCATCAAAGAGCAGCAGCGACAGATCCCACACATTTTCCCCATCATATCTGGAAAACAGTGTATACGAAACCTCCCCGTTTTCAGAGACATCAACCATATCCCACAGATACGGATAAGAAAAGCTGATTCCCATCTCTTCCATAGTATATTGCTGCATCAACGGCATTGGAATCTCAGGCTCCTGTTCCATAGCCTCATCAAGCTCTTCCTGCGTGATCGCGATATTGCACTCTGTCCCGGTATCTGCCAGAATCTTCTGCGCGAGCACTCCTGTCAGCGGAGCGAGCACCGACCAGTGATCCTGACCTTCCATGATATAGCAGTGAATATTGTCATTTTGGGAAGTACGCTCGATATTTTTCAGATTCGAGGAGTTTCCCTCACTTCCCTCGATCAAAAACGTCGGCGTTTTCACGCTGTCCAGCCAGTAAACCGGCGAGCGCATTTTGTACTCTTCCTCGTTGTCTGTATCAAATGTAAACTGGCTGTTATTGTGGTACTCAATCTTATCCACGGCACCAAATCCAAACACTGCGCGGAACTTGTCTGTGTATTCCGCGGCAAGCAGGGCACGCGTTCCGCCCGTGCTGTGACCGCCCAGATAAATGCGGTCAGGATCAACATAAGGTAGGGACGCTGCATACTCGTAAGCCGACGCGATGTCGTCCACCTCGCCAAAAAGCGTCTCATAATTGCCGGGATTCCCATTTCCACCGCGGAAAGACGGGTACATCGTCAGCACGCCCGCACGCCAGAACGCCGATCCGGTCTGGTCATCGTCCCATGCGGGATAGCACCACGGGAAATCATCAATGCCGTTTCCCCAGCCGCCTACCACCCATATGATCAGCGGGTGCTTCTCACCGTCACCGGGATCACTGGACACATACGCTGCCAAATCTCCCACTTTTGAAGGATAGTGAACAAGGTCAAAGACGCCTTCTGGCGGATCCGGAATCGGATCGTCGTCACTATTCTTCTCCGCAAGCGTTGTCTGAAAAGCGTCGTGCGCCTCGGCAAAACTCTGGCCCTCGGCACTGCTGTCTGATTTGCCAGCACTCTCTGTTTTGGCGGTACTGTCTGTTTTGTTGGTATCCTCTGTTTTGGCAGTACCCGCTGTATCAGCCTCCTGCTCCGTCGTGGCTCCATTTTGGCCTACCCCGTTGTTTGTCGCAGTTTCCGCCGACGAACAGGCGGCTGTCAGGCACATGGCCGCTGCCATCACTGTAACCAGCAATTTTCTTAATACTTTGTTCTTCATAATCAGTTTCTCCTATCTCAATATTTGAATTGTGTTAATGGACAACTCCGAAAAGGGAGTATATAACCGCTGTCCGTCAGATTTTGCCGCCCGAATAGTCAATCTTATCCCGGATTTCCTGCATCTGATAATCAAGCGCTTCGATCGAATCCGCGCACGCTTTTAACTGTCTCTCGATCTCCTCTGTGTTGTCGATGCTCTTCTTGTATTTGAGCTTATGCTCCAGACTCGCCCAGAAATCCATCGCGATCGTGCGAAACTGCACCTCCGCTTTCACATACTTTTTCGCATCAGGTAGAAAAACCGGAATGCTCAAGATCAGGTGGAGACTCCTGTATCCATTTGCCTTTGGCGTCTTGATATAATCCTTTTCATTTAATAAGATAATGTCGTCCTGTTTGAGCAAAAGCTCCGCCAACCGGTAAATGTCATCTGGAAAAGAGCAGATCACCCGCAGCCCTGCGACATCAGCGACACATTCCTTGATGTTCTCGATCGTCACTGGCAGCTCCTTGCGGACCAGCTTCTTGTAGATACTCTCAGGCTTTTTTAATCTGCTCTTGATCGACTCAAAGGGATTTCGCTTGTACTCCTCGGAGAACATCGCATTGAGCACCTTGAGCCTGGTCTCCACCTCCATGATCGCGGAGCGGTACTCCATCATCAGTTTGCTGAATGCCTCTGCGGTGCTTAGCTGCTCCGCCTGTATCCTGATAATCTGCTCCTGTTTTTTCAGTGCCTCGGACTGTTTTTCTATCTTATTTTCGAGCTGGTTCTTGCAGGTGAAAAGCTCGATCGTATTTTTTACCCTGTTCCTGACGATCGAATCCACAAACGGCTTGTGGATAAAATCCGAAACGCCTAGTTCAAAACACTTATTCTCCACATCGACAGCGCCCTCACTGCTGATGATCAGTACCGGAATACGCTCCATCAAACCGCATTCCCGCATTTGGTCAATAACCGCAAAACCATCCGCCCTGGGCATCTGCAGGTCTAACAGGAGCGCCGCCATCCCGTCCTGATACTCCTGCAGCTTTTGCAGCGCCTGCTCCCCGTCCGCCGCCATCTCAACCACAAAATCATTTTCCAGGATCTCCCGCAACAACTCACGGTTCATCTCCGCGTCGTCCACTACCAATATCCTTTGCATTTTTATTTTCCCCATTTTCCGCTTTTATTTATAAAATTCCCCTTTATGCCGCTCAAAAAATTCAAAAAAATACCGTACATTTTCAAGCTCCGTCCACTCAGCCTCCACCAAATCCTCCGCGTCCAGGTTATAGATCTTTGCGTGGAGCGTCCCTAACATAAACGGCGAGTGCGTGGAAATGATGAACTGACAGCCAAGAAAACGCGCCATCTGGTTCAGTTTCTCCGCAAGCGCGGTCTGGTTTGCGGGCGAGAGGGACACTTCCGGCTCATCGAGCAGATACAGCGCATCGGGCTCTATGTAATCGTCAAGCATCTGCAGCGTCGTCTCCCCGTTCGAGTATTTTTCCTGCGCAAATTTCAGGTTCTCCAACTGCTGCGCCGTCTCCCTGGAATTTCGAAAAGCTTCCCGCTGCTCCCTGGACATTCCCCTGCGGACATGCTCGTACACATACCCGTCCGCCAGAACCTGCTCCTGCTGGATTTTTTTGATCTCATACAAAATATCCTCGCTCTTGATATACCTGCTCTTTTGCGGAAGTTTCTTCAGCGCCCTGCCATCGTCCGTCTCGCCCAGTGTATAGCCGCACTCGCCCACAAACTGCGAGAAATATAGTACCCTTCCATACTGATTGCTTGTGGCATACTCCTGTCCGTCAAGCTCGAGCCTGTTTGCCATGATGTTGAGCATGGTGGACTTTCCAGAGGCGTTATTTCCATATAGTACAGTGACCGGGCTGTTGAATACAAGCACTTTTTCTGTCTTTCCCGCAAATACATTGTAGGGATAGATGTTCGGATTGCTGACCGTTTCTTCCGAAAATCGAAAACTGCTCAGATATATCATGACTGCCACCTCCCAATGAGCTTATTACCTCAATTAGTATACACTACTTTCCCGCCCGGGACAATGCCCACCTCGCATTCCCACTCGCGAATCCAAACCTGCAACTGGCGAAACTTTCCTTCACACGGCAGCCTCTCATGATATAGTAAACCCAACAAGCAACAAAACAAAATACAAATCAGAAGAAAAGGAGAAAACAATTATGAAAACGAACAAACTGCTTCAATTTGGAATCTTTGTCGGAATTCTGGTAATCACCGACTGCATCGCGGGAAAGGAACCTGTCGATTTCTGGATCTTTATGGCAGCGCTGGCAGTCTCCGGCAGCATCGCGAGGAAGGAACCAGAGCGCTTCCAGAAACTCATGACAAATACCTTAGTCTATGTGATGAGCATAGGGCTTGTGCTCAGTTTCATTGAATTTCTCTCACTGTGCGGCATTGAAGTCCTTAATATAACATGGAGCTTTAGCCCGCTGAATGTCATGTCAGCGATCTCCTGCCTGTTCTTCTTTGCATATATTTCAGAGAAATGGGTACTGCCTGCCCGTCGGAACACAGCCGGAAAAGAGCTACAGTAATGGATAGTGGATAGCAGCAGCAGCGCCTCCGTCCTACTCATCCCGCAGGGCGGAAGCATACTCTGCTTTTGCCTTGCGGGACAGCAGACAGGTTTCCCCGTTGTCAAGCTCCACCATATTTTCTCTCAGCCACACATTGCGCACCCTGGCGCGGTTGACCAGAAAACTCCGATGACATCTCCAGAACGCCGCACCCAGTTTTTCCTCAAAATGGTTCAGACTGCTGTTAAATTCCAGTACCTCATCGTCCATATGAAGTACCAGGGTATGACGGCTCCCCACCGCCTCAAAATAGAGAATCTTCTGCAATGGAATATGGCGCACTGTGTCAAATAGCTTTATCGTACAGTACGCATTTTTTCCGTCCGGCTCATTCATAAGGCGCTCGCAAATACTTTCAAGACACGCGTTCACGCGCCCTGCCATCACGGAAGGCTCCCCCTTCACAATGTAGTCCAGCGCCTCCAGACGGTATCGGAATGTCTCAAACATCATATCTCCGTGCGCTGTAATGAACACGATAAATCCCCTCGGATCGTACTGCCTGAGCTTCACCGCCAGCTCCAGACCGCTCATGTATCCCGGAAAGTCAATATCGAGAAAATAGACCGCAGGAATCTCCGCCTCCTTCTGCAGCTCCAGCAGAGAAACCGGATTGTCCACCACCCGCAAGGGGCCCATATCCCGCTCCGCCATCATGATCTGATCACCGATCAATTTCTCCAACAGCGCACTCACTGCCGGTTCATCATCGCATAGATATACCGGAATCATTGTCTTTTCACCTCACCCTTTTCACATCATATATTAACCCGAATACACCGGAATCCGCAGCTCCTGCACGAAATAGTCATCCTTAATGTACGTGCGCGTCACACACCCCGGACAGCGGGATATCATCCGGCGGTAACTCGCAAGCCCCGTTCCATGTCCCTTTCCCTTGGTGGTGTACCCAGACTTTGTCAGCGCCCCCAGATTCGGCTGCTCGTCGAAATTGTTGGCAACTGCCATGTACAGCTCCGCAGCGTCCTGCAGCAGAACCACCCGGATCTTCCCCTCCTCCTTCGACGACGCCTCGATCGCATTGTCCAATAGGATTCCCTGGCATCGCAGCAAATCCTCCGTCTGCATCCGGACACCTGTCACCGGATTCATGATCTCCAGTGCGACCTGGATATGGCGCTGCCGCATCAGGTTCAATTTCGTGGAGATCAGACTGCGCACCGGGTAGATCTGGATATTAGAAAGCCCCTCCATCTGCCGGATCTCGCTCCCCAGTTTTTCATCAAAATACCCACTGGTGCGCCGCATGAACTCCTGAATCGCCTCCACGTCCCCCTCCTGTGCGGAGAGCGCCATACCAGACAAAAGATTCGTAAAATCATGCCGGAACGCGCGGATTTCGCCCTGCAATTCCTCCAGCAGCGCCATATGTGCCTGCTGCTGCGCGATCGTCTCCTCCTGCGCCTTGACCTTATCCCGGCTCGCCGCATACATCGCGCCAAACTGAATGCAGAACAGTGCAAACACGATCAGTACAAAACAGAACAGACCGTAGGAAAAATCCGTCGTCGCCCCGGGAAAAAACTGATCTAACAACACTTTCAGGTTCATCAGCAAAAAAGCAATCACCAAAGAAACCACAGTCCGCACCCGCCCCTGAAACAAGTGGGAAAAATACCGTGAAAAATCCGTTTTATTCAATACAAACACAATCCCGCCCGAAAATGCCAGTGTCAGGGCATACGGCAGCACGAGCGATGTCGCCACCAGAAGATATTTTCCATCAAAAACAGGCGAATAGTACATCGCCGCCTCCGTCAGAAAATCAAAAATCGTGTAGATCAGAAAATGTCCCAGCACGACAGCCCCCAGAGCATTCGCAGGCGGCACGCGAAATCTGCGCCAGAGTATCACACTGAAAAACAGCGCTACGACCAGAAACGCGAGCGGTTCACACCAGGTCTCCTCCTCCGCGTCAAAAACTACCATGAACAACAGCATTATCCACATGACCACACAGTACCCCGCATAAAACACAGCATACCACCGCCACCGCGGTCTCTCCCCCACCAGTGCCATCGTCGTCCAAAAAACGGAAAATGAATGCACCGCAAACAAAACAAATATGACCGAAATCCTAAAACCAAAAGACATCTGCACCCCTCCCCATACACTGTTACGATATCATTATAAAAATTTAGGAGAAATCTGTCAACACAGTCAAACACTCAACCGCAGGTTGAGTCCAAATCAACCAATGATTACTTCACAAACGCGGCAAAATGCGGTATGCTTTCATCAGCAGATGCAAAAAACTTCCAGATGCGCATACGGAAAGCAAACACGACCAACGCGCCGCTGATGCGTCACTTTTGTGGCATATTGCTTCTACATCGGCGCACACACCAAATACGGAGGTATCTTATGAGCGAAATCGAAACAAATGAAATCAAGATCAGCGAAATGATCAGGCAGCTACGGACAGACAAAGGCATCAGCCAGGAAATGCTCGCGGACGTGTGCAATGTGAGTATGCAGGCGGTCAGCAAGTGGGAAAACGGACAATCCTGCCCCGACATCTCTTTCCTGCCGCTGATCGCAGAATACTTTGGCGTGTCGACCGACTATCTCCTGACAGGCAAAAACCATGCCCCAGGAAATCCAGACAACAATATCCTTTCCAGTCTGTCAGAACAGGAACTCAAAGACGACGTTCTATATATTGTCCAATACAGAAACGGAAAAGTACTTGACAAAAAGCAGTGGAACACAGAACATCAGGAAAACAGGGATACAGTCATCAATATTCAGTTTGACGAGGAATTTTCACGCCTTCAGTCAGGCTTTCATGTAGAAGTGTGGGGCAATGTCGACATAACATCGCCAGATACGAACATGAACCTGTCTGCCGGCGGAAACGTCAACTGCAGCGGAAATGTACAGGGAAATGTCTCCGCCGGCGCAAGCATAAACTGCAGTACTGTGGAGGGAAATGCCTCTGCCGGATGCAATGTAACCTGCGATACGATTGAAGGTTGTACCTCTGCCGGATGCAGTGTTAGCTGCAGTACAATAGAGGGCGATGTCTCCGCCGGAACCATCTCCTGCGATACCATCAAAGGCAGTGCCAAAGCCAGGACGTACATCGAATATAAAAACAACTAAACGCACGTATTTAACCAGACAAAAATCTCCTGAAACCCTGACCAGGTGCAAATCACTCTTGAAAACTGCGCTCTTTTTTTGTACACTATAGTAAAGCGCTCTTTGTAATAAAGCATTCTTTGTAATAAAGCACTCTTTGTACAGCGGATATTTGAAGGGAGATTATGAAATGAAAAAAGCAATAAACCAGTCCTTACTCACACTGATCTTAAATGGCATTTCCATTCTGTCACTGATTTTTATGACGATATGCCTCTATTCCTACAGAAACGTGAATACGCAGCTCAATCGTGCCAATGAAGATCGGTATGACCTGACCTACAACGCCAACCGTTTCATGAACGGTTCCTCCTACCTGACCAACGAGGTGCGTGCCTTTGCGGCGACAGGACTTCAGGAGCATTATGACAATTACTGGAACGAAGTCAATACCCTGAAAAACCGTGATCAGGGTGTTGCCGCAATGCAGGAAATCGGCCTCACCTCCGCGGAACAGAAAATGATCGATGATATGTACGCACTCTCCAACCAGCTGGTTCCGCTCGAAGAGGAAGCGATGGAAAATGTACGTGCCGGAAAGAGATCTGCTGCCCTGGATTATGTATATGGCACAGAGTACAGCGAGTCCATTGCCCAGATCAACACTTTAAAGGAACAGTTTTTGTCGACGCTGGATAAACGCACGTCGGCACAGCTCGACAGTCTGATGCAGAAATCGAACCAGATCAGGTGGCAGATGATCGCGACGCTCATCGTCATCGAAATCATACTGCTGTGCAATATACTGCTTGTCCAGCTCAAGGTGCTGCGCCCCATCATAACAATTAAACGACAGATGTTGGAAATCTCACAGGGAAATCTCTCCGCGGAGTTCGAACTGCGCCCTGACACTTCGGAGATCGGAATGCTCGTGGCATCCATCCACGAAACCAAAAACGAGCTCAAGAAGTATATCAGCGATATCGACACCAAGCTGGCAGAAATGGCACGGGGAAATATGAACCTGACAATCGGCAGCGATTACCGCGGCGAATTTCAGCCAATCCAGCGCGCGATGGGGCAGATATTGGATTCATTTAACGACGCGCTCTCCCAAATCAACCGGACTTCCGAACAGGTATCACAGGAATCCGATAAAATGTCAACAAGCGCACAAAGTCTGGCAGACGGCGCCACGGAACAGGCCGCAGCGGTCGAAGAGCTCTCTGCAAGCATTCTTGACATCTCAAAACAGGTAAACAGCACCTCCACCGATGCAGAAAACGCCAATAGGGCATCCGAGAAAGCGATGGGACACCTGATGCTGTGCAATGAGAAGATGGAAGCCCTGAGAGTGGCAATCGATGAGATCCTCAGCTCCTCCCACCAGATCGGAGGAATCACAAAGACGATTCAGGACATCTCTCTCCAGACCAATATCCTTGCGCTGAACGCCTCCGTGGAGGCAGCGCGCGCGGGCGAGGCTGGAAAAGGCTTCGCGGTTGTGGCTGGCGAGGTACAAAGTCTGGCAAACAAGAGCGCTGAATCCGCCAAAAATATTTCAGCATTGATCGAAAAATCCATCAAACAGGTGCAGAGCGGCGCGACCTTGTCCGTGGAGACAATGGATGCGCTAACGCAGGTGATTGCCAGCGGAGAACAGTCTGCGACAATGATCGGACGTATCGCCTCCTCCGCAACACAGCAGGCGGAATCCTTAGCACAGGTGACCGAAGGAATGAATCAGATATCCGACGTCGTTCAGACGAACGCCTCAACCGCGGAAGATTCTGCATCCTCCGCGCAGGAGCTGCGAAACGGATCTGAGAATCTGCGCGTTGCCGTACATAGATTCCATCTGCGCAAAAGTTGATTCCATAACAGTCTGCAAAAACATGCAACCGAAAATCGAGTAGCGGAAACCCTTTCCCCTACTCGATTTTCTTATCCAGCTCCCGACAGCTCCTGCGAAATTCCGATGGTGTCATATGCATATACCTGCGGAATGTCCGATTATAGTAACTGATATTGTTAAAACCTGATCTTGAGGCAACGACACCGATCTCGTCGTCTGAATGCTCCAGGAAATCGAGACTCTGCTGTATCCTGTAATCATTCAGATATCCAAACGGGCTCCTGTTGGTGATCGACCGAAACAGGCGGCATATGTATCCCCTGCTCAGCCCAAATTCCCTCTCAAGCTGATCCAGTGTGATGTCACTGTCATAATTTCTGCGGAGATACTCCATCATGGATTGCACAGTCACGACACGGTGGTCAGAAATATTTTCAGCAGTGTTCCGATCGTGGACAATATTGATCACAAGCAGATGCAGCGCCTCCAACAGGCGTATCTTGATCGACAGTTCATACGCGTACTCTTTTGCGTGAAACGCTTCCCGAATGCTGTCAAGGCACCAGAGCAGCTGATATTCCCATGCATCGCCCGGATTGATCACGCGGCAGGCGGCGGCACTGGACAGACAGGGTTCCAGATATTTTTTCCGGACAATGTCATTGCCCAGGCCGCCGAGAAAATCCATATGAAAAACGATCGCAAAAAAATCCAGTCTTTTATGGAGTTCGCAGGTTAAAAAATGGAACTGGTTGGAGGGTACGATGCAGATGATATTCTCCCGCACCTGGCAGACCTCGCCGCCCAGATGAATCAACGCCTCCCCCTTCGTGATGACGAGAATCTCAGCCTTCTCATGCCAGTGGCAGCCGATGCGCTCCTCAAAGGACAAGTCCGCTGAAACATCGTACAACATCAGCGGAAACATGGCATTTCCATGCAGGCGGCAGCAGCCAGACTTATGAATTCCAGGGTGACTGTCTGACAATCGACCTCACCAACCCTGAGGCGCAAGCGTTTCTCTGGGAAAAATGCAAGAAAAATTACTATGATTATGGCATCGACATGTTCTGGCTTGACAACGCCGAGCCAGATTACGGCGCATATGACTTCGAGAATTACAGATACCAGCTGGGGACAGCACTTGAAGTCAGCAGCCTCTATCCAAAGCTCTATGTAAAGACCTTTTACGAACAGACCGCATCACCCTCCCTCGCGCGCTGCGGCTGGGCAGGCAGCCAGAAATACGCGGCGCTCCTCTGGTCGGGCGATGTCCCCAGCACCTTTGAATCCCTGCGGGACCAGATCAGCGCCGGGCTCAATATGGGGCTTGCGGGAATCCCATGGTGGACGACCGACATCGGCGGATTTATGACCGACAACGTAGCGGACGCGGACTTTCGTGAACTGCTGCTGCGCTGGTTTGAATTTGCGGTGTTCAGTCCGGTCCTGCGCATGCACGGCGACCGCGGTCCGCACGATATCCCACCGCTCTCCGACAAGGAGTGGGGCGGCGGAAGTTTGTACACGGGCCATTCCAACGAACTTTGGAGCTACGGCGAGGAGGCCTTTGCCATCATGAAAAAGCAACTGGAACTCCGACTATCCATCAAACCGTATGTCCAAAAACTGATGCGCGAGGCGTCTGAGACAGGCGCACCGCTGCTGCGGACGATGTTCTATGAATTTCCCGACGACGCGCACTGCTGGGAACTGGAAGACCAGTACATGTTCGGCGACCGGTACCTCGTCGCCCCGATCCTGCAGTCAGGACAGCGTGAGCACAAAGTCTACCTGCCTGCCGGCACATGGAAAAACATCGCGGACAGCCAGACTTATGAGGGTGGTCAGACAATCGTCTGTCCTGCGCCGCTCGAGTGGATTCCTGTATTTGAAAAGTCTGTGTAACAATTTTATCGAGTAGGGGAAAAGCCTTTTCCCTACTCGTGCGCCGGGCACCCGTCAGCCTCTGCTGACATTTTTCCGTTGGGTGCCCGTGTGCATCTTATCACAAAACCCACGGCATTATTTTATGCTGTGGGTTTTCATGATTCTCACCTATAGTCCTGCCTTTCACATTCATCATGTGCATCCGCTTCCCAATACAATCTCATCTGCTAATCTTCAATGCCGAAAACATATTCCAGCTGATCCTCGATATCATCCAACTGGTCTTCCAGAAGTTCCAGTTTCCGCTCCTCCTGCTTGTACGCTTCCCTTGTCAGGGAACCTGTCTTATAGAGATATTCCAGCTCATCCTCATGGCTGCCGAGCGCGTCGTCAATCTGTTTCTCCTCCTGTTTCAAAGCAAAGAACTGCTCCATATCCTGCGCAGCCTGTCCGCCCGGCGCCGCCATGCCTGCCTTTGTCACAAACGCATCAACCATGGCGCTGAGTTCATCCATCGTATATGTGGTCAGTCCGTCTACAGAACCACCCTGCTGATTGGACGCGCTGCTGTTTCCGGTATAATGGGACTGATTATGACCGTATCCTTCGTCATGTCCGGGCGAGTGGCCGTATCCGGGATTCACGTCATACGGAAGCTGTGCATCGCTCCCGACATTGCCGCCGGACTGCTGACCATTTCCGACACCTGTGTCATTTTGTGACTGCTCGGGATTTTCGACACCTGTGTCATTCTGCGGCTGCTGGCTGTCCGCGCCCGTTTGCGCACCGTTTCCACTTTCCCGATCAACCTGTTCCTGCACATTGTTTTCGTCTGCTGCAGGCACATTCGCATTCGAAGCACTGTCGTTTCCTGCTGCCGACTGCTGCTGTTGCAGGTCGGCGATCTGCTGTTCCAGCTGCGCAATCTGCGCTTTCAGCGCCTCGGTCTCCGCACTGCTGCTCTCAGTATTGGACTGACAGCCCGTCATCAAAAGCACTGCGACAGATGCAGCTGCTAACACATTCTTTTTCACAATACTCTTTTTCATCATAATACTCCCTTCCCTATCTATCACTAATAAAATTATTTTTTCTGTACGCCAGATAGTCGGTCGATTGCTATAATTGCTGCATTTTTACACAAAGTATACAAACTGTCAATTATATTATAATGTAGCAGCCTCATCTTGTAAAGAAATATAAAATGAATCCGCAAAAATAGCCGCCTGGAATAGCGGGTGGCTATTTTGCGCTAATCTCCTATTTCACGAAATCGAGTTGGGCAAAAAGGGTTACGTCTGCGCATTCTGCATCACTGCCGCGATGCGTTTCTGATACGCTGTCACAAGCCCCGCACCTGTGGCATTCTTCTGCGCATCCATCGCCTTTTCCTTGCTTCCGTACCACTCGATGACCTTGGCATAATTTTTCTGTGCTTTCTCCGACGCCGCATTTTCCAAAAACTGCCTTCTCCACTCCTCCTCACTGCCATAATGGGAAATGAAAAGCTCCTTTTTGCGCATGAGCATCCTGCGCTGCATCTGCAGTATCCCGTTCCTGTCAAAAGACGGATTTTCCATGACAGCCCTGATCTCTTTTAATGGAAGGTCAAACTCGCGGAAAAATAAAATCTGCCGCAGCCGCTCCAGTGCCTTATCGTCATAAAGCCGGTATCCCGCCTCACTCTTGCCTGTCGGTACAAGCAGGCCGATCTCGTCATAGTAGTGAAGCGTGCGCACGCTGATACCTGTAATGTCCGAAATCTCTTTTACTGTCATCATACAAATCCTCCATTCCTTTTCAGAACACGAAATACTTCGGAACGTTGCCGTTCCCGCCAAAATGATAAAACTGCGAAGCGACAGCCAAAACTGGTTTCTGTCTCTTCACAGTTTCCAAGATAAACCATGACGCTCCGTGAGTGTCAAGCATGATTTTTGTGATTCTTCAAGATTTTTAACACTCCCTGACGTTGAATGCATTGTGGATATGTAATGTCCGGTTGCGGAGCGGATAGTTCTCATTCAGAAGTAAATTTTTTAAAAACAGCTCCAGAAACTCCGTCGTCTCATAGATACCATTTTTCAGATCATTATAGTTTGCCCGCACAAGGGCATTGCGAAAGTACCACGCGTTCTCGGCAAAAATATCGTTCGTGGCATCAAAACCGAGCGACCTAAGATATTTGATAAAAAACACGGCCGTAGTTCTGGTATTGCCCTCTCCAAATACATGAGTCTGCCACAGCCTCGAGATAAATACCGCGAGATGATGGATAATTTCATCCATTGAGAGATTGCGATAGGAGAACTTCTTCTCTTCTGAAAAATCGTATTCCAGAGTCGCCCTAAGCTCCGTGGCGCTGCCATAGAGCACCGTCGCTCCATCAAGCACCCATTCCTTTTTCGTGATATTGTAATCACGGATGCGTCCTGCATGGGAATAGATGCCGGTAAATAACTTTCTATGAATAGAGAGGTATTCATTTGGCGTGAAACTGAACGCCTTCTCAGATAAAAGCGCTGCGATTCTGGCCGAAACCTTGTCCGCCTCCTCGGTACGATCTTTTGCATCGTGGGCAGGATTTTCCTCATAATAAGCCTGGAGGAGCGCATCTGCCTCCTCAAAGGATATCTCGCCCTCAATATTGCGGATAGCCGTATGCGTCAGATATTCGGATGTCTTCAACCCATCAACTGCCTGCAATCCAATTGCCGTATGCCATGCATATCCTTTCTCCCGCTTATCCGGCTCCGACTCCCTGATATATTCTTTAAAAGGATCGTTGTTCACGCAATATCACCTTCCTTTATATCATTCTCTTATACGTTTACCAAGGCGTGTTTGTATACTCGTACATTTTCAATTCTATACTTTCCACCAAACTTTGTAAACAGTGTTTTACAAAAAACATCCTTACCATCCCAGTTGCAGCAGCCAGTTATTTAATAGTCTCTCCCGATCCTTCTCTTTGATCTCCGTGTCTTTCGGACTTCTATACTCGCCCTTAATGTTGCCATCTACGATATATAGCACTCTGGAACACTTTGCGGCGACCTTTGCATCATGGGTTACCATCATAATCGTTGTTCCTTCTTTGTTTAGCATTACCAGTTCCTCCATGACCTCATTTGACGTATTCCTGTTCAAAGCACCCGTCGGTTCGTCAGCAAATATGACCTTGGGCATGTTGATCATGCTTCTGCAGATGCAGGCTCTCTGAAGCTGCCCACCCGAAACTTCATTGATGTCGTTATCGGCGATGTCAATAATCCCCAGCTTACGCATTAAGTCCTGTCCGCGCTGGGCCGTTTCTTTGCGTATCCTGGTATTCTTCTTAGATTGTACCGCGGGAAGAATAATATTGTCGAGCACGGTCAGGTTTTTCAACATATACATCTGCTGAAAGATAAAGCCCATCTCATCAAGGCGCAGGTCTGCAAGCTCCTTTTCGCCCATTGTTGCAATGTTCTTTCCACAGAATTTTGCCTCGCCTGCAGTGATGGAATCCATGCCTGAAACGGCATACAGGAGTGTCGATTTACCCGAGACTGACGGCCCCATAACGGCTACCATCTCGCCTTCGGAAACGGTAAAGTTTACATTTTTCAAAACGTTGTTCTGGCGTTTGTTTACAATATATGTTTTGCAGAGGTCTGTTACTTCCAGGATATTCATAATAGTTTCCTTTCTTGTATCTGGATGGATGTTACAGGAGCTATACTAACACCTAAATTATTAAATGATCCTTAAATACAAAACTTCAGAGTCAATCTAACCCTGAAGTTCCATGCTCGCTATGCTTTCCTGACGACGATCGTCACACAAAAGATATCTTCATTGATTCCGGCAAAGATCTCACCGTCCATTTTACGCATCAATGTTTTGCAAATATAAAGTCCCAGACCGCTCCCTTTCATATTGGTACTGTTGCTTCCGCGGTAAAAGGAGTCAAAAAGATTTGGAAGCTCCTCTTTTTTCAGGCTGCACCCCGAGTTTTCGATCTGTATCAATTTGCAGTCCTCTTCCTCCCCAAACGAGATGCGGATACGCCTGCCGTCACCATATTTGATGGCGTTTTCCATGACATTCTGCAGAACCTCAACCATGCGGTTCCTGTCCCCTTTGACGAGGCATTCCGCAATGCCATCCACTTGAAATTCGGTGTGAATCACGGACAGCTTATCCTTATAGTAGCTTTCTGTGGCTTGCATAACCTCTGAGAGGTAATACTCCCCCATATTCACTTCCAGATTCAGAAAATCCTCTCTGGACGCGGTTACGATCTCATTCACGTACCTCTTGATTTCTTTCACATTTCTCGCAATGCCCTGCAGCGCTTCGTCCTTTCGCTCCTGTGTTTCATATAGATTCTCCGACAGCGCTTTCGCATACAATTCAATGGAAGAGAGCGGCGTCTTGATATCATGGGACAGAGAGAGAATCAATGATTTCCGTTCCTTCTGAAATTCAAGTTCTTTTTCCTTATTATCTTCCAGTTTTTCGCGAAGCATGTCCATTCCCCATAGGAAACGTCCAAACAGCTTGCTTTTTTCTTCTTTTACAGGCATGGACAGATTCCCTTTCGCCAGCTCATACGATAAATTGCTCATATTCTGAAAAGGTGTTAAGACTTTCTGGTACACATACGCGAGCACAATCATTGTCACAATCATCATACCAGACAGCGAGATATTGATGTACAAAGGCAGTCGCGGACTTCTTTCCTCCGCGTATTCGATCCGGTACAGCTTACCGGCTATTTCTTCCACTAAGTAATCATGCTCACAGGCTTCTCCGGCAACAAACTCCCGGATTCCTACGATCGTCTGATACTGATCGAAACGCATGTCTTCGATTTCGGAAGGTTCTGGTTTTCGTTCTTCTATTTCTTTTATCAAACGTCTCGCTTCCACAAGATATAATCTTCCGTCACGGTCATTGTTTTGATGAAAATATAGTATATTCGCTGACAGTATCAGCACGATCTCAGCTATGACGATTAAAAGCATAAACTTTTTAAACTTACTCAAACCGATACCCTACTCCCCACTCCGTAATAATATGTCTGGGCTTTTTGGGTTCTTCCTCTATTTTTTCCCTGAGCCACTTGATATGCACCGTCAATGTCTGCAGCTCCGAATCGCTGTCACTTCCCCATACGGCATTAAACAAATACTCCTTCTTCATCGTTACATTTTTATTCTCGATGAGCAGCTTTAACAGTTCAAACTCCTTTTCGGTGGCTTCTTTTTTCTGTCCGTCCACGTAAATCGACTGCTGCACGGTATTCAGCCGGATATTCCCCTCTACAAGCTCTGCCTAACCATATTTTCTTTTAAAAATTCCGTTAATCTTGGCAATTAAAATATCGACATCATAAGGCTTCTCAATGTAATCGTCTGCACCGAGATTGAAACCTTTTAGTTTATCAAACTTTTCCACCTTGGCACTCGCTATTAAAATATGGGTATTGGAAGTCTCCCTGATCCTGGAACAAACCGCAAATCCATTGATTCCGGGAAGCATAATATCCAGCACGATCACTTTCGCCCCATATTTTTCATACAATTCCAAAGCTTTTTCACCAGTGCGGGCTACACTGACCGTGTAGTTTTCCTTGCGCAGAAAATCGCACAGCAGCGTACCGATTTCTTTGTTATCCTCTACAATTAATATATCCAGCATCTTTCTTTCCCTACACCTCAAGTCAAAACTCCCCAAAAACGTTTGAAGGCAACGGCATCTATCAGGAAGTTCCGAGAGACTATCCGAGGTCTAGACTCCATTTCGATTCTTTCCTACAGCATAACATAAATTTCACAAAATGAAAAGAAAAACAGGAATCAACGGCTTTTGCATGGCTAAAGCGAAAGGAGTTTTTCAGGATTACAGATGACGTTGATACATCCGCGACATCTCCGGCTCCCCGGCGCCCTGCACCATACACAGAAATTCCCAGCCGTAGCGCTCGTAAAACGACGTGTGGTCTGTCACCAGATAAAGCGTGTCAATCCCGCGTTCCTTCATGTCCGTGCAGACTGTATGGAGCAGGGCTCCTGCTACGCCCTGACCTCTCCTGTCCTCCTCCGTGTAGACGGCGCACACATTGGGGGCGAGGTCTTTCCTGTCGTGAAAATCATTCTCGATCACGCCCAGCCCGCCGATAATCCTGTCATCCTCCATCGCCAGATACCACTGCGGCACGGCGCTTTTCATGGCCAGGCATTCCTCCATGCTCTCCATATATGCCGCTAACGGAATGCCCCATTTCTCATGAAACCACTGTGCTGCGCGCTCCTTTAAGTCCGGTCTGTCCACCAGACGAATCATCTCGTATGCCATCTCTAAATCCTCCTCACATCATTTCCTCATACGCCCTTTTCCAACAGCTCTCTGGCACTGCAGGCCAGTCGCATTTGCCCGTCTCCTGCTCGCACAGCTCCATCGCCCTGCACAGTACCTGTCCGTGCGTGATCTTTTTCCCGCGCAAAATGCACTCTGTCACCCTTGCCCAGTATGGCGCTGTCTCGTACAAGCTGTTCTCGCGCATATCCTGTATCGCGTATTCTATGTCGTAGTCAAGAGCCACGAACTCTGGCGTCCATTCTTTATTATCATTTCTGTCGCCGCCATGAAGAATCATAAACTGCGCCTTCATGCCGCCCTCCTCGATGATTGGAAGACCGACAGAGCCGGGATTCCATACCACCTTGCCATATTCCCGTATGCCCATCGCTATGTGCGTGTGCCCGCACAACAGATACTTCTCCTTCACTCCTGCCAGGATCTCTTCATTCTGACTCCCGCCAGGGCGGATATCCTCCTTCACTGCCCGCGGCGAACCGTGGCAGATACGAATATCCTCCATACCGTCTATGCAAATGCGCTCTGTGATTGGCAGCTTTGACAGGAAAGAGATATCCTCCTGCGTCAGATGCTGCCTGCCATAACGCAGCATTCCAACCGTGCTCGGATAAGCGTCCCATTCCGAGTGCCCTTCCCCTAACCCAAACAACTGATAGTCTTCCTTGTTTCCCTTTATGATATAACAAGGTTTTTTCTCCCGCAGGGCATACAAGGTGTCCATCACCTGTCTGGTTCCGGGAAACTCTCCCACATAATCCCCCAGAAAACAGTAAGCGTCGATATCCTGTTTTTCCAGATATTTCATACATGCCCTCAGCGCAACATGATTCCCGTGAATATCTGACAACACTGCAATGTTCATAGTATTCTTTCCTTTCTCCTACCCGCCCCGTGCGCCACCTTAGCGGCATATTTCTATGGGAAAACTTTTGCATGGGGCTATGCATAAAAGTCCGCTCATGCGCCCGCGCTCGTTTCCCGCTTTTTTGCACGCAAAGAGTGCATCCTCCAGAGATGTGATGACCTGGTTCACCTGATTTCTCTTCTGCTCTAACAACAGCTTCTGCTGCCAGAGCAGCTCCGTGACGGAATCCCCGCCCTGACTTGTCATCATATGGCCGATCTGCTCCAGGGACAGCCCCGCGTACTGCAGCAGCCTGATCTTTTGCAGCTGCAGCACAGAACGGTTGTCATAGAGCCTATAACCGCCATCGGTATATGCGACGGGCTTTAACAGTCCCTTCTTGTCATAAAACCGAACCGTCCTCGCGGAAACCCCCGCCAGTCCGGCGAGCTCGCCCGCAGTGTACCTCTCTTCCATACAATCACTCCCCAGTGCCCATGTATAATGAAATACAGGCGCCGGTTTCCACGCGCCTGTATTCATTATAAAGTTTGACGTTACGTCAATGTCAAGTCTTTTCAACAAGTTATTTATTTACAGTTCCTTACTCTTTTTTGCAAAACGGATTTTCTTTGGAGTATGCAACCGCCGCATTGTTAAATTCATCAGAACTCATATTGTCAAACCGTTCCCGCTGCCACTTCGTATAATCAAACCGTTCCCTGTTAATCACTGCGATAAACCTCTCTGTCTCCACTACTCCCAGTCTCTCTAATAAACAATGAATCCCTCTGTTCATAATCTCAATATCACTGACCATTTATATCTCCCTCCAATCTTCTAATAAAGTCTATGGGGTTTAACATCTGAATTTCGTTTGTCTTATATTTCAACAGCCTGTCATCAGTAGTTAGGAAACAATCACAGGACGCGTAAACTGCACAGGCCACATGGTAAACGTCTTTCATTTTGATTCCTGTTTTCATTATTTCCTCTGCTTTGGACTTTATGATGTCCGTCTTGTCAATATCTACATATTCCGCGCTATTCCCTTCCATAAATTCACTGATTGCCGTCCTTTTTGTCTCATATGGATTCTGGCTGTTCTCATACCACAAAATATATGATGTTACCAAATCTAATTTCTTATTTTTTACCAAATCCTGTATATACAACTTTGCCTGTGTCTCCAATGAGATTCGGATTTGCGTCTGGTCGTCATACGGACGGTTGAAACAGCAATTATCTAAATATATTTTCATGCTCCACCTCTTTTTCGTTTATTATATACTGCCATGAAAAAATTTACAAGATCTGCACCACTTAAAATCCCCCATATAGTTTTCACACTTTTTTCATTTACTGTCTTCGTAAAGCCTAAAATTAACAGAAACGGTTAATACATTATCTTCGTAACTGACATCCTTGACGCCGCCCCCTATTTTACCCAGCAGCTCTTTTACAATATATAACCCTAACCCTGTATTCCCGTTGGAATGGGATGCATCTACTGTATAAAACTTTTGAAAAAGCAGACTGACATCTATATTTTTTAATTCTGCTGTCGTGTTTTTCACTGTAAAGACACCGTCTGCGCCAATCGCAATCTCAATAGAACCGTTAGAATACCGTATTGCGTTCGTAACCAGGTTTTCAATGATTCTTTTGCAGGCAACAGCGTTTCCGGTTATCCATACAGGAGCATTTTCTATTTTAATCGTGGGTGTCAGTTCTTTCAGTCCATTATATTTGTCAATCAGACAGTCAGTTACGATTCTGTTGATATCTAATTTTTCGATTTCCAGAATGTAATCATCACTTTCTAACAACGACAAATCATAAAATACCTGCAACAATTCTGTCAGATAGTCTGCTTTTGCCTGAATGACGGAAAAATAGTGTTCCTGCTCTTTCTTATTTTCACATTCTTTTAAAAGTGTTAAATATCCGTGGATGGATGTCAGCGGCGTTCTTAAATCATGACTGATATTGGCAATGGAGTGTTTCAATTGTTCTTTTTCCTGGATGATCTGGATTTTTGTTTTCTGTTCAAAATCTATTTTTTCGTTGATTAGTCCTGCTAATTTCTCGATCTGCTTATTTGATAAGGGAATTCGCAGTTTTTTGTTCTCGCTGATCTGTTTTGTCAGCTCACAGATCTGGCGTTTCCATGAGTAAAGAGAGAATGCCAATATGATATTGCATAAGACCAATAATAAATAAATCATTCGCATTCTCTCCCTCGTCAAAAAAACTGTGAATAAAATTATTTGAACTCCTGTTTTCTGATCAGGATCACAGACAGGGGCAGCAAACACAATAAACTGAAAACAAAATATACAATGATTTCATGGAGCAGCCCATATTCAAGCCGAAGAGCCCCCATGTTCATCCAATAGTATAATGGACCTAGCCAGACTATATATTTTAGGATTATGTGACTATGAAAATTCTGCCATATTCCAGTATAGATCACCGCACCACCTAAAGTGAATAAACACAGGACTGTTGCGATGATACCGGTATTTTTCAGACAGATACATATGGTCAGGCAAAGCAGGATAAAGGAAACCATCACTAAAAAGTTGCATCCCGTACAACCAAAATATAGTCTTAGTTCAGTGATATCAGGGACATATCCAGTCTGGAAACAGGTAAACAAAAGCGTAATGGCGTTAAATATAAAGTAGCAGACTGCATTATATCCTACAATTACAATCACTTTCGCAAAATAAACCTTTACCCTGTCTATTCCATACGCAACTGGAAGTTTGATCGTACCGACCGAGTAATCATAACAGAAAAATTGTATGGTTAAAATGAGGGCAATAATCCACAGAAACACATTGCAGGATATACAGGACTGCATGATTTCGCTGAATTCGGGCATGTCACTATTTTCAAATGTAAATGCAAAAAAGCCAATCGTGCCCTGTACGGCTGCATTTGTCTCCTCATCACCCTCCGAAACCAATACCTGTGTTCCCCCCGCGGACAGGCTGAAACTCCCGTACAAAAGCAGCCCGGCCACAAAAAGAATCGGGACTGCAACAAACAGTCTGGAGTACTTCAGTTTCAGGAATTCGGATTTCAACTGATTATACATATTGGCCGCCTCCTATCAGATTCTCAAAATACGTCTCTAATTCTTCGCCCTGTATGGACATTTCCTCCACAACGATATCATTAGCAGAAAGCGTTTTTGAGATGGTATGTGTTTCATCAAGTTTCTCGTATATCCTGATAAAATTGTCCGGATATACAGAAAAGTTTTTGATATTTAACTGTTCTTCCAAGATGGCAGCGGTCCGTTTTGTATCATCTGTTTTCAGTTTGATATGCCGCCTGCATTCTTCGTTTAACTCCTTTGCCGTAATTTGTTTCAGCAATCTGCCATGATGTAAAAAGCCGTAACAGGTTGCCAGTTGGTTTAACTCACTCAGAATATGGCTTGAAATCAGGATTGATACATGGTTCTCCCGGGCTAACTTTTTTAGCAGCTCCCTGAGCTCGATGATACCTGTCGGATCTAATCCGTTGACTGGTTCATCCAATATTAGAAACTCCGGCTCACCCAGAAGGGCAATCGCCAGTGCCAGACGCTGTTTCATCCCCAGGGAAAAGTGATTGACTTTCTTCTTGTCCGTATGAGGAAGCCCGACAAGTTCCAATGTTTTTGAGATACATTTTTTGTCCGGGATTCCCCGCTGTACCCGCTGTATCTCCAAGTTCTGCTGGGCAGTCATATCCTTATACAATGCGGGCATTTCAATCGTACAGCCAATCCTGGCACGTTCACGCTGCAAATGCTCTGTTTTTCCAAACAGGGTAATGACACCGCTGCTCTGAAATGCCAATCCTGTTAATATACGGATCAGGGTGGATTTTCCGGCGCCGTTTTCGCCGACCAGCCCGTATATTTCTCCCCGGTTAATGGAAAAGTTAACGTCTTGTAATACATGGAAATTTTTATAATGTTTGCAAAGTCCTGTTGTCTGACAAATAATCTCTGACATTAGACCAACTCCTTTCCATGCCAATATACAATCCAAATCTAAAAAATATCTAAAGGAATGAAAATTGTTTCAATTTATATCCAATCCCCCAGACTGTCTCTATATAGTCCGTATCCGTATGCTTTTTTATCTTTTTCCGAATGTTGCTGATATGCGTGTTGATGGTATCATTTTCATAGGCATATTCTTCCTGCCAGATCGATTCATAGAGGTTTTGTTTTGAAAAAATCTTTTGCGGATACTGTAACAAAAGGATTAAAATTGACAATTCCGTTGATGTAAATTGTACAGCGGCTCCTTTTATGAACACATTGCAATTTTCAATCTCAATATCCTGATACTTCAAATGAATATCTGTTTTTTGCAGGGCAGATGGGCTTCTCTTTAAATTCGCCTCAATCCTTGCAAGCAGTTCAAAAAGGTTAAAAGGTTTTGTCACATAGTCATCTGCCCCCAGACGCAGTAAAGCGATCTTGGACTGTACCATCGTTTTGGCGGATACGACAATCACAGGAATATCTGTGAAGGTTCTTAACTGCCTGATCACACAGTCGCCGCTTAGTCGCGGAAGCATCAGATCTAAAATAATGAGATCTGGCAACAATCTCCGGCATAGGTCTATTCCCTCCATTCCATTTGGAGCGGAATAGACCTCATAATCGTGATTGATCAGAAACTTTGTTACCAGATCGCGGATATCATTGTCATCTTCAATGATTGCTATTTTTTTCAATTGTATATCCTCCACTCAGCTGATGCTTATAAATAATTGTCACAAGCCAAACAGCGATAAATCTACGCAGATTTACCGCTGTTTTTTTACCGAACCTCAATACCTGTTCATCTTATTTTTGTGCATCACATATCCCAGAAATGCCCCGACGCAGCCGCCTATGATATGTGTCAGCTGCGAGATGTTGTCGCTGTTGGCGATGCCGCTGTAAATCTGCCCTCCGATATAGAGTGCCGCGACAAGCACCAATGTGATCGGTATCGTCCCCTCTTTCACGCTGGTAAACGGAGACAGCAATATGAACGCAAACACCACGCCGCTCGCGCCGAGCAACTGAATATGCGGGAAAAAGATGCAGTGCACAATCCCTGTCACCAATGCCGTCGCCAGGATCACAAACAATATATTGGACGAACCATACTTTTCCTCAAGCAACGGCCCCACGATCAGCAGCATCATGATATTGCCAATGAAGTGTTCCCAGTTCGCATGACCGAGCACATGCCCGAACAGACGCACATATGTCAGCGGGGACAGCAGCGAAGAGCGGTACACGCTAAACAGCGCCGTCGTCGTCCACCCTTTCGTGGCATACCCCAGTATCAGTGACAAAAAGCAGACTGCCGTGAACAGGATGACAACCGGCGAGTTAAATGAGAATCTGATTTTTCCTTTGTTTTTCATAATTTGCTCCTTTTTCGTACTTTTAATACTCCTATCATAATACTAATACCAACCACATGTCAATGCCACACCGCTTTGTCGGCAGAATAAACGCATGAATGAAAATAAGGATACTTTTTTATAAAATTGTGCAGATTTACTATCTTATCTTTTTGAAATTTTGCAGGCTGTTTAATAAATTAATTGCAAATTATGGCAG
>VSNM01000042.1 GCA_009774245.1 Lachnospiraceae bacterium | reverse complement strand
ACGTAGCCCGCTACGCCTGCGATTATCTTCTTTGCAGCTGAACATTTATACGGCGTCAAATTAACAAGTTATTTATTTACAGTTCCTTACCTTAAATAAAATATCATACTTGATAAGTCCCTCATTTGTTTCCGCGTTTTCCGTATTAAAACCTGTTATCCGTTCCCCTTTTGTCATATTGGTGTGACCAGCATCGACAGGCACTTTATTGATCAGAACCTCGCCCTCTATCAATTCCGCAATGTCACTCAACAGCATTCCTTTGAACTCTGCCACTGCTTTGGACAAAATAAACGCAAGTATCGTCTTATAACCTAAAATTTTCTTTGCCTGTTCATCGTACTGCATCATCAGTTCAACTGTATCGTCCTCCACCACAGTATCCTGATACACAGCCTCCACATTCTGACTGCCATGCAATGGCATTTGTTTCCCTGCAGCATAATCCGCATCTTTTTCTCTTGTATCCTCTGGCATAAATCCTCCTTGTTTGTCAATTAAATTTTTTTTAGTACAACCTTTTTCATGCAATCTTTCTAGTACAGCATTGCCTAAATAACAGTGAAAAACAGTGCCTGATATTTGTGACAGGACAAGGCGGAGGAAGAAGGCAATGCGGTGGCATTGTTGACTGACGACAACGCAGTACTGGTGCAAATAGCAGGTGCTGTATTCACTGTTATTTGCGCAATGCTGTACTAGTAATGCCGTATAGTAGAATGTCATTTTTATATTGAGAGCTTTGCCAGACCGTGATTTTACATTTATTATAAAATACTTTCCTGCCATTTACAACGCACAATTCTCTGTTCACAGAGTAGATCAATTGACAGACTGAGGAAGCAGTCTCTATGGTCATTTCTTTGTACCGATATTATACATGTTCAAGCTCAATATATAGTAAGAAACTTTTTCTGCAACAGCATATTTATGAACGTGTGATCGAAACTATTGTACGATGTTTTGCAAAGATGTCAAGAAGATTCCAGAAAATATGTTTGTGTTTTTCTATTGCCATCACAGGCACATCAGTGAAAAGTGACTCAATGATGCTCACGAAAAGACACAGACGCGGGTTAAAAACCTATTAGCAAATTTTAGTAGACAAGTACACACCATCGTGGTAAAATGGCGATATTTAAAGGTATTCGCTAATAATATTTATTCGGAGGTCGCAATACAATATGAATTACAAAGAAAACGCCCTATGTTATGATGACTATCGCAGGCTCCGGGAAAGTGTTGGGTGGCACAATTACGCAAGAGCTCAGACAGAAAACGCACTCAGCCGCAGCCTGTACACCGTGGTTGCCGAGGACGCGAATCAGGTCGTCGGAATGGGAAGGCTGATTGGCGACGGACTATACTACCTGATCATTGACATCGTGGTGCAGCCTGATTATCAGCAAAAAGGGATTGGCAGTAAAATGATTGATATGCTGGTTAACTTTGTCGATAAAGAAACGCCCGTCGGAGGACGTTCCAGTATCCAGCTAATTGCAGTAAAGGGAAAGGAGCCTTTTTATGAAAAGAAAGGCTTCAAGATCATTCCTCACGAATTCTGTGGTCCTGGTATGCGGAAAATTATCTGCAAATAAATGACTATCGAAATATTGAAAAAGATATAGATTCAAAAAAATTGACAATTCCCTTGATTCATGCTATATTTTGGAAAAGGAGTCAGGTGTATGTTTTGGAAAATGATAAATTTGCAACTGAAAAAAGGTTACATTTTTTCCTCTTAGGGGGATAGTGCGCCTTTTTTTAAAATTTATCATCATTATATCTATGTCTGACATGGCAAAGATGTCTCGGTAAATTATTTTAGGACTGCGTATTATCTTCTTAACAATTATTAAATTCGGTTAAGGAGATTTTTTTATGTTTCAAATAAATAGACAATTATCAAAATTATACTCATCGTCTGCGCTTGGCAGTCTTTCGCTTACAGGTGCATGGGTTGCAATTCTGTCGGCAAGGGGATACACCCTTATGGAAATTGGAATTGCGGAAACGGTATTTCATATCACAAGCATTCTATTTGAAATACCATCCGGAGCCCTGGCTGACGTGTTCGGCAGAAAGAAAATGCTGATTGTAAGCTCTGTCATGTGCATGATTGGAAATATCATCATGATATTTTCAGACAGCCTTTTTATGGTCTGCCTTTCCATAGCCTTTCAGGCATTGTGCTATAATTTTTCTTCGGGCACAGGTGACGCACTGGCTTATGATTCGCTGAAAATCGCGGGAATGGAATCCAGCTTTGAGAGATATGAGTCAAACCAGCTTATCATTTACCGCCTTTACAGCGGAATCTCAACCCTGTGTGCGGGTTTGGCGCTTTTTATGGGCTATAAAATAGCATACTGCATAGATCTGATTATATGTGCAGTACAGATTAGCATTTTGTTTTCTTTGCGCGAGGTCTGCGCTGCTGATACAACAGAGAAATCGAGCAGGGTAATGACGGGATTATGCCGCAGGCTGATTTTGTGCTTTCGGGAAAGTTTTGTATTTTTAAGTACCGCAAAAAAGGCACTTGGAATCATGCTTTGCAATTCCCTTGTGGGTGCAGTTGATACCCTGCTGCTGTTTTTCCTGCAGGCAAAACTTCTGCAAAAAGGGATTCCACAGTGGGAACTTGGCTTAGCGCTGTTTTTTATGCAAATGGGCGGTATTATTGGCGCGAAGCTGATACTGAAATTTCTGAAGCGAAACTATAAGCGGATATTTGCGGTGTCAACGTTCTTAGTGCTTGCAGGAATTTTTGCGGAACACTCGTTCTTATACCTCGTCATGGCTTTTGGCGGCTTTATTTCTTCGATGGGAGACGATGCCTTACAGGTACGCACAAATGCCCGTTTACAAAGCATGTTTCCTTCCGAGCAGCGCGCGACGCTGACCTCTATGGATTCCTTCTGCTTTTCCATCGTTATGATCGTGCTGTCGCCGCTTGCGGGAATTGTATTTACTTACTGGTAAGAATACACTGATCTGTCCAGAATCTCAAGGCGCTTAGCGAAACATCAGCCGCCTCTCTTTTATGGGGCTGCAAAAAAGCAAATCCCCATAAAATGAGAGGCGTCACTGCTGACAATTACATCTGCCCGCAAGGGCGTGCGCCATAGCCGAATAGCCCATTGCATTTCCTTCTTTCCATCGCGATGTAAGGTCATTATATCAGCTTCCGTATGAGATGGCTTGACTTTTTTATGGTTAATGAAAGTACGACTTAAAAAATCAGCAGCAGTCCCACGTGTACAGAACCTTTGAGAAATCGCACTTTGCGAGATTTTCAGCGCTGATGAAAAAGTTGCCTACACCGCTGTCTCCCCACATGACCGCATCGTCCCAGCTGTCACTGCCTTCGCCACATTCACTGTCAAGCTGAAATAACACCGTATCGCACGCACTGTATTCCTCATCACACGGCCGAATATCCTCCTGTGTAAAATAGGGAAAGCCGCCAATGCCGCTGCCATAGGAGGAGCGAACCGCATAAATCGCGTCGTGCAGCTGTCGATCTACCTGACAGATTCCCTTATTACCATCCTTCTTTTCCCACATGCCTACCACCTTTTCACTAAAAAGCGCATTGTAACACTCAGAGATAGCGCTGTCAAACCGATAATCAGCAGGGGTGATCGCACTGAGATGAGGTTCCCCTGCCCTGAGTAAAAACTCACCCGTAAAAGGAGCAGAATCCGTATCACTGCCTAAATCCGGTAAGTCTTCCCCTGACATCAGCTTCCCCAAATCCTCCGCGACATTTTCATGATAGATCACCCGAAAGCCATTCTGATAAAAATTATCCTGGAAATCAATGCCAAAAACATCGTCCCCATCACAGCCCGCAAAAAACTGCAGAATCCCTTTCTTAGGGAAGCCCTCCAAATGCGGGAGCGTTGCAAAGTTCAGCTGTGCCAGCAGCTTTAACGGTTTCCCCGCAAGCGCGCCCTCCAAAACCCTGGGATATTCCATGTCTTTCGGAAAGTATGGCACGCCGCCCAGCTTGCTGTCAAACACTGATGTTGACGAGACACGCACGGGCTTTAACGGCAGATGCGGTCTGGGCGGACACTTCTCGTCCAGCCGTCGAAGCAACGCCGCCAGCTTGTCCAGCGTTTCCTGTGAAAACTCCTTCTTACTCTTTTTCATTGCTTCCTTGATTTCTTCCTCTACAGAAATTCTCTTTAATTCTGACATATGCGCCCTCCGTAAACTAATGTTTTTATTCTTCTCAATATTTTCAACAGCATTGCTTTATTTATATATTTTGTATTGTACCATGTCGCAAATGTTTATTCAAGTTTTTTATCCCGTGTGAAAAAATCACATTTCGTACCTTTACAACAACACGGCTTTATATAACACTCATTCAGCTATCGCTGACCATCTGAAACAACGTGGTCTTTCCAGTCGCGCTGTCGCCCCTTATGACCGTAAACTTTCTATTGATCGTAAACCTGAATTGAACTGCCCTCTTATTCTGCACTATAATGTCATGTTGTGTCTCCATAACAGATACTCCCTCTCAAACTCTTCCGCGGTGTGGCAGACCGCGCCGTCGCGCGCAATACACATGTCAAATTCCAGTCCCTCAAAATTCATCGGATACGCCAGATAAATCGCAAAATCCTTTTTTCTGCTCAGCTCCGCCAACAGCGCGGCGCAGTTGTCCCCGCAGCTATTGGCATTGCTGATTACGGAATCGTCGGCATTCATCGTGATCAGCGCTTTCGCCCCGCTGCTGATCTCCCGTATCGTGATTGGCCCGAGTACCGGGCTTTTCACCAGTCCATCAGAGACCAGCTCGGAACTGTCAATCTCCCTGATCACCCTTTCTGCCCACTCGTCAAGCCACTCTTCTGTATAGGAATTGTTAAAATATTTAGACGTGGAAATAATATCACTGTCCTCAAGCTCAAAATACACTTTTACCATTTTGCAATGCTCCTTCATTTTAATGTCAATTTGCAGAATGTCAAAATAACAAATACACATCCCCACTCATTTTCTCATCAAAATACTCTTTCAGTTCAAATATCGCTTTCCACTTACTGATCGTGGTATCTTTAAAACCAAATTTGAGTACACTATTTACCATCTTCTTTTCCGCATAACAATATCCATTTGCCAATGATAAGGCATCACATAATTGAATTAACTTATCATAATCATTGTATGTAACAATTTGCAAATATTCTGCCATAAAATGTTTCTCGTCATCACTGCAATCCCATGTATCATAAATTGCTTCAATATCTTTATATTGAAATGTATGTGTCAGACAGATTCTCGCACCCTCATCAAATCCTATACTGGTTAAGAATTGAAACCCCTCTATGGCATGACGAGCCTGCATATTGCCATTTCTTCTGCCAATATCATGAAGCAAACCCAGAATATATGCTTTTTCGCTATCCATACCTGCCTTACCTGCTATCTTTTCAGCCAGGCGTGCTACATGATAGGAATGATCGATCCATGCGCCTTCATTCATATCCTTTGCTTCTAATAATAACTTCTCCGCAAATTCTCTGTCCATTATAATACCTCGCTCTCTCCCGATTGTGATTTGACAAATCCTCTATATGTTTTCCCTAAGCCATTCTTCCACTATGATACTGTCTCCCTTTTCCATAAAAGAATGTTCGCTGTTTTCTGCAACAGTGAGCACACTGTTAAATCTGTCAGCAAAAGACCGCATTACCGTTAATGATTGCAAATTGTCTTTTCCCCCAAAAAGAATATCGGTCGGAATATTCCATTTCCGTATCGGATGTGTTTTTACATATTGATAATACTCCCATGACAAAATATCAATGGGTGTTTCGACCTCTTTTTCCTGTGCAAGCCTTTCCTCTGGTACATCAAACCACCCCATCATTTGCCGGATTAGATACTCCATATCTACAATAGGTGATTGAAAAAGGCATTTCTTAAAATTTCTTGTCTGGTACGTGTGTAAACAAAAATACGCCCCTAAACTGCATCCAAACAATGATATCTCCTTCCAGTTGGCAAATACATAATCTCCTGCTATGGCAAGGTCACGCATTCCGTTCCAGATATCACAACGCTCATTTTCACCGATACGTTCCCCATGCGAAGGTAAATCAAAGCTTACCGTCTGATATCCCTTTTCCATCGCAACCCGGGCAAATGCTTCTGCTGACTCTTTTGAAGCCATTTTTCCGTGTACAAACAGATATACCTTGTCCGATTTCTCACCCCACACAATTGCAGGAATATTGCATAATTTTATCTTTACCGCCAACATCGTATTCTTTCTCCTCTCAGACTGCACACTTTTATATATTATACCCCAACGAAATAATTGAAGCAAATAAAACTTTGTGCAGGTACTTGACATTTAAAGAGGGAAAGTGTACAATGCGAAAGGTATCGGGGGAATTCCCGAATGGTCAAATGGGACAGACTGTAAAACAGAGAATCTGTTCATATATTTTAAAAGCTAAGAAAGAAACAAGTAGCATTATTAAAAGTCTAACAGAGAGTTGCCGAGTGGTGAGAGGCGCAAGAAAGATAATGCGAATACATTCTGGAGCTGCGCACTGAATGATTAGTAGGATGCGACGGTTTACACCGTTATATGTATGGGTATCGCGCCAGCCGCAGCCACGAAGTGGCATATTTCCTCATGCGGCTGTGCGCATCACATTATACTGAGCGGTCAGTCTTTTCGACCGCCAGTATAATACTCGCTGAGGTACATAACGTGAGTTGTGTATAAACATTAGGTGGTATCACGAAGAATTCGTCCTTTTGAAAAAAGGATGGATTCTTTTTTTATGCGCAGCCCCATGCAGAGGAAGTATGCCGCTAAGGCGGCGCATGGGGCGCGCGGCGCGCGAGTAGTGGAGAAGGTCATTCCCTTACTCGATTGAAAGGAGATTGGCAATGTTTTTTCGTGTAAATAAGAAAATTGCAACTGTACAAGATGGAATCTATACAGGGGTTGTCGTAGCATATGGACTCGACAATCAGAATTCCTGTACTCAGACAACGACTTTGTTGAAGTCTGTTGTTGCGGAAACTGCTAAGAAATTCGAGAATCAAAATATAAAAACTCTTGATACGCTAAATATTTATAGGGAAGCTATGAAATCTTTGGGTATTCATTCCTCAAAATTTCCGTGTTCAATAGAAGCAATCCTCGCCCGTATTGCAAAGAAGGGGGAATTCCCTTCCATCAGCCCGGTTGTAGATTTGGGAAACTATATTTCGATAAAGTATAATGTTCCGGTCGGAGTTCATGACATTGACTCTCTTGATGACGATTTATATGTTAGACTGGCAACATTAGATGATTGTAAGGATGCGTGTAATCAATATGACGGTGATAAGCTTGTCGAAGGTGAACCCGTGTATGCTGTCGGAAACTCTGTAAGAACCAGAAGATGGTTGTGGAGACAAATGCCTGCCGGACGCGTTACAGAAAATTCGACTAATTTCATCTTCCCTATTGATGGTTTTGTTGGCAACAAGGAAACGATTGATGCAGCCTGCGACGAACTTATTTCACTAATCCGTGGAATTTTTAATATCGAAGCAGAGAGTGGTAAGATTACTTCGGATGAATTGGAGTTTCGATTTGGCTCAATGACGGATGAAGAAAAGGCTGTTGAAGATCAGATTGCTATTATGCTAAAAGGTGTTGCCCAGTATACTACTGTTTCGCAAATACGAAAAAAAGTGTCTGATGCGGTAAAGGAAAACAGACCTTTAAGAATTAAGCTGGGCTTAGATCCGTCTGCACCAGATATTCATTTGGGGCATTCGGTTGTTCTTCGAAAGATTCGCCAAATGCAGGATCTGGGGCATGTCGCAGTTATTATTATTGGTGATTTTACTGGTATGATTGGCGATCCAACAGGAAAATCTGCTACTCGTAAACAATTAACGCGCGAACAGGTTGAAGAAAATGCTAATACCTATATGGAGCAGATATTCAAAATAATAGATAAAGATAGAACCGAGGTCTATTATAATAGTGAATGGCTCGGCAAAATGTCGTTTGCTGATGTTATCGAACTTGCTTCGAAATGTACCGTTGCCCGCATGTTGGAGCGCGATGACTTTAACAATAGATATACCAATCACCAGCCATTGTCTGTTCATGAGTTTTTCTATCCTCTAATGCAGGCTTATGATTCTGTAGCTATCAAAGCAGATATTGAATTGGGTGGTACAGATCAGACCTTTAATATCCTCATGGGACGCAATATTCAGCGTGACTATGGGCAGGAACCCCAGATAACGCTGTTTATGCCTTTGTTGGAGGGTATAGATGGCAAAGACAAAATGAGTAAGAGCCTGGGAAATTATATTGGAATTAGTGAAGCTCCTGCTGTGATTTTTGAGAAAGTTATGAAAATTCCGGATGCAATGATTATCAAGTATTTTAATCTTTGTACAGATTTGCATCCTACAAAAGTGGCTGAGTTACAAAGAAAACTGGAAGCCGGCGCAAATCCTCGTGATATTAAGATGATTTTGGCTCGTGAGATTACAACACTCTATGCCGGGGCTGAAGCTGCGGTTGAGGCGGAGCTACGGTTTAAGTCTGTTTTTCAGCAGAACCAGATTCCTGATGATGCACCGATTGTATTGGTCGATTCATGTGATGGTGTCTCTGATGGAAATCAGTTGGTCACAGCTTTGGTTCGTGATGGGTACTACGGATCAAAATCACAGATTAGACGAATTTTCCAGCAGGGCGGAGCTACATGGGATAATGAGCGCGTAACAGACATTAATACATTGAGAATTACAAATGAAGAGCATATTCTTAAGCTGGGTAAGAGCAATTTCTTTAGAGTGCGTTTCTAATGTACTGATAATAAGGTTTAATTCCAATGGCTCAAATCCTGAAGTTTTGGCACGCCTATGGAAAAGAGAGAATTGATGTCTTAGGAAATTCTTTGAAAGGTATTAGTTGGCATTGCTGATCACGGAATCGTCGGCATTCATTGTGATCAGCACTTTCGCCCCGCTGCTAGTTTGCAAAATTCAGGTATGGTCATTTTCGCTCTTGACACAATTATTACTATATAGTAACATCTTATATAGAAAGGAGGCATAGCATTGGAAACCAGAGGAGGTTTTTTGATTTCCCGTATCAAGCAGCTGGGAACCCGAATATTTGACCGCATGCTGGCGGCATCAGGGATCGATTCATTCAATGGCGCACAGGGGCGGATTCTGTATGTGCTCTGGCAAAATGACAATATCAGCATCAGCAGTTTGTCTTCACAGACAAGCCTTGCGAATACGACGCTTACCGCTATGCTTGACCGCATGGAAAGCATTGGGTTAATCGTTAGAAAACCTGATCCCGGAGACCGCCGCAACAGGCTGATTGCGCTTACCGAGAAGGCAAAATCCCTGCAGGACGACTACACGAATATCTCACAGAAAATGAATGAAATCTATTATGATGGTTTCACGGAACCGGAAATAGTACAGTTTGAATCCTATTTGCAACGTGTACTGAATAATTTGGAAAAGGAGCAGTGATAATATGAAAAAAGTATCCGTATCTGCAACAAATGATCTATGCCCACAGACATTGTTTGTCTATGGCAGCATGAATGAAGATGACACGCCGGATTTCGGCCTGTTTTGCTGGTTCAGCTATTGCTGGTTTGACCAGCTTGGCGTGATATGTGCCATCGGCGGAAGTAAGAGAACATTAGAAAATATCCGAAGAAATGGCGTTTTTTCCGCAAATCTTGTGGTAGAAGATAACCTGCCCTTAGCGGATTATTTTGGAACAGCGGATGGCAGGGACAGCGATAAGATGGACGTAACAGTTGAATGGGAAATGGGCACAGCGCTCACAGTCCCTATCCTCTGCAGCAGTCCGATCAGTTTTGAACTTGAGGTCGAGCAGGAAATTGCTACGGGAAAGCAGGATGAAACTGTCCTGATCTGTCGTATCCGAAATACGCTCAAAGACGAGAGATTCGTCAATTCTTCCATGACTTCAGAAGAAATCCTCAAAGCTACAGCAGCGGTACGCACTTGCATTGATGATGACTATTGGTCATGGGACGGCCGCCATCTCGGTAAATGGCACGAGCGGGCAAAGGAAATCAAGCCTGATGTAGAAATTGGCGCGGCAGCGCGCGGAAATTAAATAGGTGACCCTCCCCCTTTTTTTCCATGCGGTAATGCAAAAATATGGGAGAAATTTAAAAGAGCAGAAACTTTATCAAATTTCTGCTCTTTTAGCCCTTTGTTTCAATGGAATTTCATGCATTCGGATTTTAGTATATCGGTTTCACCTCCGCCTTGTCTGCAGTAAACAACTGTTTTAACGCAGTGTCTTCTGTAATTCCAATATGCGGAACATTGGTACTCCTGAATATAATGCAACTTTGTCTAATGCCAGATTGTCCCTAAGCATGGTAAGTGCATTTTCCTCTTTTCCTTCTTCTCGTCCTTCTTCTCGTCCTTCTTCCTTAAACTGTGCCATCGTCTCTGCTTCATTGTATTCTGTGATACACATTTGTCTCACCTCCGCCTTGTTTGCAATAAGTAACTGCTTTAACTTAAAATCCTCCGGCATGGCATCCAGCGCCTTGTCTACTGCCGCCTCGATTTCCATACTCTTGTTATTCCTGCGTATTTCCTCTATAAACCACGCGTACTCTTCAAGCGGTTTGCACGCACGCATCAACTCTTTATTTTTTCCATAATTAATGTTAATCATGCGGACACGTACCTGTATATCAGATTCAGCGTCGACCTGCTGCCCGTCCTCTGTTTTAAAGGCATCTTTCAGTTCCAGTATACGATCGTCTTTATCTTCTTTACCATTATAAAATGTCACAAGCTTAGGAACTGGCAGGCGAACCTGCTTTGTGCTATAAATGTTTAGCTTATTCATATGAATATACTTGTCATAAAGGCGTGCCGCATACATCAGCTTCCTCACCGGCATGTTGGGGTTATATGTGGACTGCTGCTCATACATATTTGCAATATCCGTAACCAGAAGTGCCAAATCATTCTTCATGCTCATGTACAGAACGTCATCTATCGTTATGATCTTAATGTCCTCTGGATTTGTGTACGACGATCCATTTACTGCATTATACAGGCTCAATGTCCAGTCTTTTCTTTCAGGACTGCCAAATATAAATGAAAACAACCTATCCTTGTACTCTCTGTTAATCATCTCTTTTATCCTCTTATTCGTAGGGACTGTTCACAGGCTTATGCACGACAAATAATTTGTGAGCAATTCCCTGTCGTCTCTTTTTTAAATATTATTTTGTACATTGAGCCAGAATGACGGATTCTCCTTCTACAGAACAATGTATTTTTTATGCTTTTAATTTTGTTATCGTTATATTTAGTGTATCACAGGAACTTATAGATTACAATAAAGAGTAATTTCGGTCTGAATTTCTTTTTGCATTACCGTTTCTTCTATGCTATACTCTATCCATACCGCCAAAAGAGACGCACCGACGCAATGCTTTTCCGGCAAACAATGTTCCTGCCCCCCTGCCCTCTATAATGTCATAAAGCGCTTCAGGACGCTTCCCGTTTGTGATAATTGTGTCTATGCCCTGCGCGGTAGCGAGTCCGACAGCTCTTAATTTGGTTTTCATGCCGCCTGTGCCGCGCTTGGAACCTGCCCCGCCCGCAAGGGAATATACTTTTTCATCGATCTGATTTATCCGCTTTATCAGTTTCGCGTTGGTATGCAGACGCGGATCGGCGTCATGCAGACTTTGATAAGAATTATAAAGTGTTGATGTGAATTATTTCTGAGTTTTTATCTTTTTATATAGATTAAATCCGTCATACCATTATACGATTGTGTTTTGAGTAACCTCAACTTAATTTCATGGTCAGTCTTTTCAAAAAGCCGAATACCAGAACCTAAAATCGTTGGAATAACAGTAATATAATAACAATCAATTATATCTTCTTGAACCAACTGCTGGATAAGGTTTGCACCGCCACATATCCAAATACCTTTTCCATTTTCTTCTCGTAGTTTTCTTATCAACTTAACGGGGCTTTCATTGGTAAAGTAGATTTTATCAGAAGATATTTGGGGGTTGTGTGTTACAACATAGGTTGCAAAATCACTATATATCCACTCATCCGGCGAAAGTTCAGTAACAATTTGATGATAAGTATTCCACCCCATTATCACAGTATCAATATCTTTCACAAATTCAGAATATGCGTCAGTGTTATCATCATTGCCATGCCCTACCAACCAATTAACGCTACCTTTACTATCTGCAATATATCCGTCAAGGCTCATCGCAATAAACAAACTAATTTTTTTCATAAATTTTCCTTTCTAACCGAGTTGTACCGCTAACAGAATACCACAATCATACCCATATATCTATTGAATTTTCATTAAATTTCTTTCTCACTCCGCTTAGGTTTGATTCGCTGTTTATTATACTGCTGCTTCTCGTTCTGCTTTTTCTTTGTGCCAGGGCAGAAGTTATCTTACTTTTACGGCAGATCAATCCTATTGCTGGATATTGATTACTTTTAGAAAAGCAAAAAGGTATACCGCATAAATCCACTATAAAATGTAAGATAATCGGTATCCATAAATTTAGGGTTTTTGACATAAACCGCCCCAAAATAAATTCCTAATGCAGTAACCCAAACAGCATCGCATATAAGTGTCAAAATTGGTTGCCCAAGTGCGTCAAAAATATGTCCAAACCCAGATAGTGCAGATGATACAATAACACTAAACGGACTGCAATCCGGTCTTATCCAGAAAGAAGAACTGGAAAAATTCACAAAAATTTGATTGCAAAACTGTTGGTCAAATCGTAAAATATGTGTAGGAAGTATGTGTAACATAAAATGAGCCATACTAACAAAGAAGGTGTTTATATGGCAACTTCAAGTATCACGAAAAACTTTGTCATTTCCGGTGAGAAACAGGTGGAGATGTTTGCTGATGCGATAGAAGCGTCTGCCAATGACCGTCCGGTTCGTGTTCCCGCGGCTGCAAGGTTTGTAAAGGGCGAAGCGGAACTGATAGAGTTTATGGAAAAAAGGGAGAAAGCAAATGGCGGAAACAGATAAATTTTTAGTTACCAATATCCGCCAATACCTTGACAGTGATAACCCAAAGCTCGGAGAGGAGAAGCTGATACAGGAACTCTCCGAGTTTTCCTGTCCAAAAAATTCGGATATTGAGCAGTATCTTAAAAAGAATGCAATCGAATTTACCAAAAAGAATCAATCTGTTACATATCTTGTGTTTTCGCTGAACAGTATGGCGTTAGTCGGATATTTTACAATAGCATTAAAACCACTGACGGTTCGGGGCGAGAAGGTAAGCAATACTGTCAGGAGAAAGATTATGCGTGTCAAACGCAGGTCGCTTTTTCCCATTTCATTTGTCAGGGTGGAAGTCTCTACTTTTATCACAATCCTATTCTGGTAAAGTCCCATATCACACCTCTACAATAGAATCCTGTCTTCGCAGGATTCTATTATTCTAAATCGTAACTGCCGTATGTCTGGTATAGGGCAGAAACTTCTGGTAAATATCTTCCGTCCGTATTTTCATGTAGCCTGTTGTTGTGCCGTCACTGCACCCATACCATTCTTCCGATAGCACTTCTTTGTCAAATACAACCTGTACCCTGTTTTCCCCGTCCAAAAGACTGCTAAAAACTGTAGCCGCACCAATTTTTGTGCCAAGCATGGTTTCCATATCTTCTGTGGGGGCAAAGGAAACGCGGGCAACGCCCAATTCAGTCTATCATTTATTTTACGATAACAAAAGCGAATGTTTATCATGGTAATCATGACAAAATCAGATAGAAGGCGGTGGCACTATGGATATGAATATCCAAAAATACATGGCATTTGTAAAAACGGCGGAATATGGCAGTTTTACCAGAGCCGCTGAAATGCTAAACTATTCCCAGTCTGGCATCAGTCGTATGATTAACGATCTGGAAAAAGAATGGAAGGTTGTCTTGCTGGAGCGGGGAAAGTCTGGCGTAAAGCTGACGAGCGCCGGAATGAAGCTGCTTCCCTGCGCCAAGAACGTCTGCATGGAATACGAAAAACTGCAGATGGAAGTGGACGAACTAAACGGACTGCAATCCGGACTTATCCGTATTGGTACGTTTTCAAGCGTGGCGACTCATTGGCTTCCGAACATTATCAAAAATTTTCAGCAGGCGTATCCGGGCATTGATTATGAACTGCTTCTCGGTGATTATACAGAAATTGAAGAATGGATTGCAGACAGACGTGTTGACTGTGGCTTCCTGCGCCTGCCCACCTGCCCCAAATTTGAGACCTGTTTTTTGGAGCAGGACAGGCTTCTCGCTATCCTGCCGGAAAACCATTCCCTTGCAAACCTTGAAAAAATCCCGTTGGCGGCTTTGTGCGACGAACCGTTTATGCTATTGGAAAAGGGGGCAAAAGCAGAGATTTCAGAAATATTTGAACGCTGTAATCTGACACCCAAAATTCATTTTACGACATTGGACGACTACGCGATCATGTCAATAACGGAAAGCGGGCTTGACATCAGCATATTGCCAGAATTGATCTTAAAGCGCGTGCCCTATCGGATCATCGCAAGAGAATTAGATGTCCCCACATACAGAAAAATCGGCATTGCCCTCCGAAGCAGGAAAAATGCTTCCCTCGCGGTGAAGCGGTTCTTGGATTATTTGCAGTATTGTTAATTTCTCCAGTCACGGGCTAAAGCTGGTAGCTGAAAGCACTGGCAAACCTACAAACATTTGTTTTCTATACATTCTAATGCTATGTTATTTATTTTGTTGTGATTGTGGCAATGGATGCTTAGGCAAACCGTAATTTACAGTGCAGCTATTTTTCTGTCTACAAAGTCAAACAACAACTGCCATATGTCAAAATCCGTATTCAGATATAACTTTCCTGCCAAGTTAATAATTCTCTCAACGATCTCCTCTCTTAATTCATGGTTTTCATTAAAAGAAGTAATTTCGTATTCTTGATGATTCCCTTCCAGAAATTCTCCCCTCATAAAATCAGGCGGACACAATGTACATATTTCTTCCAGAACATTTGCATCATTAACATCGCCAATTTCACGAAACGCCCATATGATTTGAGGAGCATAGTGTCCGATAGAATTTTCAAGAAATGTAAAAATCCCCTCCATAGTCAGTTCTGTGTCAAACGCAATAATAAAATAGGCAACCTGAATAAAATCCACCCATTCTGACCACTGTTCCATTTTACAAGATTTCCACATTTCCGAAGAAAGCTTTTCACAAAGCATCTCGCCAGTGTATTGTTTAAAATTTATTTGGTTTCCGTCTATCCATTTCATTACACTGTCCTCCACCAATCCAGATTGTGATTTAATAATTTTTTAGGGAAATATTAGCTGTTATAAAGTGCTATTTAAATATCCGCTAACCCTTGAAAACACTTAGTTTATTGTAGGTGAACTTTCCTTTAAAGTTTCCCTTGTGTTATATCTTCCCGCAGGACATTACGAATCTTGATAAGGGAAAAAATGAGGGAAACAAAATCACATAAAACATTATAACACATAATATACGGGAATTGGTAAACTGATTGGAATGCATTCAAAAAATAAAAGAAAAAAGGTAAATCTTAAAATGTTTCCGACTTTTTCCTTTAAGATTTTCCTTTTCAAATTGTATCTTATTCACTCATGCTAATATATGTTTAATAAGTTATTTGCGTATAATTGTATTAAAGCATTGATAGGCGATAGTTTCTATCTTTCTTTTCATTTTTTCTATCTAATTCAGCATTTACAAAATTCATATGCCAACTATCTATCCTTTGATTAAATCTTATTTGTAACACCTAAAAGGTCAATGTACGCTACAATATATTCATCTGTTTTTCTGTCATAAGTATCTTTATTTTGATTTACTAGCATAATAACTTTTCCATCCTCCCCTATCAATAGAAATGTGTTGTTTCTAAAACTTTTTTCCGGATTCACTGGAACTGCGGTAATGTGTATCAAGAGCGGTTCAGTTTACGCCTTTCTTGATCTTTAAATTATATTTTTCACACTCTGCCTCTAATTTTGGAAAATCCAGGCAGCGATCTCTGCCTGCAAATGGCTCATTGGATAGATATTTCTTATACAGGACATTGGCTTTATTGCAGATTACCTCATTATTCGTCTGACACCATTCCAGTTCCAAAGTACATAACTTCTTATAATATCTGATATTTTCCCTATCTCTCTTAAAAATGGTGGTATCAACAAGCTGTAATTGCTCTTCTTCAATAGGTATCATCAGATTAAAATTTAGAACACCTAATAATTTTCCATTTACTTCAATTTTGGAAAAATTCCTATAAAAACTCTGTTATCCTTTCCTGCTTGTGGCGAAACAGAAAGCACTTTATCATCTATATTATGTAGATTTCAAATATATTTCATATCCACTTTGTATAATTTAAAATCCGTCTGCATATACCTCCTCGTGAAAATAGCGTCGTCAGGCGACGGCACATTATAAAGATGCAAGCCATTTTTCAAATGACTTGTATTCTCCCCAAATGGTCTACGCTGTTGCAATTTCCTATAAAGTGAAAAATGACTATGCGTTTCCGCATAGCCATTTGTGTAGTAACTCCATTAGAGTTGCTAACGCTTTTAGCAGTCCACTTTGAGGTAGGACTCACCACTAATACTATACTACCATATTTATAAATACTGCTAATCATGGCTTTTCAAGCCACATGAGAAAACGTATAGCTTGTTAAATCAAAATCCATTTGCATAACGAACGAAGTTCGTATTGCAATTTTTGTATGGATTTTGACCTGTTACTGGAACGGAGTGAACAGTAACATTGTAACAGAATCGAATATTTCAACCTACAAGCGAAATTATTCGCCATTTTATGTGAATACAAAATCCCTGGTTTTTGATATAATGATTAAAACATGAGAAAACCTATAAAACATCTCGCAATGTTAGGAGGTTTTAGGGATGAATAAAATATCACTGCGTATTGCCGATTTGCGTAAAAAAGCAAAAGTAACACAGCAGGAATTAGCAGACAGCATAGGTGTATCATTTCAAACGATCAGCAAATGGGAAACCGGAGTCAATTTGCCGGATATCGCTGTTCTTCCATTACTGGCAGAGTATTTTAAAGTATCGACAGACCAGTTATTAGGCTTAAAACCGCTTGACGGTGAGACCTATATTCCTGAAAAAACAGCCACAAAAGAGTTTTGGAACCAAAAGCTGGAATACCTTTTAAGGACGCGAAAAAGTTATTGGAATGATGACTATACGCGCTTTCTAATTTCACAGGTCTGGAAGATTGATCAACCGGTTTCTGTAATGGACTGCGGATGCGGATATGGATTTTTAGGACTGTTGCTGCTTCCATATCTGCCCGAGGGAAGCACTTATACCGGAATTGATTTTGCAGAAGATTTGATCAAAAAGGGAAAGGTTCTTTTTAAAAATCAAAAATTGGAGGCGGATTTTTTGTGTGAAAATGTTTTTCATTATTCTGTCGAAAACCAGTACGATTTCGTAATATGTCAGGCCGTTCTCAGGCATTTGGACAATCCGTCAGCTTTTATACAGAAGATGATTCAGTTTGCAAAACCGGGTGGATATGTTGTATGCATTGATGCAAACAGGGAATTTGAGTGCTGCGGGCTTTATATTGACGGCATGGATTATCAGAAGCTATGCAGGCATGAAGGATTGGAGAAAAAGTGGCAGACTGAACTTGCAATGCAGGGGCGTGATTATGCGGTTGCCATCAGAACTGCACATATGATGCAAAAACTGGGACTTGTCGATGTCGACGTAAGAATGAATGATAAGGTAGAGTTTATTACGACGCAATCCGCAGATTATGAGGAAACAAAAAATGATTTTATCGCATATAACGACTGGACTTCCGGCATTTGTGATGAGCAAAAGGAACGGCTGATTCTCCATCTGCTAAACCATGGTTTATCCCGTAAGGAAGCCGAGGAGTATTGCAGCCGGAATATTGAAATTGTGGATTTCTTTGCAGAGAACCCGGATGCCGGATATACATTTGTGAAAGGAAATATGATTACTTATGGAAAAAAGATTGGAAAAAAAGCGAACACTCCTGCTTGATATGTATGGTGTAATCATAAAGGAAAGTAAAGGATATTTTATTCCATACACATTTGAGCATTTTGACAAAAAGGAACATGACCGGCTTACAAGAGCATTTCGTGAGGAATGTTTATTTACAAAAGCAGGGAACGGAGAACTTAGTTCTGATGAATTTCTTTCCCTGTTAGGATACCCAGATCCAGCGGAATCAATGCGGGATTATCTGACAAATTTTTTGACATTTGATCAGGAGTTCCTATGGTTCGCCAAGCGCAATTGCCAAAAATATAATTTTGTTCTGCTGTCCAATGATGTGAAAGAATGGAGTAAATATTTATTTGAATTATATGGACTTCAAAAATACTTTAAAGAAGCCATTATCAGCGGGGAAATCCGTATGCGCAAGCCGGAAAACCGGATTTTTGCCTATACAATCGAGCATCTCCAATGCGTTCCGCAGGAGTGTATCTTTGTCGATAACAGCGTGCGGAACCTAAACGCGGCCCAAGAGGCAGGAATCAATACGATTTTGTTCAACAGGGATAATGAGGTTTATTCCGGTGATATTGCAAATAATTTTCATGAACTGGACAGCCTGCTAAAAAATGTGATTTGATTTTGCGATACAAATATCACATTGACTTTTACATTTTTTCGTGTTATAATTTTCCAAACAATTGAATAGTTGTAATGTCTTCAGGGCAGGGTGAAATTCCCGATCGGCGGTTATAGTCCGCGGGCGCGAGAGCGCGGGGTTTGGTGCAATTCCAAAACCGACGGTATAGTCCGGATTAAAGAAGGTGTATTGAGATTGTCAGAGAAAATCTGGCAGTTATTTTGCACTCTTTTTTGTCAGGCTGCTCTGTTGGCATTTTCGATACACCTAAAATTAACACTTGAAAGGCATTAGATACTTTCAAGTGTTAATTTTATTTAAGGAGGTATTCAAATGAATATCAATAAGACAAAGAAACTCACAACAATCAGTATGCTATGCGCACTTGCCTATGTGGCAGTAATTGTTGGGCGTATTCCGCTTGTACTTTTTTTGAAATACGATCCCAAAGATGTTGTTATCGTGATTGGCGGCTTTATTTTTGGCCCACTTACTGCATTTACTATAACAGTAATCGTTTCCATAGTGCAAATGTTTACGATTAGTGGGACAGGAATTTGGGGGTGTATCATGAACATTGTTTCAAGCTGTTCGTTTGCGTGTACTGCCGCGTTTATTTATAAAAAGAAACACAGCTTATCCGGTGCCATACTTGCGCTTTTTTGCGGCTGGAGTTGTCAGGTTGGAATAATGATGGTTTGGAATTACATAATTGCACCAATATATATGGGATATCCACGAGAAGCGATTGTAGAATTGCTGCTTCCTGCATTTTTACCTTTCAATCTAATCAAAGGAGGGTTAAACGCGGCAATAACAATGCTTTTATACAAACCTATCGTTACTGCCCTGCGCCGGTCAAACTTGATAGAATATAACAATAATCCGGAAAAAATGAAGCTGAATATTGGCGTTGTTTTGGCAGCTATGCTTATGATTATAACTTGTGTGCTATTGATATTATCCTTTAATAATGTAATTTGAGACAAATGCAGTGACTTTAATAGATTTGTGCAGCGCTTATATGGCGGCAATATCTTTTCTTCAAGATACAATGCTCTTACAATTGTGTCTTGAAGGAATGGTACCGATCTCGGTGAAATGCACGCAATTGCGAAATTTAATGTTTATCATTAATAAATTATTGACTTTCATAAATATTTGTCATATAATTGCTACATAGGAGGTGCAGGAAATGAAACCAGGTCAGGAAAAAATCATACGCATGAGTAAGAAAATAATGATTGTACTCAGGCTGGGATTTATTGTGTCGAATGTTATCGCAATCCTATCCTTAATCGCAATCGGCATTTTAGTATTTTCAGGAGAAGATACCAAATCATCTTTTCTTGCCGCATTCAATGTCACAGCGAATAATGGAACTACAATAAGTATCGAAGCGCGTTCACTTTTGATTATGTTTGTATATATGCTGATTGATACACTGCTTATCTCGCTTGCAATATTTTTGGTTTATGCCGTTTTTAATGGAATCATGAAAGGCTTAACGCCATTTTTGCCTGAAAATACTGCCCGAATTAAAAAAATTGCACTCATCGTAGCTATTTTGAGTATCGTCGGAAGCTACTCCGATGCGTTAGTAGATTACTATACCATTGGAGAATTAACATGGCGGATTAATATTATTGGAATAATAATTACGGTAATTGTTTACTGCATTTCCCTGATATTCAGTTATGGCTGCGACCTGCAAAGGGAATCAGATGAAACATTGTGAGGTGATAACTTGCCAATAATTATGAGATTAGACCGGGTGATGGCAGATCGAAAAATGTCTTTAAAAGAGTTGTCTGAAAAAGTAGGCGTTGCAAATGTCAATCTGTCCAAGATGAAAACTGGAAAAATTAGTGCCATTCGGTTCTCGACTCTGGAAGCAATATGCGAGGTTCTGGATTGCCAGCCAGGGGATATTTTAGAATATAAAAAAGGAGAGTAAAATGAGAATTTGTGGTGTGATACTTGCGATATTTTATGCAGGTTTAATGCTCTTCGCTGTCTATAAAGGGAATTTGAAAAGTGCATCTTCCGCACTGATCGTAATCGGCTGTTTATCGGTCTTGCTATATACGTTTTTAAACATCATATGGCGCAAAAACTTTATATTGATTATGATTCTTGGAATGTTAAATATCTCTGCCGGATGTCCCGTATCCTGTCCACTCTGTAATTGACAATGCTGCCATATTTTTCATTATATGCCAGCATATAATAATAACCGTTGCCCCACATCAGCGTCAGGGGTTCCACCTCTTTGGGATAACCCGGTCTTGTTACAAGCTTCTTCTCCTCGTTATAATAACAGTATTCTATCCGTGCACGATTTTGGTTTTCAATAATTTCACTTAAATAATCAATATTCATCAAAAGCAGGGAGTCCTCATCCCTGTTTTCCCTTGCGCTGTCATGATACTGCCTGCCCCTGTATGTACATGGCCGTAGATGAATCAGCTTTTCCACAATCCCGCAGACATCCTCATCACTGAAATAGCTGTGTGTCTCTATGACATCAATCAGTGTCCTAATCTCCGATGTCGAAAATTCCCCTTCATAATAGTAGAATTTTTTATACCCTTTTGCCTGCTCATCGCCATAGTCATATTCCGTATACCCGTCTTTTGTTTTCATCACACAATGAACCTCAAAATCAAGAATCTGTCTTTTTCCAAAAAAATCATAAACAAGCGCATCCAAGGTTCTTTTCACCGTATCTGTACTGATAACCTTTGCGTTTTCCTCATCAACCAGCCCTGCAAACTCCTGATTCACCTTCCTGCAAATATCGCTTGCTGACATCGGCTGTTCATCACTTGTATATTTTTTAAGGACATTCAATATCAGCAATAAATTCCATCTTGCATTTTCCGGTTTCTTTTTTTTGTCATTTTCACGCATATCCATTTCCCCGCTTCCCTATATCGTTTTTCCGCTGGCTGCTTCCAAATTCCTTGGAAATACACGAAAAAGCGGATATCATATTGCGCATAGCAACATAGATATCCGCATTACCGCTTCCACAATAACATTTACTACGAACACAGACAGCTTTCGCTGAATACATCTTTTCTGCGTCCGTGTGCATAAAAAACCGATATGGTTTTCAATTTATTCATAAAAGTGCACCTGATTTTGCAAGCAAGATTAATTTGTCCTCCGACACCTTCATTGAATTTTTCCCAAACAGTATCATTTTGCATATTGAATGAAAAAACAAATTTGTCATTCGTTGACGGCCGATGATAACGGTCCGCAAACGCAAAGCAATCCATTATATTCCTTTTCTGTGTCCTGATGTCAATATTTAAAATATAGGAAACCGTGTTGGAACCCTTACATCGTACATAACCTGCTATAATCCGTCCTGCATTTGCATAGAGAAATCTGCATGACATACCAACGTTAGATGGATTGGGAAAAAACGGTAATTCTTCGCCATATTTATGCATGTACATATCACGCAGCCCACGGTCAAATACCGTGTCCCCTTTATCCATGCTCCAAATTGTCCGAGCTTCCTTTGTCAGCATGTCTACGCAAAGGATTGCGGAATGCGTTCCCTTTGTATCTGAATAAAATACCTTTGAATCATGGATATAAATACATTCTGGTTTCTTCTTTTGATACTTATGTGTATATCTTTTTTCACCGCCAAATCCATACAACGTCACTGACTGTTCATTATATAAAAAATATCCATGACAATTGACGGCAAGGCAGCTATAGTCCTCCTTATTCTCCATCTTAATCGCATGTGCTGTCTGTTTCGCAGGATTAAATTGAACAATTGTTTTCCCATGATCGCATAAATAATAAATATCATTCTTATATTCAGAAAATGTAGTATACCCTTTCATCATTTCAACAAAAGAGCAGGATTCTCCCTTCCACCATTCAGGATATATATAATATTCGCTATGGAAGCCGAAAAGCTCTTCTCGTTCTACAAAATTTTCATTCATTTTCTCATCTCCAATTCATATTTCATAATAACACAAAAATCAGGATATCATTTTATAACGCAGACGTCAAGCGCTCTGCTTTGCCTGCATTGTCTAAAATGCTTAAAAACCTATCGGTTTTACTCCCCTTCCGTGCTGTACCTCGTTTGCTATGCGTGCCCTGCCAATCGCTTTTTTGATGTCCTCTGCATAAATAAACCTGACATCCTTCTTTGTAAGCTTCCCTTTTCCCTTCTGCCCCAGCACGCGCTTGGACATTTCCAAAAGGCTCGCTTCCAAAAGGCTCCTTGCTTCCCTTCCGTTGCCAAAATTATTATCCATTCTACGGCTTTCAAAGTATTGCCACAAGTCATGTTCGGCGCCCTCTTCTATTTGATAATGCTCATTCTGGGCAAGTTTCCCAAAAATTCCTACCATTTCGTCCGCCTGATACGACTCGAAATAAAATGTCGAATTGATACGGCTCTTGATTCCCGGATTTGCGTCAAGGAACGGCTTCATGCGGTTATTGCGTTCACTGACATTTTGTCCGCCATAACCTGCAAAGATGACCAGCTTGTCCGTTGCGTGATTTTCCAGCTCGATGACCAGCTGAGCAATTGCTTCATTGCTGAAGGAATCCGTCTCGCCCCTCATGTCGACAATGGAGTATGCCTCGTCAATGACAATGATGTCATTGTTATCAAACAGGCTTTTGACCTTGGGCGCGGAATGTCCTACATACATTCCCTTTAATTCGGCGCCATTAATACAGGAAAACCGATTGCATGGCAGCAGCTTCTCTTCCATCATGATTTCTCCCATAAGCTTTGCCACGGTGGTTTTTGCCGTACCTGGAGCTCCCAGCATCAGATGCACGTTGTGGTACTGCGCGCCCCTTATTCCCATGCTTTCTCTGATTTTGTTGAATTTCATGACATTTACGACATCCATTACCTGCTGTTTTATCGTGTCCATGCCAATCAGCTCCTGCTCAAGCTGCTCCCTTGCGGATTTTGCATATTTTTCTGATTTGCCCTTCTTTCCGCCATAGCTTGTTACGAAACGGTCGATAAAAGCAAAATCCGCATTGGTCAGCCCGAGTCCTTCTACTGTGTCCTTATCCTTGATTGCATACTGTAATACTTTTTCTATCATATTACAGATGTTACTGTTCTCCATTGCCATAATGATGTTGATTATCGGCTCATATTTAAATCCTTTTTTCGCTTTCATACCATACCTGTTAAACCACGACCATAAAATGTTTGCAAAATAATGCTTCTTTTCTGATTCTTTTTTCAGACATACCGTTGCCTCGTCGGCAGAGAAAGCCAATAATATCTGGTTTTTTAAAGGATAGGCTTCTATATACTGTTCCGTTTCACTTTCATATTCTTCATCTTCAATCGGTTCGTAATATGTCCGCCGTTGTACATTGATAATGTAAACTTTATCATTTTTAGCAAAAAATCTTAGTCCATCCATATAAGTATCTGTGTTATCCATTCCAAATCCAACATGCATATTAGACGATAATGCTTCTTTCATATTGATACATACTGCCTCTCTTCTGCATTGAAACCAATATGGTTCATGCCTCAAATGTTTCCCCTCGGCACCAATCATGAAATTTCCGGAAGTAAATGGAGAAAACGGGTCCCTGTTTTTATTGAATTCAGCCATCAGCTCTACCACGCTTATCACCGGAACGCGATATGCTGTCTCCTGCCAGCATTCTTCCTCCCAATTGTCCTCATCTTCCGGTAATTCGATATACTCCGGTTTTTCATTTTCCTCCGTGTCCGATGCCTCCGTCACTTCTCCCAAATCTTCTTCCTTTTCAATCACATGATGTTTTTTGGCAAAACATGCTGCCATATAACTGACTGCCATATATCCCTGTTCCTCATTTTCAGCATTAATAATAATATATTTCGGTTCTTTTTTCTTTGTAATCAGCTGTTCAAGCTCTTTCATATGCACAGCACCATTTTTGATATCTGATTGAAGCGCATCGATTCCGATGTCCCCAGGCACGTCGATATATTCTACATGTTCTGATACTGCATTTCTCAGATATTTTTGCTTCAACTCCGGTTTTAATAAAGATAATTTTTTTGCCATAACATTACCTCCCCTAAAAGCTCTCCATATCTTGTTTTCTTTTCCTTAAAAATACAATATCATACAATACTGCGCAAAATTGCGCAGTATTGTCCTTTAATAATATGACTTTGCCGCTTAGCAAAAATCATTTCACCTCACTTTTTCAGGATTCGCCACTTATTTGTCTGTCTGGCTGTTTTCTTTGTGTATTTGGTCATGCGCATTTGATCACGGGCAGACATTATAAAGTGTAACAAATGCGGTGACAACCCCGTCACGCTCCCCGATGCTGAACTCCCCGTCCATTTTTTGAACGCTGTTACGCACACTCCTCAACCCGATTCCATGCCGCAGCCTGTCCGGCGCCGATGTCTGCGTAAAATCAATATGCTCCGAAACCGTCTGATTACAGATTTTTATGCAGAGATTATTGTTTACCATATAAATATTCACTTCAATATTACTTCCACTGACTTCTGCACCTGCTGTAATGGCATTGTCCAGCAGATTGCCGAGCACCGACGCGATGGCATGAATCTCCGACTTCCAGACTTCATAGCTTTTTCTGTTTTCTTCCAGAGATTTCAGCAGCATTTCATTGTGCATACTCAATAGCATATTTTCCTGCTGGACAGTGTATGTCCGTGCTAGTACTCCATCCAGCCAGAAATTAAACTCGTGAACCGCCTGTTTCGCACCATTGCGTCGTTAAAATTTCTAGACGATGCCACCGCATCGCCGTCGAAATTTTGCCTAGCACTGGCACGAACCATGCAGCCCACAAGTCTAATTTCTGATCGGATGGAGTACTAGACGGATAATATAAAAGAACGAAACCAGTGACAGCGCCACCAGCATTCCCCACACAGACAAATCCGCCAGACTGATATGCCCCATTGACAAAAAATGCTGGAATATCAGCAATGTCAGCACCAAGATCAGAATGCTCAGCACCAGAAGGGAGATGACATACCGCTTTCCCATGTGGAACGTATTTTCACTGATATGATAAATCAGGTATACCACAAAGGACAATACCAGTGTGTGAATCACTGTCGCTATGACGCGGTATACCGATATGGTCAAAAAGGCATCAAACGGCTTCCCGCTTGTCATGCTGCACACGACAAGGATACTGAAATCCGACATGGCGAGCATCAGCATATAAAACAGACTCAGCGCCGCGCACTTGATGTAATATTTTCTGTATAAAAGTACCTGAAACAGATAAAAGACAAGCGCGGAGCTTACCATGCTTCTCCCAAGTGAAAATGGTAAGAAAAAATCGATCACTTCCACAATCAGGACAGACACCAGCGCCGCGAACTCAAACTGGCACTTTCTGCTCATTTTCAGAACGGATTCTTTTCATCAGGCTGTCCGAATCCGTATATGTCATAATCTCGATTTCCTCATTCCACTGATGCATCATGTCTGTCAGAAATTGTCTGGTTTGATTTAGTGACATGGCATCATCATCACATATAATCAGTTCTATCATATTGGCTAAACTTCCTATCTGGTGATTTTTCTAATTGCCCGACAATTATCATGCCACTGTTTTTCTGACATTACCACAAAATGATTTGTATTTGCTACTGTTTATTTTGACTGCGATATGATAAACTATAAAGGAAAAAGGGCTAACAAAAAGTTCCTTATGCGAAGAAATGGAAAACTGGATAAGGAACTGTTAGGACACGGATTGAAAGGATATGGTGCATATATGGGTGGCAGACCAATAGTGAACATAGGAGAACAGCGTTTTGACAGGATAAGGGAAGAGGACAGATTTTATATCGATAAGACGGGATTTATCAGGGAATGGTGGAATACCGGATCGGCAGTGACGCTCATCACACGCCCGCGACGTTTTGGCAAGACGCTGAACATGAGCATGACAGAGTGCTTTTTCTCCAATAAATATGCAGACCGGGGAGACCTTTTTGAGGGACTTGATATCTGGAGCGATGAGAAATACAGACAGCTTCAGGGAACATATCCAGTGATATCCTTAAGCTTTGCAGGAATCAAGGCAACGAACTGTGATGAGATGAAATACAGGATGACAGAGGTGGTGGCCGATCTCTACAATGACAATATCCGCATAATGCAGGGCACAGCGCTGTCTCCCAATGAGAAGGAGTATTACGAAAGCATAAAGATTGGAATGGATGACAGGATAGCCGTGGGAGCGGTTCGCCAGATGGCAAAGTTTATGAACAGCTATTATGGAAAGGAAATCATTATCCTCCTCGACGAATATGACACTCCGATGCAGGAAGCGTGGCTTGGCGGATACTGGGACGAGGCAGTCAGCTTTTTCAAGAGCTTTTTTGCCATGACATTTAAGACAAACCCGCATCTGTATAGGGGCATCATTACAGGTATCACGAGAATATCAAAAGAGAGTATCTTCTCTGAGCTCAATAATCTCAAAGTAGTCACCGCAACATCGAATCAATATGCCACGTCATTTGGCTTCACGGAGGAAGAAGTGTTTCAGGCGCTTGACGATATGGGACTGGGAGACCAAAAACAGGGAGTCAAACAGTGGTATGACGGGTTTACATTTGGAAAATATACAGATATCTATAACCCATGGTCAATAACATCATTTATTGAGGAAGAAGGAAAATACAGAGCCTACTGGGCGAACACCAGCTCAAACAGTCTCGTAAATTCTCTAATACAGACAGGAACCAAGGAAATCAAGCAGACCATGGAAATACTCATAAAAGGTGGCAGTTTCAAAGCCATGATCGACGAGCAGATTGTGTTCAACCAGTTGGATGGAGACACTGATGCCGTCTGGAGCCTGCTGCTGGCGACAGGATATTTAAAAATTCTTGAGGTGGAGGTCGTGGGAGAAGACAAGACACAACTTTATACGCTGACACTCACAAACAGGGAAGTAACCATTATGTTTAAAAATATGGTAAGGGGCTGGTTTGCAGGCGACACAGAAAGCATCTACAATGAGTTCATCAGAGCCATGCTTAGCGATAACGTGCGGAAGATGAACACGTTTATGAACAAAGTCGCACTCCAAACATTCAGCTCGTTTGACAGCGGAAACCATCCATCCGAGGAAACGCAGCCTGAGCGGTTTTACCATGGCTTTGTGCTCGGCATGGTGGTCAATCTTGCGGACAGGTACAAAGTCCGCTCAAACAGGGAGAGCGGTTACGGGCGCTATGATGTCCTAATTGAGCCGCTTGACAGGACAGAAAAAGCGTTTATATTTGAGTTCAAGGTTCTGGATGCAGATGATGAGGAAAAGACGCTTGAAGACACCTTGGCCAATGCCCGCAGGCAGATTGACGAGAAGAACTACGAGGCAGAGTTGATTGCGGAGGGCTTTGCGCCAGAACAGATCAGAAAATACGGATTCGCATTCAGGGGGAAAGAATGCCTGATCGGATGAGTTTGCACCAATGCTTTTGCTTATATCTTTCAGCCCTGCGCCGTCCCGTTTTCTACAGTTCCTAAGGTATTTACGCAGTACAGTTGAAACTGTTGGCAGTGTATGCTGAGGATGATTGAACCGGCTGACAATCACAACTGTACTGCTCTGATGCCGAGAGTATCAAATAACCAAATGTAAAAATTGTGGAGTGTATCCGACAAAGAAAGTGTCTTGTTTTTCATTTCCTGATTCAATTTCTCACCTTTCCTTAGGAATTGCAGGAAAATAAGTGCTTAGATTGCGCAGGATATTTCTTCAAGATTGTAGGAAAAAAAGCAGGCATCGGAGACAAAGTCATAAAGGGCAAAGAATTAAACCTTCGACCGTCTCGCCCACCCCTTTACCGCAAACGGCATACACAGGACGCCGATCAGAACCGGAACAGTTATCAATAAATACGGCGACCATATATATTTGCCCAGAATATGAAACGTATTTGTACGAAATATATCCGTCGCGCTTCCTGCCAGTGGAATCAAGTCCAATGCCTTCTGCACTCCATATGGCAGATACTCCGCAATCATCATCGGGCTATACACAACCGCCAGACTAAACAGCAATGCCAGCACATTGCTTCTGATCCTGGCTGACAGGAGCATGACAACTCCCGCAAATCCGATTGCTCCTAATAAAGCAAATGCATATTCGTAAATCTCCGCCTGAAGCATATTGAGCGGTGCGATGGCAATCAGTTTGATCAACTGAATCGGCATATCCCACCCTGCAGTTCCCAGAAAGAAGATCTGCGAGACAACATTTCCCACTGTGAGAATTGCAAAAAATTCCACTGTAAATAACAGACCTGCACCGATCTTTGCGCAGGCAATCCGATTCCACCCGTTCTTTGTTGTCAAAACCAATGAACTTGTATTATCATGCCATTCCCCTGCAAATAACGGCGACAATGTAATTGCCAGAAACAGCGCCATTACAATACCCATATCGGCGACGATACTGCCAAGTAACTGCGACCACCCTTCCGCCCACTCATATCGGAATGGCTTCGTTACCTTATTATTCATCTGTAAAAGATACGCCCGCTCCGCGCCGGTCTGGTTGTTGATTTCCAGGAAATCTTCAATTGTCGCCTGCCTTCTCTCATAAAAGCCAGTCAATTTCTCCGAATCTACGTAACTCATCATTGTTTTGTATATATCCGCATTCTCAAGCTCCGGATATAAACTCCCCAGCCAGCTATTGATGAGATATCTATCTGTTGTTTCTAATACCGCATCCTCGTCCGCCAGTCTCATTCTCTGGTAATCCCGAACCATCTGCTGTATGCTTTCATCCGTAAGCACTCCTCCAAACCTCAGTGAATATTCCTGGCTGTCCCTTATCACGCGATATCCGTCAAAATTATTTCCGAAAGCGGTGGTATAGCCATCAGAGCTCCCAAAGCTAAACCATTGGAATGAAAGTATACTTCCAAAAACCACCACATAAATAAAACACAGAATGACACTGACTCTGGTGCTCATCTTGCGCCATAATTTTTTATGCTCCAATAAAAACAGTTCCATCACGAATGCACTCCTTCCTCTGTCGGAAAATAGTATAAATACAAATCCTCCAATGTAGCCTCGCACAAAACAGCCGCTTCATCCGGCCTGCGGTCGGAGATCATGCGAAGCACCACCTGTCTGCCCTCATGCCGCAAATTCGCAACTGTCAATTTTGCCTGCCATCTTTTCGCTTCCTCCGGAGCGACTGCCAGTTCCCATACCTTGCCGTCTACTTTTCTGATTAAATCAGGGACAGCGCCCTGCAGCACAAATTTTCCATTTTTCATTAGCAGCACTTCATCCGCGATGGCCTCAATATCAGAGACAATATGTGTGGACAGAATCACGATTTTATCTCCGGCATAATCGGAAAGCAGGTTGCGAAACCGTACCCGCTCCTTCGGATCTAAGCCCGCTGTCGGCTCATCTAAGATCAATATATCCGGTTGGTTCAACAATGCCTGTGCGATTCCTACCCGCTGTTTCATACCGCCAGAAAAGGTTCTGATCTTCTTGTCCGCCACATCACTTAGCCCTACTTCCTCCAACAATTCCCGCGACCGTTTCTTTGCAATTTTTTTGGGTATCCCCTTGAGGGCAGAGATGTACATCAAAAATTCCGCCGCCGTATAACCCGGATAATATCCGAAATCCTGCGGTAGATATCCCAGTACATTTCTGTAATCTGCCCCCATGGTGACAATGTTTTTCCCATCCAGATATACCTCCCCCGAGGTTGCTTCCAGAATGGCACACAGCATCCGCATCAGAGTTGTCTTTCCTGCGCCGTTTGCCCCCAGCAGACCATATACCCCCGGTTCTAAGGCCGCACTGACCTGCTCCACCGCTGTCTTGCTGCCATAATGCTTTGTCAATCGGTCAAGCAATAATTCCATACATTTTCCCTTCCTTCCTTATTGTAATAATAAAATAAATCTCTTTTATGAAAAATGCCGCAAAAAACAAAAATGCAACAATCCATATACCAAAAGCAGATGCTTCATACAGCCACGGCAGATCTCGGGCAAAAATGCCCCAGCATACACAGGAGCCCAGCGTTATAATCGTACAGAGCTGTATGCTTTCTCGTCTCCGCCGCCGTATCAGACGCAGCATGCCTGCCATACATACCAGATACGGAACCAGGCAGTATAAAATGATCTGTCCGATTTCCCTACACGAATTTCGAAGATTGATCTCGAACACGATAAAAACCGTCATACACACAATATTGGCAGCTCCGGCCAAAACCAGCTTTGCCAGTACGATCTGCGAACCCGACGCCCTTGTGGCAGCTTCAATTTCGCTCATGCCGTAATACTGGCACCGGAACATAACCGGCATGACCGCCAGTACAAGCAGCGGCATAAAGACCGGAATATATTTCGGGACGCCTGCCGCTGTATAAATTGCCACGCATACGATCAATAATGCCATTGCCTGCAATCCAAGGACAGGCAGTCCCTCAAAGCGGAAAATATCCGATAAATACCGGGCAAAGCCTGTCCGCGGTTCTTCCTGCATGCTTTGCGCAAATCCCTGCTCCCGCATTATTTCAGTGCATAGCCGTACTGTTTCCTCCAGCTTTGTTTCCGGTTCTAGTCCCCGCTGCAGGGACTGCCGCAAATACTTTGTCAACTCTTTACCTCTCATTTTTCTGCTCCTTTCTCATAATCTTTAACGCGTTCCTTACCCTGCTCTGTGCCGTCCGCATATTACATCCCGTTATTTTGGCGATCTCCATAAATCCAAGCTGCTCCCCAAACCGTAAAATAACCGCCTCTCTTTGTTCCGGCGACAGAATGTTTAGGAGATAGTCGATCTCGGATTTATTTTCAATCCAGCGCAGCTCATCGCACTCCTGCCTGATTTCTTCTTCATTTTCCAATGAATAAACCTTTGTCCTGCGGCTCTCGTCAATGCACAAATGATTTGCGATCGTATACAGATATGCCTTAAACTTCTTTTTTCCTTGATATCCCGGCATGCTTTGAAACAGCTTCAGGAAGGTTTCCTGCGTCAAATCCTCCGCCCGCTCCACATTTAGACAATGCCGCCTGCAGTAACGCAGGATGGATGCATAATAGCGATTGATCAGTTCTTCAGCCGCGGCTTCATTGCCAAGCCTGATCTGTTCCACCAGCGCATCATCGTTCACCCGCTGTCAACTCCTTCCCCTGAAATATCTTTATATATATAATAACGCACCATTTTTCCAAATGATTAAAATGATTGCAATATTTTTCTCACTTTTCCTAATCGTCTGTTGTACGCGCCGCGATATCTGTCCTGTGATAATGCTCATGCACGGTAAAGAAGCAAGAAACCGAAAACAAAAGATCGACCGCCACAGATAGAAAAACAAATTAAGCATTGATTTTAACTGCCTTTAAATTTATAATATTATCAGAGGAGGTAAGATTAGTTTATGAGTAGAACAAAAGTTGCATAGCATGAGCTATTGCAAAAAACTAAAACGTAATAGTTCATGCTTATCCTAAACAATTTCTTTAGGAGGTGCAGCACATGAACTATATAAGTGCAAAAGATGTATTGCCAATGGAGATAATTAAGCAGATACAATGCTATGTAGATGGTCAGATTATCTATATTCCTAAACCGGAACCTAAGAAAAAAGGAAGAAAAGCGGATACTTTGGCAAAAAGAGAACTATCTATACGAAATACAAATATCTACATGGAATATATTAGCGGACTTTCAATTAAGCAACTTTCCCAAAAGTATTTTCTTGTGGAAAAAAGTATTCGTAGAATTATAAGGCAGGAAAAAACAAAGAACTTATAACAAAAAGGTGTGCCATGTAAAATGTGGCACATCTTTTATTATAAATTCAAAACGTTCTCCTATCAGCCATAAAATAGATTATACTATTTCATGTGGAGGAAATGGAATTTCCATAACTTTCATGAAACAATATAAGAAAGTGTAAGGAGAGCATAACATGGAGAACAAAATAATCGTAGCCGAATCAGAAAGACTGATTTTAAGAAGATACACGAAAGAAGACATACAGGACTTATTTGAATATTTATCTGATAAAGAAGTGGTGAAATACGAACCATATAAACCATTGTCTTTTGACGAAACAAAAGACAATCTTGAATGGCGCATAAGCACAGATGAAATGATTGCTGTCGAATTGAAAAATTCGCACAAAATGATTGGAAATGTTTATATGGGAAAACGTGACTTTGAAGCACTGGAAATAGGATATGTATTTAATCAAAATTATTGGGGAAATGGTTATGCTGCTGAGAGCTGCAAAGCTTTGATTCAACAGGCATTTTCGAATGGAGTGCATAGGATATATGCAGAATGTGATCCCAACAATAAGAATTCATGGAAATTACTCGAAACGTTAGGATTTCAGCGTGAAGCTCATTTTAGAAGGAATGTATATTTTTGGAGAGATGAAACTGGAAAAGCGATTTGGAAAGATACGTATGTATATGCCAAATTAAATAATAATGGTGTGCTGATGTCCAATATTCACACGGCTTGAATGCGTGCTGTCTGTGGAAGGTTAAAAAGTGATTACAGTTCTTGACGCAAAATTGCTATATCCTGATTGTTCATTAGCCGATTTGTATGATGAAATCGCTATGCCACCAGAACTACGAAAGGCGCACCAATTTAACGACAAAGCTGTTATGCAGGCATATGGGTTTTCGATTAAGGATACGACAGAGGAAAGCTGCGTTGCAGAGCTTATGAAGATGTATCAGCAATTAACATCTTAGATAGTATATCAAAAGTAAAAATCATAAAAAGATACCAAACATAAGGCTGTAAGGGCAAAAAATAAGACACAAGAGATTTTAGAGCAGATTAAGGAAGAAAGAAGTCATAATATAAAAAATAACGGCGATGTCCGCATATCAAATAATGGAATCAATTCAGGAACAATAAGTGGAATCAATTCAGGAGATATTACTAAGTGATAAAAAGGGAATACAAAATAGAAAACGCAGGTTATAATCAAGGTCTTATGGTTGGGAATAATGATGGAACTATTAACGTGACATTACAGGAGGCTGTTAAGTTGCCCTCATTGATTTCAACCGTAGTTGCCTCATTGGGAGATGTATGTTCGAAATTGGAAATTCCTTTAGGCAATAATGATTATCGTAAATATAAGCCCGATGATAAAATAGATTATAATTGTGTAATTAAGTACAAAGATATCATTAAATACTATTCGGCATATCATTCGATTTGTGAAGAGCATTTGAACGCATATGATGATTCCAATATAAGAGGCAAGGCGAAAATTTTAGGGTGTGTTTACGAGTGGTATATGGAGGCTAAAGGTGATATATTGCTGCGTAACAGGGATTCAAAAAAAGCAGAAATAGATATTATACGTGAAAATTCTGATGACATTATTGACATGGTAAAAGAAAGAATACTCAGGGCTGTTGTAGATTCTCATGAATCAATGTACAGGGAGGATATGGTACAGGGTATAGCATGTTTTACGTGCTTTTGCTTTATGGAATGTAAAATATTGGAGAAACCATCATGATTATAAATTCTGAACGGGAACCGGACTATTCATTATATTATTTGGGCAGTATTTTGCTCGAAATTTTAGAGAATACAGATGTTATGCCGATCGAGGAATTATTATCAAAAACAAAAGAACAACTAAACAGAGAAATCCACATAGATTTTTTATATTATGCGCTGGATTGGCTATATTTGTTATCACTGGTCGGTATTAGGGAAGGAAAGGTGTATTATGATAATAAAGAAATTAATAGTACGCAAAACAAAGCCTTCTGAGGATATTATCCGAGAAGTTGTATTCAATAAAAAAGGGCTTAATTTAATTGTTGATAATACACCCGAAAATGCTATCGAAAGCGGTAACAGTGTCGGAAAATCCACTGCAATAAAGATTATAGATTTGTGTTTGGGGGCAAAATCTGTTAGGGAGCTTTATTATGATGCTGATACACGGAGCGAGAATAAAACCGTAAAAGACTTTTTGAGCAAATATAAGGTACAGGCTGAATTGTGCCTTGAGGACAGCAATAATAAAGAATATATCATTAAAAGGGATTTGTTTTCAAACGGGAAAAAATATATATTTGACAAAGCATATACGGAACAGGAGTTTTGGGAAGAATTAAAAAAAATAATTTTTCATTTAAATGAGCCGAGACCAACGTTCCGACAGTTAATACCTAAATTTGTACGCCTGGCAACTACATCTGAAGATGGAATGATAAAATTTCTTCCAGCTATGACTACAATTGATACTTATGATACAATATACTGTTTTTTGTTTCAAATCTACAGTGATTCTTTGTTAAGTAAAAAAGGTGAACTTACAGAGAAAATTTCGGAATGTCAGAAGGCGATACAGACTTTGGAGAAAAGTAAAAGCATTACTTCTTTGGGGTTATTAAAACAGTCGTTAGAAATTATCAACGCTGATTTGGAAGATTTGAATACTAAGAGAAACAAATTATCTTATATGGATGTGTATCGTGATGAATTAGACACAAAAAGAAAGCTTACACTAAGAATTAATGATTTGCAAGAGAAAATGGAATTGCTGGAATTTGAAATTGATAATATTGAAAAAAGCATATCAAATCTTTCCAAGGATAAAAGAGAAATTGATTTTAATACACTCCAAGCGCTTTATATGGAAGCAAAAAGCTATCTCCCTGAGTTACATAAAAAATTTGAAGAGCTGGTAGATTTCCACAACAGCATGATTCAAAACAGAATTGATTTCATACAAGAACAATTAGGAATCAAGCAGGAATTATTTATGCAATATTCACGTCAATTGCAGGAAATATTGTTGGAAAAAGAAAAAATAACGGTTGAGGTATTAGATGAAGGTCTGTTAGATGAATTAAATATGCTGAACAGAAGGATAGAGGAATTGTCTTTAAAAAAAGGAGAAATATCACAATCTATACATCTATTGGAAGAACAGGGACAAATCAGGCAGCAATTAAATCAGGAATTAGACGAAATAGAACGACAAATGGAAGATTCGGGAATAGAGGAAAAAACAAAGGTTTTTAATCAAATATTTGCTGACTATTGCGAGAAGCTTTACGGCGAGAAATATTTATTTGACTACAACCCAAAATGGAAAGAAGAAAGAAAATTCCCAGTTGATATTTCTGCATTAGGTGGGAATGTTGGAACTGGAAAAAAGAAAGCGGTAATTGTGGCTTACGATTTGGCATATATGCAATACAGTATTAAGATGGGAATAAACGTTCCGCAATTTGTAATTCATGACAAAATGGAAAATACACACATAAACCAGTTAAAGACAATTTTTCAGATATGTAATGAGATAGATGGTCAGTATATTATTCCTATTTTAAGAGAACGAATAGATAAAATTGATCAAAATTATATAGATAAGGCAAAAATTTTAGAACTAAGCACAGAAGATAAATTTTTTAAAATTTAATGTGCCTAAAGGATTTACTATTGAATTTACAATGCGTCAACAATGTACCACATCAGATTCTAGCGGGTTCTATTATACTTACAAACGATTAGGTTTTCCTTTCTGTACAACACATATTGTCCGCTTATGCAATATGGGCTGTGCAGAAATTGGAAAATCTTAACGGTCATGAATATAACATACTTCTATTTTTTTATGTCGAATGGGTAGAGCAAAAAAATTTATAGTGTAAATCTTTTTCGGCATTGATATCTAATTCAATCAATTGTTCTTTGGGAACCGGAATCATATTGTTTATGTTAACAACCGCATAATCTTTTATTTTGATAAAATCTACACTTTCGTTCATTTTCGTGTGTTTGGACTTAAACGAAGACAATGGCGCAAAATAAAAAAATCCGTTAATCTCCAAAACAGTTCCTATATATTTTCTTCCGAACGCTCCTCCTTCATGCAAAAATAAATGTTCCTGATATTGGCTCAAGTACTTTATGTATGCATCTTTCACATCATATATTTTAATATTGTTTTTCATAATACTCCTTTGTCTATCTACAGAAAAGGCAGAGACTTAAGTAGTCCCTGCCATCTGTTAACTCGCTCACTTAAGGGCTGTGCATCACCCACTCATAACTTGCTCATTTATAAGGCTGTGCATCACCTACTATATTTAGTATACACTATTTCTGATTCATTACAACTTATTTTTCTTATTACATTCAGCAACTAACAGTTGCGAAATATGAACGCAAGAGTAATTTGTCTATCGTTCATTCATTGTGTATAATAAGAAACTGTAGAAAATAGTGAGGAGGCAACAGAATGGAATTTAAAGAAAAGTTGCAGATATTAAGGACACAACTGAGAATGTCCCAAGAGGAACTGGCTGCAAGATTAAGTATTTCACGCCAATCAGTTACAAAATGGGAAAACGGGCAATCGTTTCCCGATATTCAAAATTTAATTCAATTAAGCGACATATTTAAAGTTTCTATTGACCGGCTTGTAAAAGATAACGATACTTGCAGTCTGAATCTTTTTGTCCAACAGCAGTTTGCAAATCAGGATATGAGAATGTTTTTGGTAAGAGCCAAAAACAGCACTTATATTTCAGGCAACAATATTGGTTTGCCCTCAAAACCGAACTCTAACGATTATCGTTATTCAGAAGGGGACTATACCTACACAGATACTTATATGGGTAATGCACATTTTGCGGGAGAGGAAGCTGTCTGGTTAAAAGAGCTTCCAGTATATGCCATGAATTACTATGGGCAGATTTTAAGTGAGAATTTTAGTATTGATTTTTTAAAAGAAATGCTTTCTCTTGTATCATGCGAAAGACCGTTCAGAGGCCCGGAATATCATCAGAAAGGGGATTACGCTTACCATTGCCAGGTACACGGAGATTTTGCGTGTTTTCATGGAGAAGAAATTATTTATTGTAAGCACGAAAAAGTATATTTCTGCCTGTTTCATGGAGGTGATTTATCTTGAACATAGTTGAAAGAGAAATTGTTACAAAAGACTTGATTACAAAATCTAATCTGCCAGCCAGCGATTATGTAATCAATCCCTATGTTGGCTGTCCCCATGCCTGCAAATACTGTTATGCCCGTTTTATGAAGCGGTTTACAGGGCACACGGAAGAATGGGGAAATTTTATTGATATAAAGCGTTGTGACAAACCGATCAGTGTAAAAAAGCTGTGTCACAAGTCCGTATTTATTTCCTCTGTAACGGATTGTTATAATCCTTTTGAAGCAAAATATCAGATTACAAGAACTATTTTGAATCAATTAAAGCAGGCAGACTGTCTGATTACTATTTCCACAAAGTCTGATTTGATACTAAGGGATATGGATATACTAAAAGAGCTGAAAAATTTAATCGTAGCAATTTCTATCAACACTTTAGACAACAGTTTTCAGAGCGATATGGATAATGCCAGCAGTATTGCACAGCGGATTGCTGCATTAAAGGAATTGCGAAAACAGGGCATTTACACAGTTTTATTTATGTCCCCCATATTTCCGTACATAACAGATTTTAAGGCAATCATTGAAGCGACGGCAGAATTTGTATGTGAATATTGGTTCGAGAATTTGAATCTCCGTGGAAATTATAAGCAGGATATTTTGCAATATATCTCTGAAAAATATCATCAATATATAAGTGGTTATAGAGAACTGTATAACACTAAGGACATGGGATATTGGGAACAATTATCCGATGATATAGATTGTTATTGCTCCCAAAAGAATATCAAGTATACGAAATATTTTTACCATAGTTTACTTGTCAAAGAAAAAAGATAACAGGATTTTCAATTTTGTTTGAAGTTGACAGTCACACATAGTATAATATCAAAAAAAGCCGAGGTGATATAGCCCATGAATAATAAAATGCTTTCACAGAGTATCGCAGACACATTATTGTCTATGATAACAATAGAAAAACGCTTTTCAGCCGGAGATAAATTACCCAATGAGAATGAATTGTCAGAAGAATTGAATGTCAGCCGGACAACCCTAAGAGAAGCCATACGGATTTTGGTAGCTTATAATGTGCTTGAAATCCAGAGGGGAAAAGGAACTTTTGTCACCCAGGCAGCATTTGAACAGCAATCCAATTTCGGGCAGCTAGCGGATATAAAAGTAAATGCAAAAGACCTTTACGAAATGCGTTTGATTTTTGAGCCGGAAGCCGCCTATTTAGCAGCTATCCGGGGTACGGACGCTGAAATAAAAAGAATTTTGGATTTGGGCGAGAAAATTGAGCAGGAAATTAAATCCGGGCAAGACCGTACAGACAATGAACATTTATTCCACAAGGCGATTGCACAGGCAACGCATAATGAATTTATGAATCAGCTTATGCCCATTCTTTATCAGGCGATTGCAAAGGGCGTTACCCTATCGACTATGAGCCAAAAAGCCGTTACAGATACAGTGGGCGACCACCGCATGATTATGGATTTTTTGGAGCAGAGAAATGCGGAGGGCGCAAAAAATGCCATGAAAATTCATATCATGCACGCTATACGAGAATTGGGACTAGAATAACCCGCACTAAATAACCCTATGTTTCGCTTGTCTATTTTCCTGATAGCACTACTCCCCAAGCCTCAACGTAGCCACCGCTACGTCTGCGTTTGGGAAGCAGCACTCTCAGAAAAATATTCTGCGCCAAACATTAGGGTATTTAGTGTGGATTATACTAGAATAAAGTAGACATCATACAACATATTGACATCATACAACAATAGAGGTATAATATTCCTAAGGAAGATATGCGGAAATAAAGCACACACATTTACCTATATTACGACAGGAGGAATATTCTATGAGAGAAATTGATTTAGCAACATGGAATCGGACTATGCACTGTCAGATTTTCAGAAACAGTGTGCAGCCACAGTATTGTGTAACCTTTGAGCTGGATATTACAAATTTTTTGCGTAGAATCAAAGAACGGGGCTATTCGTTTACATTTTCTTTTGTATTCGCCGTGACAAAATGCGCGAATGAGATTGAGGAATTTCGCTGTCGTTTTTGGGAGGGAAAGCCGGTGATCTATGACAAAATCAACACATCATTTACCTACCTTGATAGCGGCAGCGAACTTTTCAAAGTAGTCAATGTGGAAATGCAGGACACCATAGAGGAATATGTATCACTTGCCGCCAATACCATAAGGGAACAAAAAGAATACTTTACCGCGCCTATGGGAAATGATATTTACCAGTTTTCTTCCTTTCCGTGGTTTTCATTTACCCATATTTCGCATACGGAATCCGGGAAAAAGGACAACGCTACCCCAATGATAGACTGGGGGAAATATTTTATCCGTGATGAAAAAGTAATGCTTCCATTTTCAGTACAAGTACATCACTCTTTTGTTGACGGTGTGCATATCGGGAAGCTGGCTCATCTGTTGCAAGATTATCTTGACAAATTCGAGTAAATGATGGGTTTTCTTTTCTGGTCATTGATTAATATCGAAAATAAATCTTGCATTTTTTCAATATATGCATATACTATTATTGATGAACAAAAAACTCTGGTTTTTTCCGCGGAGACGGTGCCTGCATTGTTTCCGTATTTTTTTGTTCTAAAATGTTATTATCCATCACTTTGAATACCTCATAGAAGATAGTTCAAAAGCTGTTGCTCAAAAACAATTACTGCATTTTTAACAAATTCTGCCCGTTTCTGCGTATCGACAAGGTTGACTGCGCATTGATTCATATGCTTGAAATCCGGCACATCATCATAATAATCATCCTGGCGCCTTCCGTTTGGATAACACCATGCAAGCCACCAGTCCGCTGGGGTGATAATATCCCTGTTGAGGTATTGTGCTGCCTCGTCTATGATGTCAGCAGTGATTTCATTTACCTGATAGCCCTTTGCATTTCCGTCTTTGGGCATGGCTTCCATATCAAATAAGGAAATTCCGGCAAAAAGATTATGTTCTATTTCTATCCGAAACCACATCTGCAGGCTGCTTTTTTGAAATTTTGCTTTTTTAACTACATAATTCAAGCCGGGATATGTACTGTAGCAGTCATAAAATTTCTCATGCTGTTTTTCATCATAACAATAATAATTGGCATCCTGTTCAAGCTCTAATCCATATTTTGATGCTGTCATTTCCATTTCTTTCTTGAAATCATCAAATACGAGCCGAATCAGTCTCAATTTTGCGGCTTTCATGCTTTTTTCGATCTGTATGCCCGCACTGAAAAAATCGGCAGATTCATATAAAACTTCCAAGGTTTTCTCCATCATCCTGTCATCCTTTCGATCTGTAATGAAATGAACTGCATCAATATACTGCATAACAATTGATTTTAATGGTTCATCTAATTGTGTCAGCAGCGCTGTCAGCCACCCGCATATGTCTTTTTCCCATGAGATACACTTGATCTTATCATTCGGCAAAATCGAAGTGCCGTTTTTCGCTTTCCTGCTGTATTCAGTGGGTTCATTTCCAAATCTTGTCAGGTAGACGATTTGCGTATTTTCGTCAAATGTTTTTGCATACTCAAAATAATCGTAACACTGCCCCTCCTGTTCTCCGGCGTAAATTTTGACCTCTATTGGAATAAAAAAACGAGTATTACAGATAACAATGTCAATCCTGCGCTCATTATCAATGGCGTACTCCTTGATGACATTCGTATGGGCAAGCAATGTGTCATTGATTCGGTTTTCGTTTAATCTTAATACATCATTGAAAAATGATTTTAAAAACAGTATGCCACATCCATGCTGTCCTTCTGGATTTAATAAGTCCGTCAAAAAACGGCACATAACAACCTCTTTTTCAGATACTTCTAAAATCTGAAAGATGTTATACGCTGATTTTGAATGATACGGCATAGATCCCAGGCTTTTCATGTTTGCGTTCACTCTTAACAACAAGTTTCGATAATTGTCCATATAATCGACCATATCCGTATCTCCTTGACGCTTTATCAATTGTTTTTGTTTCCATTGGCAATTTTTAGAAAATGTTAAGTAATTGTCATGAGTAATTTATTAACAGTTCCTTAAATCATTTACAAAAATCTCGTGCATTTTCGCGCAGTCAATCACCGGTTGGAGTTTGGAGTTCTCAGTAAAGCGTTCCTGCGTGAGGGTTGTTTTTGCCGTCGGCATTGCGTAAATGCGATTGAAAATATCCATATCCTCGGGGTAGACCATATATGGTTTTAATGTTGGCGCGGGATTTTCAAGCCGCCACTGCGCGTAATCCTGCAAAAATGCTTTATGCTTTGGCATGGCAAGCTTCGCAAATTCTTCCGCGGTGAGCCAGCTTCGGGCAATACCATAAAGCCCGTGCGCGGGAATGCAGACATCCTCTGCCGCCAGCATCGGTTTTTCAACCCTGCCATAGCCTTTGCAGACGTTCAGCAGATTGTCGTTCGCCGCCTCGAACTCCTTATTGATCAGATTCAACAAAAACGCAATCGCATAGCGTTCCCATTTGGAAGCCCTGCTGCCAATAAACTTATTTGCCGTTCCCACTGCCTGCTTCAACAGTTCCGCGTCATGATAGTATTGAGCAATCACAAGGTTTGAACCGGCTACATAAAAACGATAGCCGTTTTCCGTAAGTCCCAATTCCAGTGGATAGACACTTTCCAAAACGCGCTCCGCGCCGCACGCGAATGCCTCCAATGCCTGATAAAAGTAAAAGCAATGGTCATAGCCGCTCCCTCCTTCATTGTGCGGAATGAGCCAATAGCACATCTCCTGATAAAGGTAATCATTCACCGACTGCCAGTCCTGCCCGCGAACCGCGTCATAAAACCCTTCCTGAAATTCCGAAGGGTTAAAATACAGGGGCTGCAACCCGATAAGGTACATGCTTCTCGTTTCCAAATCTCCAAAGTCCCCAAACTGCTCGGAATGTGTATTGATTTTGTCAAGAATAAATTCCTTATATTCCACCCGTTTTTCTGCAAAATACTGTTCTTTGTCCATACTGTTTTCTCCTATCTTATCTGGCTGCTTATTATTACATTCTCTCTATCTTAGGAACTGTGAAAAAATAACTTTACAGTTTATTGCGTAACTTGCTTAAGTTATTTATTCACAATTCCTTACCAAAGAGAAACATATTCCAGCGTTGTCAAACCATGCGACTGAAAAACCTTTGCCAGCATTCGTGACAGTTCCTTATTATTTTATCACATTCATACGCACATTGTATATAGAAACTATTTTCTGGTTCGGACAATAATTTCCACAATATAAGGAACTGCAAACTGCTCCTGAGGGACTGTTAGATAGGACACGGATTTGAAAGGATGCGTATCTTCTCAGATCTCATTGAATCAATATGCCACGTCATCTGGCTTCACGGAAAAAAAATGTTTCAGGCGCTCGACGATATGGGACTGGGAGACCAAAAACAGAACCTCGCAAAATAAAATTTCAAAAAGCCCGGAGAATGACACAACTTCTACACTGCGCCATTCTCCGAGCCTTGTCACTAAACATTTTTGAAGGGGAAAGCCATTATCCCTCAATCGCAATATACTTCTTTTCTTCTACTTCCGCTTTCTTCGCTTCCATCTTCGGAATACTTAGTTTTAATACCCCGCTCTCATACTTCGCATGGATATCTTCCTGTTTTACAGCTTCCCCGACATAGAACGACCTGCTCATGCCGCCTGCGTAACGTTCCCGACGGACAAACTTGCCGCTCTTCTTTTCCTTCTCATCCTGGTCAAGCCCTTTCGCCGCGCTGATGACGAGATATCCGTCCTTTAACTCCACAGACAGCTCATCTTTCTTAAAGCCGGGCAGGTCAATGTCTACCTCGTAATGATCGTCATGCTCCTGCACATCTGTTTTCATCATGTTTGCCGCATGGCGTCCGTACAGTTTTCTCTGTGCATTTTGCACTGATTTCTGCATCGCCTTGTCATCATATGCAGGGAAATCAAAGAAATCGTCAAAAAAATCATCAAATAAGTTTTCTCCAAAAATACTAGGTGTCATCATAAGTCATCTCTCCTTTTCTTATATAAAATACATTTTTTAATGTTTATTTATCGAGCAGGAGATGTGTTTCTGTATCTCTTGTTCTATATGTGTTATAACACCTATATTTTCGTATGTCAATAGGCTGCGCTAATTTTTTTTGTGAACTTTCTGTGTCCTCTTTACAGAGTAGCTATCAAACTGACACGCAGTCCATAATAAAAGATTTTTGCAACTATTTACACTTGTGATGTGAGAAGGTCTTGCGACGCATGGCAGGGCGTGAATATGATCTATGAAGATTATGCGCGCTCGCTGAAAATTCCCTTTAACCAAAAAAGGTCAGGCGTCCGCTTTCCACTGATAGCCAAAACCGCGAACCGTGATTAAGTGCTGTGGGTGGGAAGCGTCAGCCTCCACTTTTTCGCGAAGCCGCCGGATATAGACTGACAAGGTGTTATCATCGACAAAATTCCCTGTACCGTCCCACAAATCATTTAGAATCATCTCCCTCGAGACAACGCGGTTTGCATTTCGGACCAACAGACAAAGCAGACGGTATTCTGCGTTTGTCAATTCTAATATTTTATGATTCAGGCTCACGCGACAGCTCAAAAGGTCAATCGAAATGTCACCACATTCCAATAGATTTGTCCTGTCCTGCGTTGTCACTCCCGCACGCCGCAATAAGGCCCGAATGCGGGAGCACAACTCTCCTAGCTTAAAGGGCTTTGTGACATAATCGTCCCCGCCGCAATCCAGGCCGCGAATAACGTTGACCTCTTCATCAGAAGCAGTCAGAAAAATAATCGGTATCTGCTTATTCTGCTTCCGCACATTTTCGCAGACCTCAAAGCCAGTCCCGTCTGGCAGCGTCACATCAAGAATAAGCAAATCGTATTTTTCCATTTCGCATAAATATTTTTTTGCGTCTCCAACGGTACGGGCAACATCAACACCGAAACCATTTTTCTTCAGAGTGTAGTGCAGCCCGTCGATCAGACTGATATCATCTTCTAAAAGCAACAAATTGCTCATTCCGCAGCTCCTCCCCGCGTCAGATATACCCTGACGCTTTCCAAAGTTTAATTGTCTTAATTATATGATTAGGGTGTCAAAAGGTCTGAATTTCCCTTGCAGGCTAATTTTCCCAATCTTGTGCCACAATATCTATCAACGATGCGCCGCATCGCCTCAAGGTATTGTGGCACAATCTTGAAAAAATTATCTCTGCAATGAAAATGGACCTTTTGACACCCTAATCATTATATACAGTTATTTGAATAAATACAAGAATTTGAAAATAATTCAAAATACCCGATAATTAATGAAAGAAGATCATTAAACGGAAAATGTAGATTATTTTATTGGATTTGTGCGTGTGTTTGTGGTAAAATAGCAACGTCAAACAATTCAACATACGGATTTGATGTAATAGAAAAGGATAAAACATATTTGAATGTCATCTATGTTAAAAAACTGTAAACAAATAACACAAAATGGAGGAGACAAAATGTTCTGGAATGCAAAAAACGGACGTGTCAGCATCGCAGGCACCACTATGGACTACGTATCGTTTGGGCAGGGACACGATATTCTGATCATGATCCCCGGACTTGGGGACGGGCTGACAACAGTGCGGGGAATGGCGCTGCCGCTGGCATACACCTACCGCATGTACGCCAGAGACTACAAGGTATACATTTTCAGCCGAAAAAATCATCTGGAGAACTATCTGCATACAGGCTACTCCACAAGGGAGATGGCAGGTGATCTGGCGTCTGCAATGAACAAACTCGGCCTCACACGCGCAAAGGTGCTCGGTGTCTCCCAGGGCGGCATGATCGCACAATATCTGGCAATCGACTATCCTGCGCTCGTTGACAGACTCGTACTTGCCGTCACGCTGTCAAGACCAAATGAAACCGTTCAGCGCGTCGTTGACAACTGGATTCGCTTTGCCAGACACGGCGATTACAAGTCTCTCATGATCGATACTGCTGAAAAATCTTATTCAGAAAAATATTTAAAAAAATACCGTCGTCTTTATCCGATTCTCACACACATCGGAAAACCAAAGGACTTTAGCCGCTTTATCATCCAGGCCGCCTCATGCACACAGCACACAGCCTACGATACGCTGTCGGACATCACCTGCCCGACTCTCGTCATCGGCGGAGAAAAAGACCAGATCGTCACCAGCGCTGCCTCTGTCGAGATCTCCAACCAGATCAGAGATAGTGAACTGTATCTGTATCCGGAGCTGGGGCACGCGGCATACGAGGAGGCAAACGATTTTAACAGCCGCGTCATGACATTTTTTCATTCCATGTAATCAAACACTGCAGAAACAGGACACAGCCATCTCCCTGCGGAATTGGCTTGTGCCCTGTTTTCTGTTCTATACGCTGGTGAATACTGTATTCTGCCTCCTGTATGTATCGTTGTCCTTCTGGCTCAGTTCGCTCTCCAGCTGCGTCAGCTCTGCCTGCAGCTCCTTAACCTTCTCCTCGTCACCGGCTGCCGCCCTGATCTGCTGTTCCAGTTGTTTTTTCTGTTCTTTCAATCTCTTGATCTCCCTGTCAACCCGGTCCGTGCTGCCGACACACTTCTCCTCGGACGCCTTTGGGTTTTCGTCCTGATCCGCATCGACAGCCTTCTTCCCTGCCTGCTCCTTTTCTGCAGATTCTTTTTCCGCTGCCTCCTTTCCAGCCCGTTTCTTCGGATCGTCATAAAACACCTTCGGATTGCCGTTCTCGTCCTGTCCCAGCCGATACAGCCCGCTTGGTTTATTGCCCGACGCCTCACTGCTGATATACTCGTCCTTCGGCGCAGAGACATCATTACGGCCTTTTTCCACACTGCTATTCTTTTCTGCCGCTTTCGCCTCCTCTGCCTTCTCCTGCCGCCTCGCCTTCAACTGTTCCTCATAATCCGTTCCATAACGATTGTAACTGTCATTAATTTCCATTGCCATATCTGTACCTCCATTTTCTTTTTATGCTTTCAAAATCATTTTCGGATACAATCGCTGACAAGTAAATCATTTTGTACTCAAATGCGTTCTCAATGCCGTGAGCTGATATTCGGCCTGAAAATCTTGCAATGCAGAAGAACAAACATAACTACATTTAATAACCACATCTTGCCACTACCTCTAATTACCAGTCTTATAACTGTTAATAATTAATATAAGACTCTTAAAGTCTACCGCCCCAGCATTCGTAACATCTGTTTATTTATCTGCATTCATCTTGTCTGCTTCCTGATCCAATCCATAATGCTGAATCAGTTTATTTTGGTATTCCAGATTGCTCACAGCTTTCTCAATGTCTTCATTTCTGCCATCATGAATGAGACACAGTATTAATTGATTAATAATATCTCTTCCTTCATTTCTTCCTTCATTTCTTCCTTCATTTCTTCCTTCATTTCTTCCTGCCTCTAAAATACTCATTCCCAGTCCGCTCATCTTATCCATCTCCTTCCACAAAATCTCATTTTGTGAGAAATCTATATACTCCTTTACTGTCTTTAAAAAGTCTGCTTTATGTGGATACATAATCGTATGCAGAAATCTTAATACATCATAGCCCTCGTCTTCTCTGACTCCATTATACACAGAATCTCCCAGTCTGATAACCACCAGCGTCAATAAATCATATTTTTCTTTTTTCGGTACACATTTTCCATAATTCTTTGTATTCGACATCTCGTAAAATGATATGCTGAACTTCTCTTTCCTGGGAATATCATCCCTGCATATAAAAATGCTGTAGCACTTCTCCAGATGTCCATAGTCTGTCTCTTCCGTTACAACAGACAATTGTGAAGACAGCTCCCTTGCAAGGTAATAAATACCCCGCTTCTCAACAGGATACCCCGGATTATATTTTTTCTGCGGCTCTATATCTATGTGCAGATGTATAATCAGTTCTTCGCTGGAAAGCTCTGGATTTACCGACCTGAACTTTGTATCAAAGTTGGAGGTCATCTCTCCAAGTACGGCATACTCCTTATCATCACCAGTAATCCTTGATATATTTCTCCCTGCAGTTACCTCCTCATCATCAGTAATGGAGTCTCCTTCAATAAAATTCATGATCTCCCCATAGCTGTAATTTTCATACTCCCTCACGACACCCTTTAAAATAACCGCAAGAACTTCCTTATTCTTCATGATGTCTTTACTCGCCTTGTCCATTCCTGCAGTATCTGCTGTTATCTGCATTGAATTCAGGACTTCTACACTTCCCTGCATTTTGCCCATATGTACTTCTCTCCCAATAGCGCTTTTCGAACCTGCATTCGTTTATATTATTAATAATAGCTCATGGAAAGTAGTTTGTCAATGGCAAATCGAAATTTTGTTCTTGTCCATATTACCTCTTTCATATTATAATACTTATATTCTCCCGGCATGTCACTAAAAATAACCTTCTTATGAAAACTCTGTCAGCTTTACATATTGAACCGATCAACATTAAAAAGTTATTTATGATGCTACCCAAACAGCAATTTCCCAGTTACTGTTCACCTCGTTCCCAGTAACAGGTAAAAATCCATGCAAAATTTGCTTCGCAAATGGATTTTTACTTGCTGCATGTACGTTTTCTTACGGACTTAGCAGTAAATGCTAAGTCCTGTGTGAACAGTAACACTTCCCAACATATGGAATCTTCCTCACTCCATAAACGATCATAGCGCATACTGCCAGGGAACTGATCCATAATAAGCAGACTCTCAACGCAAACATGCCGCCAAATGTATTAATCCACAATTTTAA
>VSNM01000041.1:39733-50056 GCA_009774245.1 Lachnospiraceae bacterium | reverse complement strand
TACCTCAGTTTACGACTGGTTGAAGTATATTAAGGCAAATGTGGTTGGAATTAACTTACGGGAATTACGGATTAATAATCCTATGGTAATTAGATTATTTATGGCGTCTGCACGTGGATTTAAAAAATTTCGTATAAATAATTTTAGTGATGTTAACAATGGTATTAAAGAGAGATATATCAATACTCCGTTTCCAAGATTTGTCTGGGTTTGTGAGATATATTCGAAGGCTGATTATCCTAATTCATGTATAGGGGAAGTTATTATTGATGCCACAGCCGCGCCTAATGCGAAGATGGGAAGTGTAATTATACTTCATTATCCTTTTGCAGTATTTCATCAGCTCCCTGACAAAAAAAGTGATTTGCAGCATCCTATATTTAGGAAGCTTTTGTATTGGGAAAAATTTGATGGATATAGAGGGAATCTTCATTGTCCGAGTATAAATCCCTAAAAATTGCTTGACATGGACAGGGATGCATGTGTATAATAAATAAAGTATTTTTTTGAAAAAAACTAATTTCAGAGAATAATAATTGTGAGCAAAGGTGGTATTTATGGGCATTAAGAAGGTTAAATTGAATTATAGTCCGGTAGCTGTGCGTCAATCTAATGAGGTAGCATATGAAGTTTCGAGTGACCATGTTAATGCTGTTAATAAAAGTATTGATAGAAAAGTGCAACGTAATGAGGCGGAAAAAAACGCAAGTAGGGATGTTGCAGCTAGATATATAGTAAGATGAATATAAATCTAAATATGTAAGAAAATAGCATAGATGGGGAACTTGATTAAGGCCATTCGAAATACCAAAGTACTAAACTTAAGAATTAGGCAGAAGTTTGTTTTGAACGTTACTGGAAATAAATTTGCAAAGAGGATCATTGGAAACAGTGATTCTTTTTTTGACTTGTTTTTAACTATGCCGTCAATGACAATCCAAAAAGATTGGTTTATAATATAACTTATCAGAAGAGCCCTTTACTTCTGATAAAAGGCGCGACCTTTGCGCCGTGCATCCGATTATAAGAAGCTGCCCTTGCTTCTTATAATATAACTTATATGCATGAGTTGCTGCACCAGTTTGGCGGTGATGCGAGCAGGCAATTTCACATAGCAGTTCTTGCTATGGATCGCGGAATTATTGAAAAAGCAAAAGAATTGGAAGAATATAATGTGAAATGGATGCAGGTGGATTGATGATGCAGGGAGCTAAAATATATGTTGATGATAAAATAAATGTCAGGAGAAGAAGGAAGGCTGTAAAAACGAGAAAGGATTACAAGATGAAAAACAAACAGAAGAAACAGAAGAAACGGAGCACACAGAACACACAAAACGTGCAGGCAGGCACGTTTCAGAATGCCACCGGGGCGATCGACTACACGCTGATGAACGACTGCATGTTCCACATAGTCATGCAGTCCAACGAAAAGGTGCTGAGAGGGCTGGTCTGCGCACTGCTCCGCCTGACACCTGAAGAAGTGCAGTCCATAACGGTGCTCAATCCGATCGAACTCGGCCGCGGGCCGCGGGACAAGGAGTACATCCTTGATGTCAAGGTCATGCTCAACAGCGCGGCGGTCATTAACATCGAACTGCAGGTCCGGAAGCAGGATTTCTGGGACGACCGCTCCCTCTCGTATCTGTGCAGGCTCTTCGGGAACCTTGAAAGCGGGGATGATTATTCCGATGTCATGCCGACGTACCACATCGGGATTCTTGATTACACCCTGTTTCCTGAACACCCTGAGTTTTATGCCACGAACAAGATGATGAACGTGAAGAAACATTATATTTATAATGACAAGTTCACCCTGAATGTGTTAGAATTGAATCAGATAGAACTGGCAACGGACGAGGATAAAAAGTGGAAACTCGATTACTGGGAACGCCTGTTCCAGGCAAAAACATGGGAGGAATTAAAGATGCTGGCACAGCAAGACACAGTTTTTATGGAGACCTGTGAAACCATATACCAGAAGAACCAGGACGATGTGGCGCGCCTGTGGTGCGAGGCCAGCGAGGAAGCCGCGCGCACCGCGCGGACGATCCAGAAGAAACATGAGAAGGCGCTGGCTGAAAGGGATGCTGTCATTGTGAAACAGGAAACAAAACTGGAAGAGCAGGAAAAAAGGCTGACAGAAAAAGACAACGAGCTTGCAGAACAGGAAAAAAAGCTGGCGGGGAAGGACGCAGAACTTGAAAGGCTGAGGTGTCTGCTTGCCAAGACAAACGGGCAGCACTGACAAATATCAGAGAGAACCACTGGAAACAGTGGTTCTTTCTGCCTGTTGTTACCTGCACAACACAGAAAATGTGCACTTTTTTCAAAAAATAGAACACGGACAATCCGCACGACAAAGGCGTTTTCTGTTTGAACTTCAAAGCTCCAATGATTTTACGATGCCGTTCCGATTGCTGGTGTATATGACGGCGATCTGGTTAGACTATTTTAAGAACAGCGATACAAATGAACGGAAACGGCAGGGCTACAGGCTGCCCATGATCATGCCGATGATCCTGTACAAAGGGGAATGGAACTGGACGGCAGCACGCAGGTTCCGGGAAATGATTGGGCAGGAAGGTATGTTTGGGAAATATGTCGTGGACTTTGAGTATGCTGTGGTATCAGTCAACAGCCTTGCGGTCTCGAAGATCAAAAGCTCGAACACCCTTGTGGACAATATCCTGCTTGCGGATAAGAAAAGTACGAGAAGAGAGTGGGACAATGCGGAAAACATAGAGCTTGTGCGCCACATTAAGGCAATGGAAATGAATGACCTGAATGAGTGGATCACATGGTTCTCACATGTAATCAGGGAACTGGGTGAAGAAGAAAAAGAAGGATTCATACAGCAGCTTCGGGAGGGGGATGAAAGAGTCGTGAGCAGTTCGTTTGAAAGGATCATGGAAAAAGAAAAGATAGAAGGAAAGGCAGAAGGGAAGGCAGAGGCTGTGATAGAACTTCTTGAGGATATCGGGGAACCTTCCGAGACGCTGAAAAAGTATATTATGAGTCAGAAGGATATAGCAGTTTTAAGGAGCTGGCTTAAGGCGGCATCGAAGGCAGGTTCGATAGAGGAGTTTGAGCAGGCGATTGGAATTTACCTTCCCGTGATACAGTTACAGGGTTATAACAAGAGGCTGGCTGCAGCAGTCATAAAAACGGGAAAGGATTACAAGATGAAAAACAAACAGAAGAAGCAGAACACACAAAACACACAAAACGTACAGACAGGCACGTTTCAGAATGCCACCGGGGCGATCGACTACACGCTGATGAACGACTGTATGTTCCACATAGTCATGCAGTCCAACGAAAAGGTGCTGCGAGGGCTGGCCTGCGCACTGCTCCGCCTGACACCTGAAGAAGTGCAGTCCATAACGGTGCTCAATCCGATCGAACTCGGCCGCGGGCCGCGGGACAAGGAGTACATCCTTGATGTCAAGGTCATGCTCAACAGCGCGGCGGTCATTAACATCGAACTGCAGGTCCGGAAGCAGGATTTCTGGGACGACCGCTCCCTCTCGTATCTGTGCAGGCTCTTCGGGAACCTTGAAAGCGGGGATGATTATTCCGATGTCATGCCGACGTACCACATCGGGATTCTTGATTACACCCTGTTTCCTGAACACCCTGAGTTTTATGCCACGAACAAGATGATGAACGTGAAGAAACATTATATTTATAATGACAAGTTCACCCTGAATGTGTTAGAATTGAATCAGATAGAACTGGCAACGGACGAGGATAAAAAGTGGAAACTTGATTACTGGGCACGCCTGTTCAAGGCAAAGACATGGGAGGAATTAAAGATGCTGGCACAACAAGACACAGTTTTTATGGAGACCTGTGAAACCATATACCAGAAGAACCAGGACGACGTGGCGCGCCTGTGGTGCGAGGCCAGTGAGGAAGCCGCCCGCATTGCGCGGACGGTCCAGAAGATACATGAGAAGGCGCTGGCTGAAAGGGATGCCGTCATTGTGGAGCAAGAAACAAAGTTGATCAAAAAAGACAATGAGCTGGAGGAAAACAGACAGCAGCTGGAGGAAAACAGACAGCAGCTGGAGGAAAACAGACAGCAGCTGGAGGAAAACAGGCAGCAACTAACAGAGCAGGAAAAAAAGTTGGCGGAGAAGGACGCAGAACTTGAAAGGCTGAGGTGTCTGCTTGCCAAGACAAACGGGCAGCACTGACAAATATCAGAGAGAACCACTGGAAACAGTGGTTCTTTTTGCCTGTTGTTACCTGCACAACACAGAAAATGTGCGCTTTTTTCAAAAAATAAATAAAAAATTCTGAAAAATACTTGAAATTGACAGAAAATATAGTACAATAATAATATATGTAAACCGTTTTAATGGAACGTTTATGGCAATGGCGGGCAGGAAAATCCCCGCAGAATCTTCCAGAAGCAGGTTGGGTGGAAAAGCTAATCAGACAGGTGAAACATGACGATAATATAAGTAGCTGTTTTACGATATGCATATAAAGACTAACAGTATACCAACAGGAGACAGCATTATGGACACACAGGAGAAACCAGAAACACAGGCACAAAATACGGACAATCCGCACGACAAAGGCTATAAAAGAATCTTTTCCATAAAAAAGAATTTTCTGGATTTTATCAAAAAGTATATAGGCTTTGACTGGATGATGGGACTGACGGAAAAAGATCTGGAACTGATCGACAAGGAATATGTCACAGATCAGTTCGACACATATGAATCCGATCTGGTGTACAGGGTGAATACTAGGGCAGGGAGCATTTATCTGTTTTTCTTGTTTGAACTCCAGAGCAGTAATGATTTTACAATGCCGTTCCGTTTGCTGGTGTATATGACAGCGATCTGGTTAGACTATTTTAAGAACAGTGATACAAATGAACGGAAACGGCAGGGCTACAGGCTGCCGGCGATCATGCCAATTGTCCTGCACAACGGTGAGTGGAGCTGGACGGCAGCACGCAGGTTTCGGGAAATGATCGGGCAGGAAGATATGTTTGGAAAATATGTCGTGGACTTTGAGTATGCCGTGGTATCAGTCAAAAGCCTTGCGGTCTCGAAGATCAAAAGCTCGAACACCCTTGTGGACAATATCCTGCTTGCGGATAAGAAAAGTACGAGAAGAGAGTGGGACAATGCGGAAAACATAGAGCTTGTGCGCCACATTAAGGCAATGGAAATGAATGACCTGAATGAGTGGATCACATGGTTCTCACATGTAATCAGGGAACTGGGTGAAGAAGAAAAAGAAGGATTCATACAGCAGCTTCGGGAGGGGGATGAAAGAGTCGTGAGCAGTTCGTTTGAAAGGATCATGGAAAAAGAAAAGATAGAAGGAAAGGCAGAAGGAAAGGCAGAAGGAAAGGCAGAAGGAAAGGCAGAGGGTGTGATAGAACTTCTTGAGGATATCGGGGAACCTTCCGAGGCGCTGAAAAAATATATCATGAGTCAGAAGGATATAGCAGTTTTAAGAAACTGGCTTAAGGCGGCATCGAAGGCGGGTTCGATAGAGGAGTTCGAACAGGCGACAGGTCTGGTGCAGATGCAGGGATACAATGTCACTTCTGGTACAACCAAAATGTGATTTTATATAAATTGTGGCAGCAAGGAATACTGGCAATAAGAGGGAATATAAATAACGAAGTGGGGAGAAGCAAGATGGCAAAGAGTAGAAGGAAAAAGAACTATAAGTTGAGAAGGAGAGTCATGCGGACGATCGCGGCGCTCACCATGATCATGGCGATTGTAGTAGCGGCGATACCAGTGGAAAACTATGGCACGATGCTGGCGTCGGACGGACAGACGCTCGGTGACATCACTAGTGATCTTAATAGTGCAACAGCTTATTACGCTAAAAACAAATATGAACCATCAGGATATAATACCGCAGCCACTGTGCAGCGTATTATAGATAATGGAAACAGCGGTTCTTTTATTAATGTATTTGAGGTAAAAAAGGACAGTAGTAATAATGCGATAATTACAAAAGACATTATTGGTGATGGACAGCATGGAACCGAGACTGCTTTAGCAATTAATCAAACAGAGTATTGTGATTATGTTCAGTTTGACTCCTCCTTTATTGAGGCAGTGGAGAATGGATTAAAGGACACTGTTAATAACTCTGCAAAGGAGTTTGAATTAAAATTTAACAGCACATCACAAAATTTAAATGTGCCTGCATCAGGGGGAAGTCAAAGTCTTTCCAACATAACAATAAATAAAATTAACACAGAGAATCCAAACAGTGAGTCTGTGGGTGTGTCAATTTCAATCGGAACAAACAATAACGCACAGGGATATACCGACTTTGGTAATCTCACCAGTCTGAATTCAAAGGATATGTATGATCAGGATTTTGGTACAGGGATTTATAATGAAAGAATTAGTGCGATAAACAGTTATAATCAGGATGTGGATACGCTTACCAATGAGATCAATAATTTTATTGCGACTACTTCGGCTGATGGTTATACGTGGAATGGTTCTGATACAACTACATGGAATGGCTTTGCTGACAGAGCGTCAGCACTAAGTAATCGGTTTAATTCGTTGAATACATTGTCAACTGCATGGACTGGATTTGCCAATGCGGACAATGGACTGAATGGTATTGTTGATTATATTATCCGAAATTATTGCAGGGCTGGAAGCAGCAAGAATTTGCTGTCGTTCCGTTTAAAGGGACTGACAAAGCAGCTCAGCAACAATGATACAGAAAGCGTTTATGTTCCTCAGTATACAGGACAGGGAACTTATACAGGGCAGCTGGATGACAAGGATTATTTGGCAGCCAGCAATAGTGTTAAAATCTTAGGTGTAGCAAGCTATGACGCAACAAATGGAAATACAGCTTTTTATGGAACACATTTGACTTCGATTATACTTCCGGGTGGTATTACATTTATAGGCAAAAATGCATTTGGACATTCAGATCTGCAGGAAGTGTCGATTAATGCGACCGCTTGTGAGATTATAGGAGAGGAGGCTTTCGCGGAATCTACACGTTTGGCAAAAATCAATTTCTTATTTAATGGAAGTGCTGGCTCCAATTCTTTCATGACAATTGACAAAAAAGCTTTTTGTAATACTGCAATTACGGATGTGACAATTCCGTCTTCTGTTACGGTTGTAGGCGCAGGCGCCTTTAGCGGTGCACGCAGTCTGGCAACAGTGACTTTTGAGGATACTGGCAGGGGAAGTGATATTGATATTGAAAAATTTGCCTTTTATGACTGTACAGGTCTGTCGAGCGTGAACTTCCCTCAAAATAATGACAGACAATATAAGATTGGCAAAGGTGCATTTGCGCTCTCTACTCCAGGTGGCAGTATCACGAATTTTATATTCCCAGGTGGGAATACGGATATTAACTATGGCAATGAAGAGGATTATGATTATATCCTTGAAAACAGAAATACGCTTGAGAGTGTAACTTTCCCCGGAAAGCTTAAATCTAAGGTGCCTGATAATACGTTATCAGTGTGTAGCAATCTTTCGTATGTCAGGTTTCCACAGAATGCCCAAAGGGCATCATATACTCCTGATAAGTTGTTCTGTGATGTATGGGGAAATCCGGATTTTTATGTTGAAGGACCAGAGATACTGGATACACCGTCAAGCAGGTCGACTCCAAGAGAAACGACATGGAAAGCTAAGGCAGGTAAGACAGGTACTGATACATGGGCGCTGCCCTCTGTGCCATACAAGTTTACTGATGCCAACGGCAAAGGCCATGTTGAGATGGGCGTCAGAGATGAGCTGGATGCAGATCCTAAATATATAGCCAATATCGAGGAAATAGATCAGAATAGTGCTGAGCTGGTGGGTTACATACCTTATGACAGCAGTGCGCAGGTTCAAGATGTATGGATTCAGATTGCGACCAAGCCGGTAGGCGGATATAATATTGTCTCAATTGGCGAAGGATGCTTTGATGACGCACAGAAATTAAAAGACAACATTACGAAACTGACAATAGGCGATAGTGTTACTGATATTAAGTCAGGTGCATTTAAAAATATGAAGGAACTGGAATGGGTTGAAATTGGTTCTGGAGTTAATAATATAGAGAGTGAGGCATTTGCGGAATGCCCTGAACTGGAGAATGTCGTATTCAGTCAGAACCTTACCTCCACATTCAATGATGGTGACACATACTGGGAGGATTTGAAGATTGCAGATGATGCATTTAACACGCAGGCAAAGCGAATGACATTTCATGGAGCGATTAATCCTGCTTATGCACCGTTTCAGATAGCAATGTCAGATAATAATTCCAGCCTGCTCAGCACGGATGCACAGATTTGCTATAAGACAGATGCGCCATTGAACCTGACAGTAATCAGAAACCGCAATGGCGGCAAGGCAACATTGGTTAATTATCCACATTATGAGAATATGAATGCGGATGCTGTAAAGGTATTTGAAGACATTTATGTTGCTGGTACGGAATCAGATTTGTCTAAGTTGGATACAGACGCAGGCAAGGAGATAATGCAGACATTAAAGATGGAACTGCCGAGTGGTATTGAGAGTATTGATTCGAAGTCTTTTTTTGCAACAGAATCTCAAAATGCGCTGGATTATGACTATATTAATCACTATTATAAACAGTCTGATCCATATAAAGACAGCAACACGCAAAGTAAATACGGTGATTGGGTACTGGTTGACGAAAAGGTAAATGAATCAACACTTAGTACGAAGAAAGACCTGCAGAGTTTGTATTCAGTGGATAAGTATGTAGAAGATGAAGATTATGCGAAAACTATTGGCGAGACAGCTTATGAGAAGAATACTCCGAATGTAAACAGGGATAATTTTATTGTTGCTACAGGCGGTTTATTTAGTGGAGGTTTCAAAGAGGGCACTGAGACGATTGGCACGGATTCGGCAATATGGGATTTGCCTTATGAGAACCATACATACAAAGAAATCTATCCATCAGGCAATGATTACTTGACATCTATCAATATGCGTGGTGTCAAGGAACTTCCTGCATACGCATTTGACAGTTGCGAAAATCTGCTGACTGTGGACTTTAATCAAATAGATAGTATGGGGGACCTGCCATTCAGGGGATGCAAGAATTTGTATCAGATTAATCCTGGGAGCAGTAAATATGCATTCCAAAATATGCTTCTATATGAGACGAAACCAGATGGTTCTTTTGAGCTTGTAGAATGTCTTGAAGGCAGAGGCGCAGGTCAGGGTGATAACGGTCATTATTATTATACTGGTTCTGTTACGAGTCAGGGTGAGGAAGGCTCAGAGAACACAAATGTAGATACAAATATTGCCAAGGTCACCAGTATCAGAACAGGTGCATTCTCAAATTGTACCGAGATTACAGAAGTGAACCTGGAAGATTCTCAGATAACAAATATTCCACAGCGGGCATTTGAAAACTGTGAAAACTTATTCCGGGTGACTCTTCCGGAGACAGTAATGGGTATTGACCAGAAGGCATTTAAGGGTGCATCAGACAGAAATTTATATGTGACAATTAAGAATCCCAATTGTACGATTGCAGTAGATGCGTTTGATTTTGATACGACAAAAGAAGTGTTCATCACAGGAATTTCAACAGATGATAAAGGCAAAGAGAGTACATGCCATTATAATTACAATCAGATAAAGGATGAGTTGAACAAGAGTGGCAAGGACGGCAACAGGATTCACTGGTCAGAGCTGGGAAGTACATGTATATTAACTTTCGAAGATGAATTAGGCAATATAATTGATACAATCGAGATTGAGAAGGGCCAGACACTTAAAAATCCGCCGACGGCTCCGGTAAAGACGGGCTATCAGTTTGATTATTGGATATGTACAGGCGTGCGTGATGAAAATGGAAATGCACTCGTAGGTGAGGCGACGTATTCAGATGTAACAGAGGACAGAACGATCAGGGCAATATATAAGGAAGATCCCTCTCAGATCGTTCCGGATGGAAAAGATTACAATTTGACAGTGACAGATGGCAAAGCAATGATAAATGGGACTATGATAACAACATTCCCGGCAACAGTTAAGGGTGGTACACCTGTGACGATCATGGCGAATGACGAGACAAACTTCAGAGTATGGACAATAGTACCAAGTACCTCCATTTCATTACTGTTAAATCCATCCAGTCCTGCTACTTCATTTACTATGCCGAACGCAGATGTGATAGTGTCAGCAAACTCAGCAATCGGCGGCGGTAACACCCCGAACCCGGACGGCACTTACACGGTAACAGTCAACAATGGTACAGGCGGCGGTAATTATCAGCCGGGCGCGACAGTGACGATCACAGCCAATAC
>VSNM01000041.1:0-39633 GCA_009774245.1 Lachnospiraceae bacterium | reverse complement strand
TACACGGTAACAGTCAACAATGGTACAGGCGGCGGTAATTATCAGCCGGGCGCGACAGTGACGATCACAGCCAATACACCGCCGACAGGTCAGACCTTCGCGAACTGGACGACCAGCACTACGGGCGTGAGCCTTGCGAATGCAAATTCAGCATCGACGACCTTCGTGATGCCATCGTCCAACGTGACAGTGACAGCAAACTTCTCAGGCGGCAACAGCGGCAGCGCGACAGGTAAATACAAGGTAACCGTAAACTATGGTTCAGGCAGCGGTGAGTATGCGGCAGGCGCGACAGTCAATATCACAGCGAACGCGCCGGAGTCATCGAGCAGGGTATTCTCCAGATGGACGACCAACAATTCCGGTCTGGGATTTGCCAACGCGAACTCTGTGTCGACATCCTTCGTGATGCCGGCAGCGGATGTGACAGTGACGGCAAATTACAAAGTGCGGTCAGATGATGATGATGACGATGATGATGGCCCGTCAAGGAGACCGGGTACGAATACCACGACAAATACAGTGAACAACAGGCCGAGCAGCTCGACATCGACGACGGGTACAAACGGTACTGTCAGCAATACAAACGGAACGACAAACAACAATGACGGCAATAGAATTTATATCACAAAGAACGGTATCTCCAATACGGATGTGGCTTCTCTGGCGGTAAGTGGTTCCACAGACAATTTTATTGTCAGAATCACAGAGTCTCCGGAGGCGACAGCGGCGGCGGAGCAGGCGCTCACAAACACATATGGCTCGCTGAACGGGCTGGCATACCTGCCGATGGATATCTCACTTTATGATTCGACTGGTCAGAATAAGATCACGGATACGACAGGGTTAAATATTACAGTGACGATGCCGATTCCGGATGTACTGATTCAGTACGGCGGCAATGCGCGCGTCGCAGCGGCAGACAATGGCAACTTACAGCAGCTCACACCGAGATTTACGACGATTGACGGTATCGCATGTATCTCATTCGTACCGCCTCATTTCTCGCCGTATGTGATCTATGTGGATACCAATAACCTGATCGCAGGTCAGATGCTTGACTCGACGCCGGCGACGGGTGATCCGATTCATCCGAAGTGGTTTGCGGCGATCGGCATGGCATGCGTTTCGATCTTACTGTTTGTCCTGAGCGACGGACGGAAGCGCAGAAAATATAGGGCAGCATAAACATGTATCGCGCCAGCCGCAGCTACGAAGTAGCATACTTCCTTTTGCGGCTGTGCGCATCAAAAAGGAGACCAATATGAAAAGAATACATACCATTGCCATCACAAGCTTGGCAGTACTGGGAATCCTTGCGATTGTGACTGTTGCCAGGGGAATCGGCGGCGGAGTGACAGCCGCGGAGGATGACAGGTTCCGCATCAATGGAACGACACTGACAAAATATCTGGGAACGGACACGTATGTCAATCTTCCGGATACGATCACGACAATCGGTGACGAGGCATTTTCAGGGAATGAGACGCTGACAAGTCTCACGATCCCTGATTCTGTCACTCAGATATCATACAATGCATTCAAAAACTGTACAGCGCTCACAGGCGTGATTCTTCCTGACAGTGTGGAGAAGGTGGGACCGGGCGCTTTTGAGGGCTGTACAGCTCTTACATCCGTTGAGATCGGAGAAAATGTGCGTTCATGGGGCTCAGGCGTCTTTACCAACTGTGACAGTCTTGCGACAGTCTCGATCGATGGGGATAACGAGTACCTTACGTATTATAATGGGGCAATATACAACGGAAATATGACAATGCTGTATCAGGTGCTTCCCGCGCGGGAGGGCGACAATTATGTGATGCCTGATACTGTGGAACAAATTGATACTTACGCATTCTGGAATCTGCAGAATACGAAAAATGTGATGGTTTCCGACAAGGTTGCAAGTATTCCCAAGCAGGCGATGTCCAGCATGGGAAGCGTGGAGAACGCCGTGATTCAGAATCCGACGACTGGCATCGGTGAGAGGGCGCTTGCAAACAATGCGAATCTGAAGCAGGTAGTGATACCGGCGTCGGTGGTGAATATCGACAAGAAAGCGTTTTCAGGCAGTCCGAATCTGAAGATTTACACGAGCAAATCCAGCACAGCAGATACTTTTGGCCAGAAGAATAGTATTCCTGTCATCTATGAGGCAGAGTATCCGACAGACTTTATGGACAGCAATGCAGGCCTTGAGGAGAAGCCCGATGTGGGTGACAGCTCTGATGGCAGTACGACAACGACTACTACGACGACAACGACTACAACAACAGCAACGACTACAACAACACCCGCAGACGATACGGCTGCTGGCGATACAGAGCAGGGCGGCGGGCAGAGCTCTTCCGGATTTCAGAGTACGGAAGGCTATATTCATCCGCTTGATGTTCCTGAGAAGGACGATGTGATCGGTAAGACTGTGATCGTGGCAGGCAGGGCGGTTGTGCTGATGGATAATCACAGGGGACAGGTGTATGGGATTCCCGGCGGTGTGAAAGCGGACGTTGTTGCTGATCCTTCTGACGGTGAAGATCAGACGATTTCAGGCGCGCAGGAGGAGGCGGACACGGCTTCTTCGATAACGGTCAATGTTCAGAATGGCAGTACTGCGGACAGCGACAGCATCCCGCAGAGAAAATTTTATAAGCAGAATGATTTGACAAATTATGACATTAGTGAGAATATTAAGACGATAGGACGGCTGGCATTTGCACAGAGTGGATTAAAGTCCATCGTCATTCCGGACAGTGTTACGGAGATCGAATACGGTGCGTTCATGTCCTGCGCAAATCTTGCAGATGTGACGATACCGGATACAGTTACGGATATCGGCACGAAAGCGTTTGAGGGAACAGCCTGGATGAGCGACTGGAAAAACGGTGCGTCCGATGACGATTTCCTGATTGTGGGCGACGGTATCCTGCTGGCATACAGGGGAGACGCAGCGCATGTGGAGATACCTGATGGCGTTAAGCAGATTGGTTCAGAGGCCTTTAAGGGGCACACGGAGATACTCGATGTGGCAGTTCCCGCCTCTGTGAATAAGATCTGTGCTGAGGCTTTCCGCAACTGCAGCGCATTGACAGGTCTGACAGGCTGTGAAGGCTTGAAAACTGTTGTCCGTGGTGCATTTTATGGCACGCAGATTTCAGAGGAGGATTTTGGGAGATAACAAGATGGAAAAACTTTTTTGGGGAATGGTGGGCGGATGCACTGTTGCATTTGCTATCCTGCTGGGGATGTATCTGAATAAGACGGGAGTGATCGGCGCAGAGCCAGAGACTTCGACAGAGGTTGTCTCAGAGACTTCGACAGAGACGGAGACAGGAGAGGAATTGCTGGCAGACGGTGAGTTTCCATCGGAGATACAGTCCCTGATCGAGGATTCACAGGACAATTATGCACAGGCGATGCAGGTGTTTGAGGATGAATCGTCCGCCGCTGCTTCGAGGGAGGCAGCGGAGGCGCAGAGAACGACGACAGGCGTTTCCTCTTCTGCAGGTACATCGGACAGTCCGAGAACCAATGGTTCGGTGGATGGAAACAGGAACGGCAGCCATGACTATTTCCTGGAGAGTCCCACAGAGGAAGAGTCAGAGTCGGAAGAATCGAGCACAGAAGAAGTGAAACCGGAGGAGAAGAAGAACAGCGAGTATGAATACACGCTGTATCAGGATCATGTATCGATCAAGAAATACGTCGGCAGCGCGGCGACGCTTGATGTGCCGGAGACGATCGACGGCCAGCCGGTTACGGAGATTCGGGATTCGGCGTTTGCCAGTTCCAAGACGCTTGTGCGCGTATCGCTTCCTGATACGGTGGAGAAGTTAGGAAAAAATGTATTTAAGAGCAGCGAGCTTCTGGTTGACGTCACTTTGCCGGACCGTTTGACGGAGATGGGGGAAGGCGTATTTGACAGCTGTTCAAAGCTGGCGCGTATCACCATACCGGATGGCGTGACAAAGATTGGCAAGAAGGCGTTTAACGAATGCACGGATCTCAAGACGGTCAGACTCACAAGCGATATCGAGATCATTGAGGAGCAGGCCTTCAACAACTGCAGCAAGATGGAGATGACAAGACTGCCCTCCTCGCTGAAGAGAGTGGAGAAGGAAGCGTTTACCGGCTGTACGGCGATGGCGCTGGAGCGGTGGCCGAATGAGCTGGAGTTTATCGGGGAGAGCGCGTTTGAAGGCTGTACCGCGATCACGGATGTCAGACTGCCCGGCACGATGCAGACGATGATCGATAATGCTTTTCAGGGTTGCACAGGTATCAAGACGCTTGAGATCAGGTCAGGGCTTGAGGCGATTCCCGAGGCAGCATTTTCAGGCTGTACAGGTATCACGGAAGTGACATTTCCGAAGTCTGTGATCAGCATTGGAGATAGCGCGTTTAATGGATGTACTGCGCTTGCGACTGTATCCATACCGAAGAATACGCTCAGTATTGGCGCCTCTGCATTTGCAAATGCTGTGTTCAAGGAAGTAACAATTAATTCAAGATGTTCCTACCAGACCAGCTCATTTCCGGAAGGGATAAAGATCGAGAATTATTGATAATAAGGGGGTTATGAGATGCGCAAAGATTTTAAGAAGAAAGCCGTGGCTTTGATGATGGCTGTTGCGGTGTTGTGCACGCCTGTATGTACAGATATGACGACATATGCCAAGGGCCCTACGTATACGGCAATGCAGGATACGTACTACACAAAGGATAACTGTGTAGTATACGCGGAACCTACTTATACGTCAACAGTTCTGACAACCATCGGTCCTAATATTCCGGTGCGGGTGATAGGCGCGTATTCCAATGGATGGTATAGAATCAATATCGGCGTGATCTGTTATGTGAAGATGGATTCTGTCACATCGGCTGGTGCGATCGGGATCAAGAATAACGAGGACCATCAGATCGCGGACGCGCAGAGAACCGCAGCTGAGCTGGGTTATGAGTTTGTGTATCTGACGCTGAATAAGCAGAAGGTGATCAAGAAAGACATCTACAACAGTTACGTGGGTAAGAAGGTGATTCTGTATACCAAGATCAATGATGATCTTGGCGTGTCTTTTAAGATGCTCTACGAGGATAAGCTCAAGGAGGACATCAATCTCAATGTCACGACAAACGTGTCAGTCAATGACTTTGGAGACAGGACAATACAGTATTTGTTTGACAATGATATTGAGCTAAAGGGGCAGCTTGCAATCTTCCAGTTCAAGACAGGATATGACAAGGCTGTCGACATATATCCATCTGATATTGATACAGGCAGTTTCGTGCTGATGAATACGTATTACACGGAGTTCAGTGAATTTGCCTATGCGCCGGTCACACAGGTGGCGGACATCATGATCACGGAAGCGGAGATTCCCAATTCCCTGACAGATAATCAGAGGAATATTATGGCCGATCACAGGAAGGGCATTAAGTACCAGATCGACGACACGAGCGAGTACAGAAGTGAGGTTGTTCATGGCAAGCTCCGCAAGGATACGGAGTATGTGGATTATGAATACTAACTCTGGCAAATCAAGGCTTTTGCCTGGAGGACATAAAGCAGGGAAACAACTGGTTTTCAGATTGTTTTCCTGTTTTTTGAGTATACACTCTCTTGACAAAAGTGCCGGTGTTTCTTCAAGTAGGTGTTGCAACTTTGCATAATGTGTGCTATGATTTCAGTGGAAAATGTATGACTGTATTAGTTCAGACGATACAGTTATAGTAGATTAAAATGTTATAGATAGAGAGACAGTAAAAAGGGGGGGAGTTCGATGACGAAAAATCGATCCGGACCGGTCATCACAGTGAAGGATTTATATAAAGTATACCGCATCGGTGAGAACAGGGTGCGCGCTCTGAACGGAGTGAGCTTCAGCATTAACCGCGGTGAGTTCTGCGCCATTGTCGGCACGTCGGGTTCAGGTAAATCGACGCTCCTGAATATGCTTGCCGGTCTGGAAAAACCTACAAAGGGTGAGATCATTATTGGCGGCGAACATATGGAGACCAAAAATGAGAACCAGCTCGTCCGGTTTCGGAGGGAGCATATTGGTTTTATTTTCCAGTCATTTAATTTGATGGGAACAATGAATGCGGTGGAAAATGTAGCGCTTCCGTTGACGTTTCAGGGGGTTTCCAAGAAGGAGCGTACGAAGCGGGCAAAAAAGATGGTACATATGGTCGGACTTGACAAATACTGGGACCATAAACCCAATCAGATGTCGGGCGGACAGCAGCAGCGTGTCGGTGTTGCGCGGGCGCTCGTAGTGAATCCTGAGATCATCTTTGCGGATGAGCCGACCGGCAATCTGGATTCCAACACATCGAGGGAGATCATGAATCTGATGCAGAGTGTCGTGCGAGAGCAGAAGCGGACGCTGATCATGGTAACGCATGACAATACGCTGGCGGGATTTGCGGACAAGATTATCCGGATTGTGGATGGCAAGATCGTGGATATGGTTGACAATACAGAGAATGCCAATGCAGTTTCTCTGGAAAAAGCACAGATCGATCAGACAGATAAAAAAGGGGAATTATAGACGAAAGTGGAATGGAGGAAGAACATGATAAAATTAAAAAAGGCATTGATTGTGATGCTGACAACAGTCATGCTGTGTGGGAATACGGTAATGGTGTATGCGTCGGAGACGGAGAGTGCACAGACACCGGAATCATCAGAAACGCCGGAATCACCAGATTCGCAAGGTGGAAACAATGATGATAAGAACACAGGTTTGGATAATGGCATGCAATCAAATGGCAACACATTGCAGGATGCCAACGCGGTAAGTGGACCTTCAGTTTCAGCAGATAGCAGTGATGGAAAAACCAATACGCCGGAGGCTGATATGTCTGCTGCACAGTCAGGCAATTCGGAGAACAGCACTCCGCCAAGCAGCGAACCGGAGAGCAGCGAACCGGAGAGTGACAGTTCGGGGAGCAGTTCCGGCGGCAGTAGTTCGGGCAGTGAACCCAGCGACCAGTATGCGTCGGACGCGTGGAAGGATCAGATCAGGGGAGAGTTGAACCGGTATTATTCAGATCTGAAGATTCTCTACAAGCTCTCGGACGAGAAGATCAAACGCATGGACAAGATTTATAACAGCGCGATGAGTTATATGAAAAATGCAGGACTTACCATGTCAGAGCTGACGAGCTATGAGGCTGAGATCGAGGGATATCTGGCTGAGATCGCTAAGGAAAACATGACAGGAACAGAGAAGTTTCTGATGCTCTCCAACGAGGTTCCTATCCTGGATGTTCAATATGGAGAGCAGACCTTTGTGGTATTGTCACTGATCAACCTTGGCAAGACAGATATCACGGATGTCGTGGTGACGCCAACAGTATCGAATGACAAGACAAAGTGGCCCTTTAATATCGGTCAGGCATATGATGCACAGACCATACAGATCATACAGGCCGCGGATAACACGACAGATGCGTTCAATAAGCGCATGGATGTCGGCTGGTACTTTAATGTCAGAAATGATGTGCTGACAGGCTGTTATCCGCTGCCGTTCCATGCGACCTATTACCAGAACGGGGCGCTGGTGGAGACGGATATCACGACCTATATCAATGTGAAGGGTTCTGATCCGAAGAAGCAGCTGATCAAAGATCCTGATGAGGAGGAGGACACGAAGGCGGCAAATCCCCGTATTATCGTGACAGGATACAGCACAGATCCGGGTGAGGTCTATGCGGGTTCCACCTTCAATCTGACGGTGAGTGTCAAGAACACTTCCAAGACGACTGCAGTCGAGAACATCCTCTTTAATATGGAAGCGACGGTGGAGGGGAAAGATGCGGATGCCACGTATGCAGCATTTCTGCCGACGTCAGGCTCCAGCTCTGTCTACAAGGACAGAATCGCGCCGGGAGAGACATACGATATGAGTATCGAGATGGAGGCGAAGTCAGACCTCTCCCAGAAGCCGTATGTGCTCACGGTCAATATGAAGTACGATACGGATGATCAGGTGAATCTGACCGACGTTGCGCATGTATCCGTGCCGATCAAACAGGAGGCGAAGCTTGACACGGGAACTGCGGAGATCATGCCGGAGTCGATCGCAGTCGGCGAGCAGTCCAATGTTATGTTCAGTATTTTTAATACCGGCAAGACAACGTTGTTTAATGTGAAGGTGAATTATGAGAGCGATACCGTGGACAGCGGAGTCACCTATCTCGGAAATATCGCACCGGGCAACACCGGAAATGTCGATTCCATGCTGACAGGTATCGCGCCGGATATGGGCGACGGTATTGTGAAAGCGGTGATCACGTATGAGGATGAGGCGGGAAACGAGACGCGCTATGAGAAGGACTTGAATCTCAGTGTATATGAGATGACGTTTGACGAGGGCATGATGGAGGATATCCCAATGGAGCCTGTGGAAGATGAGAATGCTCAGAAAAAAGTTCCGCTGGTGGCGATCATTGGGATTGTGGCGGCGGTTGTCGCAGTGATTGTGATTATTACCGTTGTTATATCAAAGAAGAGAAAGGCAAAGAAACATCAGGAGGATATGGATTTGCTGGATGGGGATGATGAATCATGAAATTTTTTGATCTACTGCGCATGAGTATCTCCAATCTGTGGAAGCGGAAGCTCCGCACGGTGCTGACTGTGCTGGGGGTGATCATTGGTATCACCTCAATCGTTGTGATGATAGCGCTCGGAAATGGACTCAAGCAGAGTATGCTGGACAATTACTCCAATTACAGCTCCATGACGCAGATTCAGATTTATTCCGGGGGATATTATTACTCGTCAAGCAGCAGCCAGGATGAGGAGAAGCGTCTCGATGATGCGTTTATCCAACAGCTTTTGTCCATGGAGCATGTCGAGGCGGTATATCCGAAACTGAACATATCTGCCATTGCCAAAGTGGGACAGTACAGGGGATATCTTGACATTTATGGCATCACGCAGGAGGAACTGGCGACGATGGATATTCCTATCGCGCAGGGGAAACTGCCGGATTCAGATACGGAGCTCCAGTTTTTCTATGGAAATAATGTACTGATGAATTTCTATGTCGACAAGACAAATGCTTCCCCGTGGTGGGACAATAACGAGATGCCCAATATTGACGTGATGAATGATCCGATTTTTGTGATCTTTGATGAGGATGCGTATTGGAGTTCACAGAACGGAGGCGATGGCACGACGCCTGTCAAGCAGCCTAAGAAGTATATCATAGAGGCATGCGGTCTGATGGGCGGCGAATTTGGCGAGTGGGGCAACAGATACGGTCAGAGTATTCTCTGTGATATTGATGCGTTGAAGGCTGAGCTAAAGCGCATTTTTAAGAAAAATCCTATACCGGGGCAGCCTACCAGAAAAAACGGAAAACCCTATAACGAGTTGTTTTACTCGGAAATGGTGGTTCAGGTTGACGATATGGCAAATGTGGCAGAATTGACTACTATGATCAATGACATGGGTTACAATGCGAGCAGTTCCGCGGAGTGGATTCAGCAGGAGCTCGACAGCATGAATATGATTCAGGCAGTGCTCGGTGCGATCGGTGCAGTGGCTATGCTGGTGGCGGCGATCAGTATCACCAACACGATGATGATGTCCATCTATGAGCGTACAAAGGAGATCGGCGTCATGAAGGTGCTCGGCTGTGATATCCGCAATATTCAGGGATTGTTTCTGATGGAGGCGGGCTTTATTGGCTTTATCGGCGGTGTGGTCGGCGTCGGGTTTAGCTATGTGCTGAGCCTCGTGATCAATGGGCTGGTGGCCGGAAGCGATGCCACGGCCAACATGGGGATCACGGGGGCGATCTGCCGGATTCCGCTATGGCTAAATCCGCTTGCGATCGTGTTTGCGATCGTGATCGGTATGATCGCTGGCTTTATCCCGTCACTGCGGGCGATGCGCTTAAGTCCGCTCGCGGCGATACGAAATGAATAAGGCTTTACACTTTTTGAAGAATCTGTTATTATGATATTAGTAGCAAACTGGTTGGAAAGAAAGACAGGTGATTATCATGGGAATGACAAATAAACAGTTTCAGGGTTTTCTCCGGCTTGCCCTGGCACAGATTGAAAGGGCTTTAAATGAAACGCCGGACAACAAAGAGCTGCAGGAGCTAAAAGACATCTTTCAGAGTATGCTGGAAGACGGCAATTAGGAATTGCAGAGAACGACAGTGAGGGGTGTAAGGTTCTAAGTGATGATTAGGACCTTACACTTTTTTTGTGTACTTTAGAGCATTTCCGACATATATTAATGTGAAGATACAACGTAATTATTCATTGCAGTTCAGGACTTTGTACTGCGTTGCCGGCTTGGTTTGATGCGTTACATTTTATGGATAATTACAGAGGGAATGAAAATGAACAGAGTACGCGAAATGATTGGCTGTGACCACAGGGAGGTGTCGCCTTATACGGGCAGGGGCGTCTGTGTGGCAGTTCTGGACAGCGGAGTGGCGTCCCACCCGGATTTGAGGGGGAGGGTAGCGGCTTTTAAGGATTTTGTACTGGACAAGAGAATGTATTATGATGATAACGGACATGGGACGCATGTGTCCGGAATCCTGGGCGGGAGTGGCATGATGTCCCGAGGCAGATACCGCGGGATTGCGCCGGAGTGCACATTGATCTGCGGTAAGGTGCTGGACAAAAAGGGAGGGGGCAGCCTGAAAAATCTTACCAAAGGATTGGTATGGATCTCAGAACTGATCAACAAATATCCTATCAGGATTCTGAATATATCAATCGAGATGGAGTCGGAGGATGGGATTGATCCGAGGGACTGGGAAGCGTTTCGGAAATATATGCGGTATCTGTGGGATAGAAATATTATGATCGTGGCGGCTGCGGGGAATAAAGGCCCCAATCCTATGACATTGTCGCCGATCAGTGAGTGCGGCGCCTGCGTCTGCGTCGGATGTCATGACGGGAATTATAAGGGAAATGGAGGGAGGCTCTGCAATGAGTATTCAAGCAGGGGGCCCGGAAAGGATATATCTATCACAAATATGCTTAACCCCTTGAAAAAGCCGGATATTGTGGCGCCGGGGACAGATATTGTATCATGTAATTACCGATACAATACCAAACCATACATTGCCAAGAGCGGGACCTCCATGTCGGCGCCGATCGTGAGCGGTGCATGCGCACTGTGTCTGCAGAAGTATCCGCAGCTTACGAACAAGGAGCTTCGGCGGCTGCTTCTGGGCTCCGCCGCGGATTTAGGACAGAGCTGGAGTGTGCAGGGCGCCGGAATGCTTCAGCTTGATCGTCTGTTTGCGCAGGCGGAATTCGTATAGATATACATATGATTGTTCTTTTTTTTCTCCTTTTTTCATAATATTTTATATTGACAAGATTTGTATATTTGTATACAATAATACACAAATACAAAATCTCATTCTGCTCAGGCTGTGAATTCTCAGTTCCGGACAGAGTGAATCAGAACGGAGGAGAAAGAAGATGGCAAGCAACAGCGAGTATTTTGAAAACCGGCCGGTCACCATGAATGATCATAATAATCTGCTGCAGATTGAGGAACACATGTATCAACTGCAGGATGTGGAGAAACCAAATGCGTTCCGCAATATGTTTCCCTATGATGAGATACCAAAGATTCCGTTTAATGACAGGGTGGTTCCGCACAACATGCCAAAGGAGATCTGGATCACGGACACGACTTTCCGCGACGGGCAGCAGTCAAGGGCGCCGTACAGCACAGAGCAGATCGTGACGATTTATGACTATCTGCACAGGCTTGGCGGTCCCAACGGTATGATTCGCCAGAGTGAGTTCTTTCTGTACAGCCAGAAGGACAGGGATGCGGTCTACAAGTGTATGGAGCGCGGCTATCAGTTTCCGGAGGTGACTTCATGGATTCGCGCGAGCAAGGAGGATTTCAAACTGGTCAAAGAGATCGGCATGAAGCAGACGGGTATTCTTGTCAGCTGTTCCGACTATCACATTTTCCTGAAGCTCAAAATGACGAGACGGCAGGCGATGGATCATTACCTGTCTGTCGTGCGGGACTGCCTCGAGGAGGGCATCAGCGTGCGGTGTCATCTGGAGGATATCACGAGGGCGGATATTTATGGCTATGTTGTCCCGTTCTGTCAGGAGCTCATGAAGCTGTCAGAGCAATACCGGCTTCCGATCGTAGTGCGTGCCTGTGACACGATGGGATACGGCGTGAACTATCCGGGTGCAGTCATTCCGAGAAGCGTGCAGGGGATTATCTATGCGATTCACACACATGCCGGCGTGCCGCATGAGTGGATTGAGTGGCATGGGCACAATGATTTCTACAAGGCGGTCACAAACTCGACAACGGCCTGGCTGTACGGCTGCTCCGGAGTCAACACATCGCTCTTTGGCATCGGAGAGCGCACAGGCAACACACCGCTCGAGGCGATGATCTTTGAGTACGCGCAGCTGAAAGGGACATTGAACGGCATGGACACGACGGTGATCACGGAGCTTGCGGAATATTATGAGAAGGAGATCGGATATCATATCCCGGAGAGAACGCCTTTTGTCGGCAAGAACTTTAATGTCACCAGGGCGGGTATCCATGCGGACGGACTGCTCAAGAACGAGGAGATCTACAATATTTTTGACACCGAGAAATTCCTCAACAGACCTGTGCTGTGCGCAGTGTCCAACACGTCGGGACTTGCAGGAATCGCGCACTGGATCAATACCTACTACAAGCTCAGGGATGACGACAAGATCAGTAAGTCATCGGAGCTTGTGGCCTACGTGAAAGCGTGGGTGGATGCGGAGTATGAGAGCGGCAGGGTTACAGTGCTCACGGACGATGAACTGCTTGCGGTTATCGGGGAAGGATGCAAGACGCTAGGCATCTCGACGCCCGGTGTCACGATCGGAAAGAATTGAAATGTGGAAAGGATTGGCGACAGAGTGATAAAATGAGTGAGTATGATGTGAATCAGGGCGCATCGGACAAGTATTCGCTGCGGGGCAGGGTTTTTCGAAAACTCAGGGAGGATATCCTGAATGGAGAATATCAGGAGAACGATGAGCTCAAGGAGGCAGCGATCGCGGAGGAGCTGGGCGTGAGCCGTACTCCGGTACGGGAGGCGTTCCGGCAGTTGGAATTGGAAGGCCTGATACGGATTGTGCCAAACAAGGGAGCGTATGTCACTGGCATTTCCGCGACGGACGTGGCGGATATCTACGAGATTCGTTCTCTTCTGGAGGGGCTGTGTGCGAGATGGGCGACAAAGAAGATCACCAGGGAGAAGATCGAGGAGCTCGAGGAGATTATTCTGCTGAGTGAATTTCATCTGGAGAAGGGACACTACGATCAGCTGATCGAGCTGGACAACCGTTTTCATATGAGTCTGTATGAGGCGTGCGGCAGCAAGATGCTGATACATCTGTTGAAGGATTTTCACCAGTATGTGCAGAAGCAGCGGCAACAGACGCTCTCCAATCACGAGAGGAGCGCCGCGGCTGTGGCAGAGCACAAGAGTATTATGGAGGCAATTCGCGACGGGAATACACAGCTTGCGGAGAAACTAGCCGACGAACATATTTGTAATGCGTACACAAATATGGTAAAATGTGGGTTAGGTATCAAACACGAAGAACGCTAATGCGCGGTGTTCTTCACGAAACTATGAAACTGATTAGGAATGATGAAACTAGGAGGATACAATGATGGCAAAGATTCAGATGACAACACCTTTGGTGGAGATGGATGGGGACGAGATGACCAGAATACTCTGGAAGATGATCAAGGACGAGCTGATTCTTCCGTACATAGACCTAAAGTCTGAGTACTATGATCTTGGGCTGGAGCATCGCAACGAGACGAACGACCAGGTGACGGTGGATTCTGCGGAGGCGACCAAAAAGTATGGGGTTGCGGTCAAGTGCGCGACGATCACGCCGAACGCTGCGAGAATGACAGAGTATAATCTCAAAGAGATGTGGAAGAGCCCGAATGGGACGATCAGGGCAATCCTGGACGGTACAGTGTTCCGTGCGCCCATTCTGGTAAAGGGTATTGTTCCGTATGTGAAGAACTGGACGAAGCCGATCACGATCGCCCGCCACGCATACGGTGATGTGTACAAGAATGCGGAGATCAAGGTGCCGGGCAAAGGAAAGGCGGAGCTTGTCTTTACCGCGGAGGACGGGACAGAGACGAGGGAGCTGATTCACAATTTTGACGGGGAAGGGATTATCCAGGGTATCCACAATACGAAGGAGTCTATCTCCAGCTTTGCGAGGGCGTGCTTTGGCTATGCGATTGACACGAAGCAGGATCTTTGGTTTTCCACCAAGGATACGATCTCCAAGAAATACGATCACACGTTCAAGGATATTTTTCAGGAGATCTATGACGCGGAGTACAAGGCAAAGTTTGATGAGCTCGGAATCGAGTATTTCTATACACTGATCGATGACGCGGTTGCGCGCGTGATTCGCTCCGAGGGCGGTTTCATATGGGCGTGCAAAAATTATGACGGCGATGTGATGTCTGATATGGTGGCGACGGCATACGGGGATCTGTCAATGATGACTTCCGTGCTGGTATCACCGAGCGGCGTCTATGAATACGAGGCGGCGCATGGGACAGTACAGCGCCATTACTACAAGCATCTGAAGGGTGAGGAGACCTCCACCAACTCGATCGCGACGATCTTCGCATGGACAGGCGCACTGCGCAAGCGCGGCGAGCTGGACGGGATACAGGAGCTCTGTGAGTTCGCGGACAAGCTGGACAGGGCATGTATCAAGACTGTCGAGGACGGAAAGATGACAAAGAGCTTGTCGCTGATCTCAACCTGTGAAAATCCGGTGATTTTAAACAGCCTGGACTTTATCAAGGCGATACGGGGGACGTTTGACGCGCTTTGATCGTTGTAGTTTGGTATTCAATTCAGGGCTTTACACCTTTTATATAATCTGTTATGATTAAGATGTAACAATCAGTATAGATTAAAAGAAAGCAGGGTGATTGTATGACAGGTAAGGAGATCGTAAACCTTATAAGAAGTTTAAGGGCTGATGGCGTAAACGATACAAAGATACTCAACCTTATCGAGTATATTGAAACACATGATCCAAAAGAGAACGAAAATGACAATAAAGAATCATAACAACTAAATAGTAGCAGCCAACTAAAAAGGTGTAAGATCTTATTATTTAAGGTCTTACACCTTTTTGCAGCTTACAGTCTCAATTCCGCGATCAGGCTGAGCATCTCGTAGCGTCTCAGCTCTTCCTTGAGGGCAGCTTTGTCAATATTCAGCGCAAAATCCTCCAGGGACTGTGCGATGGGGATATCGTCCTTCATCTTGGCGAGCTGGTAGCTGAGGTACACAGTCTCTTTGTTTTCCTTCAGGGCATTCAGCGGACTGCGCCCGATGCCGAGACTGCTCTTCCAGAAGTCGGACAGCGCCTTTTCTTTTTTCTTATTGCCCTCGCAGTCATCAATGACCGCGTAGATTGCGTCGAGGGAACCGTACTCGTTCACGAGAGGGGCAGCAGCCGAGGACACGCCCTTGCAGCCGGGAATGCCGTCCCCGGGATCGCCGGTGATAGAGAGCAGTGTGACGATATTTTCCGGGTACACGCCCTCCTCGGCGTAGACGATATCGGCGGTGTACTCAAAGATTCCTGCCGGGAGGGATGTATAGCCGTTCTCTCCGGCACAGAGACCGTATCGCTGCTGCATATCCTTTACCTTTTCCTTGTCCGTGACGCGCCATAGTCTGGTGTAATCGCTCACCAGCTGGAAGTAATCGTGATCTTTCGTGAGAAGATACGTCTCAAGCTCCGGCGACTCAAACTTCCGCACGAGAGAGGCGGCAAAATCGTCTGCCTCATAATCCTTGTCCATCAATACCTGACAACCGATTTTCTGCAAAAGGTTCTCCATGGCGATGAACTGTTCCTTTAATGGAGCGGGTGCTTCCTTTCGGTTGGCCTTGTAGGAGTCCGCGCCCAGCACAGTGCGGCGGAATGTATCGCGGGACACATCAAAGGCGACTGCCACATAGTCCGGTTTGGCCTTTTTGTACAGGGAGATCAGGGTTCGCAGCATGGTGAAGAGTGCGTTCGTGTACTCCCCTTTGGAGTTGTGCAGGATCTCAGAGTAGTGTTTTTCCTTCTCTTCGTCTGTCTTGGCATAGAGTACAGATTTGGGCAGATTGCCGTAGTATGAAGTGCTGAGCATCGAGGAACCGTCGATGATCAGAAATTTTTTTGTTGTTTCCATATAGAGAATCTCCTATCATAGTATTATTTTACATCGTATTTTCTTATTTGATTATGTCTTATGCTTCCGATAATGTTTCCCATCTGGAATAAAGTTCTTCCAGTTCAGATTCAATGCGCTCTTTTTCCACAGCGATCTCCTGTAGTTTGACGGAGTTTGTCGCAATTTCGGGCTTTGCCATCTCCTCGTCGAGCGCGGCGCTCCTGGTTTCGAGCGCCTGGATTTTGTCCTCGCATTTTTTCAGGTCATTTTCGCGTTTGCGGATCAGCGCTTGATTTTCTTTCTGCTGCTTCCAGTCAAGCTTCTGTGCGGAGGGCTCCGCCTCGTCTGCGCCAGGACTGATTTCTGACACGGGTGTCAGAATTTCCTTTTTCTCGAGATAGTAGTCGTAGTTTCCGATATAGTTGATGAACTCATGATGTGTGAGCTCGAGGATGCGGCTCGCTGTCCTGTTGATGAAATATCGGTCGTGCGAGACGTATAATACAGTACCCTCATAGGCGTTGAGCGCCGTCTCGAGGATTTCCTTTGAGGTGATGTCAAGGTGGTTGGTCGGCTCGTCGAGAATGAGGAAGTTCGCCTCGGACAGCATCAGCTTTGCAAGGGATACGCGCCCGCGCTCGCCGCCGCTCAGCGCACTGATCTTTTTAAAGACATCCTCACCCGTGAACAAAAATGCTGCCAGTGTGTTGCGGATTTCCGTGTTGGTCAGGTATGGGTAATCATCGCTGATCTCTTCAAATAATGTCTTGTCCATGTGAAGTACATGGTGCTCCTGATCATAGTACCCGATCTCCACATTTGCCCCGAGCCGAATTGTGCCGCTGTCCATAGGAATGAGCTCGTTGATGATTTTCAGGAGCGTGGTCTTGCCCGTGCCGTTGTCCCCGATGATGGCGACGTGTTCGCCGCGCTTGATCTCGAAGGAGACATTTGCAAACAGCTGTTGGCTGTCAAATTTTTTTGAAAGTCCTTCGATCTGCATAACGTCATTGCCGCTGGTTCTGTGCGGGGTGAGTGTGAGCTTCATGTCGGCTCTGACTTCGACAGGTTTTTCGAGGCGTTCTATCTTGTCCAGCATTTTCTCGCGGCTCTCGGCGCGCCGGATGGACTTTTCGCGGTTAAACTGCTTGAGCTTGTCGATGACTTCCTCCTGATGTCTGATCTCGCGCTGCTGGTTTAGGTAAGCGTGCATCTGCTCGGCGCGCAGGTTCTTTTTCAGAGTGGCATAATTCGTGTAGTTTCCATTGAAAGAAGACACCACGCCGTTGTCGATCTCGATGATCTTCGTGGCGATCCGATCCAGAAAATACCGGTCGTGTGAGACGATGATGACAGCGCCCTTGTAATTGAGCAGATACGTCTCAAGCCATGCGATGGAGTTGAGGTCAAGGTGGTTGGTGGGCTCGTCGAGCATGATGAGGTCCGGCTTCTGCAGGAGCAGTTTTCCGAGCGCCACGCGCGTTTTCTGGCCGCCGGAGAGTGTGGCAACCTTCTTGTCAAATTCCTCCTCCGGAAAGCCGAGACCTTTTAGGATGCCGGTTACTTCGCTCTTGCAGGCGTAGCCGTTGATGTCCTCAAAGCGGTGCGTCATGTCCGCGTATTTCTTGAGCAGGAGATCAAGCTCGTCATCAGCGGCATGTTTCATGTCGGCTTCCGTCTGACGGATCGCTGCCTCAAGGTCGAGAACCTCCTGTTTGACGGTGAGCAGTTCGTCGAAGATCGTGTTTTCGCTGTCCACGGCCTGATGCTGTGCCAGATAGCCGAAGCTTTTGTCCTTTGCGAAGGTCACGCTGCCCGCGTCGGCAGGGAGTCCGCCTGTGATGATTTTGAGCAGTGTGGTCTTGCCCGCACCGTTGATGCCGACGATCGCCGCCTTCTCATAATCTTCTATATGAAAAGAGGCGTTTTTGATGACGTGGTTGTCGACAAACGTCTTGTCTATGTTATTGCATGATAAAATCATGGGAATTTCCTCCTTGGGTATGAAATCTATCTACCTATTATAAAAGAGAATGCAAATAAAATCAATCGGAATCCGAACCAGAAAAAGAATTGACAATCATTTAACAAGATTGTATAATATATTCTATAGATTTTGTTATTTTTTTGGCATATTGCATATGAAATGCGTATTGCCAGGAGGTAATGTCATTTGGAGGTTAGGAATCGTGGATGATAAGGTTATATCACAGGCTGTTGTCGCGAGGCTTCCCCGATATTACAGATATCTTGGGGATTTGAAAAATAGCGGCATCGAGAGGATATCATCTCAGGATTTGAGTAAGTTGATGAAAGTCACTGCGTCACAGATTCGGCAGGACTTTAATAATTTTGGCGGTTTTGGGCAGCAGGGATATGGCTACAATGTGGAATATCTGTACAATGAGATTGCGAAGATTCTCGGGCTGGATCAGTCCTATAATCTGATCATCATAGGCGCGGGGAACCTTGGGCAGGCGCTTGCCAAGTATGTGAACTTTGAGCGCAGAGGGTTCATGGTAAAGGGTATTTTTGATAAAAATCCCGCGTTGTACGGCAAGGAGCTTCGGGGGATTGCTGTGCAGCCGGTGGAGCAGATCGAGCGGTTTGTCAGGGAAAATGATATTGACATCGCGGTGCTCACCATACCTAAGGAGGGCGCTGTCAGGACGGCCGAGCTGCTCGTCAGATGCAATATCAAGGCAATCTGGAATTTTGCGCATGTGGACCTGAATGTGCCTGAGAGCATCGTGGTCGAGAACGTGCATCTCTCAGACAGTCTTATGAAATTGTCATATGGAATCGCAAATCAATAGAGCGGCACTAGGAACGTGTAAAATGGTGTGATCAGATGGGGGTATAAATATGGAGCAGGAGGACGAGGTCTTTCGCGAGGCATTAATAGGCAAAAAGATACCGGTTTTGACATTGGATAATCAATGGCACAGGCTCTTTACGCAGACGGGGGTGAGCGAGGAGATTCAGCGTCTCGAGGACAATCTCAATGAGATCTTAAAGCGGCAGGGGAAGCTCAACACTGAGGTAAAGAGCCTTGCCGCATTCAAGAAGAAGCTCATGCAGGAGATCGTGTCCATCATGGAGCTTCCCGACAGCTCGGCGAAGGAGAAGAAGATGTCGGAGAACAAGCGCATGATCGAGGAGTCCAACCAGAAGATGGAGACCTACAATGACGAGCTGTTGGAGATTCCAAGGCAGATCGATGAGGCGAATTTCGAGCTGATGCTGGCGTCGATGCGGGTGTGTTATGGCAGGATTCAGCAGAACGTCAAGGACATTGAAGAGATCAATCAGTGGGTGTCCGACTTCAAGGTTCAGCTCAAGAAGAAGATCATCCAGAAGCAGCAGAAGGAGATCTGGAATGACGAGATGTACAATTATATGCACTCGATCTTTGGTCCGGATGTGATCGATATGTTTGACATGAAGTACAATCCTCAGAATGTGCTGAATAAGGAAAAGGATTTAATTAACGAAAAGACTCCGAATCAGGAATAGCTGTTTTGGAGTTTTTTTCGCTAAGGAAAGGCAGGGAATGCTTATGGAATATGTGCTGACATCGGCGGAGATGAAGGCCAGTGACAAGGCAGCGACAGAGGAGTACGGCATCGAATCGCTCGTGCTGATGGAGCGTGCCGCACTGCAGACCGTCGGGGTGATCCTTGACAGGTATGGCAGGGATATCTATGTGGGCGTAATGGCGGGAAGCGGCAACAATGGCGGTGATGGGATTGCCATAGCGAGAATCCTTCAGGAATACGGTATACGGGCAGAGATCAATATGATCGGCGAGTCGTCAAAGCTGTCGCCCGAGGCTGCGGTCCAGCTTGCGACGGCTGAGAAATTGAAGATTCCGGTTCATTACGGTGTGGAGCACACGCTGTATGATGTGATTGTCGACGCAATATTTGGTATCGGCATCACCCGCGCGGTTGAGGGAAAATACCGCAAGGCCATCGAGGCAGTGAACGCTTCCAGGGCGAAGGTCGTGGCAGTGGATATCCCGTCAGGTGTGAATGCAGATGACGGGAGTATCATGGGATGTGCTGTCAAAGCTGACATTACTGTCACTTTTGCGTACAGAAAGCTGGGATTGATGCTGTATCCGGGCGCCTCGTGTGCGGGCGAGGTGGTCTGTGCGCCGATCGGGATACCGGCGGCGGTGACAGCGAATAAGCGGTCAGGCGTCGTCACGTTCACAGATTGGAAAAAAGATCTGCATTTTCCTGCGAGAAGCCCGTCGGGAAACAAGGGAACGTTTGGAAAGGTGCTGCTTGCTGCCGGAAGTAGAAATATGGGCGGCGCATGTTTTTTGTCTGCGCTGAGCGCCTATCGGACAGGCGCCGGTATGGTGCGGATTTTTACGGCGGCGCAGAACCGTGAGGGCCTGCTCAAAAAACTTCCGGAGGCGATTGTGGATACGTATGAGGATGATGGGAAGCAGGCAATCTCACAGGAAGAGTTTAAGGCGCTGCTATCGGCGCTGGAATGGGCAGATGTCGTGGCGGTCGGACCGGGAATTTCCATATCTGATAAGGCAAGGACAATCCTGGAGATACTGCTCAAACAGTGTGACAAGCCGATGGTGGTTGACGCGGATGCGCTGAATCTGTTGGCCAAAGATGCGGAACTCCTGAAACATTTCGCGTATGGATACCGGAAAAATGACAGCGATGTCATATTTACGCCGCATCTCGGGGAATTTTCCAGACTGATGCAGTGTCCTGTGGCAGAGATTAAGAAGGATATGATCGCCAGCTGCAAGGCATTTACAAAAAAATACGACGTGTCCCTCGTGTGCAAGGATGCCCGGACATTGGTGTCCAAAAGGGGAAAGCTGACATACCTGAACGCCAGCGGAAATGATGGCATGGCGACGGCCGGTTCGGGCGATGTGCTGACCGGAATCATAGCGGGACTGCTGGCACAGGGCTACAGCGGATTTGAGGCGGCAGTGATGGGCACATATGCGCATGGGCTCGCGGGGGACTTTGCCAGACAGAAAACCTCCGCATATTATATCATGGCGCAGGATATTATCAAGGCGCTTGGGGAGATTGAGAAGGAATGAAATCCAAGGAGGGGGATACAATGAAACATTACGACAGGGCATGGGCGGAGATCGATCTTGACGCCCTGCAATTTAATATAGAAAGCATCAAGAATAGCATCAATAAAAAGACGAAAATCATCGCGGTGATCAAGACGGACGGTTACGGGCATGGCGCCAGCCAGATTGCGAGTGTGCTCGAGGATGAGGAACAGGTGTGGGGCTATGCGGTCGCGACGGCGGAGGAGGCATTTTCGCTGCGAGAGGGCAGGATACGAAAGCCGATACTGATACTAGGGTATACCTTTCCGTACAGCTATGAACAGATGATCGAGGAGGGAGTGCGGTCGACGGTCTTTACGTATGAGGCGGCGAAGGAGCTCTCGGACATCGCCGTGGCTGCAGGGAAAAAGTGCAAAATACATCTAAAGATAGACACGGGTATGACGAGAATCGGGATTCATCCCGATGATGAGGGCGTGACACTGATCGGGCAGATCGTGGGGCTTCCAGGGCTGGAGATTGAGGGGATTTTCACACATTTTGCGACGGCGGACGAGGCGGACAGGACAAAGACATATCAGCAGATGATGCTTTTTAAGGAGTATGCGGAACAGGTTGAGAGCAGGCTGGGGCTTGCTATTCCGATGAAACACTGCTCAAACAGTGCGGGCATCGCCGAGATACCGGAGGCAAACATGGACGCAGTGCGGGCGGGGATTATCCTGTATGGATTGTGGCCATCCGATGAAGTACAGGCGGACGGCAGGATACAGCTTCGACCGATGCTCTCGCTAAAATCGCGGGTTGTGTATGTCAAGACAGTTCCCAAAGGTCAGGAGATCAGCTACGGAGGCACCTATACGACGACGAGGGACACGCGGGTAGCGACAATCTGCATCGGTTACGGCGACGGATATCCGAGGAGCCTTTCCAATCGCGGTCATGTGCTCGTCAAGGGACAGCGCGCACCGATTCTGGGGCGCGTGTGTATGGATCAGTTTATGATTGACGTTACGGACATCAGTTCGCCGGTGCGCGTGGGAGATCAGGTGACGCTGATCGGGACAGACGGCGGCGAGCACATCACGATGGAGGAGCTGGGGGCGGTATCGGGCAGATTCAACTATGAGCTGGCCTGTGATATCGGTAAGCGGATTCCGAGGATTTATAAGCTGGACGACACATTGATCTGCGAGTAGATTATTTTGGATAAAGGATTTGAAAATCTGCATCATAATTGTATAAAATTTTCATCACTGGAAAAAATAGTAGCATACAGGATTGATTTATTTGACAGGAGTGTATGATGATGAGAAGAGGAGATATTTATTATGCAGATTTGAGACCGGTCGTAGGTTCGGAACAGGGTGGCGTCAGGCCGGTGCTGATCATTCAGAATGATGTGGGGAACAAGCACAGCCCGACAGTGATCTGTGCGGCGATCACCTCCAAGATGAACAAAGCAAACCTGCCGACGCACATCGCGCTGAACGCAGGAAATCACGACATGGAGAAGGATTCAGTGATATTGCTGGAGCAGTTGCGGACAATCGATAAAAAACGTCTGAAGGATAAGGTGTGCCATCTGGATTCCCCGATTATGCAGAGAGTCAACAGAGCCTTGCAAATCAGTCTTGAGCTTGATACATAAGGCTTGCTTGTGAGGAAGATATTGACGTTTTTCAATAGTAATGTTATATTAGAAAGGTATAGCCCGCAAAATTGTGGGTTATGCCTTTGTTTTATGCACACGGGCACCAATGTGAAAAACCATATATGATAGTTTTTCACATAGGGAAATATGTCATCAAACCGATAAATCGGTTGGCTGACGGACGCCCGGCGCAGCGAGTAGTGGAGAAGGGCAATCCCCTACTCGATTGCACAGGAGCGCACAGAGGAAATAAGCCGCAGAAGCGGCGCGTGAGACTTGATTGTATCAGAGAGATAAAGGAGAGAAGGAAGAGATGGACGATGGAGGGGCTTCGGCCTGTAGTATGATATTGTTTTTGGTACTGCTCTTTATTGAGGCAGTCCTTGTCGGGTTTAACAAAGCCATAAACCTTATGAATGAGAAGGAGATTGAGCGCAGGGCGGAGGAGGAGAAGGACAAAAAGTCCATATTGCTGAACCGGATTATTGAGCGTGCTACAATCTATGTCAATTCTATTCAGATGATAACGACGCTGATCGAGGTGGTGATGGGATACTTTTTCCTGCCAAAATGGTCAGGACTGTTTCAAAAAGAACTTGCAAAGTTATCCTTTTTGCAGGGAGTCAGTGATGTGGTGCTGAGCTGGATTGCTCTGATTCTTGCGGCATTTCTGCTCATGTATGTGCTACTGACATTTGGAATCCTGCTGCCAAAGAAGATCGCGCAGAAATATCCGGACGCATGGGCGTACTGTTTTATACGACAGATACAGTTCCTGCGGACCGTTCTCTTTCCGCTGACGAAAATAGTCGCGGTTTCTGCCAATGGCCTGTTGTGGATATGTGGTCTGCGAAATACGGACGAGCAGGCGGATGTCACGGAGGAGGAGATCATCTCGATGGTCAACGAGGGGCATGAGCTTGGTGTGCTCGAGGCCGGAGAGGTGGAGATGATCACAAATATATTTGAGTTTGGCGACAAGAAGGCAAGCGATATCATGACACATCGGAACAATATTATGGCGCTGGACAGCACGACGCCGTTTAAGGAGGCGCTTGCTTTTATGCTCAGGGAGAGCAACAGCAGATACCCGGTCTACGAGGAAAATCTCGATCATGTGACCGGTGTGCTGTATCTCAAGGATGCCATGCGGATACATACCTCCGACGAGGGGCTCAATCAGCCGATCGGTACGGTGGAGAGGCTTGTCAGGGAGGCAGTGTTCGTGCCTGAGACCAAGAATATTGACGACCTGTTCCGCAGTATGCAGTCTGAGAAAAACCAGATGGTGATCGTCATGGACGAGTACGGGCAGACGTCAGGACTGGTGACGATGGAGGATATTCTGGAGGAAATCGTGGGAAATATCATGGACGAATACGATCCGGAGGAAAACCACATTGAGGAAAAGGGCGAGAATGAGTACATCATTGAGGGAATGACGAAGCTTGAAGATCTGGAGGAGCGCTTTGACATCTCATTTGGAGAGACAGAGTTTGAGACGATCAACGGATATCTCATATCCAGACTCGACCGGATACCGGATGAGGACGAGAATTCCGAGGTTGAGATTGACGGATATTCATTCAAGATAGTGAAGGTGGAGAAAAATGTGATACAATCCGTGCTGGTAAAAAAATTGGAACAAGAGGAGTGGCCAGAATCCGGTCAGGAGGAGGGCGGCTCTGAAGATAAATGAAAAGGAGAAATAGAACATGTCAGGACATTCAAAATTTGCAAACATTAAACACAAAAAGGAAAAGAACGATGCGGCAAAGGGCAAAATCTTTACGATTATCGGCCGCGAGATCGCGGTGGCGGTGAAGGAGGGAGGTCCTGATCCCGCCAATAACTTCAAGCTGGCGCAGGTGATCGCGAAAGCGAAAGCAAACAATATGCCTAACGACACGATTGATCGCGGCATCAAGAAGGCGGCGGGCGACGGCAATGCGGTAAATTATGAACATGTTACCTATGAGGGATATGGACCGAGCGGTATCGCGATCATCGTCGAGGCGTTGACGGACAATAAGAACAGGACTGCGGCGAATGTCAGGAGCGCATTTTCAAAGGGCAACGGCAGTATCGGTACGCAGGGCTGCGTCTCCTTTATGTTTGACGAGAAGGGACAGATCATTATTGACAAGGAAGAGTGTGCGATGAGCGCCGATGATCTTATGATGATGGCGCTCGACGCGGGGGCGGAGGATTTCTCTGAGGAGGACGACAGCTTTGAGATTCTGACTGCGCCGGCGGATTTTGACGCGGTATACAAGGCGCTGCAGGACAATCAGATCGAGATGGCGAGCGCGGAGGTCACGATGATACCGCAGAACTACGTCACGCTTACAGATGAGACTGCAGTCAAGAATCTGAATAAGACATTGGACATGCTCGACGAGGATGATGATGTGCAGGCGGTATATCACAACTGGGAGGAGTAATGTGTGGTAACAATACAGAGCGATAACTTCTCGCTGGCGCAGATCTGTGAATCTGGTCAGTGTTTCCGCATGACAAAGTACAGTGATGACCGATATGGACTCGTTGCTTTTGGCAAATATCTGGAAATGGTACAGACAGGTAATTCGATTTGCTTTGACTGCACACAGGAAGAGTTCGATACACTCTGGGAAGCTTATTTTGATCTGGAGACAGATTATGCCGCGATTATAGCAGGTATTGACGCGAATGACGCGTATCTGTCAGCGGCGGCAGAATACGGAAGAGGTATCCGGATACTGCATCAGGAGCTGTGGGAGATGCTGATATCCTTTCTCATCTCACAGAATAATAACATTGGGCGGATACAGAGCTCTGTCCGCGCGCTGTGCAGCCGGTACGGCGAGAGGAGAGGCACCGCGGATGGACGTACATATTTTTGCTTTCCGACGCCGGAGGCTCTGGCCAACGTATCGCTGGAAGATCTGAACGCCTGCGGTCTGGGGTATAGGAGCAGATATGTCAGCAGAGCTGCGGACGGCGTTTGCCGCGGCGATATTGACCTGTCAGAGCTGCGGACGATGGATTATGACGCGGCAAAGATGAAGCTGTTGAAAATTTACGGCGTCGGCGCGAAGGTAGCGGACTGTGTATGCCTGTTTGCATTGCATCAGACGGCTGCGTTTCCAAGGGACACGCATATCAACAAGGTGATGGCGGCGCAGTATCCGGATGGATTTCCTTTTTCGCGGTATGGGAAGAACAGCGGAACGTTACAGCAGTACATTTTTTATTACGATCTTATGAAAAAATAAGAATAAAATAAAATAATATTAAAAAAACTATTGACGTGTGCTCATTTTGTGATATAATCGAAATGTGCAATTAAGTATACCCGAACAGTCTGGCACACAATAATAGAGGCTGGAGGGAGGTTAGGTGTGATAGTATGTCAAATGTAATCGTGAAAGAGAACGAGACTTTGGATAGCGCTTTACGCAGATTTAAAAGAAGCTGCGCTAAGGCCGGAATTCAGCAGGAAATCCGTAAAAGAGAGCATTATGAGAAGCCAAGCGTAAAACGTAAGAAGAAGTCTGAGGCAGCTAGAAAGCGTAAATATAATTAATTTATATTAATTGAATCAAAATCCTTGGCTGTGTTTATGCCAGGGATTTTTGCGTCCGCGAGGAAAACTGTTTTCAAAGAATGAGGAGTGGGGAGAGTGGAGAGATTATCGATATGGATGAGCAGGTACCATCTGGCGGGATACGATTTGTATCATCTTGTCGCCTGTTTTTTCCTGTTTAGCGTGATCGGCTGGATGGTCGAGTCAATTTACATATCGCTTTGCAACAGAAAGCTTACCAACAGAGGGTTTATGACAGGACCGTTCTGTCCGATCTATGGCGTCGGGGCCACGTTGGGGTACATCATACTGCACCCGTTTGCCGATAACATCGTGGCATTGTATATCATCGGGGCATTGCTCGCGACAGCGTTTGAGTTTCTGGTGGCAAAGCTTATGATGAAGCTTTTTGGCGAAGTGTGGTGGGATTATAACGATAAGTTCTGCAACTATAAAGGCGTGATCTGTCTGGAAAGCACGCTGGCGTGGGGGCTTTATGCGGTCATTATCATCACGTTTCTGTTTGATAAGGTCATCAGTTTTGTGGACAGATACCCTGTGAGATGGGGAGTCAGGATGATTTTGTTTGTTTTTGCGACAGGCATCATCGATTTTGGCTATCATTTCGCAATGTCAGTAAAGCTTGACGAGGAGACGAGAGAAGGCCTGTATGAAAAGAAAGAGGAGATCGTTGGTTTTTATCATCGACTGACAGGAAGATAGTTGTACTTTAGACAAGCAGGGAAAGCATTCTCCCTGCTTGTTGCATGCACAGTTATTTCTGCACAGCTCCTTATCGAAAAAGAGTCATATAACACGGCGGTCCGGCATAGATTTCATATAAGTAAGGTATGAGGTCTGCTTTATGAAATCAGTCAGGAAAAAATTATATAGAATGATGGCGGCAGTAATGCTTATTGTCGTTTTGGCACAAAGCACAGCGTTTGCAGAGGAAACAGCCAGAAATACCACAATCAATTCCACGGCGGTCAGTCTGGAAACTCCGTCAGCAATCCTGATGGAGGCATCCACGGGTACGGTACTGTTTGAAAAAAATCCGGATGAGATGCGGAGTCCGGCGAGCATCACAAAGATCATGACACTGATTCTCATTTTTGAGGCGCTCGAAAAGGGCAGGATTCATCTGGAGGATGAGGTGATCACAAGCGCCTATGCCAAGTCAATGGGAGGCTCACAGGTCTTTCTGGATGAGGGTGAGGTGCAGACTGTGGATACGCTGATCAAGTGCATTACCGTGGCGAGTGGCAATGACGCATCGGTGGCGATGGCGGAGTATGTCGCGGGGAGTGAGTCAGAGTTTGTCAATATGATGAACGAGAAGGCTGCGCAGCTTGGTATGGCAAACACACATTTTGTCGACTGCTGCGGTCTGACCTCGGACAGTGCGCACTACACGACCGCAAGGGATGTGGCGCTCATGTCAAGGGAGCTGATCACGAGATATCCGCAGGTCTATCAATACACAAAGATCTGGATGGAGGACATCACCCATGTGACCAGCAGGGGCAGCGAGCCGTTCACGTTGGCAAGCACCAACAAGCTGTTGAAGCAGTATCAGTGGACGACGGGCCTGAAGACCGGTTCGACGAGCGCGGCAAAGTACTGTTTCAGCGCCACGGCGAGCAAGAATAACATAGACCTGATTGCGGTCATCATGGGCGCTCCTGATCCCAAAGTGCGCTTTTCGGAGGCACAGATATTGCTGGAATACGGTTTTGCAGTCACCAGATTGTATGTGGATGAGAATAAGCAGCCGTTGGGAGATCTTCCGGTGACAGGCGGTAAGGCGGAGCGGCTTGCAGTGGAGCCCAAGGGGGCATTCCGGTATCTCGACGTCACGGGTGCGGATTTTAATAAAATCGAGAAGAAGTACCAGTATGCCGATGTTGTGACGGCTCCTGTCGAGAAGGGGATGGAGGTCGGATATATCAGCTACAGCCTGGATGGCAGGGAGCTGGGCAGAATGCCGATCGTAGCGTCTGAACCGGTGGAGAAGGCAGTTTTTATCGATTATCTAAAGAGGGTACTGATCAAATATCTGGTGTAGAAACAGGAGAAAAATATGCAGAGTATGTTTGGGACGATTTTGCTGATTATAATTCTGCTGGCAGCAGCGCTTCTGGCAGTCGGCATCATAGATGGAAATCGTTTTGTGACAGTGCGGGTGGAGCTTGCGATATCTAATCTGTCAAAGGAGTGCAGGTTTGTACTGATATCAGACCTGCACGATAAAGTGTATGGCAGTCAGAACGATAAAGTGATTGACGCGGTTCACAAGATCAATCCGGATTTTATCGTGTTGGCGGGTGATCTGGTCACTTCGCAGGTCAATGAGGATATGACGCCTGGGATTGAGCTGGTGAAGGCGCTCAGCTCCAGATACAGGATTTATTATGGATTGGGAAATCATGAGTCAAAGATGCAGGAGGACACAGAGCGTTTTGGCGACAAGTTTGATCAGCTGATGCGGGCGGTTGACGGCAGGAATGTGCGCGTGCTGCAAAATGAGTCTGTCGATCTGCCCGAGTATAATATCAGGATGACGGGGCTGGATTTGGCTCTGGACTATTTTGCCCATTTCAGGATAAAGAAAATGAAGGAAAACTATCTGCAGGAGACGCTTCCGGAGTGTGACGACAGGAAGTGTAATATCCTGATCGCACACAACCCGGATTATTTTGAGGATTATGCCAGGTGGGGGGCACAGCTGGTACTCTCAGGCCATGTGCATGGCGGCATTATGCGCCTGCCGGTTCTGGGCGGCGTGATTGCCCCGTCCTACAAAATTTTTCCGAAATATGACGGCGGCGTCTATCGAAGCGGCGCGGCCGTCATGCTTCTGGGGAGAGGACTTGGCTCCCACACGCTGCCGTTTCGTTTCTTTAATCCGGCGGAGCTCTACGAGGTCGTATTAAAACCGTGCGAATAACAGTTCGCATTGCATTTTCTACGGATTCTTTGTAAAATAGATCATAATGGAGTGTATACAAAAGGTTGGGGGTTATGTATGGGATTGTCTGTGCGGCTTACAGTGTTTGAGGGACCGTTGGATCTGCTTCTCTATCTGATAGAAAAGAACAAGATAGACATCTATGATATACCGATTGTGGTGATCACAGAACAATATCTGGATTATATCAAAAATATGCAGACGCAGGACATGAATGTCATGAGTGAATTTCTCGTGATGGCGGCGACTCTGCTCGATATCAAGTGCAGAATGCTCCTTCCCAGGGAAGTCAACGAGGAGGGTGAGGAGGAGGACCCCAGAGCAGAGCTCGTACAGAAGCTGCTCGAGTACAAGATGTACAAGTACATGGCATTTGAACTGCGGGACAAGCAGGTGGACGCGGCGAAGAGCTGGTTCAAGAAGCCCATGCTGCCCAGGGAGGTTGCGGATTATCAGTATCCGATCGATTATGAGGAGCTCGTGGGAGACGTCACGCTGGCAAAGCTCCATGAGATCTTCAAGTCGGTCATGCGGCGGCAGGAGGATAAGATCGATCCGATCAGAAGCCAGTTTGGCAAGATCGAGAAGGACGAGATCAATCTGGAGGAGAAGCAGAGCTACATAGAGGAGTATGTAAAGAATCACAGGAAATTCAGTTTCCGGAGTCTCTTGGAGAAGCAGGGAAGCAAGATGGAGGTGATCGTCACATTCATGGCGATGCTCGAGATGATGAAACAGGGAATAATCTCGATCGAACAGGAGGATACCTTTGCGGACATCATCATCACATCTAGTCTCGCGGCGTGACTGGTCCGGTTTGATATCGGTAAAGCGGTTTTTGAGGGTTATATCAGAATGAGTGAAAAGAAGATAATGGCGGTGATCGAGGCAGTGTTGTTTGCGATGGGAGACTCTGTGGCGCTGTCGAGTCTGGAGCATGTATTGGAGATGCCACAGAAGGAAATCCGTGAAGTGATCGCCAAAATGAACGATAAATACAAGAAAGCAGACAGAGGAATCTACATCGTGGAGCTGGAAAACGCGGTGCAGCTCTGTACGAAGCCGGAGCTGTATGAGTACCTGATCAAGGTGGCGAAGGCTCCACGCAAATATGTTCTGACAGATACGCTGCTCGAGACGCTCTCGATCATCGCGTACAAGCAGCCGGTGACAAGGCTTGAGGTGGAGAAGATACGGGGAGTGAGCTGTGACCATGCAGTGAACAGACTGCTGGAATTTAACCTGATTCAGGAGCTCGGACGTCTCGATGCGCCGGGGCGCCCGCTGCTGTTTGGAACGACGGAGGAATTTTTGAGGACATTCGGGGTAAAGTCGCTAGGGGATCTCCCGATGTTGAATCCGGAACAGATGGAGGACTTCAGGAGACAGGCGGAGGAGGAAGCGGAACAGAAAACAGAATTAAATGTAGAGATTTAGGCGTGATGCGAGTGGGGGAAGAATATGGTGTACGGGGAAGAAGAGGCACAAAGCAGTGCGATGATGACGGATGACAATGTTGGCAGGAGGATTCTTGATACTGCGGTCGCGATCATCGGTCGGGAGGGTTATGAGAATCTCACGATTCGAAAGGTGGCGAAGGAGAGTGGATGCTCCAACTCAGCGATCTATCAGCGTTTCGAGGACAAAAATGCCCTGGCATGCGCAGTGGCGGCCCTGCAGGCGAGACCGTTTCTCATGATCATGGATGAGACGTATGCAAAAGACGTGGACTTGTATACGAATCTCGACAGGATCACCAGGCGACTTCTGGACAGGCTGTTTTCCTTCCGGGCGGATGCAGTCCATATGCAGGTCGTTTATCATGGAAAGATGGACATGACTGCCAGCCCGTTTGTCCTGCGGATTGGGGAGTATCTGAAAAACGCAGTGGCGCGGGGGGATGCCAATATCACAAATATAAATGAGACAGCCTTTTTCCTGTTGTCCTCCTTCATGGGATTTGTGCAGATGGTGCGCACGAATGAGAGGATGGACCGCGAGACAGCCGGCAGACTCCTGGAGGTGCAGAACAGGAGCATTTATTATGGAATCGGCAGCGGAACCCGACCGGAAAATGGGAGCGATACCCTCTGGAAGCTATTGAGGGAGCGGGGCGTTGACGTGGACAAGGCACTCGCGCGCATGAAGGGAAATAAAGAGGCATACAGAAATTTTCTGATTGAGTTTTTTGGAGATCCGGATCTTGAGGCCCTGGGGGTGGCGATCAGGGCCGGAGATGCCAAAAGCGCGTTTGAGTATGCGCACGGGATGAAGGGGATGGCTGCAAATCTCGGACTTGACACAGTGCGCGGCAGACTCAGCGTACTGGTGGAAATCCTGCGCCCGGGCGGCCTCGAGGGCGCCCAGAAAGCATACAATGATGTGATGGAAGCGTGCAGGTGTATCACGGTGCTGTTATAGGTTGTGTAAGGAACTGTGAATGGGGATAGTAAAAAGTGAATACAAAAAATAAAATCCTTGTCGTGGATGACAAGGGAATTAACCGGTATATGTTGGGGGACATTTTCCGGGACAAATATGAGATTGTCGAGGCGTCAGGCGGCCAGATGGCGATTGATATTATGGAAGCGGATGACCGTGATCTGGCGGTGGTGCTGCTGGATATCATCATGCCGGTGATCAATGGTTTTGGTGTGCTTGATTATATGAAGAAAAAGGGACTGTTGGACAGATTGCCGGTGGTGATTGTCACGGATGACGCCTCGGAGGAGACGGGAGACAGGGCGTTTGAGTACAAGGTGGCCGATCTCGTGGTCAAACCGTTTGAGCCCAAGGTTATCAGGCGCCGCGTGCAGAACATTATTGAGCTGTATGCCTACAGGGAAAAATATGGAAAGAAGATATAATCAAAGATATGAATAAAAGGCATGAGCTGTTCGGTTTTCTGCGCAAATCCGGCATACGCAGACAGTTATATACCGTTTATATTGTAGCTGTGTTTCTGCCGGTGTTCCTGATCGGTATTTTTCTGGTGGTCAATACGTATAATCTGCTGACGAGCTATTATAGAGATCTGCTCGAGTCTGATAATCTGAGAGTGCGGACGATTCTGTTTGAGATTACGACGCAGGCGTACAATATTTCGGAGGAACTGTCCTTTAACGATGATGTGAGTCTGGTGCTGAGGGGAAGATACCCTTCCAGAGCAGAGTATGTGCAGGCGGTGAATGCGCATACCTCTGCTCTGGATAACTACATGCATCATTACATGGAGATCGAGCAGATTGATATCTACTGCGACAATCCAAATATCTATGAGTATAAGCAGTATCACGGCGTGGATGAGACCATTGCCGGCACAGACTGGTATCAGCGCGCGATATCGCAGACGGGCGTATTCTGGAAAGAAATGGAGAGGACTGACGAGTACGGAAATCAGTATTGGGGATTGTGTCTGGTGAGAAGGATACCGCTGGTCAACTCGGATTACAATGCCGTCCTGGTAATCCGGATCAGTGATAATTATCTACGGACACGGATTGATAATCAGGAATACCAGAACAGGGCTTCTGTGGATGACGGTGTGGTATTTTATGCCTCCGACAGAAAGACTTACGGCAGCCCGCAGATGTTTGGGGATGGATTTGAAGAATATTTTTTTCAATATCTGGGGAAGCAAAAAATTGAAAATGCCACCTGCTTTGCGGGGATTTCCGCGCTGCGGCTGTACCAGTCTGATTCGCGGATATACATCTTCACTTATAACGATAAGTCATATGACAATATCAGAAATATTATCGGAATCTGTCTGGTCATTATTCTGCTTGCGATCGTTGTTCCGGGGATACTGATTCACTTCTTTACTTCCTATTTCACACGGCGTGTCTCCGCACTCCGTCATGTGATGCACCAGGCGAGCAACGAGGACTACGATTTTCGGGAAATTGTCCGCGGCGATGATGAGATCTCCGAAGTGTATTCCGATCTCGAAGTCACGGTACAGCGAATCAAGGAAAAGGATGCGATGATGTATCAGGCGATGTATCGGGCCATTTTGAATGAACAGGTACTTGCAAACGAGCAGCAGAAGATGGAGTTTAAGATGCTCGCCAGCCAGATCAACCCGCACTTTTTGTACAACACGCTGGAATCAATCCGCATGAAGGCATACACTGTGGGGGACAGGGAGGTGGCGACGGCCATCAAGCTTCTGGGCAAATCGATGCGGTATGTGCTCGAAAACAATGGTACGGCGTTCACATCCCTGCAGGAGGAGCTCAATCATATCGAAATCTATATGAAGATACAGAAGCTTCGGTTTGGGGAGAAATTTGATTATGCGTTTGAGGTGCAGGATGGCATTGACGTGAGTAAGTGCATCACGCTGCCGCTCCTGCTGCAGCCAATTGTGGAAAACGCGATCCTGCACGGACTGGAGGAGACGGAGACAGGCGGTGTGGTCCGCATCCGCATCTCGCGGTCCGCAGAGGGCGGCGGTCTGTGCATCGCCGTGTCCGACAATGGATGCGGTATGAATCTGGAGACGCTGGCGCGCATCCGCACTGACATTGCCATGAAAAATCCGGAGAAAAAGGAGAGCATCGGCCTCTACAATATCAACCAGAGAGTGCGGTTGTGCTATGGCAGCGAGTATGGCATGACGATCAACTCTGAGCGCGGGAAGGGGACAACCGTCGCGCTGCATCTGCCCATTTTTCTCAGCGGATGGCACACAGGATGATCCGTGGACAGATCCGGTTGCACTGGCTATCACTGAGAAGACTGGCGTAAAGTTAAAGACATCCTATCCGATCGGCGGCAATGATGAGAGTGAGGCGGTAGCCCTGATGATCGCGGAGCAGAAGTATCCGGATATCATCTTTGCCAAGGGTTCGGCAAACAACCTGATCGAGGCCGATGCGCTGATGGATATGTCCGAATTGATTGAAGAGTACGGCCCGAATATCAAGAAGCTGTACGGCGATGAGTTTGGCAAGCTGAGACAGTCCGCTGACGATCCGTCAATTTATCAGCTGTCTGCATATGTGGTAGGCGGAGAGAAGTTCAAGGACTGCGGTTCTGCACAGATTCAGTGGGATGCCCTGAAGGCAAAGGATTACAAACTGCCTGAGACGCTTGAAGAGCTCGAGGCGATGATCAAGGATTACATCGCGGAAAGTCCCAAGACAGAGGACGGGCTGGACAGGATCGGTATCACACTGTCTACTTCAGACTGGCACTGGCTGATCACACTGGGCAATCCGGCAGGCGCGATCGCGGATGGCGCACCGGACAATGGACAGTGGATCGTGGATGAGAATAACAAGGCGATTTACAAATTCCGCTCCGAGAAGGAGAGAGAGTACTTCCGCTGGATGTGCCGTATGTTCAATGAGGGCATTCTTGATCCCGAGTTCGCAACACAGACCAATGATGACTACATCGCAAAGATCGCTTCCGGACGTGTGGTATGTCTCTTTGATAAAGACTGGAACTATCAGGACGGTGAGAAGGTACTGAAGGCGGACGGCAAGCTTGGCGCTACATACTGCGGCCTTCCGCTCACGATGGATAAGGATACAAAATGCCCGAATCTGATGTATCAGGGACTTACCACAGGAACAGGTGTGGCGATTTCATCTACCTGCGCAGATCCTGTGAAGGCGATCAAGTTTATTGACTACCTCTGCTCTGACGAGGGACAGGTACTCAATAAATGGGGTATCGAGGGCGTGAACTATTTCATTGATGAGAGTGGACACCGTTATCGTACAGATGAGGAGATCGAGCAGTCGCAGAACGACAAGGATTACTCTAAGAATACAGGCGTAGGCTTCCACAACTATCCGTTCCCTTCCTATGGCGATGGCATCCTTGATCCTTCAGGAAGCACATACACGACGACAAGCAAGACTTCCGTGATCGCAGAGTACAATGAGGAAGAGAAGGCGGCATGTGAGAAGTGGGGCGTAGAGCTTCTGGTAGATATGTTCCCGCAGGCAAGCGAGTTTGAGGTACCGGATTATCCTCCTCTCTGGGCGCTTGCAAAGCCGATGGAGTTTGATGAGATCTCAAACCGGCTTGACGAGGTATCATGGTCAGCGCTGATCAAGTGCGTGACAGGTTCTGAGGCAGATTTCGATGCAAATTATGATAGTATGCTTGACGAACTGGAGAAGACAGGCATGTCAGAGGCTGAGGCGATGCTGACAGACATTATCGCAGAGCAGGTAGCATTGACAAATTCATAATATGTGATGATATATTGATGCACCAATCCCGCAAGGAATAACCTTGCGGGATTGGTGTTTTTAATATAATTACTTGAATATTTTCACACTGCCACCAGTTTCACCTACAAAAGCGATATAGCCGTCCGGGGGAAGGTCGATGGTGTTCACTGCGTCCCTGACATGGGTGCTGTACAGCAGTTCACGGAACTTGTTGTAGACGAATACGGCTGAGTTGTCAGGTCGTTCGACAGCGATACTCTTTCCGTCCATATCGTTCCTGATACGATACCATACGGCTTCACCGCTGTGAAGGGGAATTTCGGTGGTATCAGCGGTAAATTCCGGGAGACTGTCCACACTGCGGCATCGCGTCCCGTCGCTCAGGTTAAGGGAGACTGCCGACGTTTTGTCCGCATAGGTTTGCTCAGTGATCTCTATGTCATACAAATCCCTGTTTGCAGTGCTCGGTATGGAAGTAAAGAAAAGGGCATGTTCTTCATCAGTCATTTTTTCCGCTTTTGCGCCTCTGCTGTTTTTTGCCAGAATATAACCGGGGAATGCCTCATCTGTCACAATCTGGTAAAATGGCGTTTCATAGTTCTGGGAGGTCCATTTTTCGTTATATGTGACGAATACTGTCTGTGAAAGCTCGTCCCAGCTTTGCTGCACACTGGGGGAGACGGGATTTTCTTCCATTTTTTCCCCTGTGTACATACTGTCTGACTTATTTCCAAGTCCTGGGTATACGGCGAACAACTCCGTTCTGATGAATATTTTGCCATCCTTTTCCTCGAAATAAACGATCTCCCTGTCTGCAGTCATCCTGCCACTGTCATTTACCCTGACAAAACTTCCGCTTTCGGTAATCTTAAATCTTTCGGGCAATGTGTTGTCAGTGCCCAATTCCTCCTTGTACATCGTGGTATCGTCAAATGTAATCCTGCATATTTCGGCGATTCCGAATATGCCGCAGCAGTATAAACCCTCATATTTTTGATAATGATCGGGGATGATGTCCTTTATTTCCGGCTCTGGAGGAGTCAGATCGCTTACCGCTTTTCCCCGTTCTGCAAGCGCCACGTCCATCAGAGCAGACGCCATAAGTCCTGCATATTGGCTGCTGCCATTTCCGGCGGTCAGCACCGCTATGCTGATCTGTTCATCGGGAGCGACAAGGAGGCTCGAGTTCATGTACGGCACGTCTCCGCCCTTGCCCATGACCTTTATGTTTTCTTTCTCGTACTTGACTTGTTCCACAAAGTCCCAGCCCAGACCGTAGCTCTCGTATGTTGCGTCATCATTCCAACGGGTGGACATCTGTGTTTTTGCCTCATCGGAAAGAAGAATATCATTTCCCGTAAAAAAAGCACTGCCGAAATTTGCCACGTCAGAAGCGGTGGCATAGATGCCGCCTGAACCTGCCGTCATTTGATAAGGGTATTCGATTGGCAGAAAGCCGCGATAGAGAGATACCCGTGCATCGCCCAAATCGCCCGCATACAGGCTCCATGCCGTTCCCGTATGATCTGCGCCTATCTTTGCGGCGATGTTATTTCTTACATAATCTGTAAAACTCATACCGGTGACATTTTCTACGATAAGCTCAATAAGACTAAAGCCCATATTATTATAGCTGGCATATTCCCCGGGGGCGGCTTTGAAACGCAGTCCCGATACGATATCAAGTGTATTGTCATGAGCGAAGCTGTCAACATCATCATAAAGATAATTGTTTATCGGCAGCCCCAAAGGGATACCCGATGTGTGGTTCATAAGCATACGTACGGTGATGTCCTTGTACCGCTCGTCATTCATACTGAAATCGGGGAGATACTTTGTGACAGGAGCGTCAAGTTCGACCTTTCCCTCGTCAACAAGCTGCATAACCGCCAATGTGGAATACATCTTGCTTATAGACGCAATACAATATATCCTATCCTGCGAAGCGGTTGCTTCGGCGGTATGTTCCGATTGTGCGGATTCAGCATGCACCGCATTTCCAACAGATGCGTATACAGTTCCTGCCATACACAAGGCGGATATTGTTGCAATTATTTTTTTCTTTATCATGATTTAACCCCACTTTCATTCCGTCATAAGTTCTGTCACGGATATTTTTCTGATACTGCCTGCACTGATGTAGGTGACAATCAGGCAGAATAATACAAGCACTGTCGCCGTACCGACGATTAGCGGCAGGCTTTCAGGAATCTGTACGCCGAACGCCGCCATCCAAAATGCACGCTGTACCCATACCGACAACACCGCAGCGATGCAGGAGGAAACGATCGTTACAGGGAGAATGCGCAGGGTAAGCTGTAGCATAAGCTCCCTTGATGTATAGCCCATACTTTTCATGATACCAAATTCCCTGCGCTGTCTTTTAACGGCGGATATGGCTATAATGCCCAATATCACAGCCACCACAACGGCAATGAATATCACGGCACCAAACGAGAATGCCTTTGTAACGGCGGCTATGGATTCCATTTGAGATTTCAAAAAATCCTTCATGGAGGATATCTCTTTTATCACGAAACGGCTGCTGTTTCCGCTGATGACGGTGTCGCCTATTCTGATGGCATAGTCAACGTCGGTAACGCCGTACTGAGAGATCAGCACCGCCATTTTCTCGTCCGCTTTCGCCCTGATACGCTCCTCAAGACTTCCCTGCGCAGTCTGTTCATACGCCGTATCCTTTGCGCTCGCACCGTACAGAGCGGTGAGTTTATCCGTAAAGGCAGGGCGGTCTTCCTCGTTTTTGAGCGTGATCTCCACTGTGTTCGGGCGGTCGTTTGGGCGAATGCGACGGTAACCGTCTTCGGTCATGTAGACGCTTATGCCGTTGTTGTTCATAGCGGTGACAATGCCTGTTATGATATAACTTTTTTCACAGACATCGCCCTTGATGATGATACTGTCGCCTATGTGCCGGTTTTCTGTCTCCTCTCTCCTTGCGGAGATCATGATCTCGTTGTCGTACTCGGGGAAACGTCCCGCTTTCAGCCGGATATTATCCGTGAGGGAATAATCGGCGTAGGAAAAGACTGCCGCACTCTGGTTGCAGCCTTTTACTTCCACATAATCCCCCATTGCGCGCGTCAGAAGAACCTTTTCCACTTCGGGGAACTCACGGATTTCCTCGCAGAATTTTTCCCCGTTCACTCCGTTCATCATAATGATGTTTATGTCGGGAGTTTCCATTCCCAAAACGCCTATCAGTCCGTTATAGCCGCTCTTGAAAAAGTCAAAGAGGTACACGCTGAACATGATGGCAACTCCTGCGGCGATCATACAGATACCCGTACCGATATTCGAGCGAAGATCGTTACCTATTCCCTTGAAGGCAAGCCAGACATTGATGCTGTGTCTCATTTTTTCAAGCGGAAGTATATTTTTCCCGAAATGGTGGGTATTTATGCCCTTGCGAAATGCCACGACAGGAGGGAGCTTTTTCACCCTTGCCGCCCTTGACAACGCAAAGAGCGTGACAAGCGCTATGATCGATATTACCACGATAAGAATGCAGAGAATGTTCACATCCGTATGCACGTCACGGTTCATCATACCCCTTATGAGCGTATCCATGACCGGGGAAAAGACTGCCGCCGTTATGCCGCCGATGACCGCGCCAACGCCCCCTGTAAGGATATATTCGCAGATGTAGGAAAGGGAAAGCGCACGGCTTGTATACCCCAGTGCTTCCAGCACGCCGATCTGCACCATCTGTTCCTCCATATCCTTTGAGATCTTGTGAAGGATAAGGAAGAGTGCGGATATCATGGTGACAATGGAAAGAAATACGCTCATATACAGAAAAACAATAAGATAAGTGGTTTCTACCATTTTCTCCGCATCTTTATCCGTAATTCCCGTAAGTTAATTCCAACCACATTTGCCTTAATATACTTCAACCAGTCGTAAACTGAGGTATACTT
>VSNM01000040.1:41512-51317 GCA_009774245.1 Lachnospiraceae bacterium | reverse complement strand
TTTTTTAAATACATTTCATGTTAATACCAAATCCTGCTGCCGTCCTGAGTCCGTGACAGGATACCTGATTTAAATATAATGGTAAATGAGGAAGGCAGACTGGATCAGGTCGATAACGATGGTTCCATATGGGCATTTACACCAGGGGATGGAGTTGAAATCGAACTGGTTCCTGATGACGGTTATGAAGTTTATATCGCGGATGTCACTAAAGCTGGGGAGAAACATCTGGTTTACAGATATGGTGACGACGGAGAGTCCCTGCACATATCGGATGCAGGGCAGGACGAATTATTTTTCGAGGTACTGGATCTGGCGGACACGGCAAACGAGGGAAAAGTACCCGATGGTACAATTTTCGTCTGCTACGAAAAGATTTACATAGAGCAGGGAGAGGAAGGCAGCGGGAAATGGGTACTCGTCGCGGACCATGAAGACTTCTGGGACGAGAGCCAGCGGATCTATATGCCCTATATCGACACGACGGCGCTTGACCAGAAAACGGAAGAACACATATCTTATGCCGGGAAGGACATGAAGATATATGACACGGTGCATTACGAGGCAGTCCGTCCGGAATACACATACAAATTAGTGTCGGAACTCCGCGATACTGCGACAGGCGAGATTGTCGTGGACAATGCCGGGAAGAAACAGGTAATCACGACCTATTTTAAAGCTGATTTTGACTTACAGGACAACCAGTACCTCACATATGGCGACGTCATCCCGGAGAACCATGAGGGCAGCGGGATGACGTTTGACGTCGATGCGGAAATCTTCGCTGGCAGGACACTGGTGGTGTACGAGCGGATGTACCTCGAAAATGGCTACGGCGCAGGAAGCATCTTGTGGCGGAGCATCAGGTTCTTCTGGACGAGGACCAGACCATCCGTGTGCCGAAGGTATGGACGAGTGCGATTGACAGCGACACATTCACGAAGACGCCGTTTGCAGACGGCCTGACGACGATTATAGATACCTTTTCATATGAAAACCTGATACCGGGTTTTACATATGAATTGAAGGGTTATATATTTTACACATATTTCGCAAAATAAATGTTTTAATGTTCCTGTATCTTCCACAATGCCATTGGATGATTACTGATGCGTCTGATGATCTGTTCATCATCATAAAGCAGTTCCGGGCAATATTCCTTATCCCTGAATTTTCTCAAAAAATCCTGTTCATCCGCTGTAAGAACCATTAACCCCGACAAAAATTCCTTTACACGGTTCTTTATTTTTTCCAGTTCTATAAATTCTCCCTTTTGAATGACAGGAAGGAGATCCGTCCTTATTTTTCGGATGCTGATCCGATCGATTACATTCACATCATATCTTTCTGGATTATCTTCCTGTGATATGGCCGTATAAAACACCACCGATTTTCTCAGCATCTCGTATTCGTCTTTAGAAAACAGCCCCGTATCGATCATGTTATATGTATCATAGAGATCCCTCGCTGCTGCCCGGCTGAGTAGCGCATTGATTTTCGCCGCAAAAAGTTCAACAGGCGAAAGCACGGTGATCAAATGTTCCATATGGATCGCATCCGATAGAACAGGCTTGTCTTCCAGCTCAAACAAATGGCTCCTCAGCGAATAATTTATTTCTACTTTGATATTATCCCTCATTCCTCCCAGATTTATATAAGTGAACACAAAAGAATCCAGGCTATGGCGGCTCCTGCTTTGGGGATTCAGGCTATATCCCTGCGTCTGCATAAATTTTTTCAGGTCCTCTGAAATTTTCTGCCTTTGCCCCAGCATCTCCTCCCGGTTTCCTTCTGAACAATAATCCAGATCAATATCAACCGACAGCCTGGGAAGATGGAAGACTGTCAGGTTGATGGCGGTTCCCCCTTTCAATGCAAGGCAGCCTTTCATAATGGGATTACTGTTGATATAATCCAGGACTTCACTTAAACGTACTACTTTTTCCAGGGTATCCCGGATGAAATTCTGCTTATTCGCAATTTCTGACAATTCTGACTTTGTATAATTAAACAAGCGGTTCTCCTCCTTCATTCATCAGCTGCATGATATCTTCCGGTATACATAAATTCCATTCTTTTGAAAATATACTCTTTTCTTCTTTCAGATCGTGGTAGAGATAGCGGGAACTGTTCCCTATGTTCTTTTTACAGTAATCAAAAAATCCATCTGACAATTTCAGCTGCGGGTAAAAAGATAAAAGGTATCCTGCCTTCTGCGCCAGGAACTGGTTATGGTACTTTCCAAGATAGGTGGTCAGTCTGTCTTCATCCAGTACGGTGATCATCTCCAGACAGCGCAAAAGCTCTTCCAGCCCCCCGACCTTATCAAAATCCTTTATATTATCAAGCACAGTCCTCTCCATGTCTGTTACCCGTATCGTTTTTTGAAGTGATATTCCAAAATCCCTTTTGGTCTTCATACAATGATACCACCGCCCGCCAAACTCAAATTCCCGGAAATCCCGCCCCGTGGAAACATATATATCGGAGAAAACCTGGTTTGCAAGCCCGTAAAATTCAAAAGCGGAATGATGGGAAATATAACTGTTTTCTGTTATGGATGATGCAATCTCAAAAGGAGCCGCGACAGCTTCTTTCGTTTCCAGGCTTATCGTGGCATAATAATTACGGCGTACTGACTGCAACAGCCCCTTTTTCTTTAGAGTGTATAGTATATTCTTTGCCTTGCGCTCATCCCCAAATACTTTTGCTGCGTCATCAAATGAAAAACATTTTAACTGCAGCAATTTTTCATAGTATTCAAGCAGCATAAACTCCTCCTTTTCTTTAATAATACAGCAATAATCATCCTATTTCAAGATTAACGTCATAAAAATAAAGTATTGTTTTATGATACCTGGTTTTTCTTATTTTTCCACAATAAACCTGCTGTATTCAATTCCCCAGATCTGCCTGTTTTTTGGGGGTAAGTAAAAATTGGTACAGCATCAGTACAGCATTGGCACGGTTCCGCTCTTTCCCCGTAAAGGCATCCATGCTATACCTGGTACAGCAGAAAAGCGGTGGTCTTACGTTGCCAAAGGCAATTCCAACATTGTCCTTCTGGACGAGGACCAGACCATCCATGTGCCGAAGGTGTGGACGAGTGCGATTGACAGCGACACATTCACGAAGACGTCGTTTGCAGACGGCTCCACGACGATTATAGACACATTCAGCTATGAGAACCTAATACCGGGCTTTACCTATGAGCTGAAAGGCTATGTGCTCGACAAAAACCAGAGCATCACGACCGGTACGAATGTGACCGTTTTGGGCACGGATGGAAGGCTCGCACAGAACTCCGTCGTGTTCACACCGGAATCATCTGCAGGGCGGCAAGGCTTTCGTTTGAGGTGGATACGAGGAAGTTCGGCACGGAAGATTACAACGGCATGACATTCGTGGTATACGGGGAGCTGTATGTGATACAGCGGTATGACGGCGACGATGCACGGTCGATCGTTGCATCACATACGGATATTGCCGACCTGAACCAGATCATATATGTGCCGAGGATTACGACGGAACTGAACGATAAAAAGACGGGAACGAAAATCGCGGATGCGGACGGGGTTATGGTTTGCTGATGGCAGCAGGAATATGATGTGTATTACATGATTATTTTTGATCCAGGTGTTACTTTTCTACCATTTAATTTAAAGGCATATCGGATAAGGTGGACTTATCTGGTATGCCTTGTTGTTTACGAACTATAAGTAATAATTTGATGTTTTGTGAACTATAGGCATTTTGGTATAAATCACCCTGCCCTTGCAGTAAGGATACCAGAACAGCAGATAAGAATAAGTTTTGTCAAAAAACAGTAATGGAAACGATTGCCATTACCGCTTTTTAGGTGTCAGTGAATGTATGCATACTCCATGGCTGCCTGCATTACAAGGGAGTGCTGGAGCCATATCTTCGGATACTGTTCAAAGGTAAACGGGCATTCCGCATTTCCTGTCTCAAAAGTGATGGAACATACGGGATTATCACCGCTGTAGATCCAGTCCAGATAGCTTCCCGAGGCAGTCCCGCTCCCCATTCTTTTATAGGGCACCAGCGACAGCATATAGCTGGAAAACTCTGTATTTATCCCTGTATACAGGCTTTCCCTGGTGTCCCAGTATGCCACTTCCCCCATGGAATGGTAGTTTATAATAACAGACGGACGGCACAGCAGGGTGACGGCTCCGAGCGACAGGGTTTCCGGCTCGGTAAAGGGGGCTGCTCCCGGATATCCCGCATAGGAGGGAAGCAGGGTCTTTGCATCAGAGCCAAATCCCGTGATGAAGTTTTTGTTGAGATCCGTCCCGTGGGCATTGGCCTTCCACCGTGCAAGATAGCCTGCATAGGAGCTTTTTGTCCGTCCGGAAGCTGTATCATATGCATAGCAGGCCTGCAGTACCTGTACCAGCTCCGGAGAACGGAGGCCGCCTTCACCAAACTGGCTGACTGCGATGCCGTCGGGGTTGACCATGGGCACAATGTGGACTGCCACACCGTCAAGCAGCTCCCGGTAACTACGCCCATGGAAACTGCCGCATTCATAGCATTCAAGCATCTGTTCCAATTGTTCCATGACCAGGTACGGATTGATGTATTCGCGGGCATGGATACCTGCATGGATCAGTATGCTTTTAGGAGCGGAACTGTTTCCAAGGATAAGCTCGTAGAGATTCCTGCCGTCAGCGGACTGGCCGGTTACACCGGCATGGAACAGCCCGGGATACCGTGCCTGCATCTGTGCAATATCTTCCTGCATTTCCTCGTAAGTATAAATGTCACAGTCATAGACAATGGCATCAGGCCGTTTCAGGTATCTCATGTCCGCATAGCCTTCCAGTCCTGTGTCGCATATCCGTATTTTAGCGATGGAATCCGCCGGACCAGACAGGAGCTGTACATAAGTGCCGTCGGGGAGCACGACCATTGGCTCTCCTGCCAGTGACGGTTCTGTATAGATACCCAGCCCTGTTCCTGAAAAGCGGACATAGTAAACAGGGGGCTGGGAGGTTCCGGATGCAGAAGTGTTTATGGTAAAAAAACCGGAACCGGATAATAAAAATAATAAGGAAAGGATTAAAATGGTGTGTTTTAAAGGTTTCATTGCGGATTCTCTTTCTATGTGCAAAAATTACAATATTTTGAACCGGTATTTTACTGTCCGCAGTCAGCGAGTGGATGCCAGTATGCATAAGCCTCCGAAGTGCAGGTATAGGCATAAGGGTCTACCACCCATGTTGTCCCGTCCAGGTCAGCCCTGCACCACTGGTGGCACCATTGGTTCTCATGGACATGCTCGTAATTGATGCCAAGCATGTTAAGGCATAGCCCGGTTGTCCTGGTGGAGCCGGCACAGGATGCCACATGGTTTACAAGATAGCCGTATGCATCATTATAGTGGGGGTAGCTTGTGGAATATGCGACCTGCCCGCTGTCAACCATATTCCTGAGGGCAGTCATGATTCCCATTGCCTGTTCTTCCCTGCTTAATCCGACAAGCGGCTGCACGATTTTGAGTGCCTCATTGTAAGCCGTTTGGAATTCTGCATCTGTCATTTTCTTTTTCAGGCTGGTGTAATTCTGCAGTTTGTCGATTGTTACGATACCATTAACTGTGTCATCTGTTACTGCGGAAGTTTCTGCTGCCACTGCTGTCGTATCTGCAATCCCATCAACGGCTTCACCGCCTGCTGCCCCGGCATATGGCATCCGTCCCTCTTTCTGTCCGAAAGTAATGTAATGATTGTACAGGGCTTCTGCATCTGTTCCGAATACTGCTGCCACATCCGCATACACGGCGGCATAAAATACAGGATCAAATTTTTCGGCCGCCCTGACCTGTACAGGGCTTTGCATGGTCACTGTTATGATTGCAGCCGCGGCAATTCCCATAAATCTCCTCAATATCTGTTTCTTCATCGATAATGCCTCCTCTTTCTTATTTCCCTTTATTGCACTTTTCAAATTCCTCACTATTTCAGTGAAGAAATTTATTCTGCAAGTTAATTTTATACCGCATTGTGGAATATTGTCAACAGCTTAAAGTATGATTAGTTTTTTGTTAAAATCATTTCTGCCTAACGGCAGCAGGAGTATGACGCAGCTCCGATGGTTATGGCCGGTTTTATCCGGGCGGGGAAGAACAGACTGATTTGTTGTGTTGACAAATATAAACATAACAATATATAGTATTAATAAATATAAAGAAAACGGAGGTATACGGAAATGTCTGGGCCGGAACTAAATGTACAATTGGGAGAAGTAGGTAAAAGGATTATGGAGCAGAGGAAAAGGATGGGACTGACACAAAAGGAACTCGCGGAAAAAATCGGGCATACAACGCAGTATGTTTCCTATATGGAAACAGGAAAAAGAACAATAAATTGGGAAAATATTGTAAGGATGGCTTCAGTGTTCGGCGTGAGCGTGGATTATATTCTTACGGGTAATGTGGTTGATAAGGACAGATTACTGCTTGCGGAAAAACTGGAAAAGCTTACAGCAACGGAAATGCGGATGGTTGAAGGCATTATTGATGAATGCATTGCCCTGAATCATCAGAACAAATAAGAATCGATAGGAATATTCCATACATATAGCAAACTATCTGCGCATATAATCAGAACTCCTGTTTTCAATATTAATACATGTTCCTGTAGGTTTCAAGGAAAATATTCGTGTAACGTTGACAAAAGTTAACAGTATGATATACTCTATTCGTCCAATAAAATAAAAATACGACGGAGGAAAAAAGAGAATGAAAAAGAAACTGACAAAAATAATCGCCATGTGCGCCCTTGCGGGACTGATGGCATGCTCGGTGGGCGGATGCGGAAAGACGGAGATTGATGTCATGGACGGGCTTACACTGGAATTTAACGGTGTGGACGGACAGGGTACGGCGCGTATTGCGGACGAATATTTCTGGGAGGATGCAGCATTTGAGGCCGCGGGCATCGATGGGGACTCGGAGGACCTGTCGCTGCTGGGCAGGGTGATGACGATAGAAGAGGCAGTATCCTACAAGATATCCCCTCGGGAAAACCTGTCCAACGGGGACGAGGTGACCGTGACATCTGTCGTGGACAATGAATCTGTCGAGGATTATAAGATAAAGTTTGCGGCAGGTGAGAAAAAGTATACGGTCGAAGGACTTAAGGAGATTGAGCAGGCGGATCTGTTTGAAAATGTGGAGGTGGAGTTTACGGGAATCGCCCCTGATGTAAAAGCCTCTGTCAGATATGGAAACAGCGCCCCGGTGTTCGTCACCTATTCGCTCGACAGGGATCAGGCTCTTACCGTGGGAGATACCGTTACCGTGACTGCGGAATATGATGCGGACCAGCTTCTGGAAAAGGGGTATGTGGCAGAAGGGGACACAAAGGAATTTGTAGTACCGGAATGTGACAGGTATGTCTCGGAGCTTTCGCAAATACCTTCCGATATCATGGAAAAAATGAAGCATCAGATCGAGGATGCCATCCAGGCGAAGGACTGGGATACGGTTACAGAGGTGAAATTTATCGGGAATTATTTCCTGTCATTGAAGCCGGGCATGGACGGCAGCGACCACAACGCAGTTTATGTGCTGTACCGGATTGAGGATGTGGACATGGAGTATCCGGACGGGGACCAGAAGCTTTATTTTTATACATATGGAAAGTTCGAGGACCTGCTCCTGTTAAAGGACGGGACGTGCAGCGTCGATCTGAGCAGGTATGAGATGCCGGAAGGCTCCGCCTTTACGAAATCCATATCCAGCGGGGACTTATTCTGGAGGGGGGACTATTATTATGTAGGCTTCGAAGACCTGGATACGATGTTCAACAAGTGTGTCACAAAAAATGTCGAAAATTATGAGTATGAGACAAATGTTACCGAGGAATAGCTGCACGAAAGGCAATTTCGCGTCGGCTAATATTTATATAAATAAAAAGGATGCACAGATGAAAAAATATTTGATAATGTCCCTTGCCATGGCTGCCTGCAGCGTAATGGTTTCCGGATGTGCAACAGACGGCAGTGCAGGGGAGGATACGGACGGCAGTATACAGGAGGCACCAGCCAGTGCCCATGTTATACCGGAAGGGACAGCGGAACCTGTTATACAGGAATCCATAGTACAGGAGCCTTTTTCGGAGACGGAAGATATCGGAAACAGCGATACGGACAGTGCGGACGTTACAGACAGTGCAGATACTGCCTATAACGGGATACTGGACATGTTTTATTACAAAATCATGGGAGGATGGGACCATACGGAGGATGTAAGCTATATGTTTTACTGGGACTATACCTCTGTGAAAGACCTGTCCGATGCGGGCTACGCCCTGACGGACCTGGACGGAAACGGGGTGCCGGAGCTGCTGGTCAGCACCATGGAAGCCGCGGAGAAAGGCCTGATATACGACCTGTACACCTTTGCGGACGGCGTGGCGGTCCATGCAGCCACAAGCGGCGAGAGATACTGTTATTACCTGTGCGCTGATAATACAGTTTATTACTGGGCTTCGAGCGGTGCAAGCAACAGTACACAGATACATTACAGTATCGATCCGGATACGGGCAGTCTGCATCCGGATGAGATCGTGGCATTTGACCAGATGCAGGACAGGGACAATCCATGGTTCCACAGCACCCAGGAGGATCATTATGACAGGGCGGAAGGGCTGGACTTTGACAGGATGTCCCATATTACGGAGGCGGAAGCACAGGATATCTGTGCCGGATACCAGGCTGTGGCCATTGAGCTGACTCCGTTTGACCAGTATACCCCGCAGGAAGGAATGCCGGATGAAATCCGTTTAAAACAGGCATTCCGGTCGGCAGCGGGATCTGAAAATGAACTGTATTTTGTGTGTGATGATTTCGACGGGAATGGAAGCATGGAGGCTTTCGGAATAACGGGGACGGATGACGGGATTGACCTGTCAGATGCCATTATTTATTACGCCGGTTCGGACGGCACGGTTTCCGTCATTGACACATTTCCAAAAATATATGCTTACGGGGGCATGTATCCTGGCATGACTAGGAAACTGACCATAAATGCCGGAACCGCAGAATTTCTTATGATAGGCGGGGCAGACGGACAGGAAACCTGGCTGTACGGGGTAAAGGACGGGAAGGCATACCAGCCTGAAGTATCCGGGCAGCATGCCGATTTCAGGAAGACGGAGGACGGCCGGTTTGTCGCGCAGCCGCACGAAGGCGGGGAAGGATACTACAGTATCGTTTATGATTATGATCCTGCATCCGGGGAATTTATCGTGGCGGAAGGGGAAAGTTAACCTGCTGCCCCGGCAGCAGGAAAGGGGCAGCAGGCATTCCGGTGAAGGGTTGCCTGCCATAAAAAAGAGGATGCGCACATTGAATAGTGAATATGAAGAAAAACATAAAATCCGGCAGGCCATTCCCAGGAAAGATGGCCTGCCGGATATGCCGGAGCAGGAAGGCATAGGGAGGTTAATCAGACAGGCTGATGAAGGGAATGTACAGGCTCAGTGCGAGCTCGGAAACATTTTTTATAACGGGGAGGGCGTAAGGAGAAATTCTTGCGAGGCGCTGAGATGGTTCCGGAAGGCAGCAGAGCAGGGGTATGATAAAGCACAGAATATTTTAGGAGCCTTATATGCAAATGGTTATGAAAAAAGGATTCCGGATTATGCAGGGGCACTGGAGCGATATCGGACATCGGAATGTCGGAGATACCGCGGTGTCGAGGTACAATTTTATTATGGATCTTATAACATAAAGCAGGACTATGCCGAGGCGCTGAAATGGTTCCGGAAAGCAG
>VSNM01000040.1:0-41412 GCA_009774245.1 Lachnospiraceae bacterium | reverse complement strand
CGAGGTACAATTTTATTATGGATCTTATAACATAAAGCAGGACTATGCCGAGGCGCTGAAATGGTTCCGGAAAGCAGCAGGGCAGGGATGTGAAAATGCACAGAATAATCTGGGTATATTATACGCAAATGGCTATGGAGTGGAACAGGATTATGCCGAGGCGCTGAAATGGTTCCGGAAAGCAGTGGAACAGGGAAACAGCAAAGCCAAAAGCAATTTAGGTGACCTGTATAGATACGGTCACGGAGTGGAACAGGATTATGCCGAGGCACTGAAATGGTACAGGAAGGCAGCCGGGCAGGGGGTTGCGGCAGCCTGGAAGAGCCTGGGAAACATGTACTGCAGGGGTGAAGGGGTGGAGAAGGATTTCGTCACGGCTGCGGAGTGGTATAGAAAATATGTGGAAGTCATGTATCCGGTCCGCCAGGGTGTGGAGAAAGACAGCTGGGAAGATATACAAAATGAATATAATGCAGTTATTCAGGATTGTGTTATTCAGGTTGTAAATAATTTTGACAGGCCTGTTGTTATTGCGAAGACCCAGCAGCTTGAATCATGGGACCAGCATAAAGTTGCTTTAGCAGTGTCATCCACGACAATGAAAGTCCCGTTTATTATGTTTGGCAATAATGCACGGGGAGAATATCTGGGCGGGATCGGGGTAGGAGAGGATGACGACATGGATTTCATCATGCGGACGGAAGTGACACACAGAATAAGGAAAGGAGCCAGGCATTGTTATATGGTAACAATCCGGTCAGGCGACTACGATAAATTTGTATCTTCCGTAACCCGGAATTACATACAGTTATGTAAAGAAAAGAATAAAAACCCCTTTACGGAATACGGAGCAGAATTTATAAAAACCAGATAAAACTGTATAATTATGTAAAACAGCATCTTTCATAAAACCGGAAATGGGGGTGTGAACTTTGTACGGGAGATATGAGGAAATAATAGAAAGACATGAAATTGATCCTGCGGATAGTGATGAAACAGCAGAAGAAAATGAAGATGACTGGGAACTACAGGAGGACGAAACAGATGATACCGGTTATCCTGAAACTATAAGCCATTACAGGGATGCCGCTGAACAGGGGGATGTCATTGCCCAGCTAAAGTTAGGAATTTTGTACTATATCGGAGACGAAGCCGGACGGGATTATGCTGCAGCAGAAAAGTGGCTTATGATGGCAGCGGAGCAGGGATATACCCGCGCACAGGTCGAACTGGGGAATCTGTATAGATCCCGGGAAAACGGGGCCGATTATGATGAAGCATTTAAGTGGTACAGAAAAGCGGCGGAGCAGGGGAGTACAGTTGCCTGGTATCATATGGGGGAAACGTATTATACAGGGAAGGGGGCAGGGCAGGATTATGCCGAGGCTGTAAAATGGTATAGAAAAGCGGCGGAGCGGGGAAGTGCTGAGGCGCAGGAGATGCTGGGAAATATGTACCATGACGGAATCGGCGTGAAAAGGGATTATGCCGAGGCGCTTAAATGGTACACCAAAGCAGCATGGTGGGGATATGCATCCGCCCAGTATCATCTGGCCGGAATGTATCTGGAAGCCAGGGGAGTCGTTCAGGATTACGGTAAAGCGGAAAAATGGTACAGGGAAGCGGCAGAACAGGGAAGTGCTGAGGCGCTGGAGATGCTGGGGAATATGTATCGTGACGGAACCGGTGTAAAAAAGAATTATGCATGGGCATTTAGATACTACAGGGAAGCAGCATATAGTGGACTTGCATCTGCCCAGTATAATCTGGCGGGGCTGTATCTGGAGGTCAGGGCTAAAAAACAGGATTATGCCAGGGCTGTATATTGGTACAGAAGATCGGCGGAAAAGGGATATACGCCTGCCCAGGTACAAATGGGAAATATGTACTATTGTGGAGAAGGGGTGGAAAAGGACTATGATGAAGCTGCAGAATGGTATAGAACAGCAGCGGAACAGGGAGATCAGGAAGCCTGGTATAAATTGGGAAATATGTATTACAGGGGAGAGGGCGTAAAAAAAGATACCGCCGAGGCAGCGAAGTGGTATCAAAAAGCGGCAGAGCAGGGGCATGAAGAGGCACGGCGGCTTCTTGCGTTTTGCAGATGCCCTGTATAATAATGAAGGGGAAGGACAAAAAGCCTTCCCCTTTTATTGAGCAGATAATAGGGACGGTTTAGGTTTAATTTAAAATGAGGAAGTTAAGGACAGGCTGAAAATGGCGGCATGGAAAAGAGGGATGGATACTGCTCCACCCCTCTTTTTTTCTGCTGACAATTATTTTACCGCTATTTTTTTTGCCTGACCGGAAGTCGTGATGCTGTCGATGTTTATCAGGGCCCCCATGATGTCTATGCATCCAAAACTGGGAAACACCGGCTCCCCAGTCTTAGTATCAAGATTAAGGAATTTTTGACTGTCCCTGCCTGTGCGGACTGCAAAATATCCATGATCAGTGTCATCAGGCCTGCTGCAGGCATATGTCTGCCCGACAATACGATATTGGAAGCCTCCGTTGTCTGCAGACTTCCGCACGGCATAGTAACATCCTTCACATCCGCCGTCAGGGGTCCTTACCTGCTGGTCCATTACCGCATAGTAATTGTCGGTTCTGCAGATACGGACATCAAAATCTTCCGGGCTGCATAACTGCAGAAACCGCCGAGCCCGCTCCATGATTTCCTGATTGTTTAACGGAATCATTTCCGTTTTCAGGCCGAAATACGGCATATTATTCTGTTTTAAATATGAATATATGGCACTGCCGCAGTCCGCATAAAGCTCCTGCCGCACGGATTCCAGCATCAGGCGGATATCTTCATGGGAAAGATTTCCCAAAAAGGAAACGGAGTGGATGTTCCCGTCGCTGCCGAACTCAAACATAAATTTTTGCATGGCCGTCACGGAAGACGGACAGGATGGCTGCATGGCTTCTGCCGCCACTGGTGGCTGTAGTATCGTAGTTATATTGTTATTTCCTCTGGGAAAATGTTGAAATCTTTTATCTGTCATATCTTTAACCTCCTCGTAAATTATATATTGATTATAACACATGCACTGCAGGCTTCTGCTTCCGCGAAAACACATGATAACAGTATACATGGAGGATTCAGTTTCCGCCTTTCCTGTCTGCTGTCTGAGAAAGGTATATAAGTCTAATCCAGCAGATTATATCATATTGTTGTAACTTGCCAACAGATAGCGATTAAATTTCAATGATTCTGTTGATATAATTTAACAGTAAACAGGAGGTAACAAAATGAAAGATCTGGAACTGTATTTGAATGAGGTAGGAAAAAGGATCATGGAGCGGCGGAAAAAACTGGGGATGACACAGGAGGCACTTGCAGAAAAGGGAGAAGTAACAACCCAGTTTGTGTCCTATGCGGAGTCAGGGAAACGGGCGATGCGACCGGAGAACCTGATGAAGATAGCTTCTGCCCTCGGTGTCAGCACGGACTATATTTTAACTGGTGACATTATAGACAAGGACAAACTGCTGCTGTCAGAAAAACTTGATAAGCTTACGGCCCGGGAGGTGCGGATTGTCGAGGGCATCATAGATGAATGTATAGCCCTTTACCACAGGAACGAGTAAGCCCTGACGGATATCCCTGTAGTGGCACGGAGCCGGCGGATGCAGAAGGATTCAGGCTGTATTCGCCGGAATTCAATAAAATGGATGTAAATGCAAAAAAATAGCGGGTTTCCTGCAATGGCAGAAAACCCATGTGTGCCTGTATTGTTCTTTTGCCGCTATCCTGAAAAACTGTCGCTGTCATTAGAATGACTGTCATGAAAGCCTGATTCCGGAATGTTATCAAGAACCAAAAAGGATGGGAAAAATATCCTGATGACACTGATGATATCGGAAATAAGGCATCCGAAGGAACCGAGCACTATAATGCCACTGAAGATATACTGTCCGATCATGCCCGGAAAAATGGCAGCCAGAACATAATAGCTTATGCCGATGACCAGCAGTGGGGCAGCCAGTGTAAACAGGATTCCCAAAATCCCGTCTCCAATTGTAACGGAATCCATATCGCTGCTGGTAAAATACCATATATAGTATGTTACGAGTCCGTATACCAGTGCGAAGACTATGACAGTATCCGTGATTCCGTCAGGATCGAATGCAAAAGCGACCAGGCATCCTGCTATGGTGGATTTGATGATTAATTTCAATATACTCATATTACCCCTCCGTTCATTTTTTCAGCCTGCATGACCAGCTCGTCAAAAATGTCCTTTACGGGGAGGAGTTTTTCAGGGAATCCGTAGGTCAGGGTTTTGCTGATAAATCCCTTTTTTTCAACAGGCAGTGATTTGCCTGGGGCAATACTGTATTCATAATCAAGAACCGGGTCCCTGTAGAGCAGACGGAGTTTTATGTTTCCTTCGGCAGACGGACCGAGCATGCCGCCCTGATTCACTTTTACCTTGTCAAGCCGGATGACCGCCATGGTGACGGATGAGAACTCAAAAACAGGCATCCGGTCGGATGGCCGGCCGCCATTTTTTTTCATGATATTGTCAAAATCGCCGTCACTAATGCTGAAAAGCCTGTGTTCCGCATCTATGTACAACCCGCCGTAAAAGCACGTGGTTTTGAATATTTCCCGCATTTTTTTCGTTTTTTCATAGTATGTCAGGTAATGATCCCTGTAATGTTCGAGACTGAATTGCGCATTTAGACTGTTGAATCCCGTATATATTTTGTGGAAACATTCGTCACAAAGGTGTTTGTTGTCTTTAAGGGTATATGCCAGCAGTCTTCCGGCATCTTTTCCGCAGATGCCGCATTGTTTCTTATCAAAAAATCCCATCCTGTTATCCTCTTTTCTTTCGTCTGTTTTCTGTATTCCCCCAGATTTCTGCCGCATGGTTTTACAGTGTCCGCGGTGAACTGACAGTCTGTCCGGATGTATGCGGACCCTGCCAGTATATTATAGCGTATCGTTAAATAAATTCAACATTACACGATTAATCAATCAATACATTGCTGACCTAATTTAACAATATATTGATTTATGCAGGATTTGACAGGCAACCCGGTATAGTATAATGGTTGTGTCAGGAAAAAGCTGAAAGTGCAGCTATACAGGAGGTGGAAATGAAACAGAGAACGCCGCCATGGCAGGTGAATCCGGCAGGAGGATAAGTATATCATGACCGGGATGACAGCAAATCCTGCTGCCGATATAAGATTGCGCTGGTGCAGGAAAAGAAGGCCGTAAGCCGGGGACTGTACTGGTGCTGATGGTTGACAGAATTTATAAGGCAGCTGCGGAAAGAAACAAGACAGTTACAGGGAAAGTAAATTTATGGATGACAGTTTGTGAAGGAGGAGAAAAAAGCGTGGAAAAAATTGATAAAGGATCTGTAACAATGTGTTATGGATACAAAGATGGGAACGAGGGAAAGCGGCAGGGGGAAATAGTTTACAATAAGACATCCGAGAATCTGGTGGAGATTTCCCTTGTTTATGCAGACCTTCTGGAAAAACACAGGGAACTGCGCGGCATTGACAGTATCAATTGGAAACAGATGTTTGTAAAATGGGCAAATGATTTTGAAACAGTAAATGAAGGCATTGACTGGAACCAGGAAGATTATCTGGAAAAAATAGAGAAGTTTGCCCGCCATAAGATTCTGGAATATGCGGGTCTGGAAGGATAAAGGACATGCCGGGAGAAAACTTTTATTGCCGGGCACGGACCAGATAACATACAGGATTTTGCACAGAAGATAAGGAGGGGTAAAGAGTGAACAATGAATGGAAAAATGAAAAAGGGAAGTGGGATCTCGAAAAGATAGCGATCGAGTGTATATCTCAACTTAGAAAACTCGGCATTCCGATTGGATGCATCACTTATATAAAGGTGTGCAGGGACAGGTTTGTAACAGGGAAGCTGGCTAAGGTGCAGGAATGCCTTTTTGGCCTGTATATACCTAATATATACAGGAGTCCGCGGTATGGGCTGGAAGAGATAAAAACGGTCATTTTCCACCAGCTCCTTCATTCTGCCGGCGGATGTATGGATCACGGTGAAAAATGGGAGAAATATGCCGCAAAAGTAGACCGCGAATACGGCTGCCACATCCTAGATCGGGCACCTTTAAATTTAAAACCCATGGCAAACTGGGAAACAGGCAGTAAAGGTAAAAAAAACAGCGGAAGGTTCTGCTATCTCGATTATACGCAGAGGCTCATGGAGATTGTAGGGGAATGCGCGGAAGAATTAAAAAACATTCACCTGCCGGTTGGAAAGGTTACAGCCGTACAGTTTGTCAGGGAAAAAAATGTATACGGGCGGTGCCGGAAGAATAAGGACGGGACATTTACCATTCTGGTATCACAGGCATATGGGAGCAGTGAAGCTGATATTTATGGACTCAAAAAGCTGCTCTACCATGAACTGCTGCATACATGCCCGGAGGATGATTCCAGCCCGTATACCGGCATACATGGTCCTAAATGGAGGATGATGGCAAGAAAGGTTGACCGTGAATTCGACTGCCAGCTTATGGGGCAGTCGTTTACGGATGTTATTAAGAAGGCATCAAAACCTGCCAGTGTGCGGTTTGCATGTCCGCGATGCGGCGGATACAGAAGTGTTTATGACGAGAGGGATGTAAGAGGGTTAGACTTGAGTGAAGGCGTATTATGTACATGGTGTTTTACGAGAATGAATATTATCTGGGGAATGGATATTAATGTGCTTGGAACCATGTATTCCCTTTTGGGTGAGTGCCAGGATGAACTGAGGATTCTAAAGATTCCAATATACAAGATCAGCGGGGCCGGTTTTGTTAAAGGAGACAGCCCGAACGGACCGCATGACAACTGGAACGGGAGTTTTTCCATAGATCTGCCGGAAATCTATAACAGCAGGGAAGCTTTAGAGGGTAATAAATTTAGGGCATATCTGTACGGGGAACTGATTAAGGGGAGCAGGGATCGCGGACTACAGTGGCAGGAATATGTGAGGGAAGTGGAAAGCGTATTTGGTTTACCCATTATTACAACAGGGCAGCAGGATTGATCTGCATGCAGACAGGCAGTCGTAGTGCGGAAGATCCACATTGAAACGGGAATAGGGCTGTTTTTGTGGAGTTGTAGACATATAGACATGCTTACATGCATTCAGCGGATCTGCAGAATAAAATTCTAATATCAGAACCTTGGAGAAACTGTTTCCCAGGGTTCTTTTTCTATACAAATTTTTCGGATTATATCATGCTACTAATATTATATCGGTGTTCTTAATGATGTTATTTTTGACTGGTGTATGAAATAGCAACCAGGTTACGCCCCGGAAGAAAGAATCAGGGAATTTAGAAACAGGGAGATATTGTTGCAGCGTTTATGGGATAAAATGTGGAAATTTGTTTTTCTTTCTATCAAATAGCTGATTATACACCGTAAAAAAATACAAAAAGATATATCATACATAAATATATTTATTATTTAGAGGAATCTGTTGTTAATCTCTCACAGAATATTTAATTTCAATTGTCTGGTACACTGGTGTTGTCTCGGAGACGGAAGACCAAAAGCCCTTTATGCAGAAACAAGGCTGGTAAGGGAAAGCATACATGAAATGCAGGGACTTCCATGTTTCCGTTTGACAGCCAGATACAGAAACTGTACCATGACAATTTCATCCCGGTCCCGACGGATTGATGGAGCAGAGGATGAGCGATGCCCCCAAGCGAGCTTATCAGAACCAGATAGCCGTCTGGCAGCCGGACATACGGCAGAAATCCACAAGGATTTATCTGACGGACAGATGCACATGGGATTTACCGGAAGCCCAGGATACCGGTATAGTATAGGAGGAGAAAATATGGCAAAGAAAAATTTTAAAAATATCGTACATATCACCATGAATACTAAGGAAACAGTGGTACTTCCGATCGATTCAGTGAAACTTGATTGGATGAAATTTGATATCGAAAGAATGGTTGGCCAGGCAATGACATCAGGTATGGTGTCAGTAGTGGATGACGAAGATGCATGTATCAAGGCTAAATGTGACCTGAATCTGGAAAATGGCACATATATGGCAACACTTTTCTTAAAAGGATATCCTCAAATGCCATTAATGGTTACGGCAGGTACACTTACAGCGGAGGTAATGAAAAAATTATGGTCGCTGATGAAATCACATTGGCGTTTGGGATGGGGGTATGAGGCTCCATATATGAAATCTCCCAGAGACCCCTATATCTGCGATGTTTTCTTTAACGATATGTTTTTTCTTGGGCCATACATTATGACATGGATGCGGGATTTTGCCAAATGCTTTGGAATCTACATGTTGAAAATGCTGTCACAGTACAAGGAAATGCAGAAAATGGTATCATCTGAAGCCGTGAGGGAAGGAACGATCATGCGCTGCAGTACAGAACATGAAAAGAGCGGCTCAATGGAAAAACAGGATCATGTGGCATTTAATGTTGACCATGACGGGATTGTAATGAAGATATCTTTCAATAATCTGACGCAGACTGAAATAAAAGAATTTGCAACAGGAAAAGACCTAAATATAGGGCTGACAGATTTGGAAGGTATATCCATGTTTGCAGTAAAGGCCGGAAACCTTAATTGGATTGCTGTTCCATATATACCCTGTCTGAGTGAGTGCGTAAAAAAATTTAATGTCTGGAACAAGGATAGCAGTATCAGGCTGAAACTGGTACTGGATGAGGGCGAAACTGGTAAGGCAAAATGGGTGAGGAGCATAAGGCTGACAAAGAAATGGCATGAAGATTTAAATACTGCCTTAGTGAAGCAGGAAGACAGGGTAATGGATAGAAATGAGTATGACAGGGCAGTGGAAAGGATATACTCCAACTATTCCATACAGCATGTTGTAGAGAGACTTGAATCCGTGAAATCGGAAGAATGATGTTTTGAGTATAAAGCATAGGAATACATACAGACAGAGTCCCGGAAGATATAATCCGGGACTTTTTCTGTTTAATGGGCTGATATGTAAAGAATAGATTTATTTTGCTGGTTATTACCAGATTGATATCTGTATGGAGTGTCCCCTACGTTCATCCATATAACATGCAGTTCATGAGTCTAGTTTCTGGCCGGATGGAGTACCAGGAAGGAAAGATGAAACCTGAGGGACATCCGATCAGGAATAAGGGGATATAAGCATAGTGGTTTTTACGGAGAAGGTGAGAATTGTTTTTAGGCGCAAAATATCTAATTATAGATTAAAAAAGAATACAAAAGAATATTATGCGCACGAAATACGGTTATTGTTTGAATAAATCTGCAGTTAATCTCTCACAGAATATTTGATTTCAATTGTCTGGTACACTGGGATTGTCCCGGAGACAGAAGGAAAAATCCCTTCATGCAGAGAGTATTGTAAGGAAAGAAGACATGGAAATACATGGGCTTCCATGTTTCCGTCCAGAAGACAGTTTCAGGGACTGTACCATGACAACTTCATTCCGGCCCCGACGGATTGATGGAGCAGAGAATGAGCGATGCCCCCAGGCGAGCTTGTCAGAACCAGATATCCGTCCGGCAGCCGGACATACGGCAGAAATCCACAAGTGTTTATCTGCCGGACAGATGCCCAAGGGATTTACCGGGATCCCTGAAATACCCGATATAGTATAGGAGGAAATATCGATGGAAATTGTAATTAAAAATGGAATGGCAAATGTTTACACGCCGTATAATCCATATTTTGTGAATGCAATTAAGGGAATCGGCAAAGCGACGTGGAATAGGGAAAAAAAATGTTGGGTTATCCCCGAAACAGCGATAGATGCTGCCAGGGAGATTATGATTAACGTGTATGGTTATTCCGACATAACGGAAAACGAGACAATATCTCTAAAAGTGTACTTTAATGAGGAAGTAAGTGAATGGCATTGGGATGTTGTTTTGTTCGGTAAAGTTATCGCACATGCATACAACCGTGACAGCGGGGCACGAATTGGAGATGATGTTGCTTTCATTCATGGCGGGGCAATGAGCGGTGGAAGTGTAAAAAACTGGGAAAGCATTGTGGAAAAGGGAAGCGTGGTTATCCTTTCAAATGTAAATAAAAATATTTACGAGAAAGAATCAACAGAATACGATATTACTGTAGAAGTTCTTGAAACCGAAATAAACAAACAGGAACTTTTGAGTGAGAAAGAGCGTTTGTTAAAAAGGGTTGCAGAAATTGATAAACTTCTTATTCAGTATGAAACGGAATGCACAAAGAAGGAATGAGAGAACTGAAAAACAAAATGAGACTGTTCGAGAGGTAATTTACCGAATAGTGATATCAGAATGACGGTTTGATGCCGAAAAGTTAGGCGAAAAAACTTGTCTAGGTACATACTGGAACGATTAGAGAGCGAATATAATAAAAAACCAGCCAATAGATGGCTGGTTTTTTATTATACTTCATATTCATCATTTCCCTTGGCGTGTTTCAAAATCCGCAATGGTTAGTTGACAAATTACAGAAATAGATACGTCTTACTTTGCCGTATTTATAAGCTTTTCATCGCAGCTCGTGAACATGCATTTGTCAACTGGATATGAAACACGCCTTTCCCTTATTTTCATGCAGCTTCTATTGTGTCATCAATATCTTCGAAAATAAGCATGAAAAATATAAACGGACAGAGGATCATTGGCAAAGTCTGAGAAATAGAAAGCAAAAGAATATATGACCGGGAATAAGAGGATATCAAACGTAATGGTCTTTGATTCAAGGAGATTACGCAGTATTCATTCGAAATATATATTCAAAAATATATTTTTTAAAGATATAAAAGAATATAGTATGTGCGGAATATAGTTATTGGAAGTATGAATCTGCAGTTAATCTCTCACAGAATATTTGATTTCAATCGTCTGGTACACTGGGATTGTCAGGAGACGGAAGGCAAAAAGCCCTTTATGCAAAGACGCTGCCAGTAAGGGAAAACAGGCCTGGAAATGCAGGTCAGCCGATTTCCGTCCTGCGGACAGATGCAGGAACTGTACCATGACAATTTCATCCCGGTCTCGACGGATTGATGGAGCAGAGAATGAGCGATGACCTCAGGCGAGCTTGTCAGAACCAGATATCCGTCTGGTAGCCGGACATACGGCAGAAAACCACAAATGTTTATCTGCCGGACAGTTGCGCAAGGGATTTGCCGGGAGCCCTGGAATACCCGGTATAGTATAGGAGGAGAAAAAATGATGAAGAGCGATTTAAGAAATATTGCACACATTACCGTGAACAGCAGGAATAAAACGATATATTCGGATAACTCGGTGATACCTAGCGAGATGAAACCCTACATCGAAAAAATGGTGGAACAGGCAATGACGTCAGGTGTAGTATCAGTGATGGATACTGAAGATGGAAGCGTCGAGGCACAGTGCGTTATAGACTGGGAAAACGGGGTATATATGGCACGTCTGTACATAAAAGGATTTCCTGAAATGATACTGGCGGAAACGGCAGGAGCACTTACAATGACAGCAGGGAAAAAAATATTGAACAAGATGAAAGTATTTTTCAAAGCGTCATGGGGAATTAATGCTCGACCCATAAAATGTTCCCATGAAGTATTTATCTGCGATGTTTTGTTTCCATCTGTAATGTTTACACCTTGGTTCACACAACGGAGCGGGAATTTTACAAAATGCTTCGGAATCCGTATGCTGGAGATGCTGTCATGGTATAAAGCAATAAAGGAAACAGAGATATCATCTGAAACTGTGAGGGACGGTATGATTTTATGCTGTGAGGAGGAACCGAACAGAGTCGGTTTAATGGAAAGCAAGGATTATGCGATTTTTGATACGGATTGTGATGGGATTATGATGAAGATATTTTTCGACAACCTGACACAGACCGAAGTGAAAGCATTTGCCACCGCAAAACTGATTGGCACAAGTGTGGTAAATCTTGATGCCGTATCACTGCTTGCAGTGAAGATTGGAAACCTCAATTGGTTTGCTGTACCGATCAGTCCCCGTCTAACCGAATGTCTAAAAAAATTCGGCGGTTCCGGCATAGATAACAACATCAGATTGAAACTGGTATTGTCTGATGCCAGAACAGGCAAAACAGAATGGGCACTGGGCGTAACGTATACAGGGGAATGGTACGAAAATCTGATCAGTACCCTAAAGAAACAGGAAGGCAAAATAACGGATAGGAATGAATATGACATGGCATTGGAACGGATATATTCCAACTATTCCATTCAGCATGTTGTAGAGATGATTGAATCCGAGGAATCAGAAAAATGATGCTGCCAATATAAAGTTTGTACCATAACAATTTCATCCCGGCCCAACGGATTGAAGGAGCAGAGCATGCGCGGTGGATGTAGGCAGGCTCGTCAGAACCGGATATCCGTTCCGGCAGCCGGACCATTACATAATAAGGGATTTACCAGGAGCCCTAGAATACCTGGTATCAGGAGGAGAAAAAATGGTAAATATTTATTTGAATAATATTCAGCACATTAACGTGAACAGCGGAGAAACGGTGGAGTATCCGGATGGTTCAGTATTACCTGACGGGGTTCGTACTGATATGGAAAGAATGGTGGAACAGGCGGTTACTTCGGGAATCGTATCAGTTATGGATAACAAGTATGGAAGTATAGAGGCCAGATGCTTTGTAGATTTGGAAAAAGGAAGGTATACAGCAACACTGTACTACAAGGAAATGCCCGAGGAACTATTATTGGAAACAGCAGGCAGCATTAACGCAGAATATGGAGAAATGACATGTGAGTACTTTAAAAAATTTCATGAAGCTTCATGGGATGAGGCGGCTCCGGCTGTAAAATACCCCACAGGACCATTTATCTGCGACTGTGTGTTTTCCAGCATAATTCTTGCACCACGGTTATGGGACGGTGATTTTACAAAATGCTTTGGAATCTATATGCTGAATATGCTGTCACAGTATGAGGCGATGCAAAAAATGGAAGAGTCATCTGAAACTGTGAGGGACAGTATGATTTTAGGTTGTGAGACAAAACCGGTCAGAGACGGTTTAAGGGAAAATCAGGAGCATGTGATATTTGATACTGACCGCGATGGGATCGTGATGAAAATATTCCTTAATAATCTCACACAGACTGAAGTGAAAGAGTTCGCTACGGGAGTAATTATTTATACAGGAATGGCGCATTTGGAAGATATATCTTTCTTTGCAGTAAGGGTTGGAAAACTGAACTGGATTGCTGTACCATGCAGACCCGGTCTGACCAGGTGTTTAACCAGATTAGATAATCCCGAAACAGGAAACAGGATTCCTCTGAAAATAGTTTTGTCTGATGCCGAATCAGGAGAGAAAAGGTGGGTAACGAGTGTAGGACTGAGAGGACCACTGTGTCGGCAAGCCCTAAAGGAAGGTGAAAAGCTGGGCAGGAAAGAATATGACAGGGAATTGGAAAGGGTACTTTCCAGTTACTCCGTTCAACACATTGTGAAACAGCTTGAACCCATGGAATCGGAAAAATGATGATCTGAGTATATAAAATAAGAGGACAGCCACAAAAAGTCCCGGAAGATATGATCCGGGACTTTTTTGTTTGATAAAGCGATTTATAAAGAAAAGATTATATTTACGACTGCCACAAAACTGATATTCATGAGAGTGAGATGGAACACGCTATTCTAAAGTTGTAGGTCACCAAGGCACATCTGGCCAAATTGATTGCTGGATGCAGGGATATCCGTGTCGGCAGGAGATGCTGTTTTTTTGATTTTTTTCTCAGTAAGGGAAGCAAGTTCATTTGTAATGTCTGGGAAATTCATTTCCACATCTGCCACATTAGTTGAAGAAACGACACGACTGAGGGCTTTAAGGTACATATCCATAAGTTTGTAAATATTTTTTTGTTTGCCTGCTGTGGTGCATTCAGACATATGTAATAAGGTGTCCCGCAACGACCGGGCGCATTTTCCGGCATATTCTGCTGCTTCCTTTTTCGGGAGCCGCTCCATGTGTGTCAGAAATATGTAATACAGGATATGATGTTCCAAATCATGCAGGTCAGGAATATCAGGGCAGACGTCACAGGAATCCATATATTGACGGACTTTTGTCATGGTTTTCTTTGAGCAGGAGATTGTATGAGATTCTATTCTTTTTACCAGTCCATGGCTGATGCCGATTGCTCTGGCCCATTCCTCCTGGGTCATTCCGTATCTGATCCGGCATTTAGAAAATTCCTCACAGACTTCCTGTTCCTTTTTAGTTAATTCATTCTTTTTCTTCTGCCCGTTTTCGGACTCTTTTTGTTTTTGCACTTTTTTCATTATTCTGATGATCTCCTTATAATCCAGCGGATAATGGCTGTTTATAGATATTATGGTGCCATAAAATAACAGGAATTGCAATGATTAAAAATAAAGGGGCACCCTGAAAACCAGAAACACAGGGCGAAGGAAAAGGGAGCATCTGATACGGAGCTGGAAAACAGAAGGATACCTTTTTCTCGATAAGATGGACAACACCGTAGTGGTTTTGGAGCAAAGATAGTTAAACAATATCTTTCTGGGCTGAAATAGCTAAATATATGTACATTGCTACCACAAAAGAATATAAGGTGGTTACTATTTGAAAGAATATAAAGTTGATTTCTCACAGAATGTTCAAATCCATAGGTCTGATATACTGGGATTGTTCCGGAAACGGAAGGCAGAAAGCCCTTTTTCAGAGAGTGCAGTACATAATGAAAATTGCTGGTTTTAAGAAGGAATAGACATATAAGGGCTGCTATGTTTCCGGCGGCAGTAAGACGCAAAGGTCTGTACTGTGACAATTTTATCCCGGCCCCGACGGATTGATGGAGCAGAGAATGAGCGATGACCCTAGGCGAGCTTGTCAGAATCGGATATCCATCGTGGCAGCCGGTCAGTTGCACATGGGATTTCCGGGAGCCTTTGAATACCCGGGAAAGGAGGTTAAAGAAATATGATACGATATGAAGTAGGACAAGTGGTGGAGCAGTTCAAAAATCATCAGGAAGGGTCATGTTTCGATATTGATGACAGTGGTGCCGGATTAAAGGTGTATTTCAATAATCCGAGAAAGGATGAAATAGAGCAGTTTGCCGCAGGTAAAAAATTCGAGATCAGGTTTGTCGAATTATATGGAGTGATAATGCTTACCATAAAGATTGGAAATCTGCCATGGATGGATGCACCATATACACCTCACCTAAGTAAAAACCTTACCAGACTTGAGGTTCTGGATGAGGGACAGGGCCTTGCACTCACACTGATGCTGATCAATGCAGTGACAGGTGAAATTAAACATCTGCGGTTAATCGGATTACCGGAAAGATTCAGCAGGAAACTGTTTGCCGCAATAAAAGAACAGAAAGAAAAAAGTTTTGATAAGGCGGAATACGCCATGGCAATAAGAAGAATTTATTCTTCTTATTCCAGCGGACAGCTTGCAAAGATGGGTAATGCTTACCGTTAATTTGCTGGTATATAAAAAATCGTGCATTTCAACGGAAAACCTGTTGATGAATTAACCAGATGACTGATATATGTTGCAATGCCCGCTGTCAGAAAGGGGGAGATGGCGTAGACAGCGGGATACCAAAGAATAATTTATGGATAAAGACATTGAATTATTAATGGAAAGGGGGACTATGAATATGATCAAGGTTATTACCAATAAGGGAATAATATCAAATGACTTGTTTCACAACGTATCATGGGTTAGCAAATTGGAAGAATGTTTAATCCCGATTCAAGAAATACTTACCATAAAAAGAGGGGAACGCAGCGGATGGAATGCCCTGTTTTATCCGCCCGAAAATAGTGGTATTGAAAGTGAATATATAAAGCCGGCACTTAGAAATCCGGCATTATTGAAATCATATACGGTACAATCCGACAGTGCTGTATTCTGCTGTCATAAATCGAAAGATGAATTACGACAATCAGGGCATACAGGAGCACTGAATTGGATTGAAAAATATGAAAATATTAGAAATGGAAGAGGTAAATTATTGCCAGAAGTGTTAAGTCATCGGGGGGGATTCTGGTATGAATTGGATGATACGGCAAAAGCGGACTTTGTGACGGCGCTTAATCCTGACAAGCGTTTATTTGTATCCATGCCTGAGGAGAATACATTTGTAAATCAGCAGTTTATACAAATTATTGTGAAAGATGTAAATGTTTCAAAAGATTTAGTGCATGCATTGTTAAATTCCTTATCTGGCATGTTTGTAATTGAGACAGCCAAAGAAACAGATGGATTAGGCGTGAGCAGCACAAAGTTAAGGAACATGTACATGATAAACCCACAGGTTATATTAGATTCAGATGCTTTGGAGATAGTGGAATTGTTTGATAAAATTAAAAATCGAAATGTTATGGATATAGAAGACGAATTAAAGGATTCAGACAGGGAAATTTTTGACCGTAAGGTTTTGCAGGCAGTTGGACATGAGGAGATATGCGATGCGCTAAAGGAATCTTTGTTACTGTATACACGGTATGATTGAAAAATCGAAAAACCAGCTTATTTTTGAGTTAATTAAAGGAGGATTTGTATTATGGACAAGGATTTTGAAAAGCTCAACAGGCTGATACAGAGCGCGAAGGAGTTCTTTGCATGTCCGGAGTGTAAGGAACTGGCGGCAAGGGCAAAATGGTACGCGGCGGACTTCCAGCGGCGGTATGAGGATGAAATAACCCGTATGCCCACGGATGACACAGAGCGTATACTTTACACGCTGGAGATTGTGGAGCGGCTTGCGGACATGGTATTTAACGGTACGGGTGAGGACCGAAGCAACGCATTTTATGATATGGAGGACTTTCTGAATGATTATCTGCAGTGGGCGTTTTCCGATTACATGGACGCCTGCGGGCTGGGGGAAAGCTTGCCGTTGTGTACTGATGATGACATGGGACAGCCTGCGGATGTATTGGAGCAGAGGCTGCACGGTTTAGCGGAGGAGCTGCGTCGATATCTGCCAGACGGTGGAAACGTGTTCCGGCAAAGGTCGGCTGTTACTGTTATGTGGCAGTTATTGGATCTGGAGCGTGCAATACGTTACTGGTATTGCTGCCCACCAGAAGATTTTCCCAATTTATATGTTATAAAAGATAAATAGTTATGTAAAGTCAGCCATCTCAGACCTGAATTATCAGGGTTTCTGCCCTTGTAATGTTTTTGAAAAATATTATTTCTATATAATTCCAACATTCTTTTTAAATGTTAACAATATATAAAGTAATACTTTTTATATCTCCTCTTCTTCTTTTAGTATACCTTTATTTTCCCTGACATATCTGCTTATAATCATATTCAAGGCGCTGTTATTTGAGATACCCTGCGCCTTATTAATCTGCGTAAACAATCCGTACATCCTCTCATTCACTTTAGCAGAAATCTGTTTATCCTTTGATCCATTATTACTTGCAATATCCGTAGCAACAGATTTTTTCTTTACTTTTTCCTGAATATTATTTTCCAATATTTCCTTCGCTTCAACATTATCTAAAAGTTTTCCCATAAGCACTCCTTCCACGGGTATATAAAATAATACTTTTTATATATTTTCAATATTTATACTATATAATTGAAATATTCATTTAATATTATAATTATACTATCTTAACAGCTATTTCCATATATGCCTTCGCCGTTGGCGCCTTCCGGTTCAGGACAACCGGTTTCCCATCAATAACATCCCTGGGAACATCTGCCGCCTTTTTAATAATCCCTAGCAAGGGCGCATCCATCTTTTCAAGAAGTGTAAGTACATCTTGTTGATCATTTGTCTTTTCATAAAATGTCGCAATAATCCCGTCAAAAACCAGGTCAGGATTCAATGAGCGGTCTCCATCGCCGGTTTGTATTTCTCTGATCGTATCCAAAAGCGCCTTTAATCCCCTATATGCGAGATAATCTGTTTTTACAGGAATAATAACTTCATCTGCGGCAACCAGGGCATTAATTAAAAGCGTCCCAAGCTGGGGCGGGCAGTCAATAAATACGTAATCAAAAAACGGCTCAAATTTTTTAATGGCTTTCCGAAGCTGCACATCGCTGTTTCTTCCAACTACAAGCTTTGTCTCCGTCACAGCCAGGTCTATATTCGACGGAATTATGTATAGGTTGTCCATACCACTGGCCTCAACACTGAATGCACATTCTGCAGGATTGGTTTTCCCATCGAAAAGGTTGCATACATTTGCATCATCATACTCATTTGAATCAGGATTCATTGCACAGCTGATTGTAAGACTTGCCTGCGGATCAAGATCAACCATTAATACCCTCTTGCCCGTAGTGGCTTTTGCGGCTGCTAGGTTGTATGTAGTCGTAGTCTTGGCAACTCCGCCTTTTTGGTTTGCAATTGCTATTGTTTTCATATTTTCTCCTTTAATTAGATATCAAAAGTAATACTTTTAATATAAATTTTATATTAATAATTTCAAAATATCAAGAGGAAATTACAAGTTTTTTTATTTCTGCAAACTCTTTTCAAGATGGATATTCTTATTTAAAAACATCTGAAATAAAACTCTTGCTAATTATATTTTACGGGCGATGTCCGCCGTTTCCGGATCGGGCTTCATCATTTTCGTGCGGATGCTTCAATTTTGCCGTATTTGCCACATCCCCGGCGGGGTATATTCCAGACCGCTGCTGGCACATCTGTCATAGTTCGACAATACCGCCGTCGCAGGAGCTGACGCATACCACAGGACTCCTCCGCAAGTCTATGGGAAGGCATAAACAAGTTTCATTATCCCCCGTGCTGTCCTCGCGCCCGGTTGATGCCGAGTATGTAGTGAACATAGACACTACAGAAAAATAACTCACGCATCCTTGTTTTTCTATTTCTCAGATTATGCATGTCAAAAAGACTCGGCGTCCCCGCTATGCAAACGTTTTTTAACAATTTATCCTCGGAGAAATATCCTGCGCAAACTGTATCGGTTATTTTTCAACAGTTTCTTACTTCATATTAATTATCAATATCATTCATTTTTTAGCAATATAATATTTATTATATTGTTTTTATATTATAAGTAATACTTTAAATATATATTTTATACTAATTATCAATTCTTATTCTAGTCCACATCAAAAGACCATATTTTCAGAACTTCATGTAACCGTATGGTACATCATGTTCATGTGAAATCTGATAGCAACAACACTCTTACCCTCTTTTACATACTCATACTCCATCCGAAACATAGTGAGCTCATTAATTTCCCTTCTGGCAGGCTCAATCACCCTGTCCTTGAAATGCGTAAACCGGGGATACTTTTCCTCACAATCACAACACTGCCTTAGTTCCTGCAGGGATATCTCAATATACTGCCCCTCTTTTGGCAAAACCCTTGTCATTATTCTCTCCTGCAGAAGTTCAAAAATACGAATCGCATATACACTTTTCATACACAATATATTATCCAGCGTGTACTGTGTATAATGCTCTTTCAGCCGTATCAGAAACGGTCTCAGGTTATCATTTAACTGAATGGAAACCCCGACATCAGAATTATACTCACACTTTGACACCCAAGGAATCTTTACCCATTTAATCTGACGGTTAATCGCCTGTCGTATAAAGACCGGATTTTTAATTATGTCGTCTGTTATATCGTCTATATCCCTGTATAAGTTGCTTTCAGACACTCCAAGCAATTCTGCTATTTCCTTAATACTGACTACATAAGGTTTTAATTCATCATCTTCCGGAACAATCTGCATGATCGCCGCCCTAATCAATTTTGCACTATTCAATTTCAATGCCTGTTTTCCACCTATCAAATCATTCGCCTGTACCACGTAGTTATCTTTATCAAGTGAAAAATCAAACGATAACTGTCCGTCAATTACCTTTTTACCTCTTCCCATATATACCCTTTCTTAAATTATCTTTTGCATTTTCGCATTATAACACAAAAGCCACATACTTACAATATATGTGGCTTTTATTATAAACTATCAATTTGTGGCTTTAAAAATATTTCATAACAACATATTTTCCTATTTTACTTATTATATATAAAGTATTACTTTTTATATAAAATATATTTATTAGCACAAATATAGTCACATACCGCCTTCCATGCGCTCCCTCTCATATTGCTCTTTTACCCGGAATCTCCCCTACGTCCTTACGCGATGCTACAAACATCATTTTTCTACGATAGTTTGAAATAAATATAATATAACACGTACAATTATCCCTGCTATGTGCTAAACTTAAATTGTCCATTGGACATTTCTCCGTTGTATATGATGTGGTTTACCAGACCTACATTCATTATATAACGGAGTTTTCTTTTTTGGTACTCTACTCACCACTTCTGGCATTTGTTAGTCTCCCCAGTGACGTTTTGTAAAGGACTTTTTAATCAAATTCACAAAAAATTTACATTTCAGGACAAGAAAATAAGGCCGGGAACCTGTTTTTAGATTCCCGGCCTACGGTTTTACTATGCTGTCTGTTCTGCTTTCAGTTTTTTCACTTCGTCAAGTGGAAGTCCTGCGTATTCCGCAATTTTTTCAAGTGTCAAAATCCCATCTGCCAACATTCTCTTTGCGGAATTGATTGCTCCCTCTTTCAATGTCTGATTCCTCATATCTTCCATAGCACGGCACATAATCTCGATTCCCTCCTTGCTCTCTTTGAAAAATCTCACCCTGTCCGCCAGTGTCCCATAGTACATATCCGCTGCGTCTGTGCAGGAGAAGTCATGCATTAACTTCCCGATTGGCGTATCTCCGCGGTAAGCGCCATTTACATACAGTATGTGCGAACCGTCCTCAAATCTTTCCCCGGTTCCTAAAAAGCACCGCTCAATCGGATAGAGCGGCAGCCCTTTTCCCATTACGTCATTCTCTGTAATAAAGATTACCCACGTTTCCGGCAGCTTGTCGAAGTCCTCGCCTTTTTTCAAAAGGTTTGCGTCCATCATGCTGCTATTGTACCTTGCCCTTTTTCTTCCGGCTCCTTTATCGGAGCGCTGTACCTCCACATTCAGTTTTGCCCCTGTGCTGTCCGTAGCCAGGATATCCAGCCTCACTGAACGGTTCAGCAGGTTCTCCACAAATACCTGGGTACGGACGTCCAGCACCTCTAAATCCGACTTTTCCAGCACAATCTGCAATACCAGTTCTATGCTCGCCGTATCTCCCTCAAAACACTTTGTGAGGAAATCATCGTCAAACAGGCGAAAGCCTCTTAGCCTCTGTAAATCTTCCTGATGTTTCTGGTCTATCTGCTCCGTCACTGTCAATCTTCCTACCTGCTTTCCCTTCTGTTTTCGTATCTCCATACTACCATAAACCTCCCGATTTTACAAGCTGGGAGCCAGCGCATTTCTGAATCCCAACCTGTTTCCGTTATCGCTTTTTCACATCTGCTGTATCTCATTTTTCAGCATACGCTTGATTTTGCCGCTCAGGGTTTCCTTACTGGTCTTACTGAAATGAACCCGCACAATATAGGTAGTCCAGTCAATCTTCTTCACCAGTGCAGGAGCGTCCTTAGCCGGTGCTGTGGTGGTAATGTCCTCTGTGATTTTCTCGTTATTCATAAATTCTCCTTTTCATACAATCAGATTTTGTTATCCTTCCTCACAATCTCCTTCGCCGCCGCTTTGGTCACCCTAGCTCCTTCCTCTCGGAAATTCTTTCCAGAAAAGAGAACCGGCGCACACCATTCCAGTATGCGGTCATAAATCCTTGCGTGGGCAAGGTCTGGCGGGTTCTCGATTTCTTCCAGTTTCAGGTTTGTTGTGACAATCAGCGGCTTCTTACTCCAATATCGGCTGTCAATGACGGTGAACATCTGCTCCATGGAAATCGTCAATGACAAGCAGGCTGTAATCGTCCAGGCTGGCAATAAAGGCCACCCTGTCCTCGGCGAACACACCGGTCATCTGGTTCAGGATAGACGGGAAATTTGTCCTCAAAATCGGCACGTCACGGTCAAGCAGGACATTGGTGATACAGCCGGCAAAAAAGGATTTCCCGCTTTCCACGTCACCAAAGAACAGAAGGCCGGTATTGCCCCGGTATGCCCCCTTCCAATGCTCCACATAAGCATGTACCTTCTCCATGATTGGATTCTGACTGTTATCATTGGCGAAAGTGTAATCATAAAGGTATCTGTCCTGAAGCCCCTGCGTCTTCTGGCGTTTGACACGCTCCATGCGTTCCCTCTGTTCCTCCATGGCTTTCCGTTATCACCAGTTCTGCTAGAGGATTTGTAATGTTTCATCAACAACATAAATATAATTATAGCATTCTAAGTATTACTTGTTATATTCCCTTTATATTTTTATTGTACATCAGATATTTGCTTACCTAAAACAATAGTATGTCTTGCAATTAATAACTATCATTTTGCGGCTTTTTTAACTTTGCCCAATCAAATGCAGAAAAACACCGACTATCCTAGCTCCAACCGCCGACAAATATCCACTCGATATATTTATTTAATATTGATTTTGCAAAACTATCAATTTGTGGCTTTTGTATTGTATTCTATAAAAACGAAAACTATCAATTTGTGGCCTTAGAACTATCAATTTGTGGCTTTTGACTATCAATTTGTGGCTTTTTAAACTTTGTGGATAACTCTTGAATCCCTTTATTTTACACGCTTTCAACGATCTGACTACTGCAATTTTTAAGCCATAAGTATATAAGTAATAAAGTATATTATTTTATTTATCATTCTTTCAAAAACCAAAACTATCAATCTGTGGCTTTTATATGACTCTTTATAACAATATTTATAGTTAAAATATATACACCGCGATATAACACAATCTTGCAGTCAAGAACGAAAAACACTCCATTCTGTGTTCGAACAATGTGGTATTATTCAGACCTCTGTAACCGTGATCATTCGCGAGCATATAGGACAGGGTACAGCTTGTCTGCTAATTTTCCCTGTACGCATTTTCATGCGGAGCACCGGAAAGTCGAAATTTTCTGCTACGCCGTAAATGCCGTCTGCCTTTTCGTTCTCGTTGTCAGTGTACAAAAAGATTCTTATATGTTTTATCTACAGGACGCGGAATCAGAACAATCACTTATTAGCGTTGCCGTTGCGCCGAAGGTGTTTGCCAGCTTTCACGGACACGCTGTGGGTCTTTGATGGTGCCAGGATGTTCCAATATGCCACCCAGTGTGGCACCGTTGGCGAAGAACTTCGCACCGTATTCCTCGCAGACAATAGCCATGCTGATTGCGTTTTTCACCATAGCGATAGGACTGTAACCGACTAGACCATCAAAGCTGAGGCACGGAATATGCAGCACATCGGATGGCTGAAAAATGACTGCCGTATCCTTATTGCGGATAGATTCATCGTTGCATCGGTAGTAGGTGTAGTAGAGGTGACCGTTTTCGTCACGGTTTACCACTATACGATTTGGCATCAGCGGATACAGGGCCACGACTTCAACTTTGCCGTTGCGGATAATCTGCGCATAAGCATTACCCCACAGAAGCAGGTGCGTCATCAGGGTTTCCCTGAATGCAAAAGAGGTTATTTCCGGGTTCGGCTCATCATGAAGCAGTACATACAACGGATGGTCGATGGCTTTTTCTTTGCTGCCGGTATCGGTGTAGTGATAGAGGTGGAGCGGAAGTCCGGTCACAGCCTCTGCCAAGATACGCAAACAGGAATACACTGCGGTCATCTGCATGGCAGAGCGTTCGGTCACCGCTTTGCCAAAGGTGGAGCTACCAAAAAGAAAACGGTAGGCGTTACCTGCAGTGGCATTGCTGGGCTTGTCTCTCGCCTTAAATATTCCAGATAAAATTCTTATAGGAATCACGCTCCCATCTAAAAATGGGTATAAGAAAAGCACCTACCGTTTCGATAGATGCTTAACCTTATTTGTATACTGATTCCCTTATTTCGGCTCTGATTTTAAGGGAATGACGAATTATTTGTGGAAATCACTTCAATCTGTAATAACAGATATTTTTCCCTGATCCTTCTCGTTTGAGTTCTCCTGATGCTACCAACTTACGGAGAGCACCTTCGATAGAACTTACACTAAGAGACGGACAAAGCTCTCGGATATCTTGCTTGGTGAAACGACCTATTTTGTTCATCGTAGCACGTCTTACTGTTTCCAACGCAGGCAGTTTCGTTTCCACCAGAGCAAAGCGATCTTCAAAATCCTTATAAGCAGCAAGAACAGTACCAAGCAGATATTTGATGAAAGGAATAGCGTCCTCAGTACCTTCATGCCAGCCGGTCTGTGCCTGACCGAGGGCATCGTAGTAGAGATCTTTATTTTTTACAATTTTGGCTTCCAAAGAGATATATTTTCCAACATAGAAACCACTTCTATAAAGCAATAGGGTTGTGAGCAGTCGGCTCATTCTGCCATTGCCATCGTTGAACGGATGAATACATAGGAAATCATGAATAAATACGGGAATTGCAATCAGCGGTTCGACTTCCATATTTCCAATGACACGATTGTATTCCTCGCAGATTTTATCCAGTGCCTCCGGTGTTTCGTAAGGAGCAAGCGGAGTAAACAAGGTCTCCACGTGGCCATCCGGGTAAGTAGCACTGATATAATTCTGGACACTCTTGGTTCTACCCGCCATAGGATTATTCATATGGCTGTACAGAATTTTATGCAGCTGCAGGATGTAGTTCTGCGTAATCGGAATAGCATCAAAACTCTCGTGAATAATGTTCAGCACATCGCGATATCCTGCAATTTCCTGTTCATCACGGTTCTTTGGTGTAGTTTTTTCTTCGACCAGTTGCTTAATACGGGTGCTTGTAGTCACAATGCCTTCAATGGCGTTGGAAGCCTCAGTACTCTGCACCTTTGCAATCTCAACCAGTTTTTCAAGTTCTTCTGGTCGCTGTTTTAGATACATTTCCTGTTTTCCGGCTTCTTTATATATTGCTGCAATCAGACCAAGGATATCTGAATCCCACTTTTGGTTCTTGATTTCTGAATAATTAAAAGTCCTCATGACCTTACCTCCAAGTTATTCCCTTAAATTATAACACAAAATAAGGGAAAAGCCAATGGAACGAGAGAATATTCCCTTAATAGTATCCCCTTTTTGAGGGGATATATTCCGAAATTATATAAATAAAATCCCTCGTTCATTGTATACGGAAGTGCCGGTATTTACGCCACAGCGGATCGCACGGTCGAGGCCCATGATGGCGGCAACGGCATCGTCAATTTTCTCTGTGGATTTTTCCTTGTCTGCTTTGATGTTTCCAGCAAAATCTGTACGGACGAAAATGTTGTCCATCATCCAGCGCAGTACAAGGTGACTGCCGTGGGCGATTTTCTGCTCCAAGGTCAGCTTCATCAGCTTTTTGGCCGGAGGCGACATATTCTTAAAGCCCTGACCGAAAGGTACCACCGTATATCCCATGCCCTCAAGCTTCTGCACTATCTGAACAGCGCCCCAGCGATCAAAGGCAATTTCACGAATATTGAATTTTTCACCCAGCTACTCGATGAACTTTTCGATATAGCCGTAGTGGACCACATTTCCTTCGGTGGACTGCAGGAAGCCTTGCTTCTCCCAGACATCGTATGGAATATGGTCACGGCGCACTCGAAGCTCCAGTGTATCTTCCGGTATCCAGAAGTACGGGAAGACCATGTATTTATCATCTTCATTCAATGGCGGGAACACCAATACAAAAGCTGTGATGTCTGTGGCGGACGAAAGGTCCAAGCCAATGTAACATACATGGCCTCGTAGGGATTCTTCAGTTATTTTGAATGCACAGGCATCCTATTTGTCCATCGGCATCCAGCGGACAGCCTGCTTCACCCATTGGTTCAGATGCAGTTGACTGAATGTATTTTCCTCAGCAGGATTCTGTTAGGCCGACTCGTAAGCGGTCTGCACCTTGTCGATGTACACCGTGATAGGTCGGGTCAATTTTCCTACCTTCCCCAGGGTGACTTGGACGGTGGAATAGGGGAAATTAAAGAATCAGAGTGGGAATGGCTTTTTACATTTTGATACAGACAGGTGATAACATCCCTGACAGGTATGAATAAATCATATCTATCAGGGATGATTTTCGCCATAAGGTCTCATTCGCAGAGAAATGCGGTTAATGTATTACGGGAATGAAGAAAAAGCGGAATTTAATGTGTATATTCTTGTAGCGCCTGCAGGTCCTCGTTCCAGTCTTTGTGCTCCGGCAAGATGTATTCCAAATCCGGGTTCTTGTCCCGGCACTGTTGTCCGGCGGCATCATTGTCCACGGCCAGAATCAGACTCAGGGTTGACCCTTTCAGCCTGCTAATGGCCGGCTGCTTTGCTGCACCTGCTATGCTGATATAGTAGGCAGGTTCATTTTTTCCCCGCAGCTTGTGTAATTCGAAGAGGCTGATAGCATCAATGGCAGCCTCACATATGTAAGCTTTGCATGCAGTTCTGGAAGTCCTAAACCACCAGAAACCGTCATTTCTGCAGTCAGGAACTATTCCGTGGAAAGGTTTTCCATAAGTGTAAGTCCCGCGAAGTTCTGCGAAATCCCTTTCCGTATTGATGAATACAATGTTGTTCCGGTTCTTTTCCTGATACAGTATTTTATTGTCAACCAGCATCCGTATTGTTCCTGCGGCTATCCCACGATTTATCAGGTAAGCAAATAAGTTTTTGTATTTTCCATTTATGGGGCAGGGGAACTGTGGCGGGATATTGCTTACATCTGCCTGCGGGCTGTCAGGGGTACGGACCGCCGTGGATTCCCCTGCAAGTGCCTGTACTGCCGCTACAAATGTATAACCCATATGCCTTGTCAGATATTCAATCGGGTTACCGGTTTCGCCGTTAGAGAAGTCCCTGTAACCGCAGTATCCTTTCCGGATGGAAATGCTGTGGTTATCTTTTGGACGGAGGCTGCTGCCTTCGTGGGTAAAAATACAGTTATGGTATTTTATCAGAAATGCATACAAATCACTTTTCCTTGCAAGTTTTATCTGTTCGTGCGAGACATTGCTGCTCATATAATTACCTCCTCAACAGGTCACCAAGATTTAAAAACAATTTATCATATATCCCAGGGCAGTTCACTTTCCAGGCCTTCCGGAATGGTCATCCATCCATCAGTGTCGGTATTGTTTTCTTTCATTTCGTCCGTATTTAAACCGGAAAGGTCGGCCTCAAACAGGTCGTAGTTCGGGTAGTAGTTGAACTGACAGGAATAACTGCTTATCCCAAATCTGTTTTTTAGGCAGATAAGTTCAATTTTTCGGGGTATTTCCCGTTTGGCTTCCTTAATCCGCTGCCTTTTCTGGTTAATTTTATTGGCCTGGGAGAATACGCTTTCATGTATGCACTGGAGTTGAAGCCCCCAGAGCACATCTGCCGTGTATTCAATGCCCCCGCTTTCCTTAAAGGATTCAAAATCAATGGCATTCATGTAATTCTGCCGGTTCAGGGAAGAAATTACAATCATGGTAAGCTGGCGGTCTGTCTGGAGTTCCTTTAGCCGCCGTACATGGTAATCAACAGTGTCCTTTGTGGTCATACGGTTTTCAGGTGCGGCCTGTATCACCTGCAGATAGTCGATGACCACTACAGGCTTTACTTTATAATGCTCAATATAGCCCGTAACTATTTTTGTGATGTCGTCAATTGTTGCCTGAAAGCTGCATTCAATGACTGTTATCCTGTCGGAATATGCACTGTATTTTTCGATGGCGGATGCTATGCGAGGATCTGACAGCCTGCCCCGCCTGACCTGCAGGGATGACAAACCATTTTCTGGATTGTCTTTGGCAATGGTCCTGGCAATGCTCTTGGATGCAAGCTCAAAAGCCGACTGTTCCAGACTAAAAAACAGGACATGGTTTCCGGATTCGGCAATCTGGTCACTCATCTGGTGTATGAGGGTTGTCTTTCCAAGTGAGGAGATGGCTCCGATGACATAGAGACCGGGATACAGGTTAGTGATGGCATCAATGTTGGCAAATCCCGATTTCAGCCGGCCGCTTTTTTGGAAACTCTCGACATCGTGGGAGAACTGTTTTCCGAAATAGGACTTCATATTAAACCGCCTGATGGCGGGAAGGCCTCTTTCGGATAAATTCTGGCTGGCGGGCTCCTGAGTTATGACTGGTTGTTCATTCATATTGCGATACCTCCAAAATAGATTTACTTTTTTCTTTCATTTCCGTAATTTCCTTTAGTATAGTCAGGCAGTGGCGGCAGGTCAAGCCGCCGCTGCCCCCGGTATTATAATAGTAGGATATTATAATATTAGGACCGTCAGGAATGCCTGAAACCGCCATAAAATGGGGATTCGTAGGTTCTGGATGCATACACTTCCCCGAAAAAGCTGCTACACTTGTCCGAAATAATTGCTGCACTTACCCGAAAAAATATGTTAGGTTGTCTGACCTTTTCCGTTGTGCGGAAATTCAAAGACAATGCTGAGTGTGGAGCTTGTCGGGATGGCTGTTATATCTTTGGCATCAGGCAGCCGTATATTATTGTATACGGTGATCAAAGCCGTCTTTTCCCTGAGCAGTTCCCATGCCTTGGAAAATGCCCTTTTTAAAAGGTTATTTTTGTTTCCGGCAGACTGTCCGGCTAAGCTTTTATGTAACTGCGGGCAGCGGGAGATTATTGTGTCTGCACGGATATGCGGGGTGTTATTTCCCGCCTGCTCGATAAGGGCAACAATAACAAACACAATCTCAAGTGCTTTTTTATTTTTCTCCGAAACAATATCCATATCCACAATATAAGAATGGGATGGGAGCATCAGTGGTTCCCCGTCTTTCTTCAATCTGGGTCGGCCTTTCTGGTCTTTTCGGATACCTGCTTCATGGATATCTTGTATAATTCTTACAATATAAGGACTGCTGAAACTGATGGTGTGTGTGGCGGTATCATGTTCCACATGGTCGATTACCGGAAGAATGTCGTTGCTTTTTGTGCCATTGTTTATAATTCCGATAACTGTCTGGAAACGGCGGATACTGTTGGTATATTCGGTAATATCCTTTTTACCGATATTGGGGGATTTTCCTATCTTGTGTGCAAATTCAGGAAAGTAAATGGTTATTATTTTTCCATATTCCAATTTACCTGTAAGTTGGAATGATTTCAGGATGATACCATACAGCGCCCAAAGCAAGGGAAGGTTAAAGGTTCCGGTATTTTCATCGGTGGATATCGAATCCAGCTTATCCAGTGTTGCAGGCAGTCCCTTATAGCAGAAAGTGCCGTTGCTGTATTTCGTCCCGCTGGTATCAGAAAGTGCCTGAAGGTAGGCACTGGTATTTTTGTTGAATGTCAGGGCATTTTTATAGGATGGGTTAGTGATAACAGGCAGACGGTCTGGTATGGATGCGGTGTCCCCGCATAATGATTTTGTCCGATAGATGGGCCTTTTTTTTGTGGTATTGCCAGCAGCCGTATTGCTGATTGTTTCAGTGTCGTTTGACACTGCCTGTGTAGTAGACATGGTAGAAGTTGTTGATTCATTATCAGATGCCATTTTATTGTCCTCCGGGAATGCCGTCCAGAGACAGACGGCATAATTTTTTTGCCAATAAAATGGAAGATTTTTACTTCGGGGAAGGGTGAAAAGTATAAAGAATTTATAAAATAAATCTAAAAGAGAACGATCCGGATGGAAAAACAGGCGGCCGGGGGCAGCAGCATAACAAATTGTGTAATAAGTTATACACAATTTTATAAAGCTGTCCTGCGTATAAAAAAGACACCTGTATGCATGCATCCGCAGGAATCGGTTATTTTGCCGTGGCAGGGCAGGAATGGAGGGATGCTAAACGGGCAGCGGGCTGTCCGTGTCAGAATGGGGAAAGGATTTTGTATGCCAAAAGACTGCATGTGTCAGGAAATGGGCTGTTTTAAGGTACATTTTGTCAGGAAATTATGGAGATTGTGATATATTTTTGATGTTTATAGCACCGGGTTGTTTTTGTGTACATGGAGAAGGGGAAGATATCAAACATTTTTCTGTATATATAAAGAAACATCACATGCCGGAGCATTTTTCAGATGTGATATCGGATACAAAAACAATCTGTATCCTGATTTTAAAGTGCGGAAATTGCATCTGTAAGGTGATGTTTTATTTTCGGGGCTGCAAAAAGAAATTGCACCTGTAAGGTGATGTTTTATTTTCGGGACTGTAAAAAGAAATTGCATCTATAAGGTGATGTTTTATTCTCGGAACTGTAAAAAAGAAATTGCATCTGTAAGGTGATGTTTCTTTCATGGTAATAAGGAAAATTAAGCCTGTAGGTGATGTTTGTTTTACGGAGGCTGTAAAAGGAAACGGTATCTATAGGTGATGTTTGTAATGACTGTCCCCGCAGTTAATGTTCCTGCCATAGGTGATGTCTGACAGATCCGGTGATCTTCCGGATGTGATATCATGGGTGTGTCGGAAAGCGGTAAGCCTTTCGGAAAAAAAGATAAGGAGGGATTGTGAATATGGAATTGTTTAATTATCTGAGTGAGGAAGAGAAACATCAGATGGAGGATCTGATGCAGAAGGCAGTGGAAAGGAGGGGGCGCGACAACGGAAAGGAAGATGAGACGGTATCGTGCACATTTTACCACCTGCAGTATGACAACAGGAAGCGGATGGACGGCGAAGCGGCCGGAAGGAGGACATGTTATGAAACGGATCTGAGGTGTCTGGTGGACCAGGTCTGTGGATTTTTCCAGAGGCATGGCTACTGCAATATGTGCAGGAAAAAGGCGGAAGAAGCCATGGATGAGGAGCTGCCGTTTGATTAGCTGTGCCGTAGCGGGTTATGACGGTAAAAAGGAACACAGGAGGCATTATCATGCCGGCAGGATGGAAATGCTGTTCGGACTAGTGGATGCGGGGAAACTGACACTCGACGAAGCGGCAGATTTTGCCGGTTTTTCATGGGCAGAGGCTGCGGACATGCTGCAGGGCTGGCAGGAAGCCCGGAGATTGTAGGAAAGGGGGGCATGAATGAAGATATTGAGCCGGAGCCGGTAAATCTGCTGCCATAAAGCTTTCCGTTGTTTATGAGGGTCGTCCCACGGGGGACGGCTCTTTTCTGTTGCAACAGGAAAATATCATATTGCAAAGGAAAAGGGGGATTATTATGGCAGAAGGCATGGTTTCAATGGCGGATATGGTAATACAGATGATTGGCAGCGGCCAGCTGTCTTTTGAAGACGAGGCCAGGATCAGGCAGACGATCGAAGGCAGGCAGAAGGGCACAGGGGACGGGCAGAAGGGGCGGTGTCTTGCAGGGGTTATCGACTCCGAAATGGCAGCAAAAATGGCTTCACAGGATACGGCAATGAGAAATATGTTCTGGTCGGTGTATAAGAAATGTTTTAAGGACAGCAGGGTCGGGAAGATGGATGCTTCCAAACTTACGGAAAAAACAGTAAATAAGTTCGAAAAGGATGTCAGGGAGCTGTACGGGCTGGATGAAAATGAAATGGTTTTCTTTATGGGGATGTTCCAGGTGGGACTTGACAAAATGGCGGAGAAAGGGCTGCTGGAGTTTGTCCATGACAGACAGAGGTTCCGTGATTTTATCAGTTCAAGGCACAGGATTTCATACATAGGGAACCCGTATTCTTCCGGGGAGACGGAAAAAATAATGAACTGGTCCGAACTGCATCCCACCGACGCAAGGGGGCTGGCGGTAGGTCTGTGGTTTACGGGAGGGATCTCGCTGATGGAGATTGTGAACCTCTCCAAAAAGGACTGCTGGGGCAGAAGGACTGCGGACAGTATCATGCAGTTTGATGAGGGGCTGTTCCGCGTAAGAAGGAGGGCAGAGATTGTCAGGAACGCGCTGAACCTGCATCCTGCAGACGTCAGGTATGTTTTTGCCATTCCGAGGGATGACGGAAGCGGCTGGAAAAGACTGACCGGGATGGGACTGCAGAAAAAGCTTGGGTGCATCTGCCGGGCCGTGGGTATTTCCTATAAGAAAATTAAAGAGGATGAGGCGTTAAGACTCAATACATGAGAGACTGAAGGCCTGAAATGTAGATGCGGAATTCCTGCTGCCATATTAAACACCTGCAGAATATGTAACAGGAAAAAGATAAGAACAAAATTTCCCGTTTATTTCTATTGACTGAATTTCAATTTTTGGATATACTAACGATAAGTAAAAAAATAATTTACAAATCGAAAGTAGGTGAACGTCATGCTGTATGAATATCTGAAAGGGAATTACGAACCCGGGGAACCAATCTTTTCCGGGGATATTTCCATTTCCGGACTATCGGAAGAAAATCTCCGGTATCACTTAAAGCGGCTTACAGATGACGGTATCCTGTGCAGGTTTGAGGCAGGAATCTACTATTTTCCCAGAACAGATATTTTTGGGGAAAAGATGGCTTTGACGGCGGATACGGTGGTGCTCCATAAATATGTGAGGCGCCGGGGGAAAAGGGTAGGGTACTATTCGGGATATACCCTGGCAAACCGTATGGGGCTGTCTGCCCAGGTGCCGCTTACGGAAGAAATCACCAGTAATTATGCACCGGCGCAGGTTCGGGAATTAACCATAAAAAACCGGAAGTACATTCTGAGACGCCCTGTTGTTGAGGTTACGGATGAAAATGTGGCTGTCCTGCAGTTTCTGGACTGCCTGAAGGATTTGGAGAAGTGTGCAGAAGAGGAACCGAAGGTCTGCGGACGGATTCTTAGCGGTTATGCCAGGGAGCACGCCCTTACAAAATCAGCAGTAGACAGGTTTCTTGCAATGTATCCGCTGAAAATATACAAGGCGATTTATGAGACGGGGGTAGGGTATGTATCTGCACAGGGACAGGGAAACATTTAAGGATATGGTTGGGCAGGCTGCTGACAGCAGCGGGAGGACACCGATCGTAGTGGAAAAAGATTACTATGTGACACTGATCCTGAAACTGTTTTCAGAACAGTTGCCTAGGTGTGTGTTCAAGGGAGGGACGTCCCTGTCAAAAGGTTTCCATGTGATAGACCGTTTTTCTGAGGATATAGATATTACATTTAAGGAACATATCGGGGAGAGCAGGAGAAAGAAATTGAAAAATGTTGTTTTGAGGGGGATTAGTGAGGAACTGGGTATGCCGATAGCTAACTGGGAAGAAACCCAGAGTGACAGGGATTATAATGCCTATCTGTTTTCTTATGAATCCGTGTCTGGCTTTCAGGATGACAGGCTGCCACAGTATGTAAAGCTGGAGACTGCCCTTGGCTCTTATTCTTTTCCTACACAGACTGTTGAAATCCGCAATTATATTGGAGATTACCTGGAAGGCAGGGGTAGGGCAGATTTGGCGGGACAGTTTTCTCTGGGCAGGTTTTCCATGAACCTTCAGTCTTTGGAACGGACCTATATAGATAAAGTTTTTGCCCTGTGCGACTATTATCTTCAGGGAAAGTCAAAACGCTATTCCCGCCATTTGTATGATATTTATAAGCTGACTCCCCGGATAGAATTTAATGATGGATTTGCTGTGTTGGTACGGGAAGTGCGGGAACATCGTTCAAAGATGCGGATATGTCCGTCAGCGGATGAGACAGTTGATGTACCGGCAGTTATTTCTGAATTTTGCGATAATTCTTTTTACAGGGAGGATTATCAGGCTATTACAGATTATTTTGCGAAAGATGCGGTATCTTATGATGATGTGATAGGGCAGATGCGGACTCTTGTGGCCAGTAACCTGTTTGCAAAATGATACAGATGAAAGAGGTGAGACACAGTATATACTGCATCTCCCGATTGTTTCTAACAAATGTGGACGCGGAATTCCTGCTGCCATGTCAGACGTAACAAAACAAAAAAGAAAGCCGCCGTGGAGGACAGAGGAGATGGATAAAGAAGAGATAGGGAAAAAGATTGATGAAGTACTTCAACTGGAGAAATGGCGGAGCTTTGTTAATGGGAAGGTGACAGGCGGTCTGGCAGTTCTTGAGGTTCTTGGTATTGAGAAAGAAAAGCGGATAGAAGTTCTGGCCAAGGCTCTTGGGTTATGCACGGCAACAGCAACAGAATATGTCAATGGTTTTTATGAAGAAAACTATCAGGAATGATCAGAAACGGTAATTATTAAGTAGAATATGGAGGTGGTATTGATATGATGTCATTACAGGAACGGGTAGTTCAGAAAGTCAACAGATTGTCAGAAGATAATCTACAGTTTTTACTGGAAATGATAGAGCGCTTTATGTGGACTGGATCGGAAGAAGAAAAAGCAGAGCTGGATTCCAATTCCAATCGATATTCAGATGTGTCGGATGGCAGTTTGGGGAATGAGGGTAACGGCATGCTGACACCTAAAATGAAAGCATTTATAGAATTAGAAGAAATGCTGACTCCGGTATCGGAAGAACTGGACTACGATAAGGAACTGGCGGAAGTGAGGGAGAAAAAGTATGGTTATATTGATTGATACAAATGTTGCATTGGATTTTCTGACAATGCGGCAGCCCTTTTACGTCGATGCGAGAAAAATCATCAGTCTTTGTGCAAGTGAGAAAGTGCAGGGAGTTATCGCATTTCATAGTCTGCCTAATATCTTCTATATTTTAAGAAAAAGCCATTCAGACACTGACAGGAGGAAAATGTTGAGAAAATTATGCATGGTGCTGCGTGTGGTAGGTGCAAGCCATGAAAGAGTTTGTTCCGCTATAGAACGCGATGATTTTCCAGATTTTGAGGATTGCCTGCAGGATGAATGTGCAAAAGAGATTTCTGCTGATTTCATCGTAACAAGAAATATAGAAGATTTTCGGAGCTCTAAAGTAAAAGCAATAACACCGCAGGATCTTCTGGTATTGGTTCGAGAGGATAAATAATTGGTAATATTTAAAGTCATAAGCGCTGAAAATGTTCTGGTTCTATTATATCCTCCTGGTTCTGCTCTGGTTCTAAAAGCAGTTAAGACATCATAGAAATTGTGAATTTAAGTGGATTTGAGAGATGAAACGGGCAGAAAAAGATTGGAACACAGGGGGAAAAGATGCTCACATGAATTGAGCAGATGTTAAGCGTAGCCTTCACGAATGAAATAATAGCCAACCCGGGATATATCTCCATGACCGACTATTATCTGAAAGTATCGTGAAAACTATTGAACCGCTGTATACCGAACGGTACGTACAGTGGTGTGTGGGGTTGGCTATTCAACTAATGGGTAGCCTCCTACCCGATTAATCTTCGTAAACGTGAAATCATTCATTGTCTGTTGTTCCCGGGCTTTTGATTCCGTGTTTGCGTTCAAAGTCTAAGACTTTTTGCGTAGGCTTCCAGTCATCGGACTCCATTGCCCGCAGTTCTTCCATGCTGAATGATATCGTATCTCCACACTCAAACTGTGCCTGGCTTTCGTCCAGCATTGCAAGATATTCAGCATTTCACTTTGCTTTCTTTTATTATTAATTCAACCTGTTTCAATAGTTAAATATTAACAATTGTATGTTGACAATTAATATTTTCGCATTCGTTATCAGACGTGTGCCGGGGGGATTTAAAGAAAAATGCCTGTTCCCCGGTGACATGATTCCGGGGAACAGGCATTCTCTGCCGCAGGGGAAGCGGGGAATTATCAGGAATCTCCCCTGCAGTGTTAAATATGATATTTTACATGGAAACAGCAGGCGGGTGGTCCGTTTCGTACTGACGGGCCAGTTTATAGAAGGTGGTTGTTTTAAGCCCCAGAAGCTGCCTTGCTTCCACGGCAGTAATCTCCTTATTTTTCCATCGGGCATAGACTTCCGGCCAGTCCTGCGGGTAACCTATGGCAGGGCGGCCGGTAGGTTTTCCTGTTTTAAGGGAGACTTTTTTCCCATCGACGGTTTTCATGGCGGCAATTCCCTGCTTCTGCCGGGCCAGGATATTTTCCCTTTCTTTCTGTGCACAGTAGGACAATATCTGCAGGACGAGGTCGGCGATGAAGGTCCGCTCGAGATCGTTTCCGTTTGTGGAGCGTGTGTCAAGGAGCGGCATGTCGATGACCTTTATATCGGCCCCGAGTGTCCGGGTAATATGTTTCCACTGCTCCTTAATCTCCGTGTAATTTCTCCCCAGACGGTCGATCGAGTATATCACCAGCAGGTCGCCCGCATGGAGGAGCGGCACCGTGTTTTCCGTCCCCACGAGGGCGTTGTATGCCTTCCGGTTAAAATCCCTGCCGCTTGCCCTGTCCTCAAAAATGTATTTCGGGGGGATTCCCTCCTGCTCCGTCATGATGTCCCACTGTCTCTGCGGGTTCTGGCTTTTTTCCGAGACCCTGATATATCCGTATATATCTCCCATAAACAGACACGCTCCTTCCTTTCGTTAAGGTATACTTTTACAAAAACCCGGGACTGCCCCCCTCAGGGCTGGAATTTCCTTTCGTAAAGGTGTATTCCCGGGTTTCTGAATGTTCGTAAAATATTGGCATCTTTACGGATATTATAGCATGGGTCTGGCCGGAAATGTTATGTCGGAAATGAAGAAATTTCATTTTCTGAAAGAATGCATATTAACGGTGTAATTAAATATTTAAAAGAGGAGGGCGGTATATGAAAGGAAACAGGATTGACGGAAGGAAGTGCAGGGGGATTACAGGGCTGCGTATGGGCCGGGACAGCCATTCAGTGACCGGGTTATCTGGTGCTGTCCATGGAGCCTGCCATGCTGGAACAGTGGATGGCTATCTGGCCAGGGGACCTGACAGGCCGGGTGGTTCTGCAGGATAAAAGCGGTTATTTCACATTTTGTATGATATGTACTCCTTATTTTTGTGGTTGAAAATGGCCATGGCAGTTTTGCCGTGGCCGTTTTCTTTTTGGGAAGGAGGTAAAATCCTTTGGAAACGGATCAGGACTGCCGGCGGCGGAGGGGCGTGGATTTTGCGCAGGGACATGGAACGGCATAAGGCAAAAAATAACCTGCAAAAAAACCATCTTTTAGATGAATGTAAAAAGGAAAGGAGAAATATGCGGATGTGCAGAAACGGGGATATATACATAACGCGGCTGGACATGCAGCCAGAGGGAAGCCTGCAGGCCGGGATAAGGCCGGTAATAGTGATCAGCAACGACATGGCAAATAAATTTTCGCCGGTGGTGACCGTAATTCCGGTTACCAGCAAAGTGAAAAAGAAAAAGCTGCCTACCCATGTCCATCTGAATGACTGCGGGCTGGACGGACCATGTACAGCCATGGCGGAACAGATTACCTCCATAGACAAGGACAGGCTGGGGAAGTGGATAGGGAGCATTAAAAATACTGATTACGAGGGGCAGATAAAAAGGGCAGTCCGGATCCAGCTGGATCTGTAAGGAGATGGTAAAAGGAAAATGGTCATGGGAATATTTCCGTGGCCGTTTTTTTCTTTGGATCAGGATGAAAATTTTACCGTCCCGGATCAGGCATATTCAAAACACAATAAATTCAGGAAGAGGAGGAAGTCAGTAATGAAGGACAGGTCTGTTGATATGCATCAGTATCTAAATTATGACAGTGTCAGGAAAAGGGTCGTCTATAAACTGGTCAACACGGAGAGAAACAGGGATCTGCTTGAGAACATACCCCATATGGATTTTCTTGACCTCTCGGTTGTCTTTCAGTGCCTGGTTTCACAGGAAGGGCAGGGGACAGTATATATCCTGGTATATAACGTGCATATGAAGCTGTGGGACGTGGAACTGGAAACACTGTATCATGATGCGTTGGAAAATACACCCCGGATTATGCCGTATGAGATAAAAAGCATGGAAGAAGCCATAAGGGCGGAGAACCCGGACTGTGATGGGTTTACGGCAGAATCTGCGGACAGCGTGCCAATGTATGTGCTTACCAACATAAAAAAGATAGAAGGGGCGGCCTGCATGCTGTATCCCGGCCTAATCCGTGAATTCGCAGACAGAACCGGCAGCAGCCTTTTTATCATTCCCTCGTCGGTACATGAGCTTCTAATCCTGCCGGTTGAAGACATGAAGGAGACGGAAGAAATCAGAAGCATGATCAGGGAAATCAATGACACGCAGGTGCAGCCGGATGAGATCCTGTCGTACTCGCTGTACTGCTATGACAGGGAAGAAGGCAGGATTTATATATGCTGACATGAAATAGAAAACCCCGGTTTTGTCCGGGGTTTTCTGCCCCTTCCATGTTTTCCCTAAAACCGTTAAATACAGGCATGGCGTATAATATATATTATGGAAACAATAAATCCGCACATGTCCTGAAGGGAGGAAAATTTCATGGATATATTTGAGAAAAGGCTTCTGCGGTTCCTGGCGGGGTACTGTATGTTATGGGCAGCCACGGTAATCCTGTCCAGAACCGTACTGATGTTAAACTTTATACCATCCGGCAGTATGGAGGGCACGATCAGGACGGGTGATTTCGTGCTTGGCACAAGGTATGATATTGGGGAGGGGGATATAGAACGGTATGACATACTGGTTTTCGCTCCGCCTGACGAACCGGATACGGTCTATATCAAGAGGGTGATCGGACTTCCGGGAGAAACGGTCGTGGTCTGCGACGGAAGCGTATATGCGGACGGCGTCAGGCTGGATGATTCCTTTGTAAAAAATCCGATGAACACAAAGGGGGATGGCACTTATGTGGTACCGGACGGCTGTTATTTCGTTATGGGCGATAACCGCAACCAGTCAGACGACAGCAGGTTCTGGACGGAAAAGTATGTGCCGGTTGAAAATGTCGAGGGGAAAGCGAAGTTTATAGTCTTTCCCTTTAAAAACATCGGGGCTGTATAGATGACAGGGGGCAGCAGGATAAATACGGCTGTCCGTTTTATATCTATATTATATGGAAGAAACAGACCATACGAATCCATGCAAGTCAATGTTGACAATTTTAAACAATAAGAGATAAAATGGTTCGTGTGGATAGATAAAACCTTAAAAGAGAGGGATTTATGGATAAATTTACGAAAAGAATGTTAAAAATCTTTGCTGTTTATGTGTGTGGTATGTTAATTTTTTTTATTTTATTTAGTACGGTGTGGCGTCTGGACCGGGCAGTGTCAGGCAGCATGGAGGATACAATAAAAACCGGCGATCTGATTCTGGGTACGCGGTATGGCATCGAAGGGGAGGACATTGAAAGATATGACATACTTTTTTTCTATCCCCCGGACAGTCCGGATGAGCTGTTTGTAAAACGCGTTATCGGGCTGCCCGGAGAGACCATCGAGGTGTCGGGCGGATGTGTTTATGCAGACGGAACGGAACTGGATGATTCATTTATAAGAAGACCGATGAACGGCAGGGGGGACGGCATTTATGTGGTGCCTGATGGGTGTTATTTTTTTCTCGGGGATAACAGGAACCAGTCGAACGACAGCCGGTTCTGGACAGAAAAATATGTTCCGCTTGAAAATATCGTGGGAAAAGCAAAATTTATCATATCTCCCCTGAAAAACTGTGGGAATCTGGATTATATTAGAAACTAAAAAGAATCACAGATCCGGCCGGTTAAAACATTGCAGAATCTGGTAATATCCGTCCTGCTCCAGAACGGTATTGAGAAAAGACTGACATACATGAACTGATTTCTGTATTTTCTGATTTTGGGTTTTTGGATAATGTATGATTAAAAAGAAGCGGTATTTAGAGATACTGCTTCTTTTTTTGTAGATTTCATTCAATACTGCAGCATAGTAAAGAACTCCCTGCAGTCTTACTGCGGGGAAGAATTCTGCTATAGGCAGGGTAGGTATTCCTGCTGCCTGTATATGCGCTGGAATATGGCATCGGCGGGACTGGAAATTGATTTATCGTGTCATGTTGACAAAATTCATCATAATGAGATAAAATACTTATTAGGATACACTGATTTTCTCCAAACTGGTATGGCAGCAGGAGATGGCATGATTTCGTGGACGGCGGGATGCCGCTGCCCGAAGTATAGAAACGAGGAGGAACCATATGAACGATGGATAGAATGCGGCGTAGCATTTGGAGGGTAAACACTTAAAAACAAAAAAGTATTTATAACGTACTGCCATATTAAAAACGGCAATACAAGATGAAACGAAGAAAAGGAGGACATTAAAATGAAAAAAAGAGAAAATTTTGCAAAGAAACTTATCGTGGGGGCAATGGCGGCGGCAATGGCATTCGGCGCCGTGGAAGGCGCAGGGATGGTTACCAGTCCCGCGCGTGCGGATCAGGAGGACGCCGGCAGCTTCGACCCGGTGTACTACGCGGCGCTGTATCCGGACGTGGCGGCGGCCGTAGGGACGAGTCCCGAGGCGCTGTACAGCCACTATGTAAACTTCGGACAGAAGGAGGGCAGGATTCCGTATGAGGGCGCTACAGGGGGCGAGTCCGTGGACGGGACGGCGGATACGGCGGCCGACACTGCGACGGTAACCACACCCGTGCAGACCACGGTGGACATCGGCAACGGACCTTTCTGGCTTTTCACAGACGGAGAGGAGGTTGACAAGGCAACATTCCTGCAGGAGAAGCAGAGACTGCAGCAGCAGTTTGACGCGGCGGGTTACGTCCATGTGGGCTGGACCGAGCAGCAGGTGCAGGCAAGGCTTCTCTCGCTCAAGGAGCAGTATCCCGAAGGAATGAAGGTTGGAATCTGCAGTACCGGTGCGGCCAAAATCACAAACGGACTGTATGGGGATCCTAATGGTATCCGCGTGGGATGGGTCGCAAGAGGTGACGAGGACGACGAGTTAATCACCGTGGATGGATGCGTTCCCAAAAGGTCGATAGGTTCCCGCAGTGTCGCGGAAAGCTCCTTAAGGGTAGGCGACGAGGTTTACATTCCGGGATCCAGAGGACTCGGTCATGTCATGGTTGTGCTTTCCCGCAGTGATGACGGCATCACCGTAGTGGAATCGAACCTGAATGACGACAGGAAAATGCACTGGGGGAGATTTATTAGCTGGGATGAACTGGATGAATCACTCCTGTATATATGGCACTACGAGTATTGATGCACCGGGACGGCGACGTTACTGACGGAATAATGTTACGGGACGGGGGGCAGCAGGAATGCTGTTTTCCGTCTTTTTGTATTTGTTTTCCCGGTTCAGTTTTATATCTTATGTTCAGTTTTCGTCCAGCAGGACAGGACACCAACTGCTGTCCATAAAGGTCAAAAAAATTGTTCGGCGGGCGTATGTCCGTGCCGGATAGTTTTTTGATTCATTTCAGGTTTGAAACCTATTGTATCCCCTTCCCGTGGCGTGCTTCATATTCACATGTGGCACGTTCCACATCGCAGTCGGATTTCCACAGTTCCATGTAGCAGCCCTTCATGTTACGGTCAAACTTTTATTTAATGTAAACCATTTTTTAAATACATTTCATGTTAATACCAAATCCTGCTGCCGTCCTGAGTCCGTGACAGGATACCTGATTTAAATAT